>SVLJ01000007.1 GCA_015067995.1 Oscillospiraceae bacterium
CCTGAGGATAGTAGACACCTTCAACGCTTTTGCACAGGAAGCCTTCATAGATGCTGTCCATCCAGCGGCTGTTGCCCAGAGAACCTGCACCATCATGGGGGTCCTGAGTGCTGGTGGCGTTGCTGGAAGCGGCGATAAAGGTGCCGCCGTACTTCCATGCGTCGGGGTCTTCAGCGGGTGTGCTGGTGCTGGGGTTGCTGGGGGTGGGATTGCTGGGTTCGGTAGGATTGCTGGGGGCAGTGGGCGTGCTGCTGGTGGGCTTGTCGCCGCCGCAGGCCACCAGTGCCATGGTCATGACCAGGGCCAGGATCAGTGCAACTGTTCTCTTCATTCTTTTTGCCTCCACTGTTTAGATTTTTTATCTTTATTCCGCATGCACAGAAGAAAGACCGTCCGGGGAATAGGTCTCATGCCGCCCCGTTGGGGCGGCTGAGGTATGAGGGGTGAATTTGCTGTTATGCTCTATGTGCCATAGAGCATAAGGCAGGTACCTGCCTTAATTTTTTGTGGGGCTGGGGATCAGTCCAGCTTCACGCCGGCTGCGGCCAGCCATGCCTCGTCGATGATGCCCTCCCGCAGTTCCTTGCGGAGCAGCTGGGGATCGCGCTCCTGCACGTCGCCGTAACCGCCTGCGCCTGCGGTGATCATCTCCACCACGTCGCCGGTCTGCAGGACCACGTTGCGAGGCTTGGGGTTATCCAGAATGCACTTGCCGTCACGGTACACACGGATGCTGGCGTTGCCGCCGCCCTGACCGCCTTCCAGACCCCAGGGCTTGATGATGCTGCGCTCGGTGGCGGCGCTGACCAGCATGGAGTCGCCGCTTTCTTCCAGAATGCGGATGGTGCGGACAATGCCCATGCCGCCGCGGTACTTGCCGGGGCCGCCGCTGTTTTCAGACAGGGCGTACTTTTCCACCAGCAGGGGATATTCCATCTCCAGCGCCTCCACGGGGAGGTTGGAGGTGTTGGTCATGTGGACATGGACTGCGTCCATGCCGTCCTTGTTGTACCGGGCGCCGGAGCCGCCGCCGATGGTCTCCACGTACACATAGGGCTGGTTGGAGCGCTTGTCGTTACCGGCGAAGAAGAAGTAGCTCATGGCGCCGTTGCCGGCGGCGGCAACACGCTTGGGATCCATCTTGGAGAAAGCACCGAAGATCACGTCCGCAATGCGCTGGGCCGTGGTCTCACGGTCAGAGGTGGGAGCGGGCTCCTGTGCCCAGACGATGCTGCCGGGCTCAGCCACCACGTTGATGCTGTCAAAGAAGCCGGAGTTGGCGGGGATGGTGCTGTCCAGAATGGAGAGCATGGAATAGTACACCGTGGCCTTCAATGCGCAGGGCACGCAGTTGTGGGGGCCTTTGCTCTGGGGAGCGGAGCCGGTGAAGTCAAAGGTGATCTGGTCGCCCTTGATGATGATCTTGGTCTTGAGGAGGATGTTCTTGGTGCCGGCGCCATCGTCGTCCAGATAATCCTCGAAGCAATACTCACCGTCGGGCAGCTCGGCGATGGCCACGCGGGCCTTGCGCTCGCCGTACTCCAGCCACTTCTGGCAGAAAGCCTCATAGGTATCCATGCCGATGCGGTCGATGAACTCCTTGAGCTTATCGGCACCGAACTGGTTGGTGATGATCTGGGCGTTCAGGTCGCCCTGACGCTCGTACTTCATCTGGAAGTTCAGCATGATGAGATCCATCACGTCCTGCACCAGCTCGCCGCGGCTGTAGAGCTTCACCAGAGGGATACGCAGGCCCTCATCAAAGATGGTGGGACCCTTGCGGCTCTTGTCAGCGTGGTGGCCGGTGTTGACCATGAAGGCCACCAGCTTGCCCTGATGGAACACGGGCTTGAGCAGAACGATGTCCGGCAGGTGGGAACCGCCGCCGGCATAGGGGTCGTTGGCGATGAACACGTCACCGTCGTGGATATCCTCGGTGCGATACTTCTGGGTCAGCACCTCCACAGCGCCGGAAAGGGAGCTGAAATGCAGAGGAATGTGCTGGGCCAGAGACAGGAGCTTGCCCTCGGGGCTGAACACTGCCACGGACAGGTCCTTGCGCTCCTTGATGTTGGTGCTGTAGCCGGTCTTGGCGAGAATGACGCCCATCTGCTCAGCAATGGAGGTAATACCGTTGGAGATGATCTCCAGCTCGATAGAGTTGATCTCTTTCATTGCCATCTCGCTCATCCGTCCTTTCTTGTGATCATCATGTTGAGGTAACGGTCCACCGTGGCCTTCTGGTTGGAGAGAATGATGGTGGTGGAGTCCATCTGCTCAACGATGGCGGGACCCTGAACCACGTTGCCGTTGTGCAGCAGCTCGCGGTCATAGAGGGCGTAATCTTCAAACTTGCCGCCGCCCACATAGACGTGACGGCTGCCGATGATGGCTGCGGAGCAGTCTTCTCCGGCGTAGGGA
Source organism: Oscillospiraceae bacterium (assembly GCA_015067995.1). Classification (GTDB taxonomy): domain Bacteria; phylum Bacillota; class Clostridia; order Oscillospirales; family Oscillospiraceae; genus Oscillibacter. The sequence goes on from SVLJ01000007.1 coordinate 2,422, forward strand.
TCTTCGGTGATGGCGGGATAGACGATATCGCCCAGTGCGGAAAGACCGAAGTTGACGATCTGGACGGTGTCCTTGGAGCTGAAGGAGTACAGACGCTCGTAAGCTGCGGTAAATGCAGCACGCAGGCTCTCGGCAGAGCCGATGGCGTCACGCTCCACGGGCACGCGGATCTCGTGGTTCTGTCCCTTATAACGCATATCCAGGAAGTACTCGCGGCTGCGCATGGCGGGGTCGATCTTCTCCTCGTCGAACCACACGTCAGCGGCAGCTTCCAGTGCGCCGAACTGCTGTGAGAGGATGGCTGCGCAATCCTCGGAGAGATCCATCACGTAGGTCTGGACGAAGTCACGGCGCATATTCTCGGTGAGCAGACCATAGGCGGCCAGCAGGCCGGGGGTCTTGGGAACCAGCGTCTTCTGGATGGCCATTTCCTCCATCAGCTCGGCTGCGTGGAGGGGGCCGGCGCCACCGAAGGCCACCAGGCAGAATTCGCTGGGATCGTAGCCCTTGGCAACGGTAACGTTCTTGATCTCACGGCAGATGTTGGCGTTGCTGACGGCGATGATGCCGCGGGCAGTCTCCAACAGCTCCATGTTCAGCTTCTCAGCCAGAGCACCCACAGCCTCGCGGGAATTCTCCGCCTTGATGGGGAGACGGCCGCCCAACAGAGCCTCCTGATTCAGGTGGCCCAGCACCACGCGAGCGTCGGTGATGGCCGCTTCCTTACCGCCCAGGTTGTAGCAGGCGGGGCCGGGATAGGAACCGGCACTGCGGGGACCAACCTTCAGGATTCCACCGCTGTCGATCCAGCCGATACTGCCGCCGCCGGCACCGATGGTAGAAATGTCGATGGAGGGGATGCGCACGGGATAGCCGCTGATGGCTTTCTCGTCAGAGGCTTCCAGACGGCCGTCCACCACCAGGCTGATGTCGGTGCTGGTGCCGCCGATATCCACGGTGATGATGTCCTTCTCGTCGATGAGGTCGCAGATGTACTGAGCGCCTACCACGCCGGCTGCAGGGCCGGACAGAGCAGTCTTCACCGGGAACTTCATAGACTCGTCAATGGACATCAGACCGCCGTTGGAATGGTTGATATAAGTACTGGTGATGCCGATGGACTCCAGCGTTTTTTTCAGGTTGTTCATGTACTTCTTGACCTCGGGGCCAACGAAGGAGTTGAGCACCGCGCCGCACAGTCTCTCGAACTCGCGGAACTGGCGGGAGAGGTCACTGGAAACGGTGAGGAATGCCTCAGGATACTTCTCCTGAATAATACCCTTCACGAACGCCTCGTTCTCGGGGTTCAGATAGGAGTTCAGCAGGGTGACCACGACGGCCTCGGCACCCTGCTCGCGGATGGCATCCACGATCTTCTCCACTTCCTCACGGCTGATCTCTCGCACGGTCTTGCCCTTGTAGTCCAGACGCTCAGTGATCTCAAAGCGCAGGTCACGGCTCACCAGAGTCGGGGCCTTATCCGCCTGCAGATCATACAGGTGGGGACGCTTCTGACGGCCGATCTCCAGCAGGTCGCGGAAACCGCCGGTGGTGATCAGCGCGGTCTTTGCGCCGCGGCCCTCCAGAATGGCGTTGGTGGCCACAGTGGTACCGTGCATAAAACGGCTGACATCCTCGCCGCGGAAGCCGTACTCCCCGGCGATGACGCGGACGCCTTCCACCACGGCTGCGGACTGGTCGTACAGAGAAGAGGGCAGCTTGTATACCATCAATGCGCCGGTGTTCTCGTCAATGGCGCAGATATCGGTGTTGGTGCCGCCCACGTCAACACCGATACGAATGGTTCTCTTTTCCATAAATTCCTCCTTATCAATGCATAAAGGATTCCAATGCAGTTTCAGTATACCTTTGACATATCATAAAGTCCAAGATATAATTAATTATATAACTATAAATTTCAATCTATATGTGGGGTGTTTTTATGGATCTTCTGCAGCTGCAGTATTTTCTGAAGCTGGCCAGCATTCAGCATGTGTCCAAAACAGCAGAGCTGCTGCACATCTCACAGCCGTCTCTCAGCGCCACCATCCGAAAACTGGAAACGGAGCTGGGCGTCCCGCTGTTCATCCGGAAAGGGCGAAGCATCACCCTCTCGCCCTACGGCGAAGCATACAAGTCCTTCGTGGAGGACGCTTTTTTGGCGTTGGAGAACGGAAAGCACACCCTAGACTCCATGCAGCAGACCGACTCCGGCACCCTGAATCTGGGAATGCTGAGCCCCTATGTATGGACGGAGGTTTTTCAGGAGTTTGCCCAGCAGCACCCGGACATTCAGGTGAACCGTTTCTCCGCAGAAGGTTTTCAGTATGTGGACAGGCTGCTGGACGGAACCATTGACCTGTATCTGGGCGGTCTCAACGGCATCGATCAGCTGTCTGCCGCCAAGCTTCAGTACCACACTCTGTACGAAGACGACATGGTGATTCTGGTTCCAAATTCCCATCCGCTTGCCAGGGAGAAAGTCATCGATCTGCGTCAGTGCCGCGACGAGGGCTTTATTAATCTGGAAGCCAGCACCAATCTCCAGCAGTTCACCGACTCCCTGTTTGCACAGGCGGGTGTGACACCCCGGGTCATCATGGTATGCGACTACACCCTCCGCGATCATATGGTGGCCGATGGCCATGGCATCAGCGTTACCACCCGGCTGTCTGCCCGGAAAACAGACACCGGAAATGTGACATATATCCCCATCACATATCCTGCAGAAAAGCGAAAGCTGGGTCTGGTCTGGCGGAAAAACCGCGTGTTTTCTCACGCCATGCAGCAGTTTTTCGACGCCGCTCAGGATTTTTACGGCCGATTCTGACCAGCAGGTGCATATTTCCTCCGGGACGGGCATAGGTTTGTCCCGGAAGGAGGGATGCCCGTGGCCTCCCACAAGCGCACTATACGGTTCAGACAGCGGCTGCTGGCTCTGGCCGCAGCCGCTGTGACACTCTGGACTGCCGCCATCACCGCCGGCAGCAAAACTCTGTCGGCGGCGGCCGCATCGCTGCGGGAAGAGCTTTCCTCGCCGATGACACTGCTGCGCTGGGAGCTGGCAGACCTGTGGCCAAATGACGGCCTTTCTCCCGCTGCGGTGATGGTACTGGGAGAATCCCCCATCCTTCTCTCCGCACGGGCACAGGTAACGGCGCTCTGGTCACGGGAAAGCGGCGACGACATCCCCTCCTCCGACCCACCGCCGGAGATCACCGATGTGACGGAGCCGGTCAGAGAAACGCCAGTGGTTTCGCCGCCTGCGCCGACAATCACTCCGGAAAATGATCTGGATTTCACCGACAACGGCATTCCTGCCCGAACACTGGTGCCTACCGATCCATCCGGCTACACCGTCTGCGGGCGGGTTTACATCAGCAACACCACCAGCTACACGCTGGATGCGGAAACACTGAGAGAGCCCTTTGACGCCAGACTTACCGACGAGGCGCCCCAGATCCTCATTGTCCACACCCACGGCAGTGAGGCCTATACGCCGGTGGATGACAGCGACATCATCTGGTCCGGCGATCACCGCACCACCGACAGCCGCTGCAACGTGGTGGGCATCGGAGATGAAATGGCACGGGTGCTGGCACAGGCCGGACTCTCGGTGATCCACGACCGGAATATGCACGACTATCCCCAGTATTCCGGCGCTTATGACCGCTCGCTGGAGTCCATTAACCAATATTTGAAGGACTACCCGTCCATCCGCTTTGTGCTGGATGTACACCGGGATGCCATTGAGGATGCAAATGGCAATGAATATAAGGTGGTATCCGTCATTGAGGGACAGGGGACTGCCGCTCAGCTGACACTGGTGATGGGAAGCAGCGCCGGAGGACTGGCGCATCCCAACTGGATGGAAAATCTGAAGCTGGGTACCGCGCTGCAGGAAAGCCTTCTGGAGAAGTATCCCACCCTGATGCGCCCCATGCTGCTGCGCAGCTCCCGATACAATCAGCACACCACCACCGGGTCACTGCTGGTGGAAGTGGGCGCGGCAGGCAACTCCCCTGACGAGGCTATGCTGGCCGCCCGGCTCTTTGCCAAAACCATGGCGGAAGTCCTGCTGAGCACACCATGAAAAGGGTCTGTTGCAAAATAGAAATACCTGCAAGAGGAGCATGCACTCCTGGCAGGGGATGTGTGAAGGGGTCGGTCTTGGAGCCCCCCACAAGGTGAATTGCCGCGCAGCGGCAAGAGAAGGCAGCCTGGGCTGTCACGGTTCAAATCACCCGTCCGCAGACGAAAAGTCCGCAAGAAGTCATAAACTTCTTGCGGACTTTCAAGGAGGCGTTGCAAAATGCAACGCCTCCTTTGCTCTGTCAGCAGCAGAGGTCTGCCTGCTTCCGGATATCATAGGCGAAAAAATAAGCTTCCTCCAGCGGAATCCATTCCCGACGGAAGCGCTCTGCCTTCTCAGGGCCGCTGCGTCGCAGAATCCGCGCCATCTGTTCCTCTGGGTCTACCTGCGAGAAGACAACGATGTCCGCATAACAACCCAGCGCAGGATGGGTGCTGTAGGAACCCTCCACAATGCGGAAGGGCAGCGTGCCCACAGTGCGCTCACCGCGAAAGTCCATTACAGAGCAGTCAAACCGGCGGTAGGAAAAGCCATCCGGCTGCCGCAGCCGCGGCAGCACCTCCTCACGAAAGCGCTCATAATGGACGTTGCCGCCGGGCTGGGCAAACCGCTCCGGCGTACGCAGGGGAATGGGCAGGAAAAAATCGTCCATGTGGACTACGTCGGCAGGGAGCAGGGTCTTCAGCATTTCTGCCAGCGTGGTTTTGCCGGAGGCGGCGGGGCCGTCCAGCGCCATAATACAGGGGCGGGCATCACAGGCCGCCGCCCGCTCCAGAATGGGAATGAGCCGGGGCACACAGGCGGATGCCAGTTCCGGCTCCCAGCCGGCCTCCGTCAGACGGCGAAGAATATTCTTTTCCATGTTCAGTCCTCCAGTCCGAAGAGGCGTCTGCCGTTTTGCAGGGTGATCTCCTCCATCTCAGCAGGAGAAACGCCCTTCCACTCCGCCAGCTTTTCCACAACGTAGGAAAGCTTGGTGGACTCGTTCCGCTTGCCCCGGAAGGGCTCCGGCGTCAGGTAGGGAGCATCCGTCTCGATGACAATGCGATCCAGCGGGGTCACTGCCACCACCTCCGGGCTGCGGCGGGCATTTTTATAGGTGATGGGGCCGTCAAAGCCAAGATACCATCCCATTTTGATCAGCTCCTCCGCCATTTCCGGCGAGCCGGAGAAGCAGTGGAACACGCCGCGGACATGGGGGAACTCCTTCACCACAGCCAACGTATCACCATGGGCCTCACGGTCATGGACGATGACCGGCAGGTCCAGCTCCTCCGCCAGCGCCAGCTGACGGCGGAAAATGTCCTGCTGGAACTCCTTCGGCGCATTGTCCTTCCAGTAGTAGTCCAAACCGATCTCACCGATGGCCACCACCTTCGCATGGGCGGCCAGAGTGCGGATAGCGGCAATGTCCTCCTCCGTGCAGTCATCGCAGTCGCCGGGATGAATGCCCACGGCGGCATAGACATGGGGATGCTGCTCCGCCAGAGCAACAGCCTGCCGGGAGCTTTCCACATCACAGCCGGGATTCACCACCAATGCTACACCGGCAGCAGGCAGGGAGGAAAGGACTTCATCACGGTCAGCATGGAAGCTGCCGGAATCATAATGAGCATGGGTATCGAAAATCATAGCGACCTCCGGGAATCTTGTTCCATTTATTATAGGTGGTTTGCAGCAGGATTGCAAGGCAGGCGGCCGTTGAAAAACACGGCAGGATGTGCTATTGTGAACGAACAGAGAAATTGATTGGAAAAGGAGCGTTTTCCATATGCAGATCCGACGGATGCAAAAGAGCGATTATGAGGCCGTATATCAGCTGTGGCTTTCCTGCCCCGGCGTAGCGCTGAATACCACTGACGATTCTCCGGAGGGGATCGGCAAGTTTCTGGACCGAAATCCCACCTCCTGTTTTGTAGCAGAAGAGGGAGACAGGGTCGTGGGCGTTATCCTGGGCGGTCACGACGGACGCCGGGGATACATTCATCATGCTGCCGTGGCTGTGGATGCCCGCAGACAGGGCATTGCCGCCGCTCTGACGGAGGCTGTTCTGGCCGCACTGAAGGCCGAAGGCATCGTCAAGGTGACACTGGTGGCATTCGGCAAAAACGAGGGCGGCAATGCCTTCTGGGGAGAACAGGGCTTTACCCTGCGGGATGATCTGGTCTATTGGGACAAGGTTCTCATCCCTGTGGTACGCATCAAGACCTGAGCAGCCGCTTTACAGACAAGGAGAGGATCGGGCATGACTACTGTACAGAGAGCCGCAGAAGATGACATGGCGGAAATCATGGCGCTGGTGAGCAGCGTGTTTACAGGGGAGCAGTCCATCCCCCGTGAACTGATCCCCATTCCGGCAGAAAACAATCCCTATTGGTGGTGCATCCGGCAGGAGGGTCGTATTGCCGCAGCAGTTGCTCTGTACCGGGACGGCGAGGAATGGCACATGGGCCGACTGGCAGTGGCTCCCGGCCTGCGGGGCAGTCATATCGCCACGCGGCTGCTGGAGACCGCCATCCCCGCAGCCTTCGCCACAGGGATCAACGTGATCCGCACCGACTCCCGAGACGCCACCGTTCATATCCTGCGAAAGTTCGGCGGAGAGATTGCCGGGGATACCGGGGTGTTTTTCAACGGAAACATCACGCCGGTAGTGCTGAAAAAAGAAAATCTGCCGCCAGAATTCCTACCTGCGGCCAACACCCCCGTTCTATGCCTGTAAAAGTTAACTGCCGCCGGAGCAAATGCTCCGGCGGCGGTCTTTGTTATTGGGAAAATCAGCACATCCTGGCGCCGGCAGGGAAACAGCCGATGCGCCGCCAGCGGCGGGAGGAGCGAGGCTGTTTCGAGGAAGCGGCACGATTGGCGGGTGCGAAGCGCCCGGGAATCGTTTTGCCGCGACGGTGGAGAAGTACTTGTATCCGCCGGGATTTTTCGTGGTTAGCACATCTTGGCGCCGGCAGGGATCTTGTCATCCAGCATGACGAGATTCAGCTTCTCCTCACCCTTCTCGGTGTGAACGGCGGAGATCAGCATACCGCAGGATTCCTGACCCATCATTTTTCTGGGGGGCAGGTTCACGATGGCAAGCAGCGTCTTGCCCACCAGTTCCTCAGCCTTGTAGTACTTGGCAATGCCGGAGAGGATCTGGCGATCCTTGCCGGTGCCGTCATCCAGAGTGAACTTCAGCAGCTTTTCGGACTTCTTCACGTTCTCGCAGGCCTTGACCTTCACGGCGCGGAAGTCGCTCTTGCAGAAGGTGTCAAAATCCACATTCTCCGCGGCATAGGGCTCGATCTCCAGAGCGGGCATGGCGGCCTTCTTGGCAGCCTCGGCAGCGGCTTCCAGCTCGGCCAGCGCCTTCTCCATGTCGATGCGGGGGAACAGGTTCTCGCCCTTGGTAACGGCAGCGGTATCGCTGAGGGTGCCCCAGACAGCGGCGGAATCCCAGGTCTGCATCTCCGCAGCGGCACCGATCTGGACGAACAGCTTCTCCATGCTCTCGGGCATGAAGGGGCTCAGCAGGATGCCGCAGATGCGGGTGGTCTCCAGCAGGTTGTAGAGGACGTGGGCAAGACGCTGGCCGTTGGCCTCCATATCCTTGGCCAGAGCCCAGGGAGCGGTCTCGTCGATATACTTATTGGCACGCTGGATAACCCTGAAGGTCTCAGCCAGAGCGTTGTGGGGTGCACAGGACTCCATCTGTGCCTCGTACACGCCACGCAGGGCAGAGGCCATGGAGATCAGGTCGGTGTCAAAGCTCTCGGGTGCGGACCAATCCTTGCAGCCGGCAGGCAGAGTGCCGCCGAAGTACTTGCCCACCATGGCGGTGGTACGGCTCACCAGATTGCCCAGATCGTTGGCCAAATCCACGTTGATGGTCTGGATCAGCAGCTCGTTGGAGAAGTTGCCGTCGGAGCCGAAGGGGAAGGTACGCATCAGGAAGAAGCGCAGAGCATCCACGCCGAACTTCTCTGCCAGAATATAGGGATCCACCACGTTGCCCTTGGACTTGGACATCTTGCCGCCGTCCAGCAGCAGCCAGCCGTGGCCGAAAACATGCTTGGGCAGAGGCTCACCCAGACTCATGAGCATAGCGGGCCAGATGATGGAGTGGAAGCGGACGATCTCCTTGCCCACGAAATGATAGTCGGCAGGCCAGAACTTGCTGTAATCGTCGTACTTGTCGTTGTCATAGCCCAGAGCGGTGATATAGTTGCTGAGGGCGTCCACCCAGACGTAAACTACGTGGCCGGGATCGAAGTCCACGGGCACGCCCCAGGTAAAGGAAGTACGGGACACGCACAGATCCTCCAGACCGGGCTTGATGAAGTTGTTCACCATCTCATTGACGCGGCTGCGGGGCTGCAGGAAATCCGTGTTCTCCAGCAGATCCTGCACCTTATCGGCATACTTGCTCAGGCGGAAGAAGTAGGCTTCCTCCTCAGCGTCCACCACGGGGCGGCCGCAGTCGGGACAGCAGCCGTCCTTCAGCTGGCTCTCCGTCCAGAAGGACTCACAGGGAGTACAGTACTTGCCCTTATAGGAACCCTTGTAGATATCGCCGTTTTCATACATCTTCTTGAAGATCTTCTGAATGGCGGACACATGGTAATCGTCGGTGGTACGGATAAAGCGGTCGTTGGAAATGTTCATCAGCTTCCACAGATCCAGAATGCCGCCCTCGCCCTCCACGATGTTATCCACAAACTGCTGGGGAGTGACGCCGGCTTCCTTAGCCTTGGTCTCGATCTTCTGACCATGCTCGTCGGTACCGGTGAGGAACATCACATCATAGCCGGCCAGACGCTTATAGCGCGCCATGGCATCGGTGGCCACGGTGCAGTAGGTGTGGCCGATGTGCAGCTTGTCGGAGGGATAGTAGATGGGTGTGGTGATATAGAAGGGCTTTTTCATTGGTTCTTTCTCCTTTTCAACGGCCGCGCCGAATGGAAGCGGGCCGGTAATAACTTGTCTGACAGAACATTATATCGGATTCTGCCAGAAATTACAACTCTATTATGCCGCGGCCTGCAGTCTCGCTCATATGTCGTTTCCGCACAAACGGGTCTTGTCAATATCAAAACAGTGTACACGCTTTTCCCGAAAGGGCAATACCGCTGTTGTTTTTTCCACGCAGGCGGGGTACAATGTGGAAAAAGAAACACATCTGGAGGAGAAATTATGCGACTGGTATCATGGAATGTCAACGGCCTGCGGGCCTGTCTTGGCAAGGGGTTCCTGGACTTCTGCGCCTTTGCCGACGCGGATATCATTTGCCTGCAGGAGACGAAAATGCGCCCGGAGCAGGCGGAGTTTGACCTGCCCGGCTATCACCGCTTCTGGAACAGCGCCGACAAGGCCGGTTATTCCGGCACCGCCGTATTCACACGGCAGGAACCGATGAACGTCACCTATGATTTCGGCATCGATGAGCATCGTCACGAGGGACGCATCATCACCGCCGAATACCCGGATTTCTATCTGGTATGCTGCTATACTCCCAACTCTCAGGATGAGCTGAAGCGGCTGACTTACCGCATGGCTTGGGAGGACGACCTGCGGGAGTATCTCATGGAGCTGGATGCCAAAAAGCCGGTCATATACTGCGGCGACTTGAACGTGGCGCATCAGGAGATCGACATCAAGAATCCCAAAACCAACCGCCGCAACGCCGGTTTCACCGACGAGGAACGGGAAAAGATGACAAAGCTGCTTTCCAGCGGCTTTGCCGACACCTTCCGACGTCTGCACCCCGACGCCGAAGGCCGGTATTCCTGGTGGAGCTACCGCTTCAACGCCCGGAAAAACAACGCGGGGTGGCGCATCGACTATTTCATCGTGTCCGAACGGCTGATGGAACGAGTGAAGGGCGCCGACATCTGGCACGAAGTGCTGGGCAGCGACCATTGCCCCGTGGTGCTGGATCTGGAAGACTGAACAGGAAAGACCCGGCCGTCAGGTCGGGTCTCCTTCATCTTCTTCAGCCTCCGGATTCAGCCTGCCGGCTTCCCGTTCCATCTGCAGGAATACATGCAGATTCGCCTGCCGAAGAATGCGATCAGCGTCCTTCACAGCCTGCTGCAGTATCTCATAGGCTCTTTTGTAGTCATGCTCAGTTTCCACAACCATCACCTCAATATTAGATTATAGGTCTAAATCACCCTATTTTCAATAGGTCATACGGGCATAATTTAATTGGGTGATGAATATGACGCCAATGAAAACACTGCGGAAAGAACGCGGTTATTCACAAATCAAAATGCAGATGCTGACCGGCATCGACCAGAGCGACTATTCAAAAATCGAAACAGGGAAGCGCAACATGACCTTTGATCAGTGCCGCAGAATCGCGCAGGTACTGGAAACCAGTATGGATTATCTGGCAGGTCTGACAGACGATCCCACTCCATATCCGCCTAAGAAATAACCGCGCCTGACGGCGCGGTTTCTCCTTTATGACAGCAGGGCGTTGATCTCCGCGATCTCCAGCTCCTGCAGCGCCCAGTTGATGCCGTAGCCCACCACCTTGGAAAGATCACGCACCTGACGGTCGATGTCGCGGGGCGTAACGGTCATGGAGCGGCCATGCCCCTGCAGGTGCGTTTCCTCCGGCTGGGGAATCCCGGCCTCCTGCAGAAGATCCGCCGCCAGCGTAACGGCGTCCACCACCGTAGGGATGCCTACGGAAAAGACCGGCACGCCCAAGGTTTCCTCGTTCAGCGCCGCCCGGTGATTGCCCACGCCGGAGCCGGGAACAATGCCGGTGCTGCTCAGCTGCACCGTATTGCACACCCGTGCGGTACGGCGGGCAGCCAGAGCATCCACCACGATGACAAAATCCGGCGATGTTTCCCGCACCAGTCCACGGACGGACTCCGCCGACTCCACACCGGTATTGCCCAGCACATCGGCAGCCAGAGCCGACACAGGACGAAAACCGGCAAACTGCTTCGGCATGGCAGAGAGCAGATGCCGGGTGATCAGCAGATGCCGCAGCGTCTCCGGCCCCACGGCGTCCGGCGTCATGGCGGCGTTGCCAAGACCCACCACCAGCGCCGCGCCGTCCTCCGGCAGCAGACTCTTCAGCTCGCCTCCCAGCGCACGCACCCCACGTTCAAAAAAATCCGGCTTTCGCTGCCAGAAATCCGTATAGTCAATGGTGATATATTGCCCCTCCGGCTTGCCCAGCGCATCCGCTCCTTCGCGGTTCAGAATCTCCACCGCCGTGACGGAATAGCCTTCTCGCCGCCGCTTTCCGGCACGAACGCCGGAGAGTTTTGTGGTCTCCGCCGCGGACTCCTTCCACAACTCATGGGCCTCCAAAGCGAGGTCCGTTCTTCTGCAGATCACATTTTTTCTCCTTCCTGCCCCTAAATCTTGTGTTTGGGTTCTATTTTTTACGGTTTTGACCACAATATGCAATTTTTATAACAAAAATGTAAAAAAACTCTTGCTTTTTTGTCCAACTGGTGCTAAAATACCATTCTGCACGGTGGAAATTTCTTTTCACATGTGGATTTTGCCTAAGGAGGTGTTTGGTTTGCCGAATATTAAGTCTGCCAAGAAGCGCGTTCTGATCTCCGAAGCGAGAAACGCCCGCAACAAGGCCGAGAAGTCCGCACTGAAGACCGCCATCAAGAAGTTCGAGGTCGCTGCCGCAGAAGGCAATCGCACCGAGGCCGATGGCGCTTACAAGGTTGCTGTCAAGAAGGTCGATCAGGCTGTGGCTAAGGGTATCCTGCACAAGAATACCGCTGCTCATCGCAAGAGCGCCATGACCCTGAAGCTCAACAAGATGGCCTAATTTGAGCCAAACAGGAGGACATCCGAAAGGATGTCCTTTTTTGTTTGCCGCGATAGGAAAAGACCCGCCGAAGCGGGTCTTTCTGCGTTTATACAAGAGACGCGATCCATGGAGCCACCAGAGAACAGAAAATCGGGTTCACAATGTCCAGCACGATGAGTGCAAAAGGCGGGAAGATGACCCACGCCACATTGGAGGGGCCGTACTCCGCAATAACGGCGCGCTCGTTGGCCATGGTGTTGGGACCGGAGCCAAGACCCATGCCGATATGTCCGGCCACCATCACAGCGGCGTCATAGTTTCTGCCGCAGGTGTTGAAGGTGACAAAATACCCCCACAGGATCATCAGCACCACCTGCGCTGCCAGAATGATGACGAATGCGCCGAACACCGAGGCCAGCTTCGTAACATCAATGGTCATCATGGTCATGGCCAAAAACAGATCCAGACAGATGGAGCCGAAGGTCTCCACTTCCTCCTCGCGGAATTCATAGGAGGTGTGATCCAGAATGTTGCGGACGATGACACCGCCCAGCATACAGCCGATGAAGTAGGGGAACTCAATGTAGGGGATCGTACCAGCCCAGATGGAAATATAGGAGCCGAGACCGGCGGAAACAATGATCAGCGCCACACTGCCCATGAGACTTTTGGCGTTCAAAGGCGTAACGGAATGCTCCTTCAGGGCACTGGCGTCCACCTCGTCACGGTTGCCGGACAGCTTATGCTTCCGGATAAGTACGCGAGCCACCGGACCGCCCACAAGGCTGGCAAAAATCATGCCGAAGGTGGCGCACATGACACTGATGACCACGGCGTTTTCCGCGCCCAGTTCCTCATACATGGGCGCAATGGTGCCGGAGGTGCCCACGCCGCCCATCAGGGAAAGCGAACCCATGCCGATACCTTGCAGAGGGTGCAGACCCAGCGGAATGGCAAGGGCAATCCCCAGTACATTCTGCGCCAGAATCAGTCCGATGATGGTAACAGCGATGCCCATACACAATTTCGCGCCGCCCTTTTTGATGAGCTTCCACGACGCCGTCAGTCCAACACCGGTGAAAAAGACATCCATGAACCATTCCTTCAGTACCGCCACGTTCCAATTCACCGTCAGGATGCCGCCGCCCCGGAGCAGCCCCAGCGTCAGACTTACCAGCAGGCCGCAGACAATGACGCCGGGGATACAATAGGTTTGAAAAAACTTTACCCGTTTTACAATGCCTCTTCCCACCATGACCACCGCCGCGGCAATGGCACAGCTTTGCATGATGTCAAATGATACTTCCAGCATGACTATACACCTCACTCACAAAATAGATGTCCCTGTTGGCCTGCACCCTCCCCGGTGTATGTCATTGTATCGGCACTGTCCGTCCCATTATGACACCAGGCAAGCGGTTTTCCCGGGAAAATATTTTCTTTTTACACACTGCAATTCCGCAGAAAAACGTCTTGACAAAATTTTTCCGAAGTGCTACCGTAAAGTCACGACAATGGGGTGCCCGAAGCGACGGGCTGAGATTCGGATGTTTTCCGTGACCCTCGAACCTGATCTGGGTAATGCCAGCGTAGGGAGCATATCGGCTGTGGCGCGTGCTGATCGATCCGCGGGTCACAGGGGTAGAGTCCTTGCCGGCATTTGGCAGGGGCTTTTTGTTTTGCCGCCGTACCGGAAGCAGGCGTCGTAAATTCTTCAGAGAGGAAGATACTATGACTGCAAGTGTTGCCATTCAGGTGCTGCCCAAGGTGGACAGCGATGAGGAGCTGATCCGCATCGTGGACGAGGTCATCGCTTATATCAAGTCCACGGGACTGAACTGCTATGTAGGTCCCTTTGAGACCACCATCGAGGGAGACAGCTATGATGAACTGATGGACATTGTCAGGGAATGCCAGCATGTGGCCATCCGGGCAGGCGCACCCTCTGTCAGCGCCTATGTGAAGGTGGTTTATCAACCGGAAGGAGAGGTCCTGACCATTGACCGGAAAGTTACAAAACATCATACGGCATAATTGGCCTGCTCTGGTTCTGACGGCGGGACTGCTGCTGGTATGGGAGGCGGTGTGCGTCACCGGACTGGTGCCGGCATATATGCTGCCTGCGCCTACGGACATCGTTCTGGCTCTGATCACCGACTTTCCCGAGCTGTGCGGCCACGCTGCCGTCACGCTGCAGGAAGCCGCTTACGGCCTGATCCTCGGCACGGCACTGGGCTTTATATGTGCCGTGGGCATGGACGCCTTTGAGTGGCTGTACCGGGCCCTCTATCCCATTCTGGTCATTACCCAGACCATCCCCACCGTGGCCATCGCGCCGCTGCTGGTGCTGTGGTTCGGCTATGAAATGGCTCCCAAGATCATCCTCATCGTGCTGGTGACCTTTTTTCCCATGGCGGTGGGGATGCTGGAGGGTTTCCGCGGCGTGGATCACGATTCCGTGGCGCTGCTGCGTTCCATGGGGGCATCCCGGCAGCAGATCTTCCGCTACATCAAGTGTCCTGCCGCACTGCCGCAGTTCTTCTCGGGACTGCGCATTGCCGCCGCGTACTCCGTGGTGGGTGCCGTCATCTCCGAATGGCTGGGTGGCTTTCAGGGACTGGGCGTCTACATGACCCGGGTGCGCAAGGCCTACGCCTTTGACAAGATGTTTGCCGTCATCCTTCTGATCTCCGCCATCAGCCTGCTGCTGATGGCTCTGGTGGACATGCTGCAGACAAAATGCATGCCCTACGCCCGTGATCCGGAGGAAACCTGATCCTCTCTCATCCAATCTTATAAAGAAAGAAGCGATCGATCATGCTGAAACGGATTTTTTCTCTTACTCTGATCCTGATCATGCTGCTGACTCTGGCCGCCTGCGGCGGGGACAACGGCGGGGATCTGAAGAAAATCACCTTTGTTCTGGACTGGACGCCCAATACCAACCACACCGGATTGTATGTGGCACTGGAGAAGGGCTGGTTTGAAGAGGCCGGGCTTGCTGTGGAAGTGGTGCAGCCTCCTGAGGGCGGCGCGGAAATGCTGGTGGGCGCAGGCCGCGCACAGTTCGGCGTTTCCTTCCAGGATTATCTGGCACCCGCGCTTATCGGTAAGGACGCGCTGCCCATCACCGCTGTGGCCGCTGTGATCCAGCACAACACCTCCGGCATCGTGTCCCGGAAGGGTGAGGGAATGCATACTCCCAGGGGGCTGGAGGGAAAGCAATACGCCACATGGGATCTGCCGGTGGAAAAGGCCACCATGAAAACCGTCATGGAAGCCGACGGCGGTAATTTTGACAAGGTGATTCTGATCCCCTCCACGGTAACAGATGAGGTTTCCGCACTGCAGAGCCGCTCCGTGGATGCCATCTGGATCTTTTACGCATGGGCGGGCATCGCCTGCGAAGTGGCCGGTCTGGAAACCGACTATTTCGCCTTCGCAGACATTGACCCGGTGTTTGACTACTATACCCCCGTTATCATTGCCGAAAACAACTTCCTGAAGGAAGAGCCGGAAACGGCAAAAGCCTTTTTGGCCGCTCTGGCAAAGGGTTACGAATACGCCATGGAAAATCCCACTGACGCCGCTGATATTCTCATGAAAGCCGCGCCGGAGCTGAAGAGCAACCAGGAGCTGGTCTATGCCAGTCAGAACTATCTGGCAGAGCAGTATACTGCCGACGCAGAGCAGTGGGGCATCTTTGACGCCCATCGCTGGAACGCATTTTTCAACTGGCTGAACGATCACGGGTTGGTGGAAGAAACCATCCCGGAAAATACCGGATTTACCAACGACTATCTGCCGTAACGGCTGAGAAGGAGCACTATGAACAAGCTGGAAGTGAGAGGCGTCAGCAAACGCTTCGCAGACAAACAGGTGCTGGAGAACATCTCCATCACACTCAAAGAAGGTGAGTTGGTGTGTCTGCTGGGCGTCAGCGGCGCTGGTAAATCCACGCTGTTCAACATTATCTCCGGTCTCAGCCTGCCGGACTCCGGCCAGGTGCTGCTGGATGGAGAGGACATCACCGGAAAAACCGGGCGTATCAGTTATATGCTGCAGAAGGATCTGCTGCTGCCTTACCGTACCATTGTGGATAACGCGGCGCTGCCGCTGCTGCTGCGGGGCGTCTCCAAACAGGAGGCGCGGGCGCAGGCTGCCGCACACTTTGCCGACTTCGGTCTGGAGGGAACGGAGAAGCAGTGGCCTCACCAGCTCTCCGGCGGTATGCGCCAACGGGCAGCTCTGCTGCGGACATATCTCTTCTCACAGAATGTGGCTCTGCTGGACGAGCCGTTTTCCGCGCTGGACACCCTTACCAAGACCGCCATGCATGAATGGTATCTGGATGTGATGGAGCGCATCCGTCTGTCCACGCTGTTTATCACCCATGACATCGACGAGGCCATTCTGCTCTCTGACCGCATTTATCTCCTCACCGGTCAGCCCGGCCGCATCGCTGGGGAGATCGTCATCGACAACCCCCGGAAGCAGGGGAAGGATTTCCCGCTTTCGCCGGAGTTTCTGCACTACAAGCGAAGAATCATGGAGCTGCTGTAAGAAAACTGCCCTGTCCGTTCAAAGAGAACGGACAGGGCAGTTTTTCTTCACATATTTACAGGTACTTCACCATTTCTTCCAGCGGCTTGCGGTCGGCATGGAGGCGGGAGGGGCGTGCGTTTTCCGCAGGATAGCCCAGCGGCAGCATAGCAATGGGAACCAGTCCTGCCATCTCCGGGAAGGCAGCCTGCAGCTTCTCCGGCTCAAACATGCCCACATAGGTGGTTCCGAGGCCAAGGTCGGCAGCCTGCAGCATCATCTGGGTGGCGGCGATGGCAGCGTCGATCTCGCCGTGGTTCTTTCCGTCGTGCTCACGCTTCCACGCGGGCTCTGGGTCATAGGCCACCACCAGAATCACCGGCGGATGGAAATGTGCGGCGGTGCAGGCATCAGCTTTCTCCAGTGCTTCCGGCGTACGGATCACAAAAATGCGCTGGGGCTGATTGTTATGGGCGGTAGGTGCGTTGCGGCCGGCCTCCAGAATGAGATCCAGCTTTTCCTGCTCCACAGGGGTGGCAGCAAATTTCCGCAGAGAGTACCGTGCGGCAGACAGTTCGGCAAAGGTCATGGAGAAGCCTCCTTGTTATGTTTGTTGTGATGTATTGTAGCATCTGACCACCGCTTAGGCAAGAGGGAACAGGAAACGCCGGCACAAATGTGCCGGCGTTTCCTGTTGTGTGTGTTAGGAGGGAGAAAAATGCATCGGGTCGGGAATACCCTTTGCTTGATTTTACAATACACCCAAATCGTGGCGAAATTGTGTTATTCCTGTAAACGAATTGTGAATTACCAATGGATTCCCGGCCAAAACCCTGTTTTCCGGAGAATTCACCTGTCAGGATACCTGACACAGCCAATCCGTCAATTTACGCTCTCCCCGGGCATCTGTCAGAATCGACGCCATCTGAACAAACGGCGTGGTATCCACACTCTGAGGAATCTGATCCGTCCAGCAGATCTTGCCGTCCTGTCCCACAAAATAGATGTCGTTATAGCACAAGCTCTGCTGCTGCATATTCTTTACCATCTGCCAATAGCGGGGCAGCGCAGCATCGGCAGCAGCCAGTATGTCCAGGCCAAAAAAGCCGCAGGAAGCATCCCGCTTCGTCCCTGCCGCGGCAGGCAGCAGGGCAGGATCGTTGGCCCAGATGAGATAATCAGCAGCAAACAGATCCGCCCCCTGTTCCGGTGACAGAGAGTAGACATTACCATCGTAGATTCCCAGTTCCGTATATACGGAACCGGAATCCAGACCAAGTCCGGGACAATGGTCGCCAAAGAACAAGATAACCGTAGGCTCCTTCACCTGAGAGAAATAATCCACCAGCTTCTGCAAAGCCTTGGAACCGCTGGCCGCGCCCTGCGTATAGGCGTTCAGCACACCTGTCGCCTGAGAGGACAGGGGCGCCTCTGTGGTAAAGGGATAGTCATACTGTGAGTACTTATCGGCAGTATAGGGTGTATGGTTCTCCATGGACGAGGCATACAGGAACACAGGACCCTTCGTGCCTTCCTTCTCGTACATATCAATGATGAGATCACTCATGTAATCGTCACCGTAATAATCTCCGCTGATCTTGGGCGACAGGTATTTCCAATAGTCCTGAGCAGCGGCGGCATCGGGATCAATGGCTGCGAAATTCTCGGAAAAATACATGTCCTGGAATCCCATTTGAGAGAACAGTTTCCTCCGATTGTAAATCGTATCGTTAAACATGTGCACCAATCCGGTGTAATATCCGCTATCCCGTAAAATTTCCGGGACCGTGGGAAACACAGATACATCGGCAGGCTCCCAATGAAGCGGATCGTCTCCCTTTTTCAGCAGAGCACTGTTGATACCTGTAAAGATCTCCAATTCAATATTGCAGGTGCCATAACCCAGCGTGCGGCTGAAAAAACGACCGGACACCGATTGGCTCTGCAGGGCATGGAATTCCGCCAGCGGATCCTTCTCATAGGTCACGCCCTGCAAATCGGTAACATCAAAGAAAGATTCCGCCAAAACAAGAATGATGTTTGGCTCCGTCTGCGCAGGGACTTCCGGTTGTACCGGTGTCTCAGGCTGCACGGGCTGCTCAGGCTGCGCAGGCGGCTCAGGCTGCGCAGGCGGCTCGGGCTGCGCAGGCGGCTCGGGCTGCGCAGGCGGCTCGGGCTGCGCAGGCGGTTCGGTCTGTGCAGGCGGCTCGGTCTGCGCAGGCGGCTCGGGCTGCGCAGGCGGCTCGGGCTGCGCAGGCGGCTCGGGCTGTGCAGGCGGCTCGGTCTGTGCAGGCGGCTCAGGCTGCGCAGGCGGCTCGGGCTGTGCAGGCGGCTCAGGCTGCGCAGACGGCTCGGTCTGTGCAGGCGGCTCAGGCTGCGCAGGCGTTTCGGTCTGTGACGAACCGGATCCGGAAGCACTGTCCAAGCTCCCCTGCAGGCTATTCATCAGATCCTGCAAAGCGTCTTCATCATTGACATCTATCAGCTCCCGCTCATCCTGAAACAGAACGGAACGCCATAACCCAAGAGGTACAAAGCATTGGCTGTATACTTTCATCTGAGGACTGCGGTTGTCAAGAGACACGCCTGCAGGGACATAGACCAGCAGATCAATCAGCACCACGAACAACAGAATAAATGCCGCCAACGATCCGGCTGCAGCGGAAATACTGTACTTCCAGTTCATGTTTAAGGCCGGTGCTGCAATCACCAGCAATATAATGAACCAGACAACCATGATCAGAATCGCTGTCACAATGGGAGCTGTGACACGAATCGACGCTGCGTTCAGTGCCGTAATGGCACCCAGTCGATTTGCCAGCGCAACCTCATGCAGTTCCAGTGGAACCGCTGTGATCAGCATTTTGTAATGATTGATAATGGTAAATCCGATTCCCACCAAAGAAGCCAAAAGATATCCCCAACACAGGCGCTTCACAATTAAGCCAAGCACAAGGGACAAAAGCGCGAAAAACATGGTATTCCAGAGCATTGCTGCCATATGTCCGGGAATCAGTGCTGCAAATGCAGAAAAATCGTTGGCGGTAATGAGCATCACTGCCAGCGTTGTGAAAAGACCTCCCAGCAATGCGCTCAGCAGGTTCCAAATAAGACGCCGCCATGGATTCTGTTCCATTTTTAACGGAAACAGCTTATGGAACATTCTGTTGACTTTTTCCTTTTGCATCATAAGAAGATCCTTTCCTGACAGGAACCAATGTCTGGGTACTTATCCATATATGGATTTCAAACCGGGCGCGGATGCGCCCGGTTTTATTGGTCTTTACATCAATAGGCCAGCTTTTCTTCCAGCCAGTTCTTCAGCTCGCTGATAGGCACGCGCACCTGCTCCATGGTGTCACGGTCACGGACGGTGACACAGTTATCACCGGCGGTGTTCTCATCGCCCACGGTGTCGAAGTCCACAGTGACGCAGTAGGGAGTGCCGATCTCATCCTCACGGCGATAGCGCTTGCCGATGGAACCGGCATCATCAAAGTCCACCATCCAGTACTTGCTGAGCATTTCCTGAACCTCGCGGCCCTTGTCGGAGAGCTTCTTGCTCAGAGGCAGGACGGCCACCTTATAGGGAGCCAGAGCGGGATGCAGGTGCAGAACAACGCGGACATCGTCGTTGCCCTTCTTGTCCTGACCCACCACTTCCTCGTCATAGGCATCCACCAGGAAGGCCAGCGTGACACGGTCGGCGCCCAGAGAGGGCTCGATGACATAGGGGATATAGTGCTCGTTGGACTCCTGATCGAAGTAGGTCTGGTCCTTGCCGGAGGTAGTCTGATGTGCGGTCAGGTCAAAATTGGTGCGGGAAGCAACGCCCCACAGCTCGCCCCAGCCGAAGGGGAAGACAAACTCGAAGTCGGTGGTGGCGTTGGAATAGTGGCTCAGCTCCTCGGGATCGTGGTCACGCAGACGCAGATTCTCGTCCTTCATGCCCAGATTCAGCAGCCACTGGTGGCAGAATTCCTTCCAGTACTTGAACCAATCCAGCTCGGTGCCGGGCTTGCAGAAGAACTCCAGCTCCATCTGCTCGAACTCGCGGGTGCGGAAGGTGAAGTTGCCGGGAGTGATCTCGTTGCGGAAGGACTTACCCACTTGGCAGACACCGAAGGGAAGCTTGCGGCGGGTGGTGCGCTGAACGTTCTGGAAGTTGACAAAAATGCCCTGCGCGGTCTCAGGACGGAGATAGACGGTGTTTTTGGCATCCTCAGTGACACCCTGGAAGGTCTTGAACATCAGGTTGAACTGACGGATATCCGTCCAGTTATGCTTGCCACAGGTGGGGCAGGGAATGTTGTGCTCTTCCACAAATTCCTTCATTTCAGCCTGGCTCAGGGCATCCACAGCCTTGCCCAGATCGAAGTTGTTCTCGGCGCACCAATCCTCGATGACCTTATCGGCGCGGAAACGCTCCTTGCACTCCTTGCAGTCCATCAGAGGATCGGAGAAGCCGCCCACATGGCCGGAGGCCACCCAAACCTGAGGATTCATCAGGATGGCAGCGTCCAGACCCACGTTATAGGGATTCTCCTGAACGAACTTCTTCCACCATGCCTTCTTCACGTTGTTCTTCAGCTCAACGCCCAGAGGGCCGTAGTCCCAAGTATTGGCCAGGCCGCCGTAAATCTCGGAGCCGGAGAATACAAAGCCGCGGCCCTTACACAGGGCAACAATTTTTTCCATGGTCTTTTCGGTGTTTTTCATGCTGACAATCTCCTTTTATCAAAGATGCTGTTTGGCTCAAAACGTAAAAAACGCCCTGAAGCCAACAGAATTGGCTCAGGGCGAACAATGTCCGCGGTTCCACCTGAATTCCCGGCTCAGCCGGACACTTCATTTCCGATAACGGCGGAGTCCGGCGGTACATTTCCGTACCGCAGCTCAAGGGCGCCTTCTCCTCTGACCGGCAGGGACTTGCACCGTCCGTCCCCTCTCTGCTGCCCGGTCTGTGAGGGTACTGTTCCCTGTCACAGCCTTTTGATATCGTGGGAAACTGTATCATGTTTTGCGGTAAATGTCAAGTTTTCCTGTGGATAACACCTTTTTGAATGAGATTTCTCTTTTATAAGCACCTGCCATCAGACACAGTGCTGTCTGATGGCAGGTGCTTTGCCTCATCTCTTTTCCGGCACGGATATTCCCATAGATGCAGCAGGCACATGCACGGTCTGGACGCGGATCGCTCCATCCACCAAGCCAAAACGGATCTCTCCGCCGGCTCCGCAGACCTGACCGTCCCATGCAAACAGGTCTGCCCGTTCCATGGTATACTGGTTATGCTGCATTGCCATCACCACATCGTCGGTGAAAACGTCTGCATAATGGGGAAGGAACTCCTCCGCCGACTGTATGAAAAATTCCCCATCAGGAGTCACCACTTTTCTGGGCCAGGCGATCATTTCTGCTACATCCTGACGGCGATTTTTGTCCACCGCACGATAAAGCGCACAGTAGAATTCCTGTGCAGCAGCTTCTGTGATACCGGTATTTTGGAGAAACAGATCTCCTTCCGGCTGCTGCACAGGCTCCTCCAGCGGCAGGATCGGCTCCCGGACAGGGGAAAGGACGGTAAAATCAATACTGTCTGCAAAAGCTTCCAGAATTTCCTCCGTAATGCCAGACTCATTGCCCAGGTAACCGGTATCGCTGCCCTCCAGCACGTTGATGGTGATAATGGCATCCTCCGCTTCCATCAGTACCAGCGATTTATGAGGACTGATGGCCAGTGTGACCGCAATGCCACAATCGGTCATATATGTCCATTCCCGGTAATCGTCCGCATACCCGATGCTCAGTACCACCTCGTTGAAGGAACCCTTCACCCAGCGGCCAAACTGAAAATTCAAAATTCGGCTGTCGGATATATTCCATTCGCCGTCAAAATGAAAGCTACCGTCCTCATACATATAGCCGTAAAAGCCCCGCACAGATTCGGCCAGAAATGTGCCGCCAGCCGCCCGATCCCATGTGCCGGGCACTTCGGACAATTGGGTATGGAGCCGCAGACTGTATTTGGCTGTGATCTCTTCCAGTTTGTCGGCCATTTCCTGTGTATAAACGTAATATAAGCCGTATTTTTGTTCCAGTCCTGTGGGATTGTTTCCAACGGCATTCAGCAATTCTTTATCTGCGTCATAACCGCTGAGGAACTGCTGCCACTCCGCCACTGCCTGTTTTTCCGGGCTTCCGGCAAAGCCGGAAAGTGAAATGGTGTCTACCAGATCATAGGTTTCCACAGGAATACTGATTTCCGGAGGCTCCTGCCCGTTTCCTGTGCTGTCAGTGCCGGCGGACAGTTCCCGGTCCGGACGAAGCACCATACCCTGCAGCCCGAACATGCCTGAAGCGCCGGCGGTAATGCCCAGCACTGCCAGCACACAAATCACCGCTGCCAGCATCACCAGCCGCTTTATAGAATGTGGACGGTTTCTATTTGCTATCTCCTCCGGCACAAGCCGCCCGGTGAAGCGTACCTGCGCAAATGTATCCCGATAACGCTGCTTGTTATTCATCCTGCCATACCTCCAACCTTTCTTTCAGCTTTGCCCGGGCACGGGCTAATCGAGTGGTAACTGCGGATCGGCTCAGCTTCAGCACCTCCGCTGTTTCCTGTACAGACAGTTCCTCATAGTAAAATAGGTACAAAACCGTACGATATTTTTCCGGCAGCGCCATGACTGCACAAAACAGCTCCCGCTGCTCTTCACGGTCAAATACCGGCTCTGTCTGTTCCACCGCCAACTCAGCCATGGAAACTCTCCGCTTCCGCCACGGACTGCGCAGAAGATCACGGCAATGGTTCACCGTCACACGGATCAACCAATACCGCAGAGAGTCGCCGACTGGGGGAATATCCTGACGGTACAGCTTAATAAATACCTCCTGTACAGCGTCCTCCGCATCCTGAGAATTTCCAAGATGCGACAGAGCAATGCGGTATACCATATCCTGATACTGCTCTGCGGCAGCTGTAAATTCCGCTGTTTCCATACGTTCACCTTCTTCGGTTTGAATGCATTCACCCTTTAGACGAAACAAAATGGGATTTTGTCACAGCTATTTATAAAATTGTAATAGAAAAACGCCGCCCGATGGGCGGCGTTTGGTGTTTACTTCTTTTCCCGGTCGTAGGCTACGATGACCCGGCGGCTGGGCTCCACACCGGTGGAATAGGTGGTAACACCGGGAACATCCTGCAGCGCCGTATGGATCACATGTCGCTCATAGGCGTTCATGGGCTCCAGAGTGACGCTGTGGCGGTACTTGACCACCTTGGCAGCCACCTTGTTGGCCAGATGCTGCAGACTCTTTTCACGGCGGTCACGATAGTTTTCCGCATCCAGCTGGACGCGGACACGGCTGCCGCTGCCGCGGTTGACAGAGTAGCTGGTCAGCTGCTGCACGGCATCCAGCGTTTCGCCTCTGCGGCCAATGAGAGCACCAAGATTGTCACCCACCAGCAGAACCTTGTAGCGGCCCTTCTCAGGCAGGTAAACCTTCACCTCAGCGGTGACGCCCATGTGCTCCAGAAGACCGGTCAGGAAGCTGCGGATGGCTTGTGCCTTCTCGTCGCTGACTTCTTCGCCGTCATTCTGTAAGGGGGCAGGCTGTACCTTGGGCTTTTCGTCCTTTGGCTTCTCCTGACGGGGTTTTGCCTGCTTGGGTTCTACAGCCTTCTCCGCTTTGGATTCGGGCTTATTTCCCTGCTTTGGCTTCTCCTCCTTGCGCTCGGGCTTCTTTTCAGCCTTTGGCTGTTGAGTCTTAGCGCTCTTGCGCTCTTCCTTTGCTGCGGGAGCCATGGGCTTCAGATCGGCAAGAATATCCTCAGTCTCACCGTAGGTAACACGGATCTTGGCAGGGCAGGCGCCCAGACCCAGAAAACCGGATTTCGCACGCTCCAGGATCTCAACGGACACATCGTCACGGTCAAGACCCAGCTGTGCAAGGGCTTTCTGGATAGCCTCATCCTCAGTCTTGCCCGTTACTTCAATATAACTCATTTAACAGCAAGCTCCTTATTTATCGTCATAGCGATCTGCCACATAGGAACGGCCACGGGCATAGGGACGCTCACCCACACGGCCTGCTTCAGTAGTGGAGATCTTCTTCTTGTTGGCCTTGGCTTCCTGAGCGGCAAGCTGCTTTTCCTTCAGGGTAAGCTTCTTCTCGCCCTCGGCTGCACGCTTCTCCTGCATCAGACGGCCTTCCTCCTGACGCTTGCGGCGGTCTTCCTCCAGCTTCTTCTGGCGCTCATCCTCCTCAGCCTCCAGCTTGGCGTTATAGAACTTGCCCATGAAGAATTCCTGAATGATGGAGAACACGCTGTTGGCAATCCAGTACACACCAAGTGCGGCAGGCAGAGTAAAGCCGATCCACAGGGACATGAGAGGCATCATATACAGCATGCTGTTGGAAGAGGGATTGCTGGTCTTCTGACCCATCATGGCCACCTTGCTCTGCAGAAGGCTTAGCGCAGCGGAGATAAGGGGAATCAGGAACAGACCAATAGCACCCCAGGTGATGCCGGCCTTCAGCATACCAAGAGCCTCGGTGGGGATGATTTCCAGATTGATACCAAGGAAGTTGTAATCCACAGACACCCAGCCTTCGTGCTGGCTGATGAACTGAGGGAACTTCTCGTTGATGACACGGATGATCTCGATCTGCTCATAGCCGGCACTGCTGGTCAGAGTAATACCGGCATTGGAAATTTGTTCCTTGGCAGCTTCCAGCACTGCCTGTCCGTTGGCCTTGGAACCGAAGTTCATGAAATACACGATGGGCTCACGGATGATGTTATACAGAGCAATGAGGATGGGCAGGGGCAGGAAACTCCACAGGCAGCCACCCATGGGATTGACACCCTGCTCGGTATAGAACTTCTGCAGTTCTTCCTGCTGCTTTTGGGGATTGTTGGCGTACTTCTTCTGGATCTCCTGGATCTGTCCATTCATGCGGTTCATGCGAACCATGCTCTTCTTTGACTTCATCTGGAAGGGCATCATCACCAGCTTCACCACCAAGGTGAACAGGATCAGAGACAGGCCGTAGGAATTCGTTACGCTGTAAAACAAACGCAGAAGTGCGGCAAAGGGGTAACAAATGTAATAAAACACTTCGTTTTCCTCCGATTAATAATGGGTAAACGCGTACCCGCAGGATCATACATTTTCCTGAATGCAGAGACAGGACCCCACGGTAACCGTGCGATCCTAAGGAACAGGGTCATAGCCCCCCTTATGAAAAGGGTGACAGCGCAGGATTCTTCGGAATGCCAGCCAGCTGCCTTTGATGGCGCCGTATTTTTCCAGTGCCTCCAGTGCATACTGGGAGCAGGTGGGCGTAAAGCGGCAGCAGGGAGGACGATAGGGAGAAATGGCCACTCGATAAAATCGGACCAGAGCCATCAGAACCCGTTTCATATGCCCTCCTTCAGAAGCGAAAGCTTCTCGGCAAGGCGTACATACGTGTCCATCAGTTCGGAAAAGGGCGCACTAACCGTCCTGGTGCGTGCCACCAGGATGATATCGTAGCCTGTTTTCAGCCTGTCCGCATTCAGACGGCTTACTTCCCGCAGACGACGGCGTGCCTTGTTTCTTGTGACAGCATTGCCCAGCTTCACAGAGGACACATAACCGAAGCGGTTGCGGCCCAGATGATTCTTCCTACAGTAGATCACCATGTTGCGGTCCACGGCAGAAGCACCTTTCTGGTACAGGCGGCGAAACTCATAATTCTCTTTCAGTGTCACCGCTCGTTTCATGTACTCCCAGCTTTCCGTTTTTATCTTTGAACAGGGTATTTATGATAGAAACTCTACAAGGGACGGAGGAATCTCTGCGAATCCCTGCCGTCCCTGACAGATCTGTTCAAAGTGTCTCCCGCACGCTTAGTCTTCCTGATCAGTAGGACAGACGAGCGCGACCCTTGGCGCGGCGGCGAGCCAGAACCTTGCGGCCATTGGCGGTGGACATTCTCTTGCGGAAGCCGTGAACCTTCTGTCCGTGCAGCTTCTTGGGCTGATAGGTACGCTTGGTAGCCATATTGGAAACACCTCCTGTTAATAATCCGGCCGCCTGAATGCCGACGGCACTGCCCGACGGAGCGATGCTCCGCGGCGAACTTTATCAGGCGCCATTTGATGACGCAACGTTTAGTATACATAAGAAATGGAAAAGTGTCAATAAAAACTTAAAAAATCCGCTGAAATTTCATGAAAACAGCCTGTTTTGTGCAGAAATTTTTCTGAAACACAAAATATTGTATTTTCGTAGCTGTTTTGATCAAAACACAGCTATGTTCTGCGGAAAATATCGCCGAATTTTCTACATTATGACAGTTCTTATTATTAGAATATGTGTTGTACTTTTTGTGGATTTCTGGTATAATATATTAAATTGGTATATTTTGTGATTTTACACAAGGAGGGGTGTTTTTTGAATTCCGTAGCAGATATCTGGAACAATGTTCTGATTCAGCTGAAACGTGATCTTTCCGAAACCACCATCAAAACCTGGTTCGACGAGCTGGAAGCAGTGGATCTCCGGGATGGTACACTCTATCTGCATTGTTCCAACGATTTTAAGACCGGTTATATCCGGAATCTGTTTATGAAAAACATACAGTCCTCCCTGAGGGATCTGTTTTCCACAGATATTGCCGTGAAGATTCTCAACGATGAGGAGTATCACACTTTTGGCGGAGGTGAATCCGCTGCCAAGAGCTTTGGAGAAGGCAATGATGAGCTGACCTTTGAGTCCTTCGTGGTGGGCCCGGAAAATAAACTGGCATATGCCGCCGCTGTTTCCGTGGCGGAAAATCCGGCCAGAAGCTATAACCCGCTGTTTATCTACGGCGATTCCGGTCTGGGCAAGACGCATCTTATTTACGCCATCGCAAATGTGATCCGAAAGCGGGATAAGTCCGCAAAGATCGCTTACGTTAAAGGTGATGACCTCACCAACGAGTTGGTGGCGGCCATTCAGGCAGGCCCTTCCAAAACAGCGGAAATGCGGGAAAAATACCGTCAGGCAACGCTGCTTCTGGTGGATGACGTACAATTCATTGCCGGTAAAAAGCAGACGCAGGAAGAGTTCTTCCATACATTCAACACCTTGTATGAGTCCGGACGCCAGATCGTACTGACATCCGACCGGCCGCCCTCTGAAATGATGCAGCTGGAGGATCGTTTGCAGACCCGTTTTGAGTGGGGACTGCTGGTAGACGTGGCACCGCCGGAATTTGAAACAAGACTTGCCATCGTTAAGAGCAAATCCGCATTGCTGGGATTGGATCTGCCGGACAAAATTGCCGCTTATATTGCAGAGAATGTCACAGCCAACGTACGTCAGCTGGAAGGTACCGTCAATAAGATCAAGGCATACAAGGAGCTGCTGGGCGACGAGGTAGATGAGGACACTGTCATGCGTGCCATCCGGGATATGCTCAAGCGCAGCAACGAATACGTCCCCTCTCCCGGCGTCATTATCGATTATATCTGCAAATATTATAATCTGGACGAAGCAGCCATCCGCGGCCCTCAGCGCCGCCGGGACATGACCCAGGCGCGGCAGGTGGCCATGTACCTGATTCGTTCTATGACCAACCTTTCTCTGGACGACATCGGCAGAGAATTCGGAAACCGCGATCACACCACGGTTCTCCATTCTCTGGATAAGGTAGAAGCACAGATGAAGACTGACAAGGCTTTTGCAGAGACCATCAAGGAAATCAAAACCAACATCAATTCCAAGCGCTGACTTTTCCCCGCTTTCCTGTGGAAAAGGAAAACAAAAGGGTGGATAAATTTTAAAAACAGCGAGAGTAAAAAAAAGTTGTTCTTTTTCCACGAAAGCTGTGGAATCGGAATCCGCTGCGGCACAAGGTATTACGTGGGATTTCCACAAAAAAATGCTCTACTGCCCCTGATTCTAACATAAATATATTTATTTTCTTTTTAATATACATCTATCCTGAAAAAAGAGAGGATACGGACTATGATGAAATTTTCCTGCGAGAAGGCGCTTTTACAGAACGCCATCAATATTGCTTCCCGTACGGTGGCTCAGAAGAGCTCGATCCCCGCTTTGGAAGGCCTGCTGCTGCAGGCCGGCAGTGATCTGACTATTTCAGGCTACAACATGCAGACCGGTATCCGCACCACCATTTCTGCCGATGTGGTGGAGGGCGGTGAGCTGGTGCTGAATGCCCGTCTGTTTGGTGATATTATCCGCAAGATGCCCGATGATGTGGTAGTATTCAGCGCAGATGCCAGAAATATGGTGCATCTGAGCTGTGGAGACGCCGACTTTGATATTCTGGGTCTGTCTGCCACAGATTATCCCGAGCTGCCAGTTGTGGAGGACGAT
The DNA here is from genome assembly GCA_015067995.1 of Oscillospiraceae bacterium. GTDB lineage: Bacteria > Bacillota > Clostridia > Oscillospirales > Oscillospiraceae > Oscillibacter. Next base: position 31,229 of record SVLJ01000007.1, read on the forward strand.
TACGGCGTGGCTATCCAGCAGAAGGTCCTGCGCAGCATGATTGAGCAGACCTCCTTTGCTGTTTCCACCAACGAAAGCCGTCCTGTTCATACCGGCGCTCTGTTTGAGATCGCCGACAGCGGACTGACCATGGTGGCGGTGGACGGTTTCCGTCTTGCTTACCGGAAAGAGCCTCTGGAGCGGATCGAGGGCGGCGCATTTACCTTTGTGGCACCCGGCGGCGCTCTTAATGAGGTACAGAAGATCTGTGAAGAGACGGACGATCTGGCGGAAGTGACTCTGGGCCGCCGTCACATTCTCTTCACTGTGGGCGATACACAGCTGATATGCCGCCGTCTGGAAGGTGAATTTCTGGATTATAGAAATGCCATTCCCAGAAAGAATCCCATTGCCGTTGTGGCAGACACCAAGGCGCTGATCAACAGCATCGACCGCGTTTCCGTAGTGATCAGCGATAAGCTGAAGAGCCCCGTCCGCTGCATTTTTGATCATGATAAGGTGATGCTTTCCGCCAAGACCGGCAATGGTGAGGCGAAGGACGTCTGCCGCATCATGGGTGACGGCAACGGTCTGGAAATCGGCTTTAACAATCGCTATCTCATTGACGCTCTGCGCTATGCACCTGCCGATGCTGTGCGCATTGAGCTGAATACCGGCGTTTCTCCCGCTATCATCGTGCCTGTGGACGGTCAGGATAACTTCCTGTACATGGTGCTTCCGGTGCGTCTGAAGGCCAGCGAGTAAGGGAGGCAGCATGAAGACCATTACCATTCATACAGAATTTATCAAGCTGCAGGATCTTCTGAAGTATGCCAATTTAGTGGAGACTGGCGGCATGGCCAAGGAGTGCGTTCAGGGCGGTGAAGTGGCCGTCAACGGTGAAGTGTGCACCATGCGCGGAAAGAAGATTCGTCCCGGCGACGTGGTTTTGTTTGACGGGCAGGCGCTGACAGTAGCCTATGCAGATTAACGGACTGCACCTGCAGGATTTTCGTAACTATACTGTTCAATCTCTGTCATTTGATTCCGGTTGTAATGTGATTTTCGGCGAAAATGCTGAGGGAAAGACAAATCTGCTGGAAGCCATCGTATACCTTTCTTGCGGAAGATCGCCCCGGGCAAGAACAGACCGGGAACTGATCCGCTTTGATGCCGATGGTGCCCGGATTATGGGTGAGATCCAATCCCGTCAGCGGGATTTTCGTGTGGATATTACTCTGCAGCGCGGACAGCGCCGGAAAATGACTGTCAACGGTGTTACTGCCAAAAATGCCGCTGCCCTCAGCGACGTGTTTCAGACAGTGTTTTTCTGTCCCGATGACCTGTATCTGATCCGGGAAGGCGCTGCCGCAAGACGAAAGTTTCTGGATATTGCTCTGTGCCAGCTGCGGCCCAGATATGTTATGGTGCTCAATGAGTACAACAAGGCGTATGAGCATAAGACCCGTATTCTTCGTGACAGCGAGGAGTATCCGGATCTCCTGACCATGCTGCCGGAATTCAGTGAGCGGTTGGTGCAGTGCGGTGCCATTCTCATCCATTACCGGGCCAGATATGTGCAGCGGCTTGCGGAATATGCCGTCGCCAACCATGCGGAATGCTCCGGAGGAAAGGAGCATCTTGACATCAGATATCAGACGGTGTCCTCTGTGACAGATATCATGGCAGAAATACCGGAGCTGGAGGAACAGCTGCGCAGACACATGGCAGACCACCGGGAAGCGGAGATTGCCAGTAGGCTGTGTCTCTCCGGTCCGCACAAGGATGATCTCAACGTTGCCATCAACGGGCGTGAGGCAAAGACCTACTCATCACAGGGGCAAACCCGGACTGCCGCTCTGGCCATCAAGCTGGCGGAACGTGAAATTCTGAAAAATACCACTGGAGAATATCCCATCTTGCTGCTGGACGATGTACTCAGTGAGCTGGATCCTAAGCGGCAGGAATTTGTTCTAAACCGCATTTCCGGTGGTCAGGTATTTATTACCTGCTGCGAGGATGATCGTCTGGCAGAGCTGCTGAACGGAAAAGTGTTTCACGTAAAGCAGGGAACTGTGGAGTGATGTTTTAACTGCGCTGCAAAGCAGCGGGAAAAGGAGGAACTGTATGGAAGCGATCCAGTTTATTTGGAAAGACCGTAAGCGTATTTTGGGCATGCCCATTACATTTACCCGCTATCGCCTCAGTGAGGACCGTCTTTTCTGTGAAAAGGGATTTCTGAATATCACACAAGAAGAAGTGCTTTTGTACCGCGTGCGGGATCTGGAACTGAAAATGTCCCTTGGACAGCGGCTGTTCGGCGTGGGTACCATCTGCGTCCATTCCTCCGACAAGACATTGCCGCATCTGGATCTGATCAATGTGAAAAAGCCGCGTGAGGTAAAGGAAACGCTTCATCAGTATGTGGAGCAGGCAAAGGATCAGCGCCGGATGCGCACCATGGAGATTATGGGGCAGAACGGTACGGAAATGGATGCCTGTGATGACGATCTGCTGGACGATCTCGACAGTGAGCATTAAAAATTATGTATCTTCGTATCGGACAGACCGAGATCATACCGAAAAGGCGCATCATCGGTATCTTTGATCTCGACAAGGTATGCTATAATCGCCGGTCACAGGAGTTTCTGAGCCGGGCGGAATCAGAGGGAGTCGTGCTGGACGTTTCCGGCGATATTCCCAAATCTTTTGTGGTATGCGATCACCCTTATCACCCCCAGATCGTATATCTTTCACAGTTCAATACAGCAACGCTGCAAAAACGCGGCGAATCCGATAAGCCGGAGTTCTGAGTACCGGCAAAACCCAGGAGCAGAGGAACGGATCCGGATGATCTGTCCCGCAAGCCTGACAGAAGGGAGAACCATTCATGGCAGAAAATGAGATCCTGAATACCACAGCAGTATCCGAAGATATCGAATACGGCGCATCGGAGATTCAGGTACTGGAAGGACTGGAGGCTGTCCGCAAGCGGCCCGGTATGTATATCGGTTCCACTTCCACCAGCGGTCTTCACCATCTGGTGTATGAGATCGTGGACAACTCCATAGACGAAGCTCTGGCAGGCTACTGTACGGAGATCACCGTCACCATTAATGATGGCAATACCATTACCGTTGCAGACAATGGCCGCGGCATTCCTGTGGACATTCAGGCTCAGACGGGCCGTCCGGCGCTGGAAGTGGTGTTTACCGTGCTGCATGCCGGCGGCAAATTCGGCGGCGGCGGTTATAAGGTGTCCGGCGGTCTCCACGGCGTGGGTGCCAGTGTTGTCAACGCCCTCTCTGAGTGGCTGGAGGTGCAGGTACACAAGGACGGCAAGATCCATGAGATGAAGTTCTCCCGTGGTCACATTACCCAGGAAATGAAGATCGTGGGTACCACTGACCGTACCGGTACCACCGTTACATTCAAACCGGATCCCGAGATGTTCGAGGAGCTGGTATACAACTATGATACTCTCCATACCCGTATGCAGGAGGAGGCCTTCCTTAACGCCGGTTTGCGAATCACCATTGCGGATCAGCGCAGTGAGTCTGCGGAGAAGCCGGAAGATGAACGGTATCACTCCATGTGCTATGAGGGTGGTATCCGGGAATTTGTTGTCTGGCTGAACCGGTATCAAAAGCCTCTCCATGAGTCTGTCATCTACATGGCAGGTCAGAAGGACGATTCCATGGCGGAGATCGCCATTCAGTATAACGACAGCTTCAAGGATAATATCCACTCCTTTGCCAACAATGTCCGCACTCCCGAGGGCGGCATGCATGAGGAGGGCTTTAAGCGCGCCCTGACTACCGTGCTCAACGCTTACGGTAAAAAGGTGGGTATGCTGAAGGATGACGATAAGGTTTCCGGCGATGATTGCCGCGAGGGCCTCACCGTAGTGATCTCCGTAAAGCTGACAGACGCCCAGTTTGAGGGTCAGACCAAGGCAAAGCTGGGCAACAGCGAGATCCGTACGCTGGTTTCCGCTGTGGTGTCCGATAAGCTGGAGCAGTTCCTGGAGGAGAATCCACAGGTTGGCCGCATGATCCTGGATAAGGCACTGATGGCCAGCCGCGCCCGTGAGGCTGCCAGAAAGGCCCGTGAATCCGTTCGCCGCAAGACGGCGCTGGGCGGCGCCGCTATGCCCGACAAGCTGCGTGACTGCAACGAGAACAACCCCGAACTTACGGAGATATACATCGTTGAGGGTGACTCCGCCGGCGGCTCTGCCACCCAGGGGCGGGATTCCCGGTTCCAGGCCATCCTTCCCCTGTGGGGCAAGATGCTGAACGTAGAGAAGGCCCGGGTAGACAAGGTATACGGCAACGAAAAGCTACTGCCGGTTATCACCGCGCTGGGTGCCGGTATCGGCGATGAATTTGACGCCAGCCGCCTGCGCTATCATAAGATCATCATCATGGCGGATGCCGACGTGGACGGCGCCCATATCCGCACTCTGCTGCTGACCTTCTTCTTCAGATTTATGCGGCCGCTCATCGAGCTGGGCTACGTCTATTCCGCCGTACCGCCCCTGTACAAGCTGAGCCGCGGCAAGACCGTGCGGGTAGCCTACTCCGATGAGGAGCGTGACCGGATCTCCGCCGAACTGCGGGGAGAGAGCAGTACCAAGATCGAAATTCAGCGGTACAAGGGTCTGGGCGAAATGAATCCGGAAGAGCTCTGGAATACCACCATGGACCCGGAGCAGAGAACCCTGCGCCGCATCACGCTGGACGATGCCATCAAGGCAGATCAGGTGTTTACTATGCTCATGGGCGAGGAAGTGGAGCCCCGAAAGGAATTCATTGAGCGTCGGGCAAAGGACGCCATCAATCTGGATTATTAAGGAGGTGAAAGAGTTATGAGCAAGAAACCCCAGTATAATCCGGAGGATATCCGTTATCCCAATCAGGTGATCGTGGAGTCTCCTCTGGTTCCTGAAATGGAAAACTCTTTCATCGAGTACGCAATGAGCGTCATCAAGGCCCGCGCCTTGCCGGACGTTCGTGACGGTCTGAAGCCGGTACACCGCCGCATTCTCTATTCCATGTATGAGAACGGCCTGACTTCCGACAAGAAGCACAAGAAGTCCGCCACCTGCGTGGGCGATGTGCTGGGTAAATATCATCCCCACGGCGACGCTTCCGTATACGACGCCATGGTGCGTATGGCGCAGGATTTCTCCATGCGGTATATGCTGGTGGACGGTCAGGGTAACTTCGGTTCCGTGGACGGTGATCCCCCGGCGGCTTACCGATATACCGAGGCCCGTATGAGCAAGATCTCCAACGAGATGATGCGGGACATTGACAAGGATACCGTGGACTGGGATCCCAACTTCGACGAAAGCCGGATGGAACCCCGGGTCCTGCCCAGCCGCTTCCCTAATCTGCTGGTGAACGGCTCCAGCGGCATCGCCGTTGGTATGGCCACCAATATTCCCCCTCATAATCTCACCGAGGTCATCAACGCCTGTATCTGCGTGCTGGATGATCCTGAGGCCCAGTTGGCAGACCTGATGGAGCACGTCAAGGGTCCGGATTTCCCCACTAAGGGCATTATCATGGGCCGCAGCGGCATCCGTGCCGCTTATGCTACCGGCCGTGGCAAGATCATCGTCCGGGGCCGGGTGGAATTTGAGGAATTCGGCCGTGACCGTACCCGCATCATTGTCACAGAGCTGCCCTATCAGGTAAATAAGCGCCAGCTTATCAAGAACATGGCTGATCAGGTGGAGGACAAGCGGCTGGAAGGCATCAGCGATATCCGTGACGAAACGGACCGTACCGGTATGCGGATCGTCATTGAGCTGAAAAAGGACGCCAATCCTCAGGTGGTACTCAATCGCCTGTATAAGCAGACGGCGCTGCAGTCTTCCTTCGCGGTGAATATGCTGGCGCTGGTGGATAACCAGACCCAGCCCAAGATCCTGTCTCTGCGGGGCATTTTGGACGAGTATCTGGCCTATCAGCAGCAGCTGATCGTGCGCCGTACCCGGTATGACCTGAAAAAAGCGGAGGAGCGTGCCCATCTGTTAAAGGGTTTGCTCATCGCACAGGATAATATTGACGAAGTGATCCGCATCATCCGTTCCAGCTACGACGATGCCAAGACCAACCTGATGAATCGTTTCGGTCTGGATGATGTGCAGGCACAGGCCATCTGCGATATGCGCCTGATTGCCCTGCAGGGCCTCAACCGGGAAAAGCTGGAGAACGAATATCAGGAGCTGCAGGAGAAAATTTCTTACTACAACCAGCTGCTGGGCAGTGAAGAAATGCTGCGAGGCGTTCTGAAAGAAGAACTCATCGTCATTCGCGACAAGTACGGCGACGACCGTATCACCGAGATCCAGGATGTGGCCGATGAAATCGACATCGAGGACCTCATTGCGGAAGAGGAGTGCGTCTTTACCCTGACCAAGGCTGGATACATCAAGCGTACTCCCGTCAGCGAATATACCGCACAGTCTAAGGGCGGCATGGGCAAGAAGGGCATCACCACCCGTGACGAGGACTATGTGGTGGATGTGTTCACAGCTTCCACCCATGACTATATTCTCTTCTTTACCGACACCGGCAAGGTGTACCGGAAGAAGGGTTATCAGATCCCTGAGAGCGGTAAGGCCGCCAAGGGCACCAATATTGTCAATATCCTGCAAGTGGAGCAGGGAGAACGCATCCAGACGATGCTGCATTTCAGGGATACCTCGGAGGATGAGCTGTATCTGTTTATGGTCACCAAGTTGGGTACCGTAAAGCGTCTGCCGGTGGAGAGCCTGAAGAATATCCGCCAGAGCGGTATCCGCGCTCTAACACTGGACGAGGGCGACGAGCTGGTGACCGTCCGGGAGACAGACGGCAGCCGCAGAATTCTCATTGCCACCCACGACGGCATGGCGGTTTGCTTCGATGAAAACGACGTGCGGCCCATGGGACGTACCGCTGTGGGCGTTCGCGGCATCCGTCTGCGTGAGGATGACTATGTGGTGGGTGCTGCCTGTGCCACAGAAGAGATGGAGGTTCTTTCCATCACCGAGCGCGGCTACGGCAAGCGTACTCCCGTGGAGGAGTATCGTGTGACTGGCCGCGGCGGTATCGGCGTTAAGAACTACATGGTCACAGAGAAGACCGGAAGCGTCATCGGTGTCAAGGTGGTGGACGGCAGCGAGGATCTGCTGCTGGTGACCCAGGGCGGCATCCTGATCCGTACGCCGGTTGCCAATATTCGTTCCGCAGGACGCGCTACTCAGGGCGTCATCGTCATGCGGTTCAAGGAAGAGGGCGACCGGGTCATTGCCATGGCGCTGACTGACCATGAAGCCACGGAAGAAGCTGCCGCAGAACCGCAGGAGCAGGTATGAAAACAGTTACCATCTATACAGACGGAGCCTGCAGCGGCAATCCCGGTCCCGGCGGCTGGGGCGCTATCCTGATATACGGCGCTCATAAAAAGGAGATCTCCGGCGGAGAAGCGGAAACCACTAACAATCGCATGGAACTGACGGCAGTGATCTCCGCGCTGGAATTGCTGAAGGAGCCATGTATTGTGGAGCTTTGGAGCGATTCCAAGTACGTCATTGACGGTCTGGAAAAGGGTTGGGCAAAAGGCTGGCGTGCCCGTGGGTGGGTGAAGTCAGATAAGAAACCGGCTCTGAATCCCGATCTTTGGGAACGTCTGCTGGAATTGGCGGAGACCCATCAGCTCCGCTACCATTGGGTCAAAGGCCATGCGGAAAATGAGTATAATAACCGATGCGACCAAATGGCCGTCATAGAAAGCAAGAAGTTTAAATGATAAAAGCGCCGTTCCCTTTTATTGGGAACGGCGCTTTTGCCTTTTGATGGCGGGATTTATTGTTGTGCAAACAGGCATGAAGAGAAACAGCAACGGGCGTCCTTAACACCAGTAAACATCATCCTTACAGCAAGAAACAGCAGAAAGCATTGGTTTTTGTTTAGATTTTATGCGAAATATTCATCAATTATTATGCAATATATGGCAATTTTAGTTGAAAATTGTAGGTTCTTAACGAAGAATTAACAGAAAGGGTTTCTCCTTTAACTGCTATTGACAAGCAGGTTTGCTATACTGTCAACTGTACAAAATGCGGGAGGATTCTGCAGTGGTTGACGGGACTCCTGCAAAGATGTGCGAATGGAATAGGAGGTGAATTTCTGTGTGGACAGGCACTACAATGACATTGGGTGAGTCTTTTCTGGCATCTGCTATGGGATTTCTGATCGTTTTTCTGGTCCTGATTTTCCTGGCTGTGGTGATTATTGCATTTGCAAAGGCCTTGAGTGCGGCTGATAAAAAAAAGAACCTCAGCCGGTAGCATCTCAGGCAGCACAGGTTCCTGAGAAGGATGACAGTGAGATCGTTTCTATCGTGACCTCTGTGATCTGCGAGGAACTGAAGGTTCAGCCCCATGAGCTGCGTATTAACGGCATTCGTGAGGTTTGATACATTCAAATTACTAAGAATATTTCAGGAGGAAATGCATCATGAAATACTATGTTACTGTCAACGGCAAGCGTTATGAAGTGGATGTTGTCCGCGCAGACGCATTTCAGACTGCACCTGCTGTTCCCGTTGCTGCACCTGCAGCCGCACCTGCAGCTGCACCGGCAGCCGCACCTGTAGATGCACCTGCTCCCGCAGCTGCATCTGCCGGCGGCAACGCTGTGCCCGCTCCCATGCCCGGTACCGTGCTGGACATCAAGGTTGCTGAGGGAACTGCTGTTTCTGTTGGCCAGACTGTGATCGTTCTGGAAGCCATGAAGATGGAAGTGGAAGTTGTCTCTGACGTGGCTGGCACCATCAAGGCCATCAACGTCAAAAAGGGCGACGTTGTCACTACCGGCCAGGCTCTGGCTATCATAGGCTAAGAGGGAGGGAGCTTGAACTTTCTGTCCATTTTGACAGAGCTCCTGGCCGACTCCGGCTTTGCGGCTCTGACATGGCAGAGCGGTGTGATGATTCTTATCTCCTTCGTTCTGCTGTATCTGGCTATCGTCAAAAAGTTTGAACCTCTTCTTCTGCCCATTACATTCGGCATTTTTATGTCCAATCTGCCGGAATCCGGTACTTTCTACTATTTCTACAATGAAGTGGAAAACTGGTATGACGCCGGTATCATCGGCGTCATCGGCTCCGCCGTGGCAGCAGGTTTCTTCCTGATCTTCTTCGGATGATCAAACAGTGTCCTACAGAGAGTGTTCCTCTTTGTGACTGCTCATACGCAAAGACAGGCGTCCGATAGGACGCCTGTCTTTGTTCATGGATCAAAGGATGCCGAACAGAATACATCCCACGGTATTAATGGCGAAGTTGGCAAACATGTGCACCATCCAGCTGGCCCATATGGTTCCTGTCCGCTCGTTGAGAAAGTCAAAGAGAAGGCCGCCCACAAACAGACCAGCCAGCGCCAGTGCAAAGAGCCACCATTCCCACCAGCCAAGCATCATGGCTGTATGGTATACAGCAAACACCAGTGCGCTGAAGCCGTAAGCAAATCCGCGGCCCACAAGGGATTTTAGAGTGAAGAAGGCGAAGCCGCGGAAGAAGAATTCTTCCAACAGGGAATTGATTAAGGAGATATAGATGGCCACCAGCAGAAAATTGTCCCGGTCTACGCCGATATTTTCCTCCAGAAGCCCGGTAATGGCAGAGAAATCACCCAGTTGACTGAAAATCCAATAGGCTGCCATAATGAACATGAATACGCCGCAGCCAAGACCCAGCGCCGGCAGTAAACCCCTGCGGCTGACGATAAAGAACTGCTTTGGATGGAAGGCAGGATCCATACGGCTGTACAACAGAGGACAGAGGAGAAAAAGCGTTACCTTGGCGGCGGATTTCCACCAATAGTCCGGGCGCAGAACACCGTCTACCAGCAGCATTGCAGCGCAGCAGAGGGATACCATGCCTACCAAAGCGAGGATGCGCTTTTGATGATTGTTCATAGTATACTCCCTTGGTTATTGATGAAAGAACGACTCAATTTCCGGCTGAGAAGCGGCGGCTGTGCCCTGAGCAAAGCCGTTTCGTCCGCCGCCGCGACCCTTCAGAGCAGCGTTCATAGCCTTTACCAGCCCGGAGATATCGGCGCCGTCGGCCCGACCCAGTGCATAGTTGTACTGACCGTTTTCACCGGCAAACACGGCACATAGTCCACCGCATTCCTTTGTCACGGCGTCGCACAGACGACGGACAGAGGCGGGCTGCATGGGCGGCTGGAACACCAGCACATCTCCGGCTGCTGCATATGCCTGTGCCGTCTGTGTAAAGAGCTGAGTTTCCAGCAGTGCAGCCTGGTGCTTTGCGTTCGTCAGTTCTTCCTGCAGACGATCCACAGCCGCTGCGGTGGCATGCATCTTGACAGAAAGTGCCTGTGCCACCATACGGTTCTGGTCGTACACGGTGTCGAAAAATTCCAGTGCCCGGTTGCCGCAGAGAATCTCCATGCGGACACCGTCACGGAATTTCTGGCAGGAGAGGATCTTAATCAATCCCACCTGTCCTGCCCGCAGGACATGGGTGCCGCAGCAGGCACAGCAGTCGGCAGTGGGGAAGCGAACGATCCGCACCTGACCGGAAAGCTCCTTTTTGCTGCGGTAATCCAGCGCAGCAAGTTCCTCTGGAGAGGGATATGTGATTTCGGAGGCCACATCGGCGGCAATGACAGCGTTGGCACGGCGCTGCGCCTTCATGGCCTGTTCCCATGTGATATCGGCGTTATAATCAATGGTGACAGTGTCGGCACCCATGTGGAAACCCACGTTGTCGCAATGGAACATTTCACAGAGGATACCACTGATAATATGCTCGCCGGAATGCTGCTGCATGTGATCAAAGCGGCGTTTCCAGTCAATGCGGCAAATGGCGTTTTCCACGTTTTCCACAGGCTTTTCTACAATGTGGAAAACCACGCCGCCTTTTTCATGAACATCCAGTACGGCGATACCGTTGATGGTGCCGTGGTCGGCCGGCTGGCCGCCGCCCTCAGGATAGAAGGCGGTGCGATCCAGAATCAGTGCGGGTTTACCCTTCCAGTCGGTGCATTCCAGCACCGTGGCGGTAAATTCCTGTAAGAATGCGTCGGTGTAGTACAGTTTTTCGGTGCTCATGTGGAAAAATCCTTTCAAAATCAAATGATGAGGAGTCAGAAGATCCGCAGCAGCGGAAGGATTATGTATTCGGAGATTAGGAAATATCCGTAGTACCGCCATGTCAACAGCAGGCCGAGTACGATGGAGAGGGCATAGTTCCATTGCTTCATGGGATTGCCGAAATGACGGTTATAGAAATATAAACAGAGAGAACATGCTATCAGGATCAGACCGATCAGCGACATGGAACTGAAAAGCAGAATCCATGCTCCGCCGTCCGGCAGCAGCTTTTCGATAAGTGAGAAAAAGAGAAATCCACCAAAGGGGTACATGAGAAGCAGAGCCGCAGCGGTAAGCATGGCGTATGTTCTGGAACGGACGGTGGCTGATTTTTCCTGTCCTGGTGCCAAAGCAGGATGGATGTACCCATGACAGCAGCACCGATGCCGAAGGAAATGATGATCAAGGTCAGTTCGGACATACGCCTACCTCCTGAATTCGGGAGAGGAGATCCCCTGTTCTGACATTGTATCATAGCGGCGGAATGCATGCAACATCGGCGCGGGAAAGAGAAAAAGGGCGGACGCCGCAGCGTCCACCCTTGCATTGTGTTTACTTGGGAGAGGTGACCTTATTCAGCAGGGCAACCAGACCCCAGATGACGAGGATAACAATGAAGATACCAACCATGCCCTTGGCCATGATGCCCAGGCAAGTCATAATCAGAGCCATATTCATATTCTATGTCCTCCTTATTACAGAACCTGCTCGACCAGAGTGATGATGAGACCACCGGCGATAACAGAAGCGATCTGACCACTGACGTTGGCACCTGCGGCGTGCATCAGCAGGAAGTTGCCTCTGTCCTCGGCCTGACCCATCTTATGAACCATACGGGAAGCCATGGGGAATGCGGAGATACCGGCTGCGCCGATCATAGGATTGACCTTGACCTTGGAGAACAGGTTCAGCAGCTTGGCGAAGAACACACCGCCAACAGTGTCGAACACAAAGCCCAGCAGACCCAGAGCCAGGATCAGCAGAGTTTCCCAGGTGACGAACAGGTCGGCCTTCATGCGGAAAGCAACAGACAGACCCAGAACGATGGTTACCAGATTGGCCAGAGCGCCCTGTGCGGTGGAGCTGAGGCTATCCAGCACGCCGCACTCGCGGATCAAATTGCCGAACATCAGGAAGCCGATGAGCTCAGCACTCTTGGGAGCCACGCTGCCGGCAATGATGGTGACGAAGATGGGGAACAGGATGCGGGTGGTTTTGGAAATGCTGGCAGGGTTGTAGGGCATGCGGATCATGCGCTCTTTCTTGGTGGTGATGGCCTTGATGATGGGGGGCTGAATGATGGGGACCAGAGCCATGTAGCTGTAGGCGGCCACCATGATGGCGCCCTGATACTTAGAATCGAAGTAGTTGGCCACATAGATGGAGGTGGGGCCGTCAGCAGCGGCGATGATGGCGGTGGAGGCGGCATCCTTCAGGTCGAAGCCCAGCGCCACAGCCACAACCAGAGTGAAGAAGATGCCGAACTGTGCGGCAGCGCCGAACAGGAACATCTTAGGATTGGACAGCAGGGGGCCGAAGTCGATCATGGCACCGATGCCGATGAACAGCAGCAGGGGGAAAAGTTCGCTGGCGATACCGGCGTTAAACAGAGTCTCGATCGCCTCAGTATGGACGGAGGGAAGATTGACCAGAATAGCGCCGAAGCCCATGGGCAGTAGCAGGGTGGGTTCCATTTCCTTCTTGATGGCGCACCAGATCAGAGCACAGCCAATGCCGATCATCAGCAGTTCCTGCCAGGTGACGCTCAGGAGAGTGCCAAAGAGGTCGTAGAAGAAATCCATAACAACAAGTCTCCTTTTTCAAATTCTGCAATGGGAAAGATTGCGTGAGCGGGCTTGCGGGAGTCGGAGTATCCAGTCATAAAAAAAACAGACCTTCGCGGCACAAAATAAGCCGCAAAAGTCTTGTCATTTCAGGCAAATGCGGGTCTCCCGACCGTATTGACGCATGTTGCCGCGCCAAATAAGACGCCGACTACTCCCTTTTACATACGTAATAGAATACCTTTCCAAATCAGAGGTGTCAAGGGATTTTGTGAAAAAACAGGTAAAATTAACAATGTACATACGCAATAAATGCTATGTTCGCAAGAAAGAGAATATGCTGTAAAATGGAAAAGCTGCCCGGCATAAACCGGGCAGCCAGAGCTTATTTATCCTGAGGAACCAGAGAGATATACAGCTCGTCCAGCTGCTTTTTGTCCACCACGTCGGGGCAGGACATCATCAGGTCTGAGGCGTTCTGTACCTTGGGGAAGGCGATGACATCGCGGATGGAGGAGGCACCTGCCATCAGCATGCACAGACGGTCCAGACCGTAGGCCAGACCACCGTGGGGAGGTGCGCCGAACTTGAAGGCATTCACCAGATGGCCGAAGCGCTCCTGAATGTCCTCGTCGGAGATACCCAGTGCCTGGAAAGCCTTCTCCTGCATCTCGGGAGTGTTGATACGAATGGAGCCGCCGCCCAGCTCGGTGCCGTTGAGGACGATATCATAGGCACGGGCGCGGCAGTTGGCCTTGTCGGTGAGGATCTTATCCTCATCCTCCACCATGGGAGCGGTGAAGGGATGGTGCATGGCCTGATAACGACCCTCTTCCTCACTGTATTCAAACATGGGGAACTCGGTGACCCACAGGAACTTGAACTCGTTGGGGTCCACCAGACCCATCTGCTTGGCGACTTCACAGCGCAGAGCGCCCAGAGCTGCCCAGACCACCTCGTTTTTGGCATCGCCCACGATCAGCACCAGATCGCCGTCCTTGGCACCGGCACGCTCCAGAATGGCAGCGTTCTCTTCCTCGGTGAGGAATTTGGCGTAGGAGCTGGTGACGGCACCCTCGTGGAGACGGGTCCAGGCCAGACCCTTGGCATGGTAGGTCTTGGCGAAGTCGGTGAGTTTGTCGATCTTCTTGCGGGGGAAGGCTGCGGCGCCGCCCTCAATGTTGATGAGTCGCACGCTGCCGCCGGCGGCCACAGGACCGGAAAACACGCCAAAGCCGCAGTCCTTGACGATGTCGCTGATGTCCTTCAGCTCGAAGCCGAAGCGCAGGTCGGGCTTGTCGGAACCGAAGCGATCCATGGCCTCCTGCCAGGGCATCCGCAGGAAAGGAGTCTGGACATCCACATTCAGCACTTCCTTGAAAACACGCTTCATGAAGCCTTCCTGAATGGCCATGATGTCATCCTCATTGATGAAGCTCATCTCCAGATCGATCTGGGTGAATTCCGGCTGACGGTCAGCGCGGAGATCCTCGTCACGGAAACAGCGGGCGATCTGGAAGTAGCGGTCAAAACCGGAAAGCATCAGCAGCTGCTTGTACTGCTGGGGGGACTGAGGCAGAGCATAGAACTTGCCGGGATGGACGCGGGAAGGCACCAGATAGTCACGTGCACCCTCGGGAGTGGACTTGGTGAGAACGGGTGTTTCGATTTCCAGGAAGCCGTTCTCATCGAAGTAGTCACGGGCGATCTTGGTGATCTTATGACGGGTGGCGATGGCGTGCTGCATGTCGGGACGGCGCAGATCCAGATAGCGGTACTTCAGGCGCAGCATGTCGTTGGCGTTGGAATTTTCCATGATCTCAAAGGGAGGAGTCTCAGCCTTTGCCAGCAGACGCAGCTCAGTGACATAAATCTCCACGTCGCCGGTGGCGATCTTATTGGTCTTGGCCTCGCGCTCCCGGACGGTGCCCACGGCGGCTACCACATACTCGGCGCGGAGGGAAGCGGCCTTTTCGAAGATGGCCTTGTCGGTGCTGTCGTCAAAGGACAGCTGCACAAGTCCGGTGCGGTCACGGAGATCCACAAAGATCAGACCGCCCAGATCGCGCTGACGCTGAACCCAGCCACAGACGGAAACGGTCTTTCCGGCATCGGTGATGCGCAGGTCGCCGCAGTAGTGAGAACGCTTGAAATTCTGAATGTTGTCCATAAAATCAACTCCGTTTTGTATAATTAAAGATATATATTACAAATTGTATTTGATTTTTCCTTGTTTTGCACCAAAATAACGGCCTGCAGCGGTACGTTTACTCCAGAATGATGGCACCCTTTTCCAGTTCGGCAAGGCCGGCTTTGATGCGTGCGATGGTGGCTGCGGAATCCAGCTTGGTCTGTTCACCGGTCGTCATATCCTTGCAGGCCACGATGCCGGCGTTGATCTCATCCTCACCCAGGAAAATGGCGTAGGGCACACCGATCTTATCAGCATAGGTCATCTTCTGCTTGAACTTCTTCTGCTCGGTGTAGAGCTGGGTGCGGATGCCGCTTTCCCTCAGTGTGGTGGCCAGGCTGATGGCGGCGGAGAGATCCTCAGTCATGGGCAGCACCAGCACATCGGCGGGAGCAGTGGGCAGGGCGTCATTGAGGAGCTTCTGCTCACCCAGAACGTAGAACAGACGGGTGAGACCGATGGAGATGCCTACGCCGGGAAGCTGTTTGTCGGTATAATACTCTGCCAGATTGTCGTAGCGGCCGCCGGAGCAGACAGAACCGATCTCCGGATGATCCAGCAGGGTGGTTTCATAAACGGTGCCGGTATAGTAGTCCAGACCGCGGGCGATGGTGAGATCCACGGCAAAGTTTTCGGCGGGGATGCCGAAGGCGGCCAGATATTTCACCACAGCCTTCAGCTCGGCAAGACCGGCGTCGAAAATCTCGTGACGACCCTGATAACCCTCCAGCGCGGCCAGCACTTCCTCGTTGCTGCCGGTGATGGCAATGAACTTCAGGATCTCGTCAGCGTCTGCCTCAGAGAGAGCAATCTCCTCGCCCATGAGGATGGCCTTGACCTTATCGGGTCCGATCTTGTCCAGCTTGTCCACGGTGCGCATGATGTCGCCGGATTTTTCCGTGAGTCCCAGCATGCCGTAGAAGCCGTTGAGGATCTTGCGGTTATTCACCCGGATCTGGAAACGCTTGAGACCCAGCGTGGAGAAGGTCTTATAAATGATGGCCGGAATCTCCGCTTCGTTGGTGATATCCAGCTTGCCGTCGCCGATGATATCGATATCCGCCTGATAGAACTCACGGAAGCGGCCGCGCTGGGCGCGCTCACCGCGGTAGACCTTGCCGATCTGATAGCGGCGGAAGGGGAAGGCCAGCTCATTGTAATGCAGAGCTACGTACTTGGCCAGAGGAACGGTCAGGTCAAAGCGCAGGGAAAGGTCGCTGTCGCCCTTGGTGAAGCGGTAAATCTGCTTCTCTGTTTCACCGCCGGCTTTTGCCAGCAATACTTCGCTGGATTCGATAACGGGGGTATCAAGAGGGGTGAAGCCGTAGAGAGAGTAGGTCTCCCGCAGGACCTTCATAATGCGCTCCATCTGCTGCTGAGGCGCGGGAAGCAGCTCCATAAAGCCGGACAGAGTACGGGGGGTCATCTTTGCCATGGTGATCGATCTCCTTTGTGGTGGTTTTCTGGTGTCAGAAGATAGAAAAAGGGGGACCCGGCGCAAACCAGCGAAGCGTTTGCGTTGGGGAGGAGGACGCGCAGTGGAATGGGAGAGCCTTGCCGCTTGCGGCGAGGCGAGAGTATGGAGCTTGCAAGGACGAAAAGACGCTCTCGTCCCAATGTTTTTGGGACGAGAGCATCCAATGCTTTCGTGGTGCCACCCAAATTCAAGAGGCGGTGCCTCTCCTTTGAGGCCTCCTGTTACGGGGAGGATGCCGTGGGCATTTCTGCCCCCGCTCGGCCGCTGTCCTTCTTCCGGTCCTGCCAGAACGCTCTCAACCAAAGGCGCTCCTCTCTGTAAGGCGGGATGATCGGTCTACTGCTGCGGCTTCACAGCGGTATATGTTATTATGCTATTCTATGCAAATTGCCGCAAAAAGTCAAGAATGGCGGCGATTTCAAAACGTTTTCTTATGCGATGGGGCGGGGACGGGGATTGACGATGAGGCGCCAGTCCAGATCGCCGCGAGACAGCCCCAGAATCAGCATTTCTGCTGTGGCAATGTTGCTGGCGAAGGGAATGTTGTGCTGGTCGCACAGGCGGGAAATATAAGGAACATCCGACTGCATGGCATCGCTGTTGGGATCGCTGAAAAACAGGACCATATCAAACTCGTCGTAGGCGATGCGGGCGCCGATTTGTTGGCTGCCGCCATGGGCGTAGGACAGGAAGCAGTGAACATTCAGGCCGGTAGCTTCAGCGACCATATGACCGGTGGTGTTGGTAGCGTACAGGCTGTGACGGGACAGAATTCCGGCATAGGCTGTGCAGAACTGGACCATCAATTCTTTTTTGTTGTCGTGGGCCATAAAAGCGATGTTCATGGGCGGGGATGACTCCTTTCTTCTATTTGATACGCAAGAGTGGAACCCGTTTGCCGGCAATGCGGGCTGCTATGTTCTTATATGCCTGGCCGGCCAGGTTGGAGGAGGTCAGCAACAGAGGAACGCCGCGGTTCAGGGCGAGAATCAGCTGGTCATCCTCCGGAACGACGCCCAGAAGCGGCAGTCCTGCCGTGTCAATGGCGTCATCAATGGTGGCGTGCATGCTTCGAAGCATCTTTTTACGCACGCGGTTTACCACCAGGTGCAGAGAGCCTCTGGGGAAGCGATTCAACTCCATAACGGTATGCTGTGCGTCCCGGAGAGCGGTGGAATCCGATGTAGTGACCACGATGCAGCGGTCGGGACAGCAAGTAGCCACGGAAAAACCATAGCCAAGGCCTGCAGATGCGTCCAGCAGGCAGAAGTCGAACTGGCGGCGCACCTGATCCAGAAGAACCATCATCTCATTCGCTGTCAGTGGTGTACCCAGCATTCGGGCAGGTGCTGTCAGCAGATAGAGATTTTTGATGCGAGGGTGTTCCACAACAGCAGAAGCCAGATCGCAGCGGCCCTGAGCTACATCAAAGAAATCCATCAAGGCCATATCGGCCAGGCCAAGGGCCAGATCCAGATTTCGCAGCCCCACATCACAGTCTATGCATAATGTGCGATAGCCCAGCATGGCCAGCGCCGAGCCGACGCCGGCGGTAAACGAGGTTTTTCCCGTGCCGCCCTTGCCGGAGACGATGGCGATACACTGTCCGTTTCGATTTCCATAGTCCATGACGGGGCCTCCTTTCGGTGTGGTTTTTACAGGGGAGATTTTTTGATTTTGGCAAATGCACGCGGATACTTGGCGGGAGAGGGTGCGACCTTTTCGATGACTACCAGTCGGTGCGTGACCTGCGTGCCGGGGATCTGATAGTCCTTCACTTCCGCCAGGCGGCCGCCCAGCACACGAATGGCATGGGCGGCAGACGCCAGTTCCTCGTCGCTATCCACTGCTTTCATTGGCAGAAAGTATCCGCCTATCTTTACCAGAGGAAGACTCAGCTCCGCCAGCATGGGAAGAGATGCCACGGCCCGGGAGGTGGCAATATCGTAGCTCTCCCGATGGCTGGCGGCAAACTCCTCCGCACGGGCATGAATGCACTCCACGTTCCCCAGCCCAAGCTGATCGCATACGCCCTGCAGGAAGGTGATGCGCTTGCCCAGAGAGTCCAGCAGCGTCAGCCGGATGGACGGCTCGAGAATCCGCAGGGGCATGCCGGGAAAGCCGGCGCCGGTACCCACGTCCACCACCTGCTTCCCGGCAAAGTCCGCCAGTGTCAGCAGGGCGGCGCTGTCCAGAAAATGCAGGGTGGCTACGTCGGCCGGGTCGGTGATAGCAGTGAGATTCATGACCTTGTTGGTCTCCAGCAGCGCATCGGCATACTGCAGAAGAGCATCTACATGCGCTGTGGGCAGATGCAGCTGGGAGAGACCGGCGGTGAGCAGTTGTTTCATGGCGGTATCCTTAATGATTTCAGATGTGAGCAGGGAAGATTATTTCTGAGCTTTCAGCAGATCGCGGATCTCGGTGAGCAGCTTCTCCTCGGCAGAGGGCTCGGGAGGTGCGGGAGGTGCGGGGGGTTCAGCTGCGGCTTCTTCCTCTTCCTTCTTACGCAGCTCCTCGGCCTTGGCGTGCATGGCGTTGATGGCTTTGACTATGCAGAAGACGGCGAAAGCGACAATAATGAAATCGAGGATGATGGCAATGGTGTTGCCGTAGCGGATGGCAACTTCGGCGGCCTTTACAGCGCCCTCGGCATCCAGAACGGCCTCTTTGAGGACGATCTTCCAGTCCTCAAAAGCGATGCCGCCGGTGAGCATGCCGACCACGGGCATGATGATGTCGTTGACGATGGAGGTGGTGATCTTGCCGAAGGCACCGCCGATGACAACGCCGACCGCCAGGTCAATCACGTTGCCGCGCATTGCAAATTTCTTGAATTCTTCGAAAAATTTCTTCATGTGTAAGTGCTCCTCTCTCTTTTTTGTAAAAATCTATAAACAAACAGTATTATTCTATATCTATAATACCATCTGTTTTCAACAATGGTGGTTATTTGCAGGGGGTCAGGACTTCCTTGCCGCCCACATAGGGACGCAGAGCAACGGGGATCTTCGCGCTGCCGTCGGCCTGGAGGTTGTTTTCCAGGAAGGCGATGAGCATGCGGGGAGGCGCTACCACAGTATTGTTCAGGGTGTGGGGCAGGTACAGCTTGCCGTCGGCGCCCTTGATGCGCACCTTCAGGCGGCGTGCCTGAGCATCGCCCAGATTGGAGCAGGAGCAGACCTCAAAGTACTTCTGCTGACGGGGAGACCATGCCTCGATATCGCAGGACTTGACCTTCAGGTCGGCCAGATCGCCGGAGCAGCATTCCAGCTGACGGACGGGGATGTCCAGAGAGCGGAACAGCTCCACGCTGTAGCGCCACATCTTCTCATACCAGTTCATGGAGTCCTCGGGCTTGCAGACCACTACCATTTCCTGCTTCTCGAACTGATGGATGCGGTAGACGCCGCGCTCCTCGATTCCGTGGGCACCCTTTTCCTTGCGGAAGCAGGGAGAGTAGGAGGTGAGGGTCTGGGGCAGGGAGCTCTCGGGAATAATCTGATCGATAAACTTACCAATCATAGAATGCTCGGAAGTGCCGATGAGGTAGAGGTCCTCACCCTCGATCTTGTACATCATGGCATCCATTTCGGTCTGGCTCATGACGCCCTCCACCACGTTGCCGTGGATCATGAAGGGCGGAATGCAGTAGGTGAAGCCCTTGTCGATCATGAAGTCACGGGCATAGGCCAGCACGCCGGAGTGC
Organism: Oscillospiraceae bacterium; assembly: GCA_015067995.1. Taxonomy (GTDB): domain Bacteria; phylum Bacillota; class Clostridia; order Oscillospirales; family Oscillospiraceae; genus Oscillibacter. Next base: position 51,552 of record SVLJ01000007.1, read on the forward strand.
AGACGGGCAATATCGCCCACCAGATAATAGAAGCCGTTGCCGGAGACGCGGCCGGCAGAATCCATATCCACGCCGTTGAAGGACTCCATGATCTGGGTGTGGTAGGGGATCTCAAAGTCGGGAGTCACAGGCTCACCGAAGCGCTCCACTTCCACATTGAACTCGTCGCTCTCGCCGATGGGGACAGAGGGGTCGATGATGTTGGGGATCACCAGCATGATCTTGCGGACAGCCTCGTCCAACTCGACCTCCAGCTTCTCCAATTCGGCCAGACGGTCGGCGTTGGCCTTCACCTGTGCCTTCACGGCCTCGGCCTCCTGCAGCTTGGAGGGGTCCTTCTTGGCCTGCCCCATGAGCATGCCGATCTGCTTGGAGAGGGTGTTGCGGCTGGAGCGCAGATTGTCGGCCTCCACGATGGCGGCACGGCGCTGAGCGTCCAGAGCGATCACTTCGTCTACCAGAGGAAGCTTTGCGTCTTGGAACTTCTTTTTGATGTTTTCCTTGACGATTTCCGGGTTCTCGCGAATAAATTTGATGTCAAGCATACGTAAGACTCCTAAACGAACATATATTTTTGGGGGTTAAAAAGTGCCGGAATTGGCACGATTAAACGGTTTCGTTAGAACAAATAGGGAGGTTGTACTAAATAATTCCGACGCAAACCATCGTCAGCGTTTGCGGAGGAAAGAGGCGATGCAATGGAATGAGTGAGCTTTGCCCCGTGGGGCGAAGCGAAGGATACGGAATCTGCAGCGCCGACTGTTTCACGTGAAACATCATCACTCTGCGGGAGCCGCTGCCAGAAGCTTTGCCTGCTGGAACATCTGTTGAGGAGAGATGCCGCCGGGAGAACTGGCTGCGGCAGGAAGAAACTTGTCCAGTCCGGTAGTCTCCATATCCGCAATGATCTTCCGACAGGAGGCGGTGTCACCGGCGATCAGTAATTGCTGCAGCTGTGTCAGCGCGTCCACAGCGGAGCTGGTCTTTTGCAGAGCTTCCCATGCGTTTTCCAGCTCGGTCAGAGATTTGTCCAGAGCGGAGATTTTTTCCTTAAGCTGGGTTTGTGCGCCTTCGGATGCCGCCAACTCTTTTTTCAGATCTTCCATCTGGCGTTTTTGAGCATCCACCTGTTCCTGCAGGCGGACGTTTTGCTCCAGAGCGGATTGGAGTTTTTCCAGATTCGTGGCATTGGCGTGCAGTTGCCCCAGAACCTGTTCATTGCTGCGCTGATGGGACAGAAACGACAGCGTCATCAAAAAGAATGCGGCAATGAACAGAATGAGAATATAAATCAAAACGTGACTTCGCCCTTTACGGGCACAGCCGTTTTCCGCAGCCTTCGGCACCTGACAGGCATCCGAGCTGCGTTTTTCAAGTTTCAATGGAATCGGTCCTTTCTTCCGAATATCAGTAAATCAGTCGTTCTGTTTTTTGATTTGAAGCAGCGCGAGAGCATCCAGAAGATCGTTCAGATCGTCCATGCCGTAGTATTCCAGTTCGATACGACCTTTTTTCTTGCCGGAAATAATCTTTACACTGCGTCCCAGCTGGGAGGAAAGGGTTTTCTGGACTTCTGCGGCATAATCTACCTGATTGGGATCAGGCTCCTTGGAGGGCTTCTTTTCTGTGCCCAGCTTTTTTGCCAGAGTTTCTGTCTGCCGGACCGATAAACCGCCGGAGAGTACTGCGGCGGCGGCCTTTACCTGCAGAGCAGGGGAGAGGGGAAGCAGTGCCCGGGCATGGCCTGCGGAGAGCTTTCCTTCTTCCACCATGGCGCGAAGAGGGGGACACAGGGAAAGAAGCCGGATGGCATTGGTAACCGCACTGCGAGATTTGCCCACCCGTTTGGCGGCCTCTTCCTGCGTCATATGGTATTGATCAATCAGTGTCTGATATCCGGCGGCTTCCTCCATAGGATTCAGATCTTCCCGCTGAAGATTTTCGATCATGGCCAGCTCGGCGGCTTTTCGATCGTCAGCTTCCACCACAATCACCGGAATTTCACGCAGTCCGGCAATCCGGGCAGCTCGCCAACGGCGCTCGCCTGCAATAATCTGGTAATAACCGGAGGAGAGCTTGCGAACCGTCAGCGGCTGGATGATGCCGTGTTCGCGAATGGAGTCTGCCAGATCCTGCAAAGCACTTTCATCAAAATGCTTGCGGGGCTGTGAAGAACAGTTTTCTACCTGTGAAATGGGCACTGAAAGAGAGCCGGAGCTGCCGGACTTCTCGGCTTCATCACCCAGAAGGGCTCCCAGACCTCTGCCGAGGCCGGAGGGCTTTTTGGTTGCCATGGGTAGGCCTCCTTTCAGGATTTTACGGGTTTTTGCTCAAAAATTCTTGTGTAAAGGCGCTGTAGGCTTCCGCGCCGCGGGATGTACGGTCATAGGCATAGATGGGTTTGCCGTGGCTTGGTGCTTCCGAAAGCCGTACGTTCCGGGGGATGATGGAGGAAAATACTTTGCCGGGGAAGTAGTGCTTCACTTCCTGAGCTACCTGCATGGCCAGATTGGTGCGGCCATCGTACATCGTCAGCAGGACGCCTTCCAGTTCCAACTTTGGATTCAGGGAGCGTCGGACAATTCGGACAGTATTCATCAGGTCGCTGAGGCCCTCCAAAGCAAAATACTCACATTGAACCGGAACAAGGATGCTGTCTGCAGAACAAAGCGCATTCAGAGTCAGCAATTCCAGAGAGGGAGGGCAGTCGATGAGAATATAATCATACCGGTCTGCTACCTTCTCCAGAGCGGAACGCAGCAGATATTCCCGGTTTTCCATTCCAATCAGCTCGATGCCGGCACCGGCCAGCGCTTTGTTGGAGGACAGAACATCGCCGAATTTCGAGCGGGTGATGGCATCCTCTGTATCTACAAGGCCGACAAGTACTTCATAAACACCCTTGGAAAGGGTTTTGTCCACACCCATACCGGAGGTGGAATTGGCCTGCGGGTCGAAGTCGCACAGCAGTACACGTTTTCCGGCATTGTGCAGACCAGCTGCCAAATTCACACAGGTGGTGGTTTTGCCCACGCCGCCCTTCTGATTGACGATAGCAACAGTCTTTGCCAAAGAATCACCTGCTTTCTGAAATGGTAGTTATCCAATTTGACATTATAGCAATTCCCTTCGACAGTTGCAATAAGAAACGGAAAATCTGCATCAAGAAATCTAAAAAACACCCGGCAATGTTTCACGTGAAACATTGCCGGGTGCGAATATATCTCAGGTGGTGTAAATCGTAACCGAACGAGGCTGCATGGTGACAGAAACCTTTTCACTGCCGGAAACGGCCAGCTGGCCGGTAAAGGCGTCCAGAAGAGGCTTGCCGGACCAGGAAAATTCAATATCTGCGGAGGCATCGCCGGCATTCAGGATCACCACGGTGGATTCCTGCTCACCCTCTCGGAGATAAGCCATCGCGCCGCGATTGGTGTGCAGCCAGCGAAATTTTCCGTTTTGCAGGGACTTCAACCGACTGCGAAGCCGACCAAGGGTGAAAAACCAGGATTGCAGCTGCAGATCCTCCTTGCCCCAGGGATATGTCTGACGGCAGAAGGGATCTTCAAAGCCTTGTGCGCCGCATTCATCGCCGTAGTATACCGTGGGACAGCCGGGGAAGGTATACAGCAGAGCGGCACCTACCCGCAGGCGTTCGGCACCACGCTGATACTCGGCGGGAGAGAGGCGATAAAGGGAGCGGGCTTCCTTGGTTTCCGGGGTTCGTTCAGCACCCAACAGCGTCAAAACACGGGCGGTGTCATGGGTGCCCAGGAAGTTCATTGCCGAATAAAAAGCGGGCGGAGGATAATTCTCGCGAATGGCTTCCATGGCCTGACAGAAATCCTCACCACTGCCGCCCTGCAGCCAGTTCAGCGCCGCTGTACGGAAGGGATAGTTCATCAGACCGTGGGTTTCGTGTCCCAAAAGGTATTTGCGGCGTCTGGAGTAGGCAATTTTCGTGGTGCCATCCTCCCAGACCTCGCCCAGCAGTAGTGAGTCGGTCTTTGTTTCCTCCATGGCGGTGCGAAGATTGGCAATAAATTCATCCGGCAGCTCATCGGCCACGTCCAGACGCCAACCATCGGCACCGCGGCGCAGCCAGTGACGCACCACGGAATCCTCATCACCGTAGATAAAGCGCTGATACTCGGGATTGTTTTCTTCCACAGCCGGCAGTGTCATAATGCCCCACCAAGCTTCGTAATCCGTAGGCCAGGTTTTGAAACGGAACCAGTCGTACCATGGAGAATCCTTGCTTTGAGCAGCGCCTGACGTGGGATAGAAGCCGTCGGCGTTGAAATACAGGCTTTGAGAACCAATATGATTAAATACACCGTCCAGAATTACTCGCATGCCGCGCTGATGACAGCTGTCGCATAGAGCACGGAAATCCTCCTCGGTACCCAGCATGGGGTCGATCTTCCGGTAATCCGCAGTGTTGTAGCGATGATTGGAGGCTGATTCAAAAATCGGACAAAGATACAGCGTAGTGATACCCATACTCTGCAGGTAATCCAGCTTGGCACGGATACCCTCCAGAGATCCGCCAAAAAAGTCGCGGTTGCGTACTTCGCCGTCAGAATCCGGCTTCCAGACCATGGACTCATCCCAGTTTTCATGCACCCATCGATTGCCGATCATGCCCTTGGGATCGGGCGTGGACAGTCTATGGAATCTATCTGGAAAAATCTGGTATGCAATGCCGCTGCCGAACCATTGCGGAAACTGGCTTTCATCATAAACGGTCATCTGCCAGACATCACGGGCATAGCCGTCGGAATGATATCCGGCGCGATCCAGCATGGTGATGGAACCGTCGGCTTTGGTAAGCCGGAAATGATACCAGACCAGCTCAGGCTGACTGGGCGCGGTAAATTCCAGATCAAAACGCGTGCGGTCACCTTCCACGGAACCCATTGTCAGGGTGTATTCCCGTCGCTGGCCGGAAAATTCCTCCAGCAGCAGCAGAGTACAGCCGGTAAATTTTTCGCGTGTCAAAGGACGGACGTGGAGCGTGACCTTGCTGCCGGTGACGACAGCGCCAAAAGGCTGCTTGCAAAGCTCGTGGCGGGGATCAAAAACAAAGGGTTCACTCATGGATGGAGGTTCTCCTTTCGGTGGGCGGGGATAAAAATATCAGGGGATCAGCTGGTTTTCTCCGATGATCGCACCGTCGGTTTGATCTGCGGTGAACCATGCGTTGAGGATTTCCACAGCGGTGGAGGCCAGCGCACTGCCGGAGCCACCTTGCTCAATGACGATGGCCACGGCAATCTCCGGATCATCATAAGGGGCAAAACAGACGAATACGCCGTTGTTTTCCGAGTCGCCACCCAGCTGGGCGGTGCCGGTTTTGGCACCGGCATCCACCACGCAGTCCTGGAAATAGGAGGCGAGGCTGCCGGAGGTGGTTAGCTTGTACATGCCGGTTTTTACGGCGTTCAGAGTGGAAGGCGCCATTTCAACTGAGTTCACCGGTTTGTCAGGCTGGGTATAGAGCACCTGACTTCTGTCGTAAGTGGAAACCTCTTTCAGAAGATGCGCTTCGTAGTGCTCGCCGCCGGATACAAGTGTGGCAATGTAGTTGGCCAGCTGCAGAGGAGTAAACAGATTGTAGGATTGGCCGATGGCGGCAGCAATGGTCTGACCGTCAGACCACGGTTTACCGGCTTCCCGACAGTAGTCGGGACCGGCCAGAACACCGGCCCGGTCACCGATCTCAATGCCTGTGTGCTCACCCAGTCCGAAGGCTCTGGCATACCGGTTTAGGGTGGAAATGCCTGTCAGACGGCCTACTTCATAGAAAAAGTAGTTGCAGGATACATTGATGGCATCCACCACATTGATGGAGCCGTGTGTGCCCCTGTAGGAATTGTAGATCCAGCAGGCGGGCTGATAGGTGGGGGCATAGTAGGTGTAGCGGCCCAGAGTCTTGATTTTCTGGGCGGGGGTGATGACGCCGCTTTCCAGTGCAGCCACCGCTGTCAGCGGCTTGAAAGTAGAACCGGGGGGATATGCGCCCTGCGTGGCGCGGTTCAGCATGGGATTGGCGGGGTTGGCCATCAATTCGTTGAAATCCTGATTATAGGTGGCCAGATGGAAGGTGGGATATGAGGCCAGAGAAAGCACCGCGCCGGTGCCGACCTCTACCACGGCGACACCTGCGCCGCGCTTTTCGTTGCCGTCCTCCTCGCTCATGCGGGAAACGGTGGCGGCCAGCGCCTCTTCCACAGCCTGCTGGAAATCCAGATCAATGGTCAATTCCACCGTGCTGCCGGGCTGCGGTTCCTTGGTGTAGTACTGCTCGGTGATCTTGCCGTCGCTGTTGGTGGAGTACACCTGCTTGCCGTCCGTACCCTTCAGATAGGACTCGAAGGCGGCCTCCGCACCGGAACGGCCAATGATGTCGTTGTAGGCGTAACCCTGCTCCTTCAGCTCCTGCGTGTAGTTTTCAATGCCGCCCACGGTGCCCAGAATATGAGCCGCATAGTCGGTTTTATATTCGCGGGCGGCAGAGGAAACAATGCTGGCACCCAGATAGCTGCCGTCCTTGATGAGAGCCAGCAGGCCGGTATCCAGATCGCGCAGCATAATGTAATCAGTGGTATTGATCAGCTGACGGATGGTCAACTCATAGAGGACGCCCAGTACATCCCGGATGTCCTGCGTGGTCCATGCATCGGGGATGGCATATGCCGTTCGCATTTCTGCCATCAGCACATTGGCGGAGAGTCCTGCTGAGGTCAGCGATTCCCCGGACAGGTCGGCTGTGGTCAGGGTAGGTGAAACCAGCTTCAGCTTTTCCCGCAGGAAGGTGACGAAGCGGCTGCGCTGTGTGGAGCCGATATCCTCCAGCAGATAGGTATACGGCCATGCTCTTGAGACAGGGAGGTTGTCCTCCCATTCCAGTCCCTGACTGCGCAGCAGCTGTACAAGACGCAGAACGGCGGTGTTCAGGTCATCTTCTTTATCCAGTGCGGCGGTATCAAATGTCAGGTCATAGGTCTGACGGTTGCCCACCAGCACCTGGCCGTTGCGGTCGGTGATGATGCCGCGGGAGGCTTCCACCGTCCGTGTTTTGGTGATGGTGTGCACAGACTGCTCCAGATATTGGCCGCCATTGGTGATCTGCGTGTCATACAGCACACCGACAAAGGCTGACAGAACCATGAGAAAAAAGCACAGCAGAGCAGCTATGCGTCTTCGATGCAGTTTCGGGGAGTCTTGTTCAAGCATGGAGAGCCTCCTGTGGGAGTCGCAAGGGGGGAACCATCAGTCATACACGTGGCAGATCTCATGGATCCGGCGGAAAACCAAATAAACAGGGATGAGAAACGGCAGGGATGAGCCCGTTTCCCGTATGGCCAGAGACATCGCGGTGGACATGGCATGCCGACTACCGGTGAGTGCCAGAAGCAGGCAGTGAAAGCCGTCTGTCAATACAAACGCCAGCACGGACAGCAGACAGGCGCACCAGAAACCCATGGGGATCCAGTTTTTCGATATCAACCCTGCCAGCATGCCGATGATGGGGAAGACCAGCGTGTAAAAACAGGGGATAGGCGCGGCGATGGTCAGATCACAGACAACGCCCAGCACCAAGGCGCAGATGCTGCCTGCGAGGGGCCCCTCGTACATGGCAATAACGGCTGCCAGCATGGGAAACACAAAAGGCATGACCCCAAATATGTCCAGAAACTGCAGTGCCACGCCGTGCAGCATCCAGCAGATCAGCACGCCGGATGCGTACAGCAGCCATTTGAAAAGGATTTCTGTTCTGCCAAGCATGGCAGCTCCTCTCTTCCGGCGGAATTCTGCCGGATATCAGGTGACGATGTCGAAGGATTTGATGATAAAGACTTGCTTCAGCTCATCCAGCTGCGCAGAGGGCTTCACCACTGCGAACCGAGTGGAGCCGGAGTCATCCAGCTGCAGGGATTCCACCTTGCCGATGACCAGATCGGCAGGATAGTAGCCGCCAAGACCGGAGGTGACTACCAGATCGCCGATCAGCAATTCGCAGTCGGCGGGAAGATAGGTAAGGGAGAGCCTCCCCTCGTTCATCAGCACAAAATCGCCCTGTGCCACAGCTACGTCACCGGAACGGAAGACCAGTGCGCCCAAAGAGGTGTCGGTGTCCAGTACGGTCAGGACGGTACACCAGTTCAGTCCCACTTCGGTGACGATACCTGCCAGAAATCCCTCTTCCGTTACCACACAGTTGTTCACTGCAACGCCGTGGAGTGTGCCGCGGTTCAGCGTCAGGGAGGAGATCCAGTTGGAACTGGATTGCTGGGTGATGTTGGCGGCTTCAAACTGGAAATCCCGGCGCTTTTCACGCAATTCCAGCAGTTTCCGCAGACGGGCATTCTCTTCGCTGTCATCCTTGGCCAAACGCATTTCGCGCTCCATCTCAGCGATCTGGTTGCGCAGAGCCTGGTTCTCTTCCAGCAGCGCCTGATTATCGGCAAAATACGCCTGTTGTTCGGTTGCCCAGTTAGCCAGCGCACTGTACGCGTTGCGGAAAGGGGAGGAGAGAACTCCTGCCAGATTGACCAGCGGAGAGGATGTGCTGGCAAAAAAGGACATGACGGCCAGCGCCACAGCAATGACCGCCGTGGCGAACAGAATCCAAAGACCGTAATCCTTCAAGAACTTCTTCAAGTGCCAACCTCATTTCCCATCAGGAGGGTTACTTAGAGCAGCTTTACGCCGAAATGCTCCAGCATGCGGCTCAGCCGCAGTACAGGCAGACCCATTACATTATAATAATCGCCGTGGATTCCCTCCACCAGCAGACAGCCAAGCCCCTGAATACCGTAGGCACCGGCCTTGTCCATGGGTTCGCCGGTGCGGATATAGCTGAGCAGTTCCTGCTCCGTGGCGGCGCGGAAAAGTACCTCTGTGGTTTCACACTCCGTGAGCGTTTCGTTGCCCCGACATACCGTCACGCCGGTACAGACGGTGTGGCCACGACCCTGCAGAGCCGTGAGCATTCGCAGAGCGTCCGCCTCATCGGCAGGCTTGCCCAGCCGCACATGATCCAGAAAAACCATGGTGTCGGCTGTGATACAGATCTCATCGTCGGCACACAGTTTCCTGCCGGCCAGCGCCTTCTTACGGGAAATCCGCTGCACAGTTTCCTGTGCAGTCAGTCCTGCAGGAACAGATTCGTCTGCATCAGGAATACGAATGTCAAAATCTGAGATGCCAATGTGTCGAAGCAGCTCCTGGCGCCGGGGCGATGCGGAGCACAATACAATTTTAGCCATAATATGCGTCCTTTGATTCACCTATGCGGAAATGAATGCGGTTTATTTTCCGGTGGAGCCAAAGCCGCCGCGGTCGGGACCGTCCAGATGCTCCACCCGTTCAAACACCAGCCGGGGCTGATTCTGCATGATCCGGAACTGACAGATCCGGGCGTTCTGCTCAATGGTCACGTCCCGGGTGGCGTAGGCGGGCATATACCACTGATCGCCGTCACCGCGATACGTGTAATCCACCACGCCCATGGAGTTGGTCTGCAGGATGCCGTAATTCTTAAAGGTGGAGCTGCGGGGCACGATGTGCGCCTCATAACCCTCCGGCAAGGCAATGGCCAGACCCAGCGGGATCAGCCGATATTCTCCTGCCTTCATGGTCACTTCCTCGGCGGTGTGAAGGTCGATCCAGTCGGATTTTCCATCCACATAGCAAAGCTCGTCAATGGTATCGGTGTAGTATTTTACTTTAATGATCTCCATATTTTCTCCTGAAAACGAAAACGTATAGTATAAAAATATATATAAATTACAAATAGTATTGAAAAATCGCGTTATTCCACGCCGCGATCAAAGAGTCCGCGGGTATAATCGCCGGCTGCGGGAGCACCGTCGCGATAGGCGCGGAAGATGGCGGCGCATTCCTCGGCAGTCTCCGTGGTGAAGCGAAGACGGGCATAGGCAAGACCCAGCTGCTTCCAATCCGTACGGTCGGCCAGATACAGGGGCTTGCAGTTCTGGATCTCTGTCCGGTGACCGAAGGCTGGCAAAAGAGGGAACTTCGCACCGGTGCGGTCGTGAAGAGTGTGGGCGCTGCGGCAGGGGCCGCAGGCGGGCACGGTGCTGCCGTTTCGATCCAGCTTGCAGCCGGTCTTGTTCTTGACCAGACAGTTTTCCATGATCATCAGCGGCAGGCGGCCGTAGACCACTGCCTCGGCGGGCAGCGGTTTGACCATATCCCGGATCTGTGCGCCCCGCAGCTCGAAGGAGAGGCAGGCGCTGACAAGTCCCTTTGTCCGCAGAAAGTCTGCGGAACGGGCATTGAATACATTGAGCCCCAGATCGCCGTACATGGCGAGGCCGGTATCACGCACCAGAGAAAGATGACCCAGATTCCCCAGCGCGGCGGCGGTGACACCCAGCGATCTGGCATGCTCCAGCCAGCGGCGCAGCAGAGGCTCGTCGGCGTCCTTCCAGATGCGGGGCAGCACGGCACACCAGACACCGTCATAGGCGGGAAGTGCGGTGACATCAGACAATACCTCCAGCGGCACATATACCACGGCGGGGGACATGGCCAGCAGTTCCGGGGAGAGCTGTTCCATGGAGGTGACGGATACCGTCAGCTGCGGTTTGTCTGCCGCGCAGGTGTTTTCCGGCGGATTGGGTGCGGGCAGCTCCCGGCGGACAGGTACGGCAGTGCGCGCTTCCGTCAGGGCGGCCAGTGCATCCCTCCGCAGGGCGTTGATGGTGGCGGCGGAGAGGGAAAGCCCCTCATCTATGGTGACATCGGCGCTTTCGCAGTGATAGGCGGTGCCGCCGGTCTTGGCAAGGCGGGCGGCGATATCCTCCGCCGTTACCGCACGGCTGCGGGCGGCTTCCGGTACAGGGCCAGAGACCGTAACGGAATGGCCGTCATGGTCGGCAGCGGTGAGTGTGATCTCCTCACCTGCGGCTGCAAGGCAGGTAAACCGCACCGGCACGGTGCGGGCAGATTCTTTTTCATAGGCGGCACGGGCTGCAGCAAACAGCTCCTTGGGATCCGGCGTATTTTCCGGACGGGTGCCGAACATGCCGGGGCCTTTTCGCCCCTGCCAGTACCAGTCGGTGAAACCGGAACGGGAGAAGGCCTGTTCCAGCGCTTCCTTTTCTGCGGCGGTGGGACGACGATCCTCCTCCAGCAGGCGGGAATAGATCCCGGTGATGACTGCTACATATTCCGGACGCTTCATGCGGCCTTCCAGCTTCAGGCAGGCAACACCCATTTCGGCGGCCTCCTGCAGATTGTCGGCAAGGCAGCTGTCCTTCAGGGACAGGGGATAGCCATTGGCCTTTTCATCCACACCGTAGGGCAGGCGGCAGGGCTGGGCGCACTTGCCCCGGTTGCCGCTGCGTCCGCCGATAAGTGCACTCATGGCGCACTGACCGGAGTAGCACATGCACAGAGCACCGTGACAGAAGATCTCTATCTCTGCCGGACAGTTTCTGCAGATGGAGGCGGTATCCTCCGCAGAGCATTCCCGGGCGATGACCACCCGTTCACAGCCCATTTCAGCAGCCTCACAGGCACCGCCGGAGGTGAAAATGCTCATCTGGGTGCTGGCATGGAGTGGGAGATCCGGCAGCGCCTGGCGCAGCAGGGTAAACAGACCCCAGTCCTGAATCAGCACGGCATCAATGCCCAGACGGCATGCCTGTCGGGCGGTTTCCAGTGCATAGGGCAGCTCACGGTCGGTCAGGAGGGTATTTAAAGTCAAAAAGACCCGGACGCCCCGCTGATGGCAGAACAGCAGGGCGTCTGCAAATTCTTTGTCGGTGAAGTTTTTGGCATTGCGGCGGGCGTTAAAGTCGCCCCAGCCCAGATATACAGCATCCGCTCCGCACAGGACGGCAGCCCGCAGGGACTCCGGAGACCCTGCGGGAGCAAGCAATTCGGGCTTCATCAGCGGCGGGGGCTGCCGCCGCCGCGGCCTTCCAGCTTCTGCTGCAGGCGGAAGACTTCACGGCGCAGTTCGCTGGCTTCTGCCTGTGCCTTACCGGCCTCATCCAGATACTGCTTGATCTGGCTGCGGAGAGCCTCGGAAGCGGCCTGTGCCTTGAACAGCTCGTCGGTAATATTCACGGCGGTCAGCACGGCGGCGTCCGTACGGCCTACTTTGCTGCCGTTGAGAACCTCCGCCATCTTCTGGTCCACATAGGAACCGACTTTCTGCATGTAGGTAGCGGTTTCTTCCGCCACAAGGGTGTAATCCTGGCTGCAGATGGTAACAGAGACACGATTTGCCATAAACATGGTCCTCCTTTGTCAGAGGGTCACACAAACCCATTTTTACAAATACATAGTATAGCATAACTCTTGCGGTGTTGCCACTAAATTTCTGCAAATTCGGAGATTTTCCGTGGTTTTTCACGGCTTTTTCGGGGAATCCGGGGTTTCTTCCCGAAAGGAAGAAGTTTTGGTTGTTCTTCCGCGCATTTTCGTGTAGAATGAAGGGTACGAAAGGAGGCGAGGATATGGCGGGCTATCTCATCAACAGCGGCAATGAAAGCGTTACGCTGCCGGTAACGGTGGTGCGGATGCTGGAGCAGAAGGGCGACGGCGATGCGGCACTGCTGTACCTCGCTTTGTTGCGGCATCAGGGAACGGTGCCCCCCCGTGCGCTGGCCGGTGAGCTGCGCTGGGAGCGGGAACGCATTGAGCGGGCAGAGACCATCCTGCGGGAGCTGCGGCTGATTACCGAGCAGACGGAGCAGGCACCGCCGGAGCCTGCGGAGGAGCGGCCTCAGTACACCTCGGAGGATGTTGCGGTACGATTGGAGAAGAACGGTGAGTTCCGTGCCCTGAGTCAGCAGGTGGAGCGTCGGCTGGGTAAACGGCTTACCACGCCGGATCTGGGAATCCTGCTGGGGCTCACTGACTATCTGGGTCTGCCGGCGGACGTAGTGTATCTGCTGGTGTGCCACTGTGCAGAGCGGACAGAGGGGCGTCTTGGACCCGGCCGCCGACCCGGTATGCGCCAGATCGAGAAGGAAGGCTATGCCTGGTCCCGAATGGGTGTGGATACCCAGGAGGCGGCTGTGGAGCATCTGAAGAAATACGCCGCCCGTCAGGCGCTGCTGCCCCGATATATGCGGGCGCTACAGCTGCCGGAGCGGAAGGCATCCTCTTCCGAAGAAAAATATATGACCGAGTGGCAGGAAATGGGCTTCCCGCCGGAGACCGTGGCACTGGCTTATGACAGGACGGTGCTGAATTGCCGGGAATTCAAATGGCCTTACTGCAACGGCATCCTGAAACGATGGCATGCTGCCGGACTCCACACCGTGGAGGAGATCGAGGCGGGAGACCGGAAGTATGTTCCCCGCCAGCCGGACACTGTTCCGGCAGCAACCCGGACACAGGAGACGAACCAGCAGGATGACCTTAGCTGGATGAAGAAGTACATCGAACAGCGCGACAGACAGAGAAACAAGCGGGAGGAGGTATAAGCCATGGCATATGACGGCAGGATCATGCGCCGCGCCCAGGCGCAGTTTGAAGAGGATCGCCGCCGCCGGGAGGAGGACACCCGGAGAAAAAAGGAGGCGGTGTTTGCCCGCCAGCCCCGCCTGCGGGAGATCGATGGGGAGCTGCGTGCCACCATGAGCCGGATCATTGCCTCCGCTCTGCGCCGGGGAACGGACCCCCGTCCGGCAGTGGCTGTGCTGCAGGATCGCAACCTCAGCCTGCAGGAGGAGCGCACGGAGCTGCTGGCCCAACTGGGTATGCCGGCAGATTATCTGGAGGAAAAGCCCGCCTGTACCCTGTGCGGTGACAGCGGCTACCACGGCGAGGCTGTGTGCCGTTGCCTTAAGGCGTATTACGCACGGGAACAGCAGCAGGAACTGAGCCGGATGCTGGATCTGGGCAATCAGAGCTTTGACACGTTTTCTATGGACTGGTATCCGGAGACCCGGTCTGCGCTGGGCGTGTCGCCCCGTGAAAATATGGAGAACACCCGGGATATCTGTGTGGATTACGCTTACGGCTTCAACGGGCGCAGTGGAAACCTGCTGTTCACAGGTGCGCCGGGACTGGGCAAGACCTTCCTTTCCGCCTGTATTGCACGAGTGGTCAGTGAAAAGGGGTATTCCGTGGTGTACGATACCGCCATGCAGATATTCGACCGGTTCGAGGCGCAGAAATTTGGCAAAGATGAGGACGGTACGGTGGACGGAGATGTAGACCGTATTCTCAATTGCGATCTGCTGATTCTGGACGATCTGGGCACGGAAATGACAACCGCATTTGTCCAGAGTGCCCTGTATCAGATCATCAACACCCGCTTGATGACGAAAAAAAGCACCATCATTTCCACCAATCTGTCCGTCCAGGAACTTCGCCGCCGGTATCTGCAGCAGGTGGCCTCCCGTCTGGAGGGAGACTATACCATCCTTCCCTTTATTGGAGAAGATATCCGCAGACTGAAAAAGGAACGCTCATAAAGAAACAACGCCCTCCACGTTTTCGTGGAGGGCGCTTTGCGTGCAGGTTACTCTTCGATAAGTGCTTTGAAGATGGGCAGGCTGCGCACCAGCATGTCGTGATCCACGCAGGTGCTGATGCGGAAGAAATCCGGGCAGCCGAAGTCACCGCCGGGGACGATGAGAACGTCCTTTGCCTTGGCCCGGTCGGAGAATTCCTGTGCCGTGCCTCTGGGAGAGCGGACAAACATGTAGAAAGCGCCGTTGGGCTTGGCACACTGATAGCCGTAGGAGGTCAGCGCCTCATAGAGGGTGGTGCGGTTTCGGTCATAGGCATCCAGATCCGGGCGGATACCGGCACAGCGGCCCACTACCAGCTGCTGCAGGGAGGGAGCACACACATGGCCGATGATTCGGGCGGCGCCTGCGCCCGCGGCATAGAGGGCAGCGCTGTCGGCGGCACAGTCGGGTACGCAGAAGTAGCCAATGCGCTCGCCGGGAAGGGACAGAGACTTGGAATAGGAATAGCAGATCACCGTATTGGGATAGATGCCGGGGATGTAAGGCACCTCAACACCGTCATACACCAGCTCGCGATAGGGTTCGTCTGCCAGAATGTAAATGGGGTGGCCGAATTCCTCACTCTTGCGGGTGAGGATGGCAGCCAGCGCCGTCAGGGTCTCCCGGGTATAGACCACGCCGGAGGGATTGTTGGGAGAGTTGACGATGACGGCCTGAGTATGGGAGGTCAGAGCGGCCTCCAGCGCATCCATGCGGATCTGGAAAGCCTCCTCATCAGCGGGTACCACCACCAGCTTTGCGCCACTGCTTTCCACAAAGGGGCGATACTCCGGGAAGAAGGGAGCGATGGCCACGATCTCCGCATTCTCCACTGTTAAAGCCCGGATCATGGCAATAAGAGCAGGCGCGGCACCGCAGGTAAAGTAGATGTTTTCAGGCCGCAGTCCGGCGTGATAGCGGGCGTTGAGGTCGTCGGCCACGGACTTTCGTGGATCTATGGCTCCGGGGGCAGGGGTGTAACTGTGGACAGACAGGGGAGATTCCTTTCCCACGATGGAAAGAAATGCATCCTTCACATCCTCCGGTGCGGGGATAGAGGGATTCCCCAGAGAAAAGTCGAAGACATTCTCTCTGCCTACCATGGCGGCGCGTTTCAGGCCGTATTCAAACAGATCCCGGATACAGGAACGTTTGGAGCCGAGCTCGTGCATTTTCTGATTGATCATAATGGCTTATCTCCTTCCGCAACGGCCGAAGGTCGTTGATGCTACTGTGTTGAAAAAGAGGATCAGTTCCAGTGAAGGGTATATTTACCGGAGGCGGAGCGGAAACGGATGACGAGGGTATAGGGACGGCCCTTTTCCGCAGACACCGCTCCGTTCTGGACAGCACTGTCCAGAACCAGCAGCTGTGTGCCATGATCCAAAAGCGCTGCAGATACCTCGCCCCGGGTCAGTTCCGGAGAAAAAGCAAAATGAAATGTTCTGCTCTCCGGAAAGCGCACCACACGTTTGATCTGGCCGGTGCAGGCGGTGAAAGAGGCCTCACGTCCCTGCCGTGTACCTATAAAGGCCAGAGCGCGTTTGGAACTGAGAATCAGAAAGCCGTTGGTGTATAATACCCAGAACGCAATGATGAGAAACAGGGGCAGAAGAACAAAATGTGCACCATCCATGACAGCTACTCCTTTCTGCTTGAGGGACCGCTCAGAACCGGGCGGCGATCTCCTTCAGTGCGGCGTAATACTTCTGCGTCATGGGTACTTCCACGCCAAGCTCTGCCGCCATGCGAACCACATCGCCGCAGAAAACCTCCAGCTCGCCGGCGCGGCCTGCGGCGAAATCGCGGCCCAGGGAGCTGTCGGAATCGTCGCTGGTTTTGAGGATGCGGCGCAGCTGCTTCTCAGGCAGATCCTCCGTCAGCGCGACGCCGGAGGCAACGCCTACTTTCCAGGACTCGGTGAGCAGAGCGCGGGAATCCTCCACGCGGCTCTCGTTGGCTTTGATGCCGCCGATGGTGCAGCCCCAGCGGGCGGTAGCCACATTGTATGCACAGTTGAGGACGTATTTCGTCCAGATGGCTGCTGCAACGTCTTCCACAGCCTTGCACTGGATACCGGCATCCATAAACAGGGCGGCTGTCTCTTCCGCTTTGGCCTGTTCTGCAGCGTCAAACACCTGAGAGCCGATGGAAAGCTCAGTGAATTTGCCCTGCTGGGTAATGGAGAAGTCCCGGCCTGCACCGGAGACAGTGTAGATCAC
Source organism: Oscillospiraceae bacterium (assembly GCA_015067995.1). Classification (GTDB taxonomy): domain Bacteria; phylum Bacillota; class Clostridia; order Oscillospirales; family Oscillospiraceae; genus Oscillibacter. The sequence goes on from SVLJ01000007.1 coordinate 68,284, forward strand.
GCAGCCCAGCACCGTGCCGGTGGGCAGAATGGTGCGCAGCCTTTTGGCGGCGGTGACGCCGTTCATCACCGGCAGCACCACGGTATCGGGGCCGACAATGGGCATAATCTGCTGTGCAGCGGCTTCCAGCGCATCGTTCTTTACGCACACCAGAACAAGATCCTGCACCGGCAGGCCGGTAGGATCGTCGGTGACAACAGTGGGCTTCACGGTGAACTCGCCGTAGGCATCGGAATGGAGGGTCAGGCCGTTGGTGCGAAGATGCTCTGCCCGGGGGCCTCGGGCAATGAGGCTGACATCGTCGCCGTATTGACGGATCAGCACGCCGGAGAGCAGTCCGCCGACGCCGCCGATGCCTACAACCGTAATCTTTTTCGCCATAAAGAATCCTCCTGCGGCAGACACCGCGCTGAATTTTGAAATTACGCACATCATAACAGAAATCAGGGAAAAAGAAAAGAGGATTGGCAGGCTTTTCCTTCGTTGCAATGAGAAGATGGATATGGTAGCATGAGGAAAACGTTCTGCAAAGGGAGGAGTTCCTGTGAAAAACACACTGGGTTTTGGCTTTTTACGGCTGCCCAAGGGCGCAGAGGGATATGACTGGGATGCTGTCCGTCAGATGGTGGATGTTTTTCTGGAGCGGGGCGGTCGCTATTTTGATACCTGCTATACCTATCTGGACGGCTGGAGTGAGGAGGGGATCCGCCGGTGTGTGACGGAACGGTATCCCAGAGAACAGTTTCAGCTGGCAGAGAAGCTGCCGGGCTATCTCTGCAAAAGCTATGAGGATGCACAGAAATTCTTTGACGAAGAACTGAAGCGCTGCGGCGTGACATATTTTGACGTCTATATGCTCCACTGGCTGAATGCGAAGCATTATGCCATCGCGGAAGCGTATGACCAGTTCCGGTTTCTGCGTGAGAAAAAGGCAGAGGGAACGGCGAAACGCATCGGATTTTCCTATCATGACAGTGCTGCGCTGCTGGATCAGATCCTGACAGTGCATCCGGAGGTGGATGTGGTACAGCTCCAGATCAATTATCTGGACTGGGAGTCTGCAGGAATTGAGTCCCGCAAGTGCTATGAGACCTGTGTCCGTCACGGCAAGAGGGTCATCGTGATGGAGCCGGTTAAGGGCGGAACGCTGGCGGTGCTTCCGGAAGCGGCAGAAACGCTGCTGCGGGAGGTGCATCCGGATTGGACGCCCTCTGCCTGGGCGCTGCGGTTTGTCCGGTCCCTGCCGGAGGTGGAGATCTGCCTCAGCGGCATGAGCGCAGCGGAACAGGTGGAAGAAAACCTGCAGTCCGCAGAGCCGCTGGGGGAGAAGGAACTGGATTGCCTGCGCCGGGTGTGCGGTATGATCGAGTCGCAAACGGCGGTGGCCTGCACCGGCTGCCGGTATTGTGTCGCACATTGTCCAAAACAGATTCCCATTCCGGACTGCTTCAAAATGCTCAATGAAATTACCCGATATCCCAAGGATAACTGGAAGATACGCCCCGCGTACCGCCAGCTGACTGCGTCAGGCGGCAAAGCCTCGGACTGCATTGGCTGCCGCAGCTGCGAAAAGTACTGCCCGCAGAAGCTGAAGATATCGGAATATCTGAAACAGGCTGCAAAAAGCCTGGAAGTATGATACAAGCCCCCGCCTCAGGCGGGGGCTTGTCCTGTTCTGTTATGCGGGAGGCAACACTTCGTCGGGCAGACTGGGCAACGCCGACGGTAATTCCGGGGGAGCGGGCGGCAGCTCGTTTACATCATCGAAGGTCGGCGTATCCGGATCGGTGATGCCCGGAGTGGGGCCAATCACCGGTATATCAGGAACTTCCGGCAGTGCAGGCCCCCGCGCCACGATCCGGTTACGGGATTTGTAATAGCTGTAGGATTCCTTGGTTTTGGAGATTAGGCTGCCTTCTCCATCGTACAGCTCACGGTAGGTCTGTACCTTGTGACCGGTATAGGCGGACTGTGTGACTCGCTCTGTGCCGGGCGCCATGGTGGGATCCTCTACATATTCCGTGGTCCAGTTGATCTTCTGAAGGTATTCGTATGTCATCTTGACTTGAATATCATCTACTTTGGTTCCGTAGATAGTGACCGTCAGCAGATCCTTAGGGCTGCTCTTTTGATAGCTGGTGACAATTTTAATAGGATAATCGGTGTTGTTGGTGAATTTGTACTCCGGACCGCCCCAGGAGACAGTGGCGTCCATGCCCCAGGGCATATAGGTAGTGGCATATCGGTGTGCCGTTCGGTTGTTGATTTCCAGATTGGCCAGCAGACAGCTCATGTACAGGGTAGAGGAGGTCTGGCAGATGCCGCCGCCGATCTCATCAACCGTCTTGCCGCCCACATAGGCGGGAGCGGCCTGATAACCCCGGGCGGCAGTCCGGCGGCCGACAACTTCGTTGTAGGAAAACAGATCGCCGAAGTTCATCACATAACCGTTGATGGCTTTGGCGGAAAGCTGCACATTGGTCTTTCTGGCATCGGTACCTCCGACCTCTGTGGTATAGGTGGCCAGCACATCCCGGAACAGGACGTCCTTCAGTGTTTCGGCACTTACCGCGGCGGGAATCAGGGTCAGGGGGAAGGTGGTGTAGGCACCGGGAGCGGCAGCATCCATCAGCTGCTGTGCGGCGGCCACGTCCAGATCCACGCCGGTGATGTCCGGAATGATGGTATTGTTGACGCTGTCATACCGTGCGCTGACGGCTTCCGTCAGGAGTGCATCCCGAATCTCCTGTGCGGTGATGACCTTGGCGGGGAACACATAGGAGGGCACCACGATCTCTCTGTTGGCCGCCTCTGTCTCCAGCCGTACGGCGTTCAGAGCATTGGTCAGCTCCAGAGAACCCACTACGCGTCCGTCTCTGGGGATCAGGATCACCAGCTTGTCGCCCTCCACGGTGTATTTGGCATCTACCGGCAGCTCCATGAATTTTTTGGCCACGGTGCGGGCAGTATCCTCGCAGATGTCCTCCGCAGAGGAACTTAAGATGTAACAGGAACCGGAGCCCTGCTGCGTGGACAGGTAATAATCGTAAGCACCGGAGAGGAAGGTACTGCTGCGGCAGTCGTCATAAGCGGCCTGCGCCAGTGCGGCATAGTCGGTCTGTGCACCGTCTGGCAGCAGACCCAGCTGTTCTGCCGACAGGACGATATCGGGCTCCCCCTCTTTCTCGTCCAGCCATACAGAGAAGGTACGGCCTGTCAGCTCTGTCTTCAGCGCATTGGCAGCCTGGGATACCGTCATACCGCCTACATTTACGTTTTCAATATGGTAGCCGGGGAAGAAGGTCTGCTGCTGATCGACCCACCAACAGCAGGCGATGTATGCGCCGCAGGCTGCCAGGATCAGCATCGTCAACAGAATGACCATAACAAGGATGATCCGACGGAGAACGGAAGGCTTTTTTTCCATATGTGTCCCTCCCAAAGCAGTTTCACCCGCCGGAAACGCGGCAGAGGAAACGATGATTTTCTTTGTTGTCATTATACTATGCTCTGGGAGGAAATGCATTACAATCCCGTTACAGTTCTGCTGGTTTTCGCACAGCTTTTGGGATTCGGAGAGTCAGAAGAATGGCATCCTCTGTATCCTCGCGGCTGCTCTGTGCATCTACACCGGCGCTGCGTATCATCTGCAGACCACGATCCACACTGTTGAGGAACAGCCGTACGTCTTTGATGATATATGTACGCCGTCCGGCAGGAGGTGTGGTTTGCAGAGCCTGCAGACGGGATTCAATATATCGCTCTGTCTGAGCCACGTTCAGTTCCTTCTCCGTGATGTGCCGCAGCGCTGCCAGCCGCTCCATTTCATCCTCCAGCCGCAGCAGCGCCCGGGCATGGCGTTCGGAAAGGTGATGTCTGATAATGAGCGCGGTGCAGTCCGGAGACAGGCGGCGCAGGCGCAGCTTATTGGCCACGGCGGAAGGAGAGCGCCCCAGTTTTTCCGCAGCTTCCTCCTGGGTCATGCCGCCGGAATGGATCAGAGCGGCCAGAGCGTCCGCTTCTTCCAGAAAATGCAGATCCTGACGCTGCAGATTTTCCAACAGCGCCAGCAGGGCGGACTCCTGGTCGTCGATGCGGATGGGAATGCAGGGAACTTTGGTGAGCCCTGCCAGCTTGGCTGCCCGCAGTCTTCGTTCACCTGCCACCAGCTCCCATGTGCCGTTGGTGCGGCGAACCGTCAACGGCTGCAGAATGCCGTGATGACGAATGGAGGCGGACAGCTCATCCAGTGCCTCCGGATCAAAGGTGCGCCGCGGCTGATTTGGATTGGGCAGAATTCTCCCTATAGGCAGGTAAATGATCTCCCGCCGGGCATCATGTTCACTCATATCGGTACCCCCGCAGTTCATTGGTTTCCTTCATTGTAGTCCGGGTATACAAAAAAGTGTGGCGAAGGCTGTCGAAGGGCAAAAAAACCGTCGGCTTCACGCAGAAATGTGAAGCTGACGGTTTTCGGATACGGAAAGCTTTTACTTGCAGATGTAGCAGAACCAGCCTTCTGCGGAGTGGGTCTCCCGAATGGTGAGACCGGCTTCCTTCAGCTTGCCGGCCACTTCTTCCGCCCGGTCATCGATGATGCCGGAGCAGATGAACACACCATCCTCTGCCAGCAGAGGACGTACGGCAGGAGCCAGTGCGATGATAACGTCTGCCACGATGTTGGCCAGCACCACCTGATAGCCGGTGCCGATCTTCTCCCGGAGGCGGCGGTTGGAGAGGATATCGCCGATCTCTACCTGATAGACGGAAGGATCCACGCCATTGAGAGCGGCGTTTTCGTAAGCGACGGCCTTGCACTTTTCGTCAATATCGCATGCGAAAGCGGTTTTTGCACCCAGCTTCAGAGCAGCAATGGACAGGATACCGCTGCCGCAGCCCAGATCCAGTGCCCGGTCACCATTCTTTACGGTTTTTTCCAGCGCCTTCAGACACAGCCGGGTGGTAGCGTGGCTGCCGGTGCCGAAGGTGAGGCCGGGGTTCAAAATCAGGGGTACCCGGCCGTTGGCCTCTGCCTGCAGCCACTCGGGGATGACGGTGAGACGGTCGCCGATCTCCATGGGCTTATAATACTGCTTCCAGTTGTTCTCCCAATCGGCGTCCTGGAGATTGTCCAGCGTCATCAGCAGAGTGCCGTGGCCGGGATGCTCCTTCTTGTACTGGGACAGGGCAATGCGCACGCTGCCCATCTGGGCGTAGCCGGCCTCGCTGTCCTCCAGATAAAAGGTGACCCGGGACTTGCCCTGCATCTGCTTCTCCAGATCCTCGTCCACGTAATCCCAGTACTGACGGTTGTTTTCCAGAAAATCGTGGAAATCTGTTTCGTCATCAATGACCACGCTGTCGATGCCCTGGGCAGAGAGGAAGGAAACCAGTCCGTCCAGACCGGCATGATTGGTATCAATGTGTACTTCCAGCCACTTCATGGTGTGACCTCCTGTGTTGATGGTATTCAAGGAATACGGGGAGCGGAATCGCTCCCCGTATGTTCGGTATGTCCTCAGCGCTTGCTGCCCACAAAGAACAGGGCAACGACGCCTGCACCGGTATGGGCGCCGATGACGGGGCCCACATAGTTGATGACCACGTTCTTTACGCCGAAGCGGCTGCGCAGCTCGTTTGCCAGAAGATTTACATCCTCCTCACAGTCACCGTGGCTGATGAAGATGGTCTCCGCGTCGGTGACGGTTTTGCCCATCTCGTCTGCCAGAGCCAGCAGGGAAGCCTTGCGGCCGCGTGCCTTGCTGACAGAGGTCAGGTGCCCTCCGTTATCCACATGCAGCACCGGCTTAATGGCCAGCATGGTGCCCAGCAATGCCGTGGCAGAGTTGACACGACCGCCCCGCTTCAGGTGATTCAAATCGTCCACGGTAAACCAGTGACAGATGTTCAGCTTGGTTTTTTCGGCATAGTCGCGGACTTCGTCCACGGTCTTGCCGGACTTCTGCTGCTGTGCGCACAGATAGACAAGCAGACCCTGACCCATGGAGGCTGCCAGTGTATCCACCACATGAATCTTTGCATCGGGGAACTCTGTGCGCAGACCTTCGGCGGCAATACAGGCGGACTGATGGGTGGTGGAAAGGGCGGATGAGAAAGCCAGATACAGAATATCCTTCCCATCTGCCAGAATGGACCGCAGGACCTCTTCAAAGGTTCCCACATTGATGGCGGAGGTGGTGGGCATATTGCCGGAACGGATATGGGCATAGAAATCCTTGGGGGTGATTTCCCGGCCGTCCAGATAGTTGTGGTATTCCTTGTCATTCATCAAAAGAGTCAAGGGAATGGAAACAATACCCAGTTCGTCAGCCATCTGTGCCGTCAGATCACAGCAACTGTCAGTCAAAATCACATAATCACGCATCAGCGATCCTCCTTCTTGGCCTTGACGGCCTTCTTTTTGGCGGTCGATTCCTGAGGCGCGGTTTCCCGCAGCCGGGCTACATAATAGCTGCTGGCCAGTCCCGCTGCATAGCTCATCAGGGCAAAGCGTACGGCTGCGTCTGCCACGCGTTCTTCATCCGGAAAGCGTTCCATCTCATCCGCAATGCGGTTCATGGCCTCGGACAGACTTTCCCGGAATCGCTCATAACCTGCCTGCACACTGGGCTGCTGGCGCAGCTGTGCTTCCAATGTCACGCCCATGTCTTTGGTGGACATGACCCGCTTAAGAATGCAGATCACCGTCAGATAGGCCAGATGCTCCTGACTGTACTTTTTGCCCTCGGCCCGGGGAACCAGACCGCCCTTGGTATAGTTGTTGACCATGGCAGAGGTCAGACCGTCATCATCCTCAAAACGAAGGACCTGACGATCCATATAGGACAGCACCTGATCCATGTACAGCGGGAAATCGGGGAATTGCTCCCAGCTGACCGGCAGGTGGGTCCTCAGCTGTTCCATCAGCTGAACCAATTCGTCCATGGAAGCCTCCTGTATTACAAAATTATCTACCAGTATATCACTAAAATATGGTTTTGTAAACCATGTTCTAAAGCAAACAGAACTGCGTCCTTATTTTCCTACGCAGAAGCGGGAGAAGATCGTGCTGACAATGTCTTCCCGTGCGGTGCGGCCTGTCAGCTCGCCAAGAGCGTTCAGAGCATCCTCGGCGTCGGTGAGGATGGCATCGGGGGTCAGCCCGGCTTCCATGGCGGCTTTTGCCCGGCGGATGGAGGTTAGAGCCCGGGACACTGCGTCCTCCTGCCGTGCGTCGGTGAGAAGGCTGCTGGCATCCTGTGTGTTTCCAGCAGGGAACAATTCTGCCACGGCGGATTCCAGCTGGTCGATGCCCTCGCCGGTGACAGAGGAAAGCTGAATCACCGCGGCGGGGGAGGAAGAAAGCATAGCGATGTCGGGAATGGAACCGCCCAGATCTTTTTTGGCGCAGATCAGAATCCATGGCGAATTCTGCTCACTGACCGTGCGGAGAATTTCGAGGTCATCTGCCGCAAAATCCGCACCGTCTGCCACTGCCAGAATGAGGTCGGCGGACTGCATAGCGGCGCGGCTGCGCTCCACGCCCATTTTTTCCACAATATCTTCCGTATCCCGGAGACCGGCGGTGTCCATGAGCCGCAGAAGCGTGCCGCCGCAGAGGACGGATTCCTCCACTGTGTCACGGGTAGTGCCGGGAATATCGGTGACGATAGCCCGCTCATAGCCTGCCAGTGCATTCAGCAGGGAGGATTTGCCGGCGTTGGGCCGTCCCACGATGGCGGTGCGGACGCCGGATTTCAGAATACGCCCCCGCCCGCAGGTGGCCAGCAGCCGTGCCAGAACCGTTTCACTGGTTTCCAGCGCAGACTGTACTTCCTCAGGGGAAATGTCTTCAATGTCCTCGTCAGGGTAATCCACTACGGCGTAAAAACGGGAGGCCACATCCAGCAATGTGTTCTGCACCTGCTCCAGCGGTCTGCGCAGAGCGCCGTCCAGCTGGGCAATGGCGTTTTTGGCGGCGGCCGCCGTTTCGGCGTGGATGAGGTCGATGACTGCTTCCGCCTGTGTCAGATCCATCTGACCGCTGAGGAAGGCACGCTTGGTGAACTCGCCGGGCAGTGCCTGACGGGCACCCAGCTCGAACAGGCTGCGCAGCACTTCCCGCAGCACCACGGGGGAGCCGTGGCAGTGGAACTCGGCGGAGTCCTCGCCGGTATAGCTGTTGGGGCCGGGGAACCGGACTGCCAGCGCCCGATCCAGCACATCGCCGGAGGGGTCCAGCACATCGCCGTAGATCATTTTCCGGGGAGGCTGGGCAGAGAGTGGTCCGCCGTACAGCGGGCGGAACAGCCGGTCGCACAGAGCAAAGCAGCCGTCGCCGGAAATGCGAACCACGCCGATGGCGGTGGCGGCATTGCCGGTGGAAATGGCGGCGATGATATCCATAAAACCCACGCTCCTTTGCATACTAACTGTAATAAATTAGAGAAAAATTACGAAATGTATCGAAAATCAGGGAGATTTAGATGTATTCCGGACGCAGGGGGGAGAACACATCGATGACCAGTGTATCCTCCAGCGCCACCACGGCGTGGGGTACATCGGCGGCGATCATCACGGAATCGCCTGCACACACGATATGCTCTTCGCTGCCCACGGTGTAGCGGACGGAGCCGGAGATGATGTTGGAGCTCTGCTCGTGGATGTGGTGGTGGGAGGGCAGCACAGCACCCTTGGCCAGACGCACCTCGCAGACCATCATGGACTCGCTGTATGCAAGGGTTTTTCTCACGATGCCGGGGAGCATCTCCACGGGGGTAACATCTTTATTGAAAATAAATGTATCGCTCATACGTTTCATGGGGAATCCTCCTGCCGATTTTTATCAAAAAACCGGGACGGACATCGTCCGTCCCGGTAAAGGATGGGATTACTTCACGACTTCGCCGTTGGCCTTCTTGGCCTCAATCTCGCGGACTGCGTCCTTGTGGCTCAGGTTCACGCGGCCCTTCTCGTCGATATCGGTGACCTTGACCCACATCATGTCGCCGATCTTGCAGGCATCCTCCACCTTTTCGATGCGGCGCTCAGCCAGCTTGGAAATGTGCACCAGACCGTCCTTGCCGGGAGCCAGCTCCACGAAGGCACCGAAGGTCATCAGGCGGACAACGCGGCCATAATACAGGGCGCCCACCTCGGGGACGAACACGATGTCGTCAATGCACTTCTTGGCGGCATTGCAGCTGTCGGGGTTGGGAGCGGAGATAAACACGCTGCCGTCATCGTTGATGTCGATCTTGGCGCCGGTGTCGGCCACGATCTTCTGGATGACGGAGCCACCCTTGCCGATAACGTCGCGGATCTTGTCGGGATCGATATGCATGGTGATCATCTTGGGAGCGTACTTGCTCACCTCGGGACGGGGCTCGGCGATGCAGGGCAGCATGATCTGGTCCAGAATCTCCACGCGGGCGTCATAGGTGATGTCCAGAGCGTTCTCAATGATCTCCATGGTGAGACCGTCGTTCTTCAGGTCCATCTGGATGGCGGTGATACCCTTCTTGGTACCGGCCACCTTGAAGTCCATCTCGCCGTGGAAGTCTTCCACGCCCTGAATGTCGATGAAGGTGGTGAAGGAGCCGTCATCATCCTGGATCAGACCGCAGGAGATACCGGCAACGGGAGCCTTGATGGGCACGCCGGCGTCCATCAGAGCCAGAGTGGAGCCGCAGATGGAACCCTGAGAGGTGGAGCCGTTGGAGCTGACAACCTCGCTGACTACGCGGATGGCGTAGGGGAACTCCTCCACGGAGGGGATCACAGGCAGCAGGGCACGCTCGGCCAGTGCGCCGTGACCGATCTCGCGACGACCGGGGGAACGGGCGGGTTTGGCTTCGCCGACAGAGTAGCCGGGGAAGTTGTAGTGATGCATATAGCGCTTCTCTGTCTCTTCCCAGATGGTGTCCAGCTTCTGGTTGGCGGACAGGGTATCCAGGGTAGCCACGGACAGCACCTGAGTCTGGCCGCGGGTGAACAGGCCGGAACCGTGGACGCGGGGCAGTACGCCCACCTCAGCGTCCAGAGCACGGATCTCGTTGCTCTGGCGGCCGTCCACACGGTGGCCTTCCAGCAGCCACGCCTTGACGATCTTCTTCTGGAACTTGTAGGTGATCTCTTCCAGATACTGATCCATGTTGGGATGCTCTTCCAGATACTTCTCATGCCACTTCTCGATCATGGCATTCCAGCGAGCCTCGCGGACGTTCTTGTCGTCGGTGTCCATGGCGGCCTTGGCCTCGTCCATGAAGTCGCCCACGATCTTGTCGAACAGCTCCTGATCGAAGTCGGCATGGGGGTACTCGAACTTGGCCTTGCCGATCTCGCTGACCATCTGGTTGATCAGAGCGATCTGCTTCTGGTTCTCCTCGTGAGCCAGCTTGATGGCCTCGAACATCTTGTCGTTGGGAACCTCGTTGGCACCGGCTTCGATCATAACCACCTTCTTCTCGGTGGAGACCACGGTGACGTCCAGGTCGGAGACCTTGCGCAGCTCGGCGTCGGGGTTGATGACCAGCTTGCCGTCAACCAGACCCACCTTCACGGCGCCCACAGGGCCGTTCCAGGGGATGTCGGAGATGGCCAGAGCGGCAGAGGTGCCGATGAGAGCGGCGATCTCAGGGGAGCAGTCGTGATCCACAGCCATAACGGTGGCCATGATGGACACGTCGTTGCGGAAGTCATAGGGGAACAGGGGGCGGATGGGACGGTCGATGACGCGGGAGGTCAGGATGCCCTTCTCGCCGGGACGGCCCTCGCGGCGGTTGAAGCTGCCGGGGATGCGGCCCACAGCGTACATCTTCTCCTCGAAGTCCACGCTCAGGGGGAAGAAGTCGATGCCGTCACGGGGACGGGGAGCGGCGGTGGCGCACACCAGAACGCGGGTGTCACCGTAGCCCACCATAACGGCGGCGTTGGCCAGCTCGGCCAGCTTGCCCACTTCCAGGGTCAGGGGACGGCCTGCCAGTTCCATCTCATACTTGCGGTAACCGGGGAACTGTCTCTGCTTGATGATGGTAGCCATAGTTGAAAATCTCCTTTGCAAAATATTTTTCTGCACGGGAGCCGCAACCATTTAGCACTTGAAAAGGCGTCCGAAACGGGCGAAGTCGGGCACTTTTTCAACTGCTAAAGGCTGTATCACGGCTCCTGTGCCGGTTGATAAGAGGGTGTGGAATATGAAAGGAAGGACGGTGCGGTATGCACACCGTCCTTCGGCAGTCATTACTTACGGATGCCCAGCTTGGCGATCAGAGCGCGGTAACGCTCGATGTCCTTCTTCTGCAGGTAGTCCAGCAGACGGCGGCGCTGGCCGACCATCTTGAACAGACCACGACGGGAGTGGTTGTCCTGGGGGTTCATCTGCAGGTGAGCGGTGAGGTCAGCAATGCGCTGGGTCAGGATAGCGACCTGAACCTCGGGAGAGCCGGTGTCGGACTCGTGAGTGCGGTTTGCCTCGATGATGGCAGTCTTCTGTTCTTTACGCAGCATGGATATTTCCACCTTTCAAAAATGTTTCCGTGATACTGCGCCCCGGGCCGGTGAAAGTCCTCGGAACGAAGCGTCCGGATGCTTCTGCACGATACGCGTGCTTAGCAAATATATCACACAAAATCTCCAATGTAAAGGGAAAAATGCAAAAAAACCGGAAAACGGCGACAAAATCCTGTGAAAATGCAAAGGCAAGTCACCGTAGAAGAACTTTTTTCGCTGCCAAATTTCCTATTGACAGGAAAATCCAGCCGTGCTATGCTAACTGTACTAATACACATAATACAGTTAGTACACACATAATACAGGAGGTGCGACATGGCATTTTCTATGGTGTTTCTGTTGGGCATCGGTGCGCTGGTGCTGATAACAGGTATGATTTTGGTAATGTTTTTAAGGAGGTGAGCGGGTGATCAGTTTAAACTACAGGGATTCACGCCCCATCTATGAGCAGATCCGGGACGGCCTGCGGAAACTGATCGTCACAGGCGCTCTGGCTGCGGATGAAAAGCTTCCCTCCGTCCGTGCGCTGGCGGCGCAGCTGGCCATCAACCCCAACACCATCCAGCGTGCCTATACGGAGCTGGAGCAGGAGGGGTACATCTACTCCATCCCCGGCAAAGGCAGCTTTGCCGCCGGAGATACGGGAGCAGGTAACCGGAGAAGGAAGGAACTGGAGTCGCAGCTGCGTGAAGTTTTGCGGGAGCTGAAGTATCTGGGCGTGAGGCCGGAGGAACTGAAAGTTCTCATAGAGGAGGAATACCATGATTGAAATCAAAAATGTGACCAAGACCTTTGATGGGTTCACGGCCCTCCATGATGTGTCCCTGACGGTGCCTGCCGGCAGCGTGTACGGCCTGGTGGGTCCCAACGGTGCGGGCAAGTCCACGCTGATCCGCTGCCTCACCGGAATCTACCGCCCTGACAACGGTACGCTGAAGGCGGATGGACAGGAGGTCTGGGAGAATGCGGCTCTGAAAAGCCGCATCGCTGCCATTCCCGACGACTGGTACTATTTCATGCAGGCCAACGTCAGGGATATGATGCACTTCTACAAGGGTTTTTATCCCCGCTTCTCCATGGAGCGGTATGAGAAGCTGAAGGAAGTGTTCAACATCGACGAAAAGCGCACCATCCGGCGTCTGTCAAAGGGTATGCAGAAGCAGGTGGCCTTCTGGCTCACCATGTGCTGTATGCCGGACTATCTGGTACTGGATGAGCCGGTGGACGGTCTGGACCCGGTGATGCGCCGTCAGGTGTGGTCTCTGGTAATGAACGACGTTTCCGAGCGGGGAACCACGGTGCTGGTCAGCTCCCACAACCTCCGCGAGCTGGAGGATGTGTGCGACCATGTGGGTATTCTGGAACGGGGCAGCGTGCTGCTGGAGCGTTCTCTTGCCCAGCTGCAGGACAACATGGTGAAGCTGCAGGTGGTGTTCCCCGACGGCGTCACCGAGGTGCCGGCAGACCTGCCGGTGCTCCACGCGTCCCGCATCGGACGCATTCATACCCTCATCATGCGCATGAGCGCGGAGGAGGCATCCAATCTTCTTATGAAATATTCTCCGCTGCTGGTGGACGCTGTGCCCCTGACACTGGAGGAGATCTTTATCTATGAACTGGGAGGGACGGATTATGCTGTCAAAGACATCGTACTTTAATGCCACGCTGTTTCGCAAAAACCTGACCCGGTTCTGGCCGCTGTGGGGTATGGCCAGCTTCTTCGGCGCCATCTTCCCGCTGGCTCTGCTGGTGCAGGTGCTGCAGAATTACCGCTTTATAGCGGATGTGGTGGGTCTGGAGATGACCCAGGCTTATTATGCCGTGGTGGCTTACGGTGTGCCCATCATCTCCCTGTGTTACGCCATCCTCTGCGCCATGTGTGTGTGGAACTACCTTTATAATGCCCGCAGCGTTGGATTTCTGCATACGCTGCCCATCCGCAGGGAGGGACTGTTCGTTACAAACTTCCTCTCCGGTATGGTGATGATGGCCATTCCCTATGCCATCACCGGCATCCTGTGTGTGCTGGTGTCTGTACTGGCAGGCGGCCTGGACCTCAAGGGTATTCTGATCACCATTCTGGCGGTGGTCGGCGAGAGTTTCTTCTACTTCTCCGGCGCAACGCTGGTGGCGTTTATCACCTCCAACATCATGGCGCTGCCGGTTTTGTACTTTATCTTCCAATTCCTGGCGGTACTGCTGGATCTGCTGATCTCCGTTTTTGCACAGGGCTTCTTCTTCGGATACCAGGGAGAGTTTACCGGCGCGGTGAATTTCCTCAGCCCCACTGTGTTCCTGATGGAGAATATCCGTCCCCACAACGTCTATGAGGAGATCCCCTCGGATGTGGTGTACAACGGTGTTCAGGAATACACCCGCGTTCTGACGGATGTAGAACTGGAGAACGGCTGGCTCATCCTCGTATACGCACTGGTGGGCGTGCTGCTGACGGCTGCTGCGTGGCTGCTGTATCAGCGCCGCCGCAGCGAGTCTGCCGGTGAGGTGGTGGCTGTGGGCTGGATGAAGCCCATATTCCGCTACGGTGTGTCCTTCTGCGGCGCGCTGGCGGGCGGCCTGCTGCTGTACTATATGTTCTGGGGCATGTATCAGGGCGGCCAGTATTACGACCTGCTGCCGCTGCTGGTGTGTATGGCTGTGGCCGGTGCCATCGGTTACTATCTTGCTTCCATGCTGCTGGCCAAGAGCCTCCGGGTTTTTAAGGGCAGCTGGAAGGGTCTGGGTCTTGTGGCAATTACCGTGGCCATCGTCTGCGGCATCATGCACTTCGACCTGCTTGGCGTGGAGAGCCGTGTGCCTGATGCGGACTCCGTAGAGAGTGTGCAGGTGCGCATCAACGCATCCAACCATCTGAATGTCGTCGTTACAGAGCCGGAGGATATTGAGCGGGTACGTGAGGCACACCGTGCCGTGCTGGCACACCGGGACACCCTGATCTACCGGGATGCCAACAATTACATTGCCACCGATGCCAGCGGAAAGAGACTTTATTATGAATACAGCTATCTGCGGTTGAATTATACGCTGAAAAGCGGACTGACGGTGGAGCGTCGCTATCCCGTCTACTATCTGCCGGAGGAAGTGGATCAGCCCGGTACCGCCGTCAATGCCCTGAAGGAGCTTTACAGCAGCGATGCTATCCAGTACGCCGATCTCATGGGCGGTATTGACAAAGGACGTATCGTTTCCGGTGAGCTGAGCTACCCCGCTCGTGCCATCAAACATGAGGACGGCTATATCAGCTGGGAATGGGATTTCAAGAGTCTGACCTCTGCCCAGGCAGAGGCGCTGGTGGAGGCTGTCCGCAAGGATATCGCCGCCGGCAGCTTCGGCCGCAACGCCTTTGACAATGAACGCTGGCAGAAGGAGACCTATGCCGCCAGTCTGCACATCTACTATAAGACGATTGAGAATGGTGAAATGATGGACTGGAATGACGGTCTGGATCTGAAATTCTCCGTCAACAGTACCCATCTCGTTGCCGAACTGGAGCGTCAGGGTATCCTCAACCGTACGCAGCTGTATACCGAGGAGCAGGTATACGCCTCTGATAAGTACGGCAATACCGCGGTGGTTCCCGAAAGCGCTATCGTATACGCGAATCCCAACAGTGCTCCCACTGTGGAAGAGATTATCTCCGGCGCCATCAGCGAGAAGGAGTCCATCGGCATCATCGGCGGCGCGGACGGCCCTACGGCTGTCTTTGTCACCGGAGGCTAAAAACATTAGCATCCCGGAGGCGGCAGCCGCCGCCTCCGGGGAGGACGGAATAGGAGGCACAGGAATGAAAAAGCATGCGAAACCCGCTGTGCCGCTGCTGATCCTTGCGGCTGCCATAGTGACGGCTGCGCTTCTGGTGGTCAGTCTGCTGGGCGGAAAAACCGGTGGGGTGCACCGGGAGATCGGCGCCAGCGAGCAGTATACACACATGGATATCCGGCACGCTATGGCCGTGGTGGAGTGGAGATTCCGATTTGGCTTCCGGGGCTGCAGATTGCTGGAGCTGACTTATGATGAAGAATTCTCTGCTGCCCGCAGTGATGAATGGGCGGCGCAGTATGGAGCGGAGGAAGCCGTTGTTCTTACCTCCAGCTTTGAAGTCGGAGAAAGTGGCGGCAGTCTGAATCCCAACAGTACCTACCGCAATTATCAGTGGATTCTGACCCGCAGCAGCGGCGGCAGATGGGAACTGCAGACCTGCGGTTACGGCTGACGGACATGGAAAGGATCGCCATGAAAAAACGGTATTACATCATCCTGCTCTTTGTGGGCTTGCTCTGCTATCACTTCTTTGGCTGGGTGCCCAGGAGCGGCGAAGCCAAAGCGCGATATTTCAACCAGTGTTTTCCGCTGAAGGGCGAGCGCATCGTGGCGGTGGAGGGGCTGAATGTCACCTCCGGCGCTGGTATCCGGGGCAAGAAACGTTTCATGGTCACCACTGACAAAGGCTCGGAATGGCTGTACAAAGCGGAAGTGATTTTTAAAGTACTGCCGGGGCAGATCGGTCCCGATTATCGGATCACCAAAGTCGATAAAATCCTCATTTCCGGTTCGGCGTAAGGGGAGAAATCAAAAAGAAAAATTTTCCCAAAAGCTGCAACATTTCCCCGGGAAAATCGTCTTATCCATATAGGAGGATATTTCCGGAAGCCTGAGGATATCTTTTGTGTAAGGAGAGAGATGGGAATGGAAAACAACCTGTGTGCCGAGACCCTGTGGCGTGTCTGGATCGATACCGAAAACCGTATCGTCTCTTTCCATGAGGCAGACGGCTGTCAACTGATGGAGTTTCAGAACCATGAGCTGTATGTGAGCTATATCACCGGCTTTTTGGGCAAGAACTACCGTTATCAATAACGATCCGCATTGGCGGAAAACCGAAAGAGAGAGGAGGGCTGCACATGCTGGTGGCCTTTGGAGAATTGACGCCCCTTGCCTGGGGACTTGTGGGTGTGACGGCCCTGTTCGTCACCCAGCTTCTGCTGTGCTTCCGTGCCCGGAGCCGGGTGCTGCGGAGCATGCCGGTACTGCTGGTGATGGCCGGCCTTTTATACAGCGGTGCCACCTATGCGGGGCTGTTCGGCAGCTATTCCGCCGGCGCCATTTCCGGCAACCAGCTGGCGGGTCTGATCTGCGCCATCGTCGTGGGTATCGCCGCCTTTGGCGTGGCGCTGGCGTGGCTGGTGTACGGCGTTGTCATGTTCGCCGTGGACAGGTATTGAAAAACAGAATCAGGGAGCGTGGCGGTATGAAAGCACTAAAAATCGGCGGCTGGCTGCTGCTGGCGGCTTCGGTGAGCCACTGTCTGACGGGGATCGTCAGCGGCGAGTTTCGCTATCCATCCATGCGAGCCTTCTGGCTCACCGTTGTGTCTGCTGTATGCCTGCTGCTTTCGATCTTGATGTTTATCGTTCTTGCGGTAAAAAAGACAAAAGGAAAATAACGGTGTGTCCGCCGCCGTCCGGCGGATAACCATGGAGGAGAACGTGATGAGAAAACATCTGTGCAGGTTTTTGTGTCTCTGCCTGAGTATTTCTTTGCTGACACTGCTGACCGCTTGCGGCGGCTATTCCCAAAAGCTGATGGGCGTATGGGAACGGGACGACGATGTTCTGGGAAACGATGTGACGTTTGCTTCTCTGGGGAGCGAGGACTTATTTGATACGGATGGGTTTTTCGATATGATGCGTGCGGCCACATCCGTGCGTTTCGGCGCGGAGGAAGCTGCGGTCATGTGCCTGCGGAATCTTGATGGAACGGAGCGTGACATGGATTTCCGTTATGCGGCCTCGGACGATACACTGACCATTGATCCTCACGAAAGCAAGTGGAGCTGCGGCCTGGGGTATGTGCTGAAGGACAGGGGAAAGACACTGGTCATCGACATGGGCCCCAAGGGGAGCGTGACATTTTCGAAGGTTGATTGAATGCCGTGACTTCGGGCAGATATACACAGAAACCGGGACTTTGTGGAAAACGAAGTCCCTTTTCTACGCCAAAAGCGGGTAAAATCCGCCTTTTACCCGGAAAAACGTTGACAAATGGGCAAAACGTGGTATGATAATGGGGCAAAATCGGATATCAGGCGTTGAAAAGGACGAGTAACTTTCCTGCCGCTGCCAAGAGAACCGCCGGTTGGTGTAAGGCGGTGAGGGGCGGAAAGCGAAGATCACCTTGGAGCCTCCTGCTGAAAGACGACGCGAGTAGGTGTGGACGATTGATGCCCGTTACAGCATCAGCCTGTGTTGGCAGGCGCAGAGCGGCCGTTTTCCGCGAGGGGACGGCAACCGAGAGTGGTACCGCAGAGTGTTCGCACTTTGTCTCTTGACGGAGACAAGGTGCGTTTTTGTTTTGTCATCAATTTACTTTTTCAATAAAAAGGAGAGACGCGGATATGGATTACAATAAGACCATCAATCTGCCCAAGACCGAGTTCCCCATGCGTGCCGGTCTGCCCAAGCGTGAGCCCGAAATGCTCAAGCACTGGCAGGAGCTGGACATCTACAACGAGCTGCTGAAGAAGAACGAGGGTAAGCCCCGTTTCTCTCTGCATGACGGCCCTCCCTTCTCCAACGGCAATCCCCACATGGGCCATGCCATGAACAAGTCTCTGAAGGATATCATCGTCCGTTCCTACGCCATGCGCGGCTATTACACTCCCTATATCCCCGGCTGGGATAACCACGGAATGCCCATCGAGTCTGCCATCATCAAAGAGCAGAAGCTCAACCACAAGGCCATGAGCGTGCCTGAGTTCCGCTCTGCCTGCCATGCCTATGCCCAGAAGTATGTGGACATCCAGATGAAGGGTTTCCAGCGTATGGGCGTTGTGGGCGACTGGGAGCATCCCTACCTGACCATGAGCCCCGGCTTCGAGGCTGAGGAGGTCAAGGTCTTCGGCGAGATGTACAAGAAGGGCTACATCTACAAGGGCCTCAAGCCCGTGTATTGGTGCGCCCACGACGAGACCGCTCTGGCTGAGGCAGAGATCGAGTATAAGGACGATCCCTGTACCACCGTGTATGTGAAGTTCCCGGTGAAGGACGACAAGGGCAAGCTGGCTCAGTACGGCGACCTCTCCAAGATGTTCTTCGTCATTTGGACCACCACTATCTGGACTCTGCCCGGCAACCTGGCCATCGCTGTCCATCCCATGGAGAGCTATGTGCTGGTGAAGGCCGACAACGGCGAGATGTATATTATGGCCGAGGCTCTGTGCAGCAAGGTCATGATGATCGGCGGCTTTGAGAACTATGAGATCGTGGCCACCTTCGTGGGTCAGGATTTCGAGTATATGCTGGCTCAGCATCCCTTCCTGGACAAGACCAGCCAGCTGGTCACCGCCGACTATGTTACCATGGATTCCGGTACCGGCTGCGTTCATACCGCTCCCGGCTTCGGTGCTGACGACTATCAGACTTGTCGCCGTTACGGCATGGAGATGGTGGTGCCTGTGGACGATCAGGGCAAGCACACCGACTATGCCGGCAAGTACGCCGGTCTCAAGACCGAGGAATCCAACCCCATTATTCTGGCCGATATGAAGGAGAGCGGCGCTCTGTTCGCCTCCGAGGACATCATCCACAGCTATCCCCACTGCTGGCGCTGCAAGCACCCCATCATCTTCCGCGCCACTCCCCAGTGGTTCTGCTCCGTGGACGCATTCAAGGACGACGCCTGCGCTGCCTGCGACGATGTGCGCTGGGTGCCCGGCTGGGGCATTGACCGCATGAAGTCCATGATCCGTGAGCGTACCGACTGGTGCATCAGCCGTCAGCGCAAGTGGGGCCTGCCTATCCCCGTGGTTTACTGCAAGGACTGCGGCAAGCCCATCGTCACTGACGAGACCATCGCTGCCATCTCTGCTCTGTTTGCCGCCGAGGGCTCCAACGCATGGTTTGCAAAGGAAGCTGCCGAGATCCTGCCCGAGGGCTTCACCTGCCCCCACTGCGGCAAGGCTGAGGGCTTCGAGAAGGAGACCGATACTCTGGACGGCTGGTTCGACTCCGGTTCCTCTCACTTCGCATCCATGAAGCGCGATCAGGGCTTCTGGCCTGCTGATATGTATATCGAGGGTCTGGACCAGTATCGTGGCTGGTTCCAGGCTGCCATGCTTACTGCTGTCGGTTCCACCGGCAAGGCACAGTCTCCCTTCCGTGAGTGCCTGACCCACGGCTGGACCGTGGACGGCGAGGGCCGCGCCATGCACAAGTCTCTGGGTAACGGAATGGATCCCGCTGAGATCATGGATAAGTACGGTGCAGACCTGCTGCGTCTGTGGGCCGCTTCTGCCGACTATCACGCCGACGTCCGCTGTTCCGACGCCATCTTCAAGCAGCTGAGCCAGAACTATCTGAAGTTCCGCAATACCGCCCGCTACTGCCTGGGCAATCTGGACGGCTTTGATCCCTCCAACCTGACACCCGCCGCAGAGATGGAAGAACTGGACCGCTGGGCCATCACCCGTCTCAACGCTCTGATGGAGAAGTGCCGCCAGGCTTACGACGATTATGAGTTCCTGGTCATTACCCACGCCGTCAACGACTTCTGCGTGGTGGAGCTCAGCAACTTCTATCTGGATATCATCAAGGATCGCCTCTACTGCGAGGAGGCCGACGGTGCCAAGCGCCGCAGCGCCCAGACCGCTCTGTATCTGATTCTGGATACCATGACCAAGCTGATGGCTCCCATCCTGTGCTTCACCTGCGATGAGATCTGGCTGTCTATGCCCCATGCTGAGGGTGACGATGCCCGCAACGTCCTGTTCAACGACATGAACGCCGTGTTCACCGAGTACGCTCTGGACGATGCTGCCATGGCCAAGTGGGAGAAGATCATCGAGGTTCGCACTGTGGTCAACGGCGTGCTGGAGACTGCCCGTGCCGAGAAGAAGATCGGCAAGGCGCTGGAAGCCGCTGTGGAGCTGACTGTTCCCGCCGAGGATGCGTTCCTGGCCGAGATGGACGCCGATGCGCTGGCTGATCTGTTCATCGTCTCTCAGGTGAACGTCACTGTGGGCAGCGAGATCAGCGCTTCCGTTGCCAACGCAGTCGGCGCCAAGTGCCCCCGCTGCTGGAAGCATTCTTCCAACCCCGGCACCGACGACCTGTGCCCCCGCTGCGCCAAGGTCATTGCCAAGATTCCTCAGTTCTAAGAACTCTCTAAAAAACGGAGTCTTCCGAAAAGGAAGACTCCGTTTTTTGACATCTGGTCATATAATAAATTTAAAAACTGGTCATTTTAATATAATCAGGGTGGGGGTATAGTAAGGACGAAATTTCCAGAAATGGAGGAAAATCCGTGAAAAAGTCTCTGTCTACCACGAAAATTGTTTTTATTGCCATGCTGGCAGCGCTGGTGTATGTGGTCACCATATTCCGCTTTCCCCTGCTGGGTTCCAAGGTACATCTGGGCAATGCCGTGTGCCTGCTCAGCGGTCTGCTGATGGGGCCTGCTGCCGGTGGTCTGGCCGCGGGAGTCGGTTCCGCTCTGAATGATGCCCTGTACGGCGGCTATGATTTTATTCAGGCGGCCATTACCTTTGTTTCCAAATTTGCCATGGGCTGGGTCTGTGGTAAGATTGCTTTTTCCGGTGGTCGGGAGGCCAGATCCCATGGTTGGAATCTGGCTGCCGCGGTGCTGGGGGCTTTGACCTATGTGGCCCTGTATATGCTCAAGACCTACGTATACCAGAGCTTTGTCTATGGCTATCCTATGGATGCGGTGCTGTTCACCATGGGCAGCAAGCTGCCCGGTTCTCTGATCAATGCTGCGGCAGCGGTCGTGGTGGCTCCTGTTTTCTATACCGGGCTGCGTCCTGCGCTGGAACGCGCCGGCGTTCTGAAGAGGCTGCGGGGATAAACATGTAATGCGGATTTTCAATTCAAAACTTTAATCGAAAATCCCGTGTGCTGCGCACGCTCGAATTGTGCCGTTGGCACAAATCATTGTCTCATAAAAAATTGACGTGCTTCGAGCCTTAAAAAGTGTCAAAAGCTTTTTAACCAGTTTTCGTATAAACGAGACGTCCGGGAAACCGGACGTCTTCTTTCTGGCGTCTTTTGTGTTGATTTGGGGCATCAAAAAACTTCCTTCGCCGATCCGACGAAGGAAGTTTGGCATCCGACATTAACAGCCCGATCATCTGGAATAAGTGCTGTTTTCCTCAGATGTTTTGCATGTCTTTTCCTGTGGCATTTTTTATGAACTCACGAAATGCTTCCACAGTGCCGCCCGTAATGCTTTTTTTGTCATACACCTGGGCGTGGTTTTGACTAAACACAAACACAAAGTAATCCGCTGTCTCTGCAAGCATCATGATCGTGCTGTATTTAAAATCCGAACTGCCAAGTTCTGTTTCCGAATGATATCCTTCTTCTTTGAATGTTACGGTTGCTTTGTCCAGTCCCGGCAGCATTCGTTTCCTTGCTACATAGCCGTTGATTCTATCTTCGAAAATCAAAGTAAAAAAGAGAACTGCCGCAACGAGCCATGTGACAATCGTGCGGAAATCAAGCACAAATTCCTTGTCTCCAAGAGGTAATGTAAGCAAAAGAGCAAGCAGGATGACCATTATGCCGAACACATGTGATCGACGGCTTCTCTTTTTTCGCGCCGTCTTTCTGAGTGCTTTTGCCATAATGGTGATTGCTTCTTGATTATACGCTGTTTCAAACTTAAACTCCATTTGCGCACCTCCTTAAATGTGGGCAGCAGATTTTTATGGCCCAATGCCATCAGCCGTTTTCCATATAGCTGAAACCTGTTGTCAAAGTCTGATTGGTCAGTTCCAGTCTAACAAACTCCTGCCTGAACGTCAACAGCTGGTGAAACCGCCGGGAATTCTTTTATCAACGCAAAAGGGTCGTTCTGCCCGCAGTTGAATTCTTCACAAAAACCGTGTAAACTATATTAAGTAATTTCGATATTGAATCAGGAGAACGCCTATGCTGTATTTGTTGTTTGGCGCTGCGGCGCTGGGTCTGCTGGCGCTGGATCAGTGGGCGAAGCTATGGACGGTGGCCAATTTTGCCGCACCCACAGCGGCCAATATCTATTCCACCCCCGATCCGGCAAAGCCTTTCCTGCCGGGGCTGGTAGAGCTGACTCGTGTTCATAATTACGGCGCGGCGTGGTCCAGCTTTTCCGGCCAGAAGTGGCTGCTGATCGGCCTGACCTCTGTGCTTCTGGCCATCGTGTTGGTGCTGCTGGTCAAGAGGGTGGTTCGCCATCCCCTGGGTGTGGCGGCCTGTATGCTGATCTTTACCGGCGGCGTGGGCAATCTGATTGACCGTGTGCGGGCAGGCTATGTGGTGGATATGTTCCACTTTGAGTTCTGGCCCAGCTATCCGGTGTTCAATGTGGCGGATATCTGCGTAGTCATTGGTGCCGTCATTGGTTCGGTGTACTATCTGTGGCTTTACGAAAAATACGATGCAAAACAGCCGAAAGAGGAAATCACTGATGGAGAAGCTGACGCTCCAACCGAATAAAGAGGACGCCGGGAAGCGCATCGACGCGTGGCTTTCCGCTGTGCTGGAGAACACCACCCGCTCTGCGGCCCAGCGTCTGCTGGAGGAGGGGCGTGTCGTCATCGGCGGCAGGACACCTGCCAAGAATTATAAGCTGACCGGCGGTGAAGCGGTGGAAGTGTTGCTGCCGGAGCCGGAACCGGTGAATGTGATTCCCCAGGACATTCCGCTGGATGTGGTATATGAGGATGGGGACGTCATCGTGGTGAACAAACCCAAGGGACTGGTGGTGCATCCTGCCCCTGGTCATCCCGACGGCACACTGGTGAACGCCCTGCTTTACCATTGTGGAGACAGTCTTTCCGGTATCGGCGGTGAGCTGCGGCCGGGTATCGTCCACCGCATTGACCGGGATACCTCCGGCCTGATCATTGCCGCCAAGAACGACATGGCTCATCAGGGACTTGCCGCACAGCTGCAGGATCATACGCTGGCCCGTACCTATGAGTGCATTGTCACCGGCAATCTCCGGGAAGACAGCGGTACCGTGGACGCGCCTATCGGCCGCCACCATACCGACCGGAAGAAGATGGCGGTTGTTTCGGACGGAAGAAATGCCGTTACCCATTGGGAGGTCATTGCCCGCTATCCCGGATTTACCCACGTCCGCTGCCGTCTGAAGACGGGGCGTACCCATCAGATCCGTGTTCATATGGCGCATCTGGGACATCCCATTCTGGGAGACACGGTGTACGGCAATAAAAAGCCGATTCCCGGTCTGCAGGGACAGTGTCTGCAGGCGGTCGGACTGCGGTTTCTCCACCCCCGGACAGGAGAACTGTTGGAGCTGACCTGCCCCCGGTCGGAGGAGTTTGAGGAGCAGCTGCGGAAGCTGTCTGCCCGACGCTGATACAAAGAACAGGAGAAAACAGGATGTTTCAGGGCTTTACAGATGAAACGGTGGATTTCATGTGGGGAATCCGCTTCAACAACGAAAGAACGTGGTTTGAGGCCAACAAGCAGGTGTATCTGGATCATCTTTACCGACCCATGAAGGAGCTGGGAGATGAGATGTATGACCACATTTCCGGTCACCTGAAGGACTACGGACTCATTGGCAAGGTATCCCGGATTTACCGGGACGCCCGGCGGCTCCACGGCCGCGGGCCGTATAAGGATCACCTGTGGATCAGTGTGGAACAGCCGGGAGATCTGTGGACGGCGCGCCCCTGCTTCTGGTTTGAGCTGGCACCGGAGAACTGGAGCTACGGCATGGGATATTATATGGCAAAGCCCGTCACCATGGCGAAGCTCCGTGCCCGGATGGAGCGTGACCCGACGGACATGCTGAAGCTGACCCGTGCTCTGAACCGCCAGCAGGAGTTTGTGCTCAGCGGCGAGGAGTATAAGAAACCGAAACCCGGCACACCCGATCCGGTGCTGGAACCGTGGTATCGCAAGAAGAACTTCTCCCTTGTCCATGAGGAGCCTCTGACGGAGGAACTGTTCTCCCGTGATATTGCGGAGCGGCTGAAGACGGGCTTTGATTTCCTGCTGCCCTATTACCGTTATTTCGTCACTCTGGACGGTGACGCCGATCCCAGAGAGTGAGGATGTGCATTATGCAGAAAAACCGTTGTGTTTCCCCGTACCAAGGGAAACACAACGGTTTTTGTCAGTGCGCGGCCAGCGCAGCCTCCAGTTCCCGGAGGATTTCTGCCCGGGACACAGGCGGCACATGCCCGTGTACATAGATGTTAAAATCGGTGGAACGCAGCATATCCATATATGCTGCCAGCTTTGCCCGGTCATAGCCGCCGTCCAGCCCGTAAAAATCTCCGGTGTGTCCGTCGCCGGCAAAAAGAATCCGTCGTTCCGGAATGAGGATCACCACGGAATCCTCAGAGTGGGGGCCGCCGACTCGCCGCGCTTCGCAATGCAGGCCGCCCAGATCGAAGGATAGGGTATCCCGGAAGGTCATGTCAGCCGGAACGATCCGGATCTGTGAGCGGTGTGGATATTCCAGCCGGATATGGGTGTCGCAGAATGCAATGTCCTCTCCGGTGCGCAGCCGCTGCTCCATAGCCTCGTCGGTCCATTCCCAACGCTGCATGGTGCGCAGCTGACGGTCAGTGGCCTCGCATGCCGCGGTGAGACCATCGAAGGCGCACATGGCAAAGCTATGGTCCCAGTGCCAGTGTGTGATGACGGCAATGCGGGGCATAGGCAGTCTCTGCGCCGCCAACGCCTGACGAAACAGAGCGAGGTGTGCCGGGGAATTGCCGCAGTCGATCATCAATGCGTAGTTTTTGCCTTGCACATATCCCAGCGCGGGGCGATCGGTGGCCTCCGAATGGGGGAGATACCAGACATTGTCACAGAGCTTCTTCAGTTCCATGGTGTTTCCTCCCGTGAATGGAGATTGTACCTCCATTGTATCGGAGACGGCGCCGCAGGGCAAGTGCGGCGCGCAAAAAATCAGGAGCAGACCGCCCGGTCTGCTCCTGAAACGATATTGGAAGATATGTGGAGTTATTCCACAACACCCACGATGGGATCGATGATCTCGCCCTTTTCCACGTCGATGAAGCCCTTGTCGGTAACGGCGTAGGCTTCGATGCAGGCCAGGCAGATGAAGCACAGGAACATGAAGGGGATCTGGATGGGAGTGCCCATCTCGTAGGCAACGGCGTTCAGTGCCTTCTTCTGGGCTGCCAGCTCGTCCAGAGAGAGGTCGCTCATGAGGCCGCAGATGGGATAGGCCACCTCGGCAGCCACCTTTCCGTCACGGACGATGACCTGACCGCCGCCCAGCTCGGCAACGCGGTTCACGGCCAGAGCCATGTCCTCAAAGCTGTCGCCCATAACGATAATGTTGTGGTTGTCGTGACCCACGGAGGAGGCCAGAGCGCCGCCCTTGATGTGGAAGCCGCCCATGAAGGCCTTGCCGATGTTGCCGTTCTTGCCGTGACGCTCCACCTGAGCGATGTACAGCACGTCCTGCTCGGTGTCGCACTGGATGACGCCGTCCACTACATTCAGCTCCACGTCGCGGCGGCTGGTGAAGGGAATGTAGGGCAGAGTGTCCATGCACATGACCTTCACCTTCTTGGCACCCTCGGGAGCCTTCATCTTGAAGCTGTCAGCAGTGATGGGGTTGACGAAATGGACGGTGTTCAGCAGGCAGGGCTCGTGCTTGGGAGTCTCATAGTGGACGATCAGCTGGCCGTTCTCGGTGACCTGCTTGCCGCCGGCGATGGTGGTGAGAACCTTGAAGTCCTCGGCACCGGTGGTGATATTGATGTCGGCGCGGCGGCCGGGTGTCAGAGAGCCGATCTTGTTCTCCATCTGGAATGCCCGGGCGGCATTGATGGTGACAAACTGGATGCCCTTCAGGAAGCTCAGACCCTGACCGAAGGCGGTGCGCAGAGCATCGTCCAGATGGCCGCGGTCCTTCAGATCGCAGGTGTGCAGGTCGTCGGTGACGATGGAGACGTTGGCGGTATCCACGCCGCTCTTCATCACGGCCTGCAGCAGACCCAGCGTCATGTTGCGGGCAGCAGAGCCTTCGCGCAGCTGCAGATGGATGCCGTTGCGCAGACGCTCATAGACATCCTGTTCGCAGAAGGACTCGTGGCAGGTGGTGATGCCGGCTGCGGCGCAGGCGGCCATGTTGGGGCCGTAGATGCCGGGCAGATGGCCCTGAGCAGTCTTGCCGGGCATGGACAGAGTGTCGCCGATGGACTCCAGCAGCTCGGGATGCTCGGCCAGAACGTAGTGGCCAACACACTCGGAAAGACCCACGGCGTCCTGACGCTGCAGAGCCTTACGGATGATCTCAGGGTCAAACTTGCCGCCGGAGGTCTCCAGATTGGGTGCGAAGGGAACATGAGAGGGAACGATGAAGTAGACCTTCAGGTCGGTGCCCTCGGCCTCCTTCAGACAGGCCTCGATGCCCTCCAGACCGGCCACAACGCCTACCTCATGGAGGTCGGTCATGATGCCGGTGGTGCCGTGGAGCAGCACGCCCTCAGCGAAGGGACGCATAGCCAGAGAGGAGCTTTCGGGATGGATGTGGCCGTCCAGAAAACCGGGGGTGATGTACTTGCCCTCGGCGTCGATGATCTTGGTGCCTTCGCCGATGCAGTAGGAAACATCGCCCACGGCAGCAATGGTGTCACCGCAGACGGCAACGCCGCCGTCATAGATCTCGCCGGAGTACACGTTGACGATCTTGCCGTTAGTGACCACCAGGTCGGCGGGCTTCAAGCCCTTGGCAACTGCCAGAAGTTCCTTGTTCATGGGTAGGGTTCCTCCTTATATAAAATATTGAATTTACACTTTTACAACGGGGAAACGGTCGGGCAGGACGATGCCGGCACGGTCATAGATGGCGGCGCCGCGCTCACAGGCTTCCTTCAGGATGGCTTCCTCGTCCAGAGTCAGGATCTTGCGGTCACGCATCAGCCACTGGCCGTTGCACATGGTGGACTGGATGTTGGCAGAGTGCATGGCGGTGACCAGTGCGGCGATCTTGTCGTTGACGGGCATCATGCTGGGGCCGTGAGGATCGATGACGATGAGGTCGGCCTTCTTGCCCACTTCCAGAGAGCCGTACAGGTGATCGTCCAGCAGAGCGCGGGCGCCCCACTTGGTGGCCATGCGCAGGATATCCTGACTGGGAACCACGGTGGGATCCAGACGCCAGCCCTTGTGGATCAGGGAGGTGAGCCACATCTCGTCCACCATGTCCATGTGGTTGGAGGAAGATGCGCCGTCAGTGCCGATGGAGGGCATGATGCCCATCTCCAGCATCTTGGGGATGCGGGCGAAACCCAGCACGCGCATGGCGGAGGCGGGGTTATGAGACACTTTTACTTCACGCTTTTTGAACAGTTCCAGTTCCTCGTCGGTGAGCCATACGGTGTGGACAGCCAGAAGGTTCTTGTCCAGCACGCCCAGATCCTCCAGATGCTTCACGGTGCCGCAGCCCCAGCGTGCATAGGTGTAGTCCTTCTCCTCTTTGGCCTCGGCAACGTGCATGTGGATACCTACGCCGTACTTATCGGCCAGCTCCTTGGTGCGGATGCACAGCTCATCGGTGTTGTTGAAGATGGTGCGCAGACCGAACCAGACTTGCACGCGGCCGCCGGCGGTGTTGTGATACTTTTCCAGATCGGCTACCTGCTGCTCCAGTTCCTGCTCCATGGTGCGCTGCCAGATCTTGGGGAGGCCGTCGCCGCAGTCCATGACGGACTTGGCCAGCTTGCCGCGAAGACCGGACTCCTTGGTGGCGCGGGCCATACCGGTCACAAACTGGCCGCCGGGCTCGGCGAAGGAGGTGACGCCGGAGCGAATCAGCTCCAGAGAGGTCATCAGGGTGGAAACATAGGAATCTTCCTCGGTCATGTTGCTCTCATAGGGCCACATGCGCTTGTGCAACCAGGTGATGAAATCCACGTCGTCACCAACACCTCGGGAGATCTGCTGAGAGGTATGGACGTGGGTGTTGACGAAGCCGGGCAGCACATACTTGCCCTGCAGGTCGATGACCTCGGCGTCGGGCTTCACCAGCTGGGGGTCAATCTTGCCCACGGCGATGATGTCTTCGCCCTCCACCAGCACGCCGCCGCCGTCATAGACTGTCTCTTCAGCGCCCATAGTGACGATGTAGCCGTTCTTCAGATAAGTCTGCATGGGGAACATTCCTCCTAAATACAAATTTTGCCCGGCGGTCTATGGGTTCCACAGATGCGCGGGCGAATTGGTTTCCTTATCTGTTGTATTATACCGCACGTGTTGTCGGGGAGCAACAAAAAAATGGACTTCCTGCCGTAAAAACAGGAAAAAGCTGCCGTGTATCGGAAATCGGGTCACGGCTCTTGTTGACTTTGCTGTTGGTTTGTGATAACATTTACAGGTAAATTTCTGTGGAGGTTGCTATCATGGAGCATATCAAGACCATTGAGACCCGCAATCTGTGCGAGAGCGCAAAGAACGGTGGCTGCGGCGAGTGCCAGACTTCCTGCCAGTCTGCCTGCAAGACCAGCTGCGGTATCGCCAATCAGCAGTGCGAGAACAAGGAAAAGTAATTGCACATACGGAAATGCCGCCGTTCACAACGGCGGCATTTTTTCATAGAAGGGAAGAAGATTTATGATTCATCAGTACAAACTGGGCGGCTATAACGTAGTGCTGGATGTCTGCTCCGGCTCTGTCCATGTGGTGGACGAGGTAGCTTACGACATCATCGGCATGTTTGAGACCCATGATCGGGAAACCATTCTGCAGGCCATGGCGGAGAAGTACGCTTCCCGTGCCGACATTACGGCACAGGATCTTTCTGAGTGCTATGCGCAGGTGCTCTCCCTGAAGGACAGCGGCAAGCTGTTTGCGGAGGATACCTTTGCACCCATGGCCGGTACGCTGAAGGAGAAGACCTCCGGCGTGGTGAAAGCTCTGTGCCTCCATGTGGCCCACACCTGCAATCTGAATTGCGCCTACTGCTTTGCCAGTCAGGGCAAGTATCACGGCGATCGTGCCGTGATGAGCTTTGAGGTGGGCAAACAGGCGCTGGATTTCCTGATTGCCAATTCCGGCAGTCGTAGGAATCTGGAGGTGGACTTCTTCGGCGGTGAGCCGCTGATGAATTTCGACGTGGTGAAGCAGCTGGTGGCCTATGCCCGCAGCATCGAGAAGGAAAAAAAGAAGAATTTCCGCTTCACCCTCACCACCAACGGCGTTCTGGTGGACGATGATGTGATCGACTTTGCCAACCGTGAGTGCAGCAATGTGGTGCTGAGTCTGGACGGCCGCAAGGAGATCCATGACCGCTACCGTGTGGACTACGCAGGAAACGGCAGTTGGGAGAAGATCGTTCCCAAGTTCCAGAAGTTTGTGGAAGCCAGACAGGGCAAAAATTATTACATGCGCGGAACCTTCACCCACGCAAACCCCGATTTCCTCAAGGATATCCAGCAGATGCTGGATCTGGGTTTCCGGGAGCTGAGTATGGAGCCGGTGGTCTGCGCCCCCGGAGATCCCTCTGAACTGACAGAGGCGGATCTGGCTGTGGTTATGGAGCAGTATGAGAAGCTGGCGGAGCTGATGCTGGAAAAGGACAAAGCGGGCGATCCCTTCACCTTCTACCATTACATGATCGATCTCACCGGCGGGCCCTGCATCTATAAGCGCATTTCCGGCTGCGGCAGCGGCACCGAGTACATGGCTGTCACGCCCTGGGGCGATCTGTATCCCTGCCATCAGTTCGTGGGCGACGAGAAGTTCCGTCTGGGTGATATCTGGCAGGGTGTCACCAACACCGCTATCCAGAGTGAGTTTGCCGCCTGCAACGTATACGCCCATGAGGAGTGTCGTGATTGCTGGGCGCGGCTCTATTGCTCCGGCGGCTGCGCTGCCAACGCCTATCATGCCACCGGTTCCATCACCGGCGTGTATGAAAACGGCTGTAAGCTGTTCCGCAAGCGCATGGAATGCGCTATCATGGTGGCCATTGCCCGTGCGCTGGGGGATAACCGATGAATACCCCCATCTGCGACTTTGTCAGCCGCTACGTCCGGGAGAATGCGCTGCGGCTTCATATGCCGGGGCATAAGGGTGCGCCCAGGTTGGGGCCGGAACCTTGGGACATCACCGAGGTGGAAGGCGCCGACAGCCTCTATGAGGCGGAGGGCATCATCCGGGAGAGCGAGGAAAACGCCGGACGGTTGTTTGGTGCAAAAACTCTTTATTCCACGGAGGGCTCTTCCCAATGCATCCGTGCCATGGTATATCTGGCAGCGCTCCACGCGCGCAGCTGCGGGAGAGCGCCTGTCATTCTGGCCGGACGCAACGCACACAAGACATTTCTCAGTGCTGCGGCCCTGACGGGCATGGATGTGCAGTGGCTCTGGGGGAACGGGGATTCCTATCTTTCCTGCCGGTTGACTGCCGGGGATGTAGAGGCGGCACTGGAAGCTGTACTTCCTGCGGCGGTGTATCTCACCACGCCGGATTATCTGGGCAACGCGGTGGATGTGGCTGCCATCGCGGCGGTCTGCCATGCCCGCGGTGTCCCGTTGCTGGTGGACAACGCTCACGGCGCGTATCTTAAATTCCTGAAGCCGTCCCGCCATCCCATGGATCTGGGGGCGGATCTCAGCTGCGATTCCGCTCACAAAACGCTTCCAGGCCTGACGGGTACGGCGTATCTCCACATCTCCCGCAGCGCACCTGCGCTGTTTGCGGAGCAGGCGAAGAATGCCATGGTGCTGTTTGGTTCCACAAGCCCTTCCTATTTGCTTCTGGCCTCGCTGGATGCGGTGAATGGCTATCTGGCGGAAGGTTATCCGGAAAGGCTGGCAGAGTTTGTCCGGTTTGCAGAGAGTACGAAGACCAGGCTGGCAGCGCATGGCTGGACGCTGACGGAGGATGAGCCGCTGAAAATCACTCTCCGCACAAAACCCTTCGGGTATACCGGACGGCAAACGGCGGATATGCTTCTGGGAAAAAACGTTGTCTGCGAATTTTCCGATCCGGATTATCTGGTAATGATGCTGACACCGGAGACCGGTGCGGCGGGGTTGGAGCGTCTGGAGGCGGCGCTGCTCGCCATCCCCCGGAAAGAACCGCTGCTGACCGCTCCGCCGCAGTTGGGGCATGCAGAGCGCATCAAATCCGTCCGTGAAGCAGTGCTGTCTCCCTGCGAGACGATCCCGGCGGCAAAAAGTGTGGGTCGTGTGCTGGCGGCTGCCTCTGTGGGCTGCCCTCCGGCGGTGCCTATTGTGGTCTGCGGCGAGCGGATCGACGCAGCTGCAGCGGCCTGTTTTGCCTATTACGGTATTGAAACTGTTACCGTCATTCGGGAATAATGTTTCCTGCGGCAGGGAGACTCTCCCTGCCGCACCGTTTTACTGTCGAGCTCGAAAGTGCGCAAACACAGATTTCTAAAAAATGTGTGCGATACACGGAATTTCCTCTTGACAGGGGAAAATTTTATCCTGTATAATTCCATCTGTATTAGGCGAAACGCCTCGATCCACGTTTGTTAGGGAAAATTCCTGGCAGACGTGTTTTTTTATGACCCGGAAAGGCGGATAATTCTATGAAAAGAGATATTTTCCGGCTGCTGCCGTCTGTGGCGGCAGTCGTTGTAGGCAACTTCCTGTACGCATTCACCGTGAAAGCGTTCCTGCTGCCCTCCGGTCTGGTGACAGGCGGAACCACTGGCATCGCGCTGACCATGGAGCACCTGTTTCAGACGCCCATCTCTCTGTTTGTGCTTCTGTTCAATGTGACCATGCTGCTGGTCGGCTGGCGGATTCTGGGCCGTGCATTTGCACTGACCACATTGGGCAGTACCTTCCTGTATCCGTTGGCGCTGGAGGTGTGGGAGCGTGTATTGGGCAATGTGATCCTTACCGATGACATTCTGCTCTGTACGGTATTTACCGGACTGGGCATTGGCATCTCGCTGGGTATCGTGATCCGCTCCGGCGCTTCCACCGGCGGTATGGACATTCCCCCGCTGGTGTTGAAGAAGCTGTTCCGCATGCCGGTGTCGGTGAGTATGTATGCCTTTGATTTTGCCATTCTGCTGTCTCAGGCGTTGTTCCGTCCTATGGAAAATATCCTTTATGGTATTCTTCTGGTGCTGATCTATACCGTTGTGCTGGATAAGATGCTGCTGATGGGAGCATCCAGAACGGAGATCAAGGTCATCAGCGGCAAGTCCGGTGAGATCTGTGACGCCATTTTGCGTCAGGTGGATCGCGGCGTGACGCTGCTGCAGGGCAAGGGCGGTTACCTGCGGAGTGAAACGGAGGTTGTGCTCAGCGTGATTTCCAACCGCGAGGTGTCCAAGGTGGAGCGTATCGTCCACAGCATAGACCCGGAGTGCTTCCTGATCGTCAGCCGCGTGCAGGAGGTCAAGGGCCGCGGATTCTCTCTGAATAAACAATATCATCCGTGAAAAAACGCTCCCGTTTGGAATTTCCAAACGGGAGCGCTATTTTGCTGCTGTTACCACGGATGGAATCCGTAGGAAAGGGTGGGGGACATGGCGAAGTACAGCTCGTTGGCAAATACGCTGCTGCTGTCACCCCAAGTGGTGTCGATGTGGTATTCTGTACCGTCCAGAGTGGCAACCGTCCATGCGTGTCCAGAACCAGCCAGAGAATAGCAATCAATGTCTTCCAGCTTCAGAAGCAGATTGTAGGCGCCTGTATAGCCGTCACAAACAGCCAGGCCTTGGGTAAATAAGGACCAGGCAGTATGGCTGAGGGAGGTGTCCTCTGCTTCGGTGTCATAGCTGCAGTTTTCGCAGATCCAGCGGAAATAGACCAGAGCTTTTTCGCGTTCGGTCATGGATGGCAGCAGAAAGCCGTTGGCCAACAGTTCACTGCGGACAGACAGAGCAGCTTCCAGTGTGGCATCGCGGTAGGCAACAGTCTCATCTGCGGAAGCACCGGCGACAGAGAAGGAAACAGTCATCTCGCCAGTACGCTCGTAATAGGAGCAGGTGGCGTAATTGAGCATGTTTTCGGAATATCTGCCTATCACCCGCAGACATGTCTGCAGGACGGAGGAAACAAAGGCGCTGTCTACCGTGCGGCCATAATTCAGAGACAGGGAAAGATCGTCCTGAGAAAGCATGTAGCGGATGGCGGCGTCAAATTCCTCGTCGGTGGATGGAGCGACGGGAATGGTGTCCGGCGCATCCACCAGATCGCTCCAGGTGATGTCCTGAGAGATGTCCGAATCCCAGAGAAGGGTAATTCGCAGCGAGGGATCCACCATGCGGGTCAGCATGGCAGCCAGTGCGCCGCGGGAGATGGGGTCGTTGGGGAGGAAGGTGCCGTCGCTGTCCACGCCCTGACAGATGCCGCTGCGATAGAGTGCCAGAATGTCCTGAAAATACGGTGTGTAATCATCCACATCCTGAATAAAGTGACGTGACGCATATCCTACGGTGACAGCATCGTGATTGATGGCGGGAAGGGCGTCTTCCGGCAGAGTCCGAGCCAGGATATGTGCCATGACAGCACGGGAGGCGGTGCTGAAATATTGACCGTCCAGCTCATCGCCCAGAATATTCAGGCTCTGGAGGTACTGCAGATATGCTTCATAGGAGCGTTGCCCTTCCGTGCGGAAAGCGGCTGCGCCGACTTCTGCATCTCCGTGGTCGTACAGACTGCGCAGACGTCCGGCGAAGATGATGCCCTGACCAACAGTGGCATGAGCCTTGACACCGTAGGTGCCGTCTTTCTGACCAATGGAAAGACCGTATTCATACAGGGCGGTGATGTTTTCATAAAAGGTGCTCTCCGGCCTCAGATCGGAAAACTGGCCGGAATACGCATAGATCCGCACAAAGGGGTAAGGGCCCGAGACCTCCAGCGTAGCATTGCCGATGTCCGCCGTGGGGCTGTCAACGCTGTCGGGAACGGCAGTGCTGACCTCCGGAAGCGCGGCAACACTGCTGTCCACCGTGGCTTCGGTGGCCAGCGCGGTTCCGCATAGCAGAAAAACGGATATCAGCAGCGCCAGAAATTTTTTCATTCGGCCCTCCTTGCATGATGGGGGGAAGATCAGCCGCCCACCAAATGCAGGTCGCTGGCGATGCGGTCTTCCATATAGGGGTTCAAAGAATTGTTGACCAGCTCCAGAATGGCGGAGTGATCCAGCAGATACAGGGAAAGGCCGTTGCTCCATTCGCCGGGCAGCGTGGAGAAGGTGATCTTATCCGTGCCCATGCTGATGGCTTCCTTGCCCAGCCAGGCCAGATTGCCCAGAGACAGATCTGTATCCACGTTCTTGTTGAAGATGCGGACAAACTCGGAGACTTTATCAAGGTTGCTCAGCTTCAGAGTCTGCTTTGCCACCGCTGACAGGAATGCCTGCTGGGTAGCAATGCGGCCCAGATCCTCGTTGCCGTAACCGGTTCCGTCGTTATTGTGGCGGAAACGAACCACGTTCAGCGCATTCTGCCCGTCCAACGTCTGCAGACCCTTTTCCAGATGGATGGAGAGTTCCTGATAAGGGTCGTCGTAGTCCATGTTGATGGGGACATTAAACTCCACGCCGTCGATAGCGTCGATGAGCTGGACGAAACCTGCCAGATCCACTTCCACGGTGTAGTCAACGGGAATGCCCAGACCGCCGGAGACGGTTTCTGCCATCAGATCCATGCCGCCGGTATTGTAGGCATAGTTGATCTTATGACTGTCTCCGCGGACGTAGAATCCGGAGTCTCTGGGGATGCTGACGCAGTGGATGGATTCGCCCTTGGCATCAAAGGCCACCAGAATGTTGGTATCGGCGCCGCCGTTGCCATTGTCCACACCGGAGAGCAGAATGGTGAAGAAATCGGACTTGCGGATATTGGTGCGATCCGGCACTGCGGGATCACTCGAGCTGCCGGGTACAGCCGGCGTGTCGGGAGGCAGGATGACGGGCGGTTGGGTACTGGTAGGGTCATCATTGCTGGGCAGCTCCGGCTTTTCAAACAGGTTGCGGAACAGCAGGATAGAACCAATGGCCAGACCCAGCACGACAATGGCGATGCACAAAAAGATCTGGGGTTGATAGTTTCTGTTGGAACGCTTGCGGGACATATTCAGCACACTCCTAAATTCAATCGTATCGGTTCAGAATGGCAGCCGAGGGAAAATGTTGCCATCGGCAAAGCCGCAAAAACAAAATACGGCAGTTTGATACCTCATTATAGGCGCAGAAAAAGGAAAGTACAAGGTAAAAAAAGTTACAATTTCTATGAATTCCCGAAAATGGCCATAAAATCAGATGACGTGCCGTTAAGGCACGTCATTTCACCGGATATGTCAGGAATTTTGGCATTGACGCTGAGTTAGACTCCGCGATATTTTTTCCGGGTGGCGATGCCGCCCCGAATGTGCCGTTGTGCTTTGTTGATGTCCAAAACCTCTTTGGCCTGCAGGTAGAGATTGCGGTTGAACGCGGGCAGGCGCTCGGAAATATCTGCTGGTGTCAAGTAAGGAACAAAAAATTTTGGGATTGAGCAATCACCGGACAGGCGATTACTCATTTCCCATCAATGCAGCGAACACATCGTCAAACTTCCATTTGATTTTGATATGCTCG
>SVLJ01000008.1 GCA_015067995.1 Oscillospiraceae bacterium
ACCGCGGCGCCGTCCAGTCCGACATGTGGGACACCGCTCTGGCCATGGGCCTGAAGAAGTGGGACGCCGGTACCTCCTGGACCCACGGCATCTTCTTCAACCTGCACGAGACCAACACCGACAGCCCTGTGGCCAACGTCAACGTCCGTAAGGCCATCCGCGCTGCCGTGGACGCCAACGCCGCTCTGCTGGCAGTTGCCGGCGGCCGTCAGGACCGTGTCGTTCTGGATCCCTACTCTGTCATGAAGTCCAACGCTGCTTACGCCAGCAACAAGATGGAAGAGAACGAGTACAACATCCATGACGTTGCCAAGGCCAAGGAGTATCTGGCTGCCGCCAACTACAACGGCGAGCCCATCGTCTACCTGACCCACGCTTCCGGTAACTTCTACAAGGCTGCCATGGCCGTCGTTCCCATGCTGGAGGCTGCCGGCATGAAGATCGAGCTGCTGGTCGTTGATAACGGCTCTCACACCGCCATGCGCAAGGATCCCGCCACCGGCCACGACATCGGCTGCTGGGAGGTCCAGAAGAACGAGACCAACCCCGTCCTGCACTCCACCTTCGTCACCGGCACCCAGGGCTGGTGGTCCAGCCCCGCTAAGGACGCTGCCATTGCCGTCATGAAGACCACTCCCACCGGCTCTGCTGAGTCCGTCGCCGCGTACAACGACTATCTGGATGCCGTTGTTGAGGAGTGCCCCTACATTCTGTTCGGCCACCTGGTTGGTTACTCCTGGTGCTCCGGTGACTATGTCTCCGCCATGGTCGGCCAGACCAACTACTACTGGAACGACTACTTCGTGAAGTAATTCCCTCGGAATCGCATTTGCATAGACCATTTGCATAGACCATAGAAAACCCGGCGCGGCAGTCAATCTGCCGCGCCGGGTTTGCGCATTTGGGGGTGTTTACTGATGGATGCCGCGGTTCTTGTCGCCCTCGGGATTGACACCGAACTCATAGTCGTTGCCGGGAAGGATGGCGTTCAGCACAATACCGGCGATGGCGGCGATGGCCAGACCGGTCAGGGTGATGGAGGTGCCGGCCACGGTGAAGGTCAGACCGCCGGAGAAGCCCAGACCGCACACAAGGATCACGGCGGCGATGATCAGATTCCGGGAGTTGGTGAAGTCCACCTTGTTCTCCACGATGTTCCGCACACCGATGGCGGAGATCATGCCGTACAGGATGAAGGAAACGCCGCCCACGATGGCGGAGGGCATGGAGCCGATGATCTCGGCCATCTTGGGGATGAAGCCCAGCACGATGGCGAACACGGCAGCCAGACGGACAACACGGGGATCGTGGACGTTGGACAGAACCAGAACGCCGGTGTTTTCGCCGTAGGTGGTGTTGGCGGGGCCGCCGAACAGGGCAGACAGGGTGGTGGCCAGACCGTCACCGATCAGAGTGCGGTGCAGGCCGGGATCTTCAATGAAGTTGTTCTCAGTGGTGGCGGAGATGGCGGACATATCGCCGATGTGCTCCATCATGGTGGCCAGTGCGATGGGTGCCATCACCAGAATGGAGGTGATGTCAAACTTGGCGAGGGTGAAGGGAGGCAGGCCGATCCAGTCGGCTTTGGCCACGGCTGCGAAGCTCAGCAGAGGCTGGGCGACGCCGTTGCCGTCCAGAATGGTGACGCCGCAGGCGTTCATGATGATGGCGGCCGCATAGGAGATCACTACGCCCATGAGGATGGGGATGATCTTGAACATACCCTTGCCCCAGATGTTGAAGATGATGATGGTGGCCAGTGCGATGAGCGCCAGAGGCCAGCAGGTGGCGGCGTTGCTGACAGCGGAGGGCGCCAGCGTCAGGCCGATGCAGACGATGATGGGGCCGGTGACCACGGGGGGCAGGAAGCGCATGACCTTCCTGACGCCTGCCACCTTGATGATGGCTGCCAGGACCAGGTACACAAGACCGGCGATGACGATGCCGCCGCTGGTATAGGCCAGCTTTTCACTGGCGGGCATACCGGCGTAGATGCCGGATTCCAGCTGCGCCATGGTGGAATAGCCGCCAAGGAAAGCGAAGGAAGAACCCAGGAAAGCGGGGATCTTCATCTTGGCGCATGCGTGGAAGAACAGAGTGCCGATACCGGCGAAGAACAGCGTGGTCTGAATGTTCAGAGGCAGGCCGTAGCCCTGTACAAGGATAGGGACAAGGATGGTTGCGCCAAACATGGCGAACATGTGCTGCAGACCCAGGATCAGCATCTTGGGTGCGCCCAGCTGGCGTGCGTCGCGGATGGGTGCGTTGTTCATAGTGGAATCTTCCCCCTCTTTTTATATTGGTACGGCCTGTGACGCGGAGTGACAGAAGACTGTTTTCGACAAGCTGTACCATGGGTAATTTATCACTTTAGCGACGGAGATGCAATGGCACTTTCAACAAAAAATGCAGCCCGTTTGCGGGGAAATTGCGTGGTTGTTTCCGGAGGCGGAATGTGGTATTCTGACGATAGCCGCTCTGGGTGAGAGACGGCGGAAGAAAGGCGGTGTCATCATTGAAAATCGGACTGGTAGGCGCGGCAGCCACCATTGAGACCATCCATGCGCTGATGGACGGGGAAGAGGTTTTTGTGGAGCTGGTGGATTATCCCTGCCATCGTGAGAATGTGGTGGAGCTGCTGGCGGAGATCCAGAGCGGGCTGGACGGTGTCCTCTTTACCGGTGAGGCCATTTTTGTCCATGCGGGGCGGTATGCCTCCGCTGTCGTGCCGTGGACATATCTCAAGCGGTCGGTGAACTCTGTGCTCTGCGTGCTGCTGCGGGCCGCCATGGACGGCCACGATATCCGCAGGATCACCTATGATCTGCCCTACTTTACATCCAAGGAGATGCTGGGTTTGCTCTGTGACCGTGTGGGGTTGGACAAAAGCGAGGTCATGGTGAACTGCTACAGTGAATATAAGGATTCTGCGCCGGATGCAGGGCGAAGCGTGATGCATCCGCAAACGCCGCAGCACTGGCATCTGGAAAATTTCCGTACGGGACGTGCGTCGGTGTGCCTGAGCAGTGTGGACAGCACTGTGTCCCACCCACTGCTGAAGGATTATCCGGCCTTTCAGGTGAAGATTACCGGCGAGGATGTGGTGGAGGCGCTGAATACGCTGCGCTTCCGCAGTCAGCTGCAGACGCGGCAGCTGGCAGACCGCCATATGGAGGCAGTCTTGTCCATTGCTGTATATCTGCAGGATACCTATACACAGGGTATCCGGGAATACCGACAGCTTCAGAGCGCTTACCATGTGGAAAAGGCTATCCTGCGGTTTGCACAGGGCATCGGCGCTTCAGTGGAAAAGAATTCCGCCAACCGATTTCTTCTGTATGCCGACCGATCGGAACTGGAGCTGCGGACAGAAAATCTGACGAAGCTGGATCTTGCGGCAGATCTGCTCTCTGTCATGGATGTGCAGCGTGTGGCGGTGGGCGTCGGCTTCGGCCTGACCCACAGCATTGCCCGTGCCAATGCTCTGCAGGCAGCCAAAGCCGCGCGGCTGCAGGCCTACAGCTGCTGCTACACCGCCGATGACCATGCACGGCTGGAAGGGCCGCTGCTGATCGTCGGGAGCTGCTCCGGGGAGGAGCGGGACAAGCTCATCATCGAGCGGATCGCGGCGGAGACCTATGTGGGCGTTTCCGTACTGAATACCCTCATCAAGGCACAGAAGCAGTACGGCTTCGATGTCATCACCTCCGGCGAGCTGGCGGAGATGTGCAAGCTTTCTGCAAATCAGATGAACCGGATCCTCACCAAGCTGGAAGCTGGCGGTTATGCGAAGATCGTGGGCAGTCAGGCACATTCCGCCACCGGAAGGCCGCGGCGGCTCATCCGTCTGGACTTTGGAATTTGACAAAAAACAGGGCATGGATACATTCTGTGCTCTGTTTTTTTAGTTTTGTGCAAGTTTTGTAACTTTTTATTTTCGGAAGGATTGACTATCATAGAGACAGGATTACAATGAAAATAATACTGTTTGGAAAAGAGGATGTTTATGACGGAAAAAGTGTTTGCATGCGTAAGCGCTCGGGAGAAGGAGTACCTGGATTTCCTCAAGGGCATGATCGAGCTGGAGAGCTATACCCCCGACAAGGCGGACGTGGACGCCGTGGGCGACTACATCCGCACCTTCGCCGAGGCACACGGATTCGATGTAAAGGTAGTACCTTTCGAAAGGGCTGGCAACGGCCTGTTAATCACCTGTAATCAGGACGCGCCCATGCTGCCTGTCACCTTCACCGGCCATATGGACACCGTGCATCCCAGAGGCACCTTTGAGGAGCCTCTGTGCCGTGTGGAAGACGGCAAGATGTTTGGACCCGGCACGCAGGACATGAAGGGCGGCATCGTGGTGGGCATGCTGGCCATGCAGGCGCTGATGGATGCCGGTTACCGTGACCGTCCTCTCAAGCTGGTGCTCATCAGCGACGAGGAGCTCAGCGAGGGCCTCTCCGGTGAGCCCGGCAAGGATTTCATCCGTGACAATGCCCGCGGCAGCGCTGCTGCCATTACGCTGGAAGGAACCGGCGATGAACAGCGCATCACCGTGGGCCGCAAGGGCTCCATCCGCTACCGCGTCCATGTGAAGGGCAAGGCATCCCACGCCGGCGCTGCTTACAGCAAGGGCATCAGCGCTATCAAGGAGGCTGCCCATAAGATCCTGAACATCGAGGCTGCCAGT
Source organism: Oscillospiraceae bacterium (assembly GCA_015067995.1). Classification (GTDB taxonomy): domain Bacteria; phylum Bacillota; class Clostridia; order Oscillospirales; family Oscillospiraceae; genus Oscillibacter. Next base: position 4,694 of record SVLJ01000008.1, read on the forward strand.
GTGCAGGAGCAGATCACCTACAACTGCGGCCTGCTGAAGGCGGGCACATCGCCCAATACCGTGCCGGAGCATGCAGAGTTTACTCTCTACAACCGTTACTGGACCATGGCCCAGCGGCAGGAGATCCGGGATCATGTGGAGGGCATCATCGCCACCTCCTACATCCCCGGTACCGAGTCCACCTTTGAGATCATCGGTGAGCGTCCGCCTATGGAACCCACCGAGAGTAATCGCGCCCTGTGCAGCCACATCATGCGCATTTCCGACAAGTACGGCATCTGTGAGGGGATGCACGAGCATTTGCAGATGAGCGGTTCCGATGCGGCCTATACCACCATGGCAGGCGCACCCAGTGTCTGCAGCATGGGCCCGCTGGGAGCCGGGGCTCACTCTACCCGCGAATTCATTTACATCGACTCGGTTGCCAGACGTGCCAAGCTGATGGCTGCCGTGGTGGCGGAGCTGCCGGAGGAGTTCGGCAAATAAACAAGGAGGAGAAGCAGCATGGATGCACATAAGATTCCTGTAGAGGCGCTGAAAGAAGTTTGCGCCAAAATCGACGGCCAGTGTGCGATGTATGTTTCCGTTCCGGGAACAGGTGAGAAGTTTGTCCTGAACGAAGATAAGATTTTCAGTGCTGCCAGCACCATCAAGATCCCCATGCTTGCCCTGCTGTTTCAGGACGCCGAGGCGGGGAAAGTAGATCTTGCCAAAAAGATCCGCGTGAAGCCGGAAAACCGTGTGGTGGGCAGCGGCATCCTCCGTTCCCTGAGCCCCGATCTGGAACTGCCCCTTTTTGATATTGCCAACCTGATGATCGTCATGAGCGACAATACCGCCACCAACGAGGTGGCGGATGCCGTGGGTATGGATCGTGTGCGTCAGTATTGTATCGACAACGGCTATACCAACACCTGGATGTGGCGGAAGATGTTCTTCAAGGGATACATGCCCGAGCCTCAGGTGCCCGAGGGAATGCCGGTGAACGCTACCACGGCCGGTGATCTGGGACGTATGCTGGAGAGCATGGCGGCTGGCACCTGTGTCAGCGAGAAGGCCAGTCGTAAGATGATCCAAATCATGGCCGGTCAGCGTCTTGCCAGACTGAAAACGCTGCTGCCGTGTGCCGAGCGTGTGGAGCCCTACGAGGAAGAACTGCGCCTGCCGCCGGAAGGTAAGGTGGTGGTAGCCTGCAAGGGCGGGACCCTGACAGACCCCGGCATTGCACATGATGCGGGTGTTTTCTATCTGCCCGACGGCCGGTACTATGTGATGGTCATGTGTACTCAGACCGGCAGCGTGGACGCGGCTACCAAAATCATCAACGAGGCTGGCCTTTTGATGTACGAGGCCATGAAGTAAGGAGAGAGAACCATGAAGGCATACAACAAGTTTTCACTGACACACTATGCCGCAACCGTCTGCAAGCTCATGGGCATTGAAGCACCTGCCTGTGCGGATGAGCCTCTGGACTGGGCCTGCGATATTCTGTCCGATCTCTGCAAGGACGGCTTTGACCGTGTGCTGATCCACAATCCCGACGCAGTGGGCATGTGGCTGTATCAGTCCTATCCCGACGCTTTTGAGCCGGTGCTGAAGCACACCCAGCTGACCATCCCCTTCAAGACGGTGATGCCTTCCGTGACGCCGGTTTGCTTCGGCACCATGTATACCGGTGCGGAGCCTGCCGTCCATGGCATCCAGTCCTACACCAAGCCTGTCATCAAGATCGATACCTTCTTTGATGCAGTGCTGCGGGCAGGGAAGAAGGTAGCCATGATCGTCACTCCCAACTGCTCTCTGGCCAGAGTGTTCCTGGAGCGTGACATCGACTTCTACCACTGCGATACAGAGAGTGCTGCCGTGGTAAAGGCACAGGAACTGATCGTCAAGGATGAGTATGACGTGATCTGCGTCTATACCTTCATGTACGATACCCTGACCCACCGCAACGGCACGGAGGATCCGGATACGCTGGATGCTCTGTATCGTCAGGGAACCTTCTTCGATACGCTGGTGTCCTCTGTGAAGCGGCACTGGAAGCAGCACAACACCCTCGTTGCTTTTTCTCCCGACCACGGTGCCCACGATGTGCCGCTCGGAGAGGTGAAGTACGGCAGCAAGGGCAATATCCACAAGGGAACCCACGGCACCGACATGACGAAGGATCTCAATATCCTCCACTATTTCGGTGTGGTGCGACGCATGCTGTAACAGGAAAGGAAAAAGAAATGTATGAACTTGCCGAAGGTAAAATTTACCGCTGCCGGCGATATGCTGATCCAGCGTGTGATCTCCACAGAGTATGAAGGATTCCAGGCGGTCAGCGATTACATCCGCAAGGGTGACGCCCGATTCTTCAACTTTGAATCCATCATCTATCGGGACGGTATCTGGGGCAACCAGTTCAACGGCGGCTCCTTCCACAACTCTGATATCCGGACGCTGGACATTGCCGCTGAGTATGGCTTCAACATGATGTCCTTCGCCAATAACCATACCTTTGACTGGGGTTACGGCGGCCTGATCTCCACGCTGGACGCCCTGAAGGGAACAAAGTTCGTACATACCGGCGTGGGTATGAATCTGGATGAGGCGGCTGCACCCGCTTATCTGGATACCCCCAACGCCCGCGTGGCGCTGATCTCCATGACCGCATCCATGGTCAATGACGCGGCTATGGCCGGCAAGCAGTCCCGCCGCGTCATCGGACGCCCCGGCGTCAACGGCCTGCGTCTGCAGGAGAAGATGGAGGTCACGCCGGAGCAGTTCCGCGTTCTGCAGGAAATCGCTGATACCAGCGGCATCAACGATTCCGTCAAGATCTCCCGCGCAGAAGGATATACCTCTTTGAAGAAGGATGACACTGTGGAGCTGGGCCGCAAGATGAAATTCTTCTGCGGCGACAAGACCCATTACCATACCACCCTGCATAAAAAGGATATGGAGCGGCTGGAGAAGGCCATCTATGAGGCCAAGAGTCAGGCGGACTACATTCTGGTGAGCATCCACGCACACCAGACCAGCGGTAATTCCAAAGAGAATCCCGCAGAGTTCCTGGTGGAGTTTGCCCACCGCTGCATCGACATGGGCGCTCACGCAGTGCTGGGTCACGGCCCTCATCTGCTGCGCCCGCTGGAGATCTACAACAATCGCCCCATCTTCTATTCTCTTGGTGACTTCATGCTCCACAATGAGAGCGTCACCTTCGCGCCGGAGGATATGTATGAGAAGTACGGCCTTACCTCCGACGATCCCCTGTGCGAGATCTACCGCAAGCGTTCCCGCGACTATACCGTGGGCCTGCTGACGGATCACAAGATGATGGAGTCGGTGATCCCCTATTTTGAGATGGAGGATGGCCGACTGACCCACCTGGAGCTGTTCCCCATTGAGCTGGGCTTTGGCGAGCCCCGTTACCGTCTGGGCAATCCCAGGTTCTGCCCGGATAAGGGTATCATCGAACGTCTTGCCGAGATCTCTGCACCCTACGGAACGGAGGTCACCATCGATGAGCGGGGCATCGGCATCGTGAAGCTGCCCTGATGATTTTACAAGACCCGAAGTCTGCAAAGACTTCGGGTTTTTTCTGTCGGGCAGTTGCAAGGCGGAGGGGAGGATGGTATAATCTCGCTCAGATGCTCTGCGGACGTTCCGCATGAAAGAAAGCAGGTGGAATATGCTGAAGGCGTATGGCAAGCGATTTCTCTTCTGTACCCTGAGCCTTGCCCTGTACGGGTTCGGAAATTTTCTGGGGGTCAAGGCCGGTGCGGCCGGAACCAATGCATGGAATACTCTGTCACTGGGAATTTCTCAAAATTTTGCCATCAGCTTTGGCAGCGCCACGCTGCTCATCAGTGCGGTCATCATTGTCATCGATCTGCTGGGGAGGGGAAAGCTGGGATTCGGCACCGTTCTCAACGTGCTGCTGATCCCGTTCTTTTCCGACCTTTTTCTGGCTGTTTTTGAGGCGGTACCCACGGCCGCCGGTCCGGTGGCAGGCGCGGCCTGTACGCTGCTGGGGCAGGTGGTTCTTTCCTTCGCAACCATCCTGTATATGAAACCGGAGCTGGGCTGCGGTCCCCGGGATACCCTGATGATCCTGCTGGGAAAGCAGTTTCCGAAAATACCCATTGGAGCCGCAAAGCTCGGACTGGAAATAGCGGTGCTGCTGGTGGGCGTCTTTATGGGCGCACCCCTTGGCCTTGGTACGGTACTGGTTCTGGTGCTGCAGGCCGGTATTTTCCAGTTGGCCTGTAAGATCACCCACTATGAACCCCGCACAGTCAATCACGAGAGCATATTGGATACATGCCGCCGCATGCTGGGCGCATGACTGCCGGAAGAAAGGAAGTTTTGCTTATGAAATCCGGATATCTCTTTATCGCACTGGCAACGCTGCTGTTCTCCAGCATGGAAGTGGCACTGAAATTTGTGGCAGGCCAGTTCAATCCCATTCAGATGACCTTCTCCCGGTTTCTGGCAGGCGGTCTTGTGCTGCTGCCGCTGGCCATCCGGATGCTGAAAAAGCGCGGTGCAAAGCTGGATGCCGGTGCGCTGCGCACCTTCGCTTTGCTGGGACTTACCGGTATTGCCGCCAGCATGTCCCTGTATCAGATGGCAGTTACCCGGGTCAATGCCTCTGTGATCAGCGTTCTCTTCTCCAGCAATCCTATCTTCGTGACACTGTTTGCATTCCTGATTCTGAAGGAGGCTATTTCCAAGCATCAGATCGCAGGTCTTCTGCTGGACATCGCCGGTATCATCTGCATCATTGATCCCTTCCACATGGAGCTGGACGCGGCAGGCATTGCCTGCGTGCTGGGAGCAACGCTGCTTTTCTCCCTGTACGGCGTGCTGGGCAAGAAGCAGAGTGCCCGCTTCGGCGGCGTGGTGACCACCTGCTTCGGCTTCTTCTTCGGCGCAGCGGAGCTGATGGCGCTGGCTGCCCTGACCCATATCCCCGCTGTGGCGTCCGCTCTGACTGGCGCGGGACTGGAGCTATTTGCGGAAATTCCCTTCCTCACCGGCTACACGCTGAAGTCTCTCCCCGTCGTGCTGTACGTGTTCCTGGGCGTTACCGGCGGCGGCTTTGCCTCCTATTTCGCCGCCATGGAAAAGACTTCCGCCCAGCAGACCAGTCTGGTGTTCTTCTTCAAACCGGCTCTGACACCTGTGCTGGCATTCCTGATCCTCAGAGAGGAAATTCCCGGCAATATGATCCTGGGTATCATCCTGATTCTCTGCGGCTCGTTTATCTCTCTGCTGCCCGGACTGATGGCTCTGCGGAAGAAGGACACCGCAAAATAATTTACATAGAAAGCGCATCCCGGAATCCATGAAGGATTTCGGGATGCTTTTTTGTCATTATTTGACGGCGTTGGCGTAGCTGTTGTCCACCAGCTCTTCAAAAACCACCCAGTCAGACCGTTTCAGCTCACCGGCCTGCTCCATAACGGTCTCCAGTCGCTCCAGAGCTTCCTGCTCCATAACGGGGGTGGTGTTCCATGCGTCGATCTCTTTATAGCGCTGAGCAACGGTGGCCAGCACATTTACATCGGTATCCGGGAACTGATGGGCGATGGAGGCGGCGATCTCCTGCGGAGAGTGCTCCTGTACCCACTTCTGCCCCTTGGCAATGGCATTGGTAAAACGCTGTACGAGATCACTGTTTTCTTTCATGTAGGTCTGGGAGGCAAAATAGGCGGTGTAGGGGATCTCACCGCTCTCCTGACCGATGGAAGTGAGGATGTAGCCCTGACCGGCCTGCTCCACCTCGGTGGCGGTGGGTTCAAACAGCGTTACATAGTCGCCGTTGCCGCCGGTGAAGGCACCGGCCATCATGTTGAACTGCACGGAGGTATCCACCACGGCGTCTACATGGGGCTCCACGCCGTTGAGCCGCATGACGTATTCCAGCGTCATCTCCGGTACACCGCCGGCACGGCCGCCGATGATGATCTTGCCCCGCAGGTCGTTCCAGGAGAATTTGTCGTTGGTGCGGCCTACCAGGAAGGAACCGTCCCGCTTGGTCAGCTGGGCAAAGACCTTGGGATAGTCCTCTTTCCCCTGATTGTAAACGTAGATACAGGCTTCCGGGCCTGCCAGACCGATATCGGCCTGATTTGTCAGCACAGCGGTCATCACCTTGTCGGCACCGCCGCCGTTGGTCAATTCAATGGAGATGCCTTCTTCCTCGAAGAAGCCTTCCTTCATGGCGACGTACTGAGGTGCGTAGAATACGGAATGGGCCACTTCGTTGATACGGACGGTGGTCAGTCCGGTTTGCTGTGCGTCGCTGCCGCAGCTGCAGATCAGCAGTATCAGGGTCAGGACACACAGCAGGGAAACAAACTTTTTCATGGAATCACTCCTAAATGTTTTTCCAGCAGTTTTTCCAGCCACAGAACGGTCAGATACATTATAACTGCCGCAATGGCCAGCAGCAGAACGGTGGACATCACCAGATCCATGTTGAATACCTGCGAGCCGTAGACGATCAGATATCCAAGACCGGCCCGGGAAACCAGAAATTCACCCATGATGACGCCTACCCAGCTGAGTCCCACGCTGACCTTCAGGGTACTGACCAGCGTGTGGAGATTGGCGGGGAACACCAAATAGCAAAAGATCTGTCCCTTGCCGGCACCCAGCGTGCGCATCAGACGGATCTGCTGAGGATCTACCGTCAAAAATCCGGCGTGCATGCTGAGAACTGTGGTGATGACGGAAATGGCTAATGTCATGGTGATGATGGAAGCGGTACCCGCACCCATCCAGACGATGAAGATGGGGCCCAGTGCCGTTTTCGGCAGCGCATTCAGAACCACCAGATAGGGGCTCAGAACGGCGGAGGCAAAGCCGCTCCACCAGAGGACGGCGGCGGCCAGTGTGCCGATGGCGGTGCCCAACAGGAAGCCTACGACCGTTTCCAGACAGGAGGTGCCCAGATGCAGCCACAGGTCGCCGGAATGCCACAGGTTGGTCAGTGTCTCCAGAACCCGGGTGGGACAGCTGAAGATAAACGGATCGATCCATTCCACCCATGCGGCGAGCTCCCATAGCAGGAGAAATGCCAGAAGCAAAAATGCCTGCAGGAAGCGCACGGCATTCCGGCGGCGTTTTCTGGCGCGAAGATATGCTTCACGCTGTGGGGAAAGAGCGAGTTCAGTCATTGATGTCCAGCTCCTTCCAGATGTGATGGAATAGCGTTTGGAACTCCGGCTGTGCCCGCCGCTCCATGGGAGCATAGCGATGCAGCACCGACAGGTCATGGATGCTTTTGACCGTGGCAGGCCGATGGCTGAGGACTACAATGCGGTCCGACAGACTGATGGCCTCGGAGATGTCGTGGGTGACCAGAAGAGATGTTTTTCCTTCCTGTCGGATGATGCGGTGGATGTCCGCGGAAACCGACAGCCGCGTCTGGTGGTCCAGTGCGGAAAAGGGTTCATCCAGCAGGAGGATCTTCGGTTCGGTGGCCAGTGTACGGATCAAGGCACACCGCTGGCGCATGCCGCCGGAGAGCTGGGCAGGCTGTTTATGGGCGAAACCGTCCAGACCGTAACGTTCCAGCAGTGTTCGCACATGGGCCTGACGCTCCGGGGTGTTCTGGCGGCGAAGCTCCAGTCCCAGCGTCACGTTGCCCCAGATACTGCGCCATGGAAACAGCTGATCCCGCTGGGGCATGAAACCGATCTTCGGAGATGGGACTGTGACAGTTTCGCCGTCTACCATCACGGTGCCGGCGGTGGGGGTTTCCAGGCCGGCAATGAGAGCAAGCAGTGTGGATTTGCCGCAGCCGGAGGGGCCGATGATGCTGACGAATTCGCCGTCCTCCACGGAGAGGGTAACATCCTTCAGAGCCTCCACCTCGCCGTCCGGCGCCTGATAGGTCAGCGCCACCTGCCGCAAATCAATCATCATGGTCAAGTTGACCTCCTTCGGGGTTGAAGGATCAGACCCCATGCCCAGTGTATGCGGGGGACGAGCTGCTTGTCATCATGCTGTCAGAAGGAACTGACACTGTAAAATTTCCGTTTTCGGAAAACGTGAGTATGATAGAGGCGGGGGTTTCAGCGGGACTGTCGATCTGCAGTAAGAAAAGAGGAGCAGAGAATGGGATTTCTAAAAGCTTTGGAATTTGATTCTTTTAGCCGTTTGGATTTGGACACGCGTGGCGAAGTCCTGTGCCGCTATCTGGAGGAACAGGAGTCGCTGGGGTCTATCGGCGAGGTTTGGGGGTGGAATGCACACAAGTCTCAAAATTGACATTCCGCATATCCATTTGTTATAATACTCCGGATACGGTACATTGTGTGCCGTACCGGAATGTTCTTGTATGGAAAGAGAGAACCTATGGACAACTATTTTGACGTAACGCTGACAGAGGACGAACTGCGGGCCATCAGTGCCGTGGGACTTGCCCATCTGGGAGACGCCGTATATGAGATCCTGGTGCGCACCTGGCTGTGTGCTCATGGGAAAGCCACAGGAAAGGGACTGCACCGTGCCACCATTGAACTGGTACGTGCGGAGGCACAGGCGATCCGTGCGGAGGCCATCCTGCCTCTTCTGACGGAGGAGGAACTGGCGGTATTCCGCCGGGGCCGCAATGCCAATGTGAATACCATTCCCCGCCATGCCAGCCGTGCCCAGTATGGCACCGCCACGGCGCTGGAGGCACTGCTGGGATGGCTGTATCTCCGGGGGGAGAAGGCGCGCGTCAATGAACTCTTTTTGGAAATGATGAAAGTCGAGGGATGACCCATGCCCATGGACGCCGTATGCCTGCAGGCGGTTTTGCAGGAGCTGCGCCCCGTATTGACGGGTCTGCGCATTGAAAAGATCAGTCAGCCGGCTCGTGACCAGCTGGTGCTGCAATTCCGGTTTGGACATCGGCTGCTGCTCAGCGCGGGCGGCGGAGCGTCCCGCATTCAGCTGACAAAAACTGCCCGTGACAATCCTGCTGAGCCTCCCATGTTCTGCATGCTGCTGCGCAAGCACCTCACCGGCGGTCGGATCACCGCCATCACCCAGCCGCCGATGGAGCGGCTGGCAGAGTTGGCAGTGGATATCACAGATGACTTTGGCCGTCAGGGACGGCGCTGGCTGGTGCTGGAGGCCATGGGCCGCAGTTCCAACATCATCCTGCTGGATGAGGAGCGCCGCATTGTGGACTGCCTGCGCAGAGTGGACGGGGATCTCACGGAGGCACGGCGTGTTCTGCCGGGCCTGTTTTACGAGTATCCACCATCACAGGGCAAGCTGCCCTTTACAGATGCTGCCGAAGAACTGCCTGCGCTGCTTTCAGCTGCCAATCCGGAGCGCAGACTGGACGAATTCCTCATGGATACCTGCAGCGGCATCTCGCCTTTGCTGGCAAGAGAGATCGTCTGCCAGTCCTGCGGCAGCAGTGAAAAACGGGTTTTTGAGTTGTCTGCGACAGAGGAGGATGCCTTTTTCCGGGAGATAAGTGCAATGGTGGAGCGGATATACACGGACAGCTTTGTTCCCACCGGCCTGTACCGGGAAGGAAAGTTCGCGGATTTCACCTGCATGCCGGTGATCCAGTACGGCACGGCGGTAGAGACCAGAACCCATGAGAGCTTTTCTGCCATGCTGGACGCCTTCTATGAGGAGCGGGAACGCAGTGACCGCATCCGGCAGCGGGGACAGGATCTGGTACGTACCGCCACGGCGGCGCGGGATCGCCTGCGCAGGAAGCTGGGGCAGCTGCGCAAGGATTACACCGAGACACAGAACCGTGACCAGCTGCGTATCTGCGGGGATCTGATCACTGCCAATCTCTGGCGGCTGGAGCGGGGGCCCGCCAGTTTCACAACGGAGAATTATTACGATGATAATAAGCCCGTCACTATACAGCTGGATCCGCTGCTGACACCGCAGCAGAATGCTGCCAAATACTATAAGCGCTATGCCAAAGCCAAGGCGGCAGAAACCCATCTGCGGGAACAGATGGAGATCGCTGAGCGGGATGCAGCCTATCTGGATGCTGTGCTGGAGGAGATCGCCCGAGCGGAAACGGAGCAGGATTTTCTGGATATCCGCGCTGAGCTGAAGGAGACCGGCTTTCTTCGGGTGAAGGGCAAGGAAAAGAAGGAACTCAAGCGGCCTGCCAAGCCTCGTGAATACCGCACCTCCGGAGGCTTCCGGGTGCTGGTGGGGCGGAACAACCGCCAGAATGATCAGCTGACCCGAGGGGCTGACTACCGGGATGTCTGGCTCCATACACAGAAGATCCACGGTTCCCATGTGATTCTCTGTACAGGCGGCGCCGATGTTCCGGAGCGGGATCTGCTGGAGGCCGCCATGCTGGCGGCGTGGCACTCTCAGGGTAGGGAGAGCGGCAATGTGCCTGTGGATTATACCCCGGTGAAGCATGTGAAAAAGCCTGTCGGCGCCCGCCCCGGCATGGTGATCTACACCACCTATCGCACGGTGTATGTGACACCAGAGGAGGAAGCGGTGAAGAAGCTGGCAGTGAAATAGACATTACAAACGCCGTCTGCGGAATTTCCGCAGACGGCGTTTGTAATGTCTATTTGTGGTACTTGCTGCCCGCCAGAATCTGATAGGCACGGTAGATCTGCTCCAGCAGCATGATCCGTGCCAGATGATGGGGGAAGGTCATGGGAGACATGGACAGCCGCAGGTCGGCCTTCTCCTTCAGAGAGACATCCAGTCCCACGCTGCCGCCGATGAGAAAGGTCAGCTGAGATGCGCCGCTGAGGCCGAACTGCTCTACCTTTTCTGCCAGCGCGGGGGAGGACAGCTCCTTTCCCTCAATGCACATGGCAATGACGGCGCCGCCCTTGGGAAGCCTTGCTTCAATGAGTGCTGCTTCGCCGGCCAGCGCCTGACGGATCTCAGCGGGAGAGGGATTGTCCGGCAGCCGGGATTCCGGCAGCTCAATGATCTCCAGCGTGCAGTGCCGCTTAAGCCGCTTGCTGTATTCCGCCACAGCCTCAGCGTAGAATTTTTCCTTCAGCTTGCCAACGCACAGGATGGTTACTTTCTGCATGGTGTTTCCTCCGTCCGGTAACAGCGGCTCATTTCATCTCTGGGGGCCACAGACAGCTCTGGCGGTGTGTCCAGAAAAGACAGAGCCCGTGCCACCGTGTCATAAGCCATTACCGGTGTGTTATTTTCCCGGCTCAGGTGTGCAAGCAGGATCTCACGCGTACCCCTTTCGGCGCTGCGACGGGCAAAGTCGGCGGCAGCTTCATTGCTCAGATGTCCCCGACTGCCCAGAATGCGCTGCTTCAAATAGTAGGGATAAGGACCGCTGCGCAGGGTTTCAATATCGTGATTGGCTTCCAGTACCAGCAGTGGAACGCCGGACAGCGCATCTTCGGCAGCATCGGTAATATAGCCGGTGTCGGTGAGGAAGCCTATATCGTCAAGCCGGTAGCCGCAGGCACCGGGAGCATCGTGAGAGGTGGAGAAGGCGGTGACGGGAATGCTTCCCACGGTAATGGTCTCATCCATGGAAAGGGGGCACAGCCGCCGTCCGATTCCGGCAATGCGGTAGTCCAGCTGCCGACAGGTCTCGCCGCTGGCATGAATGGGAACATCCCAGTGCTTGACGATGGTGTTCAGACCGGAGATATGGTCGGTATGGCAGTGTGTGATCAAGATGCCGGACAGATCTTCCGGTGTCAGACCCAGTTGATACAGTGCTGCTGTAATGCGGCGGCAGGAGATACCGGCATCCAGTAGAATGTGGGTTCCGCCACGGCTGAGCAGGGCTGCGTTTCCGGAAGAACCGCTGGCCAGAGTATGTAATTCCATCAAAGGAGATAACCTCGCTTAAAAAAATCAAAAATGCGTCCGCCACGGAGAACGACGAAGCCGCCGTATCTCCATCGCGGACGCTTATCGCATATATCAGCCGACATTTGCATTTGCGGCATCGTCATCGGGACTCTCCACCTCGCAGATATCCGCGCCGATACCACGCAGCTTCTCAACAATGTTCTCATAGCCGCGCTCAATATAGTGGATGCCGGTGATTTCGCTTTCGCCCTGAGCGGCCAGCGCGGCAATGACCATGGCGGCACCTGCACGCAGATCGTAAGCCTGGGTGGGGGCGGCTTTCAGACACTCGACACCCTCCACAATCGCGGTCTTTTCATCCACCTGAATGTTGGCACCCATGCGGCGCAGCTCATCCACGTAGCGGTAACGGCTGGACCATACACCCTCAGTCACCAGAGAAGTGCCCTCCGCCAGGGAGAGAACGGTGGTAATTTGAGGCTGCATATCTGTGGGGAAGCCGGGATAAGGCATGGTCTTGACATTGGTGCGGTGCAGACGCCCGGTACGGCGAACCAGAAGGGTGTCTTCGTGTTCCTCCACTTCCACGCCGCATTCCAACAGCTTGGCAGTGATGCAGTCCATGTGCTTGGGAATGATGTTCTTCACCAGCACCTGACCGCCGGTGGCAGCCACGGCTGCCATATAGGTGCCTGCCTCGATCTGATCGGGGATAATGGCGTAGGAGCCGCCATGGAGGCTGGAGACACCGGTGATCTTAATGGTATCCGTACCGGCACCGCGGATATTGGCACCCATGGAGTTGAGGAAATTGGCCAGATCCACAATGTGAGGTTCCTTGGCAGCGTTTTCAATCACGGTGTTGCCGTCTGCCAGAACTGCGGCCATCATAATATTCATGGTAGCACCCACGGAGACCACATCCAGATAGATGTTGGCACCGTGGAGACGACCACCCTCTGCCTTTGCCAGAATGAAGCCGCCCTCCACCATCATCTTGCCGCCTAAGGCTGTGAAGCCCTTGACGTGCTGGTCGATGGGGCGGACACCGCCGAAGTTGCAGCCGCCGGGCATGGAGACCTCCGCACGGCCGAAACGGCCCAGCAGAGAACCAATGAGATAATAGCTGGCGCGGATCTTTGTGGCCAGCTCATACGGGGTGCGGGTGGTGCGGATCCGGGTGGCATCGATCTCCACTGTGTGGGAATTGATGCTGCGGACGGTGGCGCCAAGGCTTTCCAGAATCCGGAGGCACAGGGTAACGTCGGAGATCTGGGGGATATTTTCAATGCGGCAAACCCCGTCCACCAGAAGGGCGGCGGGGATAATGGCAACGGCGGCATTTTTGGCGCCGCTGATCTCCACTTCACCAAAGAGCGGCTTACCGCCGCGGATTACATACTTCGTCAATGTAGAAACCTCACATTATCACGATAAACGGATTTATAACTTTATAAGAAATCATTGCACCGCCGGGCACAAGGCAGGGGCACATCCAGTGTTCCCTGAAAGGCAGTATTCTATACAGGTGTTTTTCGCCGGAACAGATCAACAGCGTAAACAGTGGCCGGAATTCGATAAATCTGCACAGCACAAAATATGCGGCAAGGCCACACAGATTCAGCATAGCATATCCTTCCCGGAAAAGCAAGGTTTCTGGCAGGATGTGAAGAAATTGTTCCTTTTTGTAACCGTTTGCGAACAGAAACACTCAGGGGAGAGTCACAGTGCCGGTGGAGGAATCCACATAGCATTTGCCGGTGTTGGTGATGATGCACCAGGCAGGGGAAAGTGTCATGGGGGACGCGGTGGTGGTTTGCAGACGATAACAGGGATAGACCTCGCTGACAGAGGAAATAACCGCACCGCTGCTGCGCCGTTCCTGCAGGAAAATGGTGAGGGCGGTGACGGCGTTCAGCGGGGTTTCATCGGAGAGGGTACTGGCTTGCGGGAGATGAATGCCGGAAACGGAGAGCAGGCGGCCGTTTTCAATCCGAAAGACGGCGGAAGCGTCTGTCACAGGGCAGCCGTCCACATATTGCAGGGCGGAGACCGTGCCGCTGTTTTGCATCAGATTCCACTGAATATCCTGATAATGGAAATCTTGACAGAACCGCTGTATGAGGGATATGGCATCCTGCTGGTCAGACAGCAGACGGACCTCAAAGCTGCCGTTGGAGCGGAACAGGGCTTCGCCACGGCTGCTGCGGCAGGTATAGATGCCGCCGCCCTCGTCCTGCGTGTTCAGATCGTTGCCCAGAAAGAATATGGCCAGCAGACGGTCCTCATCTGTGCTGCGTATGGGCGTTTTTGTGACCGGAGAGGATACGGTGGGCACATCCTCCGCATTCAGAAGGATACCGTCCGAGGCAAACAGACGAGAGAGCTCCTGTGCCAGACGAGTCTGGGCATTGTTTGCCTGCAGACGCTGGACGGCCATGGAGCCCAGCAAAAAAGCGTTCAGCAGAGCCAGAATCAGAATGATGATGTTTTTCAGACGGGCGCGTTCCAAGGCAGTCACATCCTTTATGGCAGAGTAAAGAGGGGCAGCTTATTCTTCCAGCCATGCGGCGGAAGCTGAGGCACCGCTGTCTACATAGCAAATGGAAAGCTCACCGCCGTCACCGTCGGAGGCAATGGCCAGCGCCTGCAGCAGAGGCAAAAGGAGAGAGTATTCGCTTTCCGATGCCGAATACCGGCGAAGGCGGATGGCAAAGCTGGTGACACCGGTGGTATCCACCTCGGCCTGAGCGGCGGGTTCTCCGCTGCTCAGGCGCAGAAGGACACCGTTCACATGATAGTCAAACGTCACAAGCCAGCCGTTCTGCGTGGCCTGGACGTTTTTCAGGCACAGGTTTGCTTCGCTGTTGCTGATCAATCTGTTCAGGCTGCGGAAAGCGCACAGAACAGCGTCTTCTGTGGAAGCAACATCACCGGAGAGGCTCGTCTCCGGGGTGACGGTGCCGCCGCCATCGTACAGCAGAGTGCTGTCCGGTTCAATGCGCAGCGTGCGTTCTCCGTCGCGAACCACCTCGGTTCCATTGGATTCCGTGTAACGGGAGTTGGTGTTGGGGTTAAAGCCCAGAGCAGAGAGCAGCGAATCTGGTGATTGTGCTGCGGAGACAGAAGTCAGCAGAGGATAGTTCCGCAGCTCTCCTGTGTGCAGAAGAGAGTAAGGACTGGAGGCTGAATCATCCAGCTCATAGGCAAAAGCCACGGTATCCATCTGGACACCGCTGATCAGATTCAGCAGTGCTTCCACGCTTACCTTGGTGGTGCAGCGCAGATAACGGGCATCATTGGTGAAAAAGAGTGTGACCGTGTCCTGTTCTACAGAAAGCGCCATTCGCCGGACGTTCAGATCCTGCACGGTGGTGGAGGCACCCACTATGCCCGCTACCACCGGCATGGGCAGAGGCGTTGTCCAGTCGCAGTAGATGGAGGTGGAATCCAGTGCAGTGCGGAAATCCTGCTCGGCGCAGACGGTTGGAGAGTCGGCAGAGCCAAGAGCCTCCTGCAGCAGATTGCGGATGCGAGCAAAGCCGTCGCTGGTGCTGGTCATGTGCAGATCGCCATAGCGTCCATAGGAACCGGAAACAGCTATGCGGACAACGGTATCCACGGAGGTCAGACTTTCCGCTGATGCAGCGGCTGCGTCAGAACCGGTTTGTCCGGGATCAATGAGGGAGGCCAGGGAGCTTCCGGTCTGCTGGCGGATAAAGAGGAGCAGCGCACTGACAGACAGCAGCAGAATCATTATATTCTGCAGCATGTTGATGTATTTTTTAGACATGCAGCGCTCCTTTCCGAAAAGTGCAATTTAGTTTACATAACAACCTGTGCAATGGGGAGTTCCAAACGGACGGTAGTGCCAGGGCCTTCGTGAGGGGCGAGACCGATGGTACCGTGGTGACGGTCCACGATCTCCTTGGCAATAGACAGGCCGAGGCCGGTGCCGCCGGACTCTCGGGAACGGGCTTTATCCACGCGATAGAAGCGATCGAAGATGCGGCTGCGGTCTTTCTCGGGAATTCCGATGCCGTCATCAGAGACTTCCATCCAGACGCGGTCCTCTGTTGTGCCGGCGCGGATGGCAATGTGACCGCCGTTGGGGGTATACTTGATGGCGTTGCCGATGATGTTGGTCATTACCTGCTCCAGACGGGAACGGTCGCCGGCGATGAGCGGCAGCTCGTCCTCAATGTGACAGGTCAGCTCCTGATTGTGACGCTGTGCTGCCATGGCGTTGGCGCGAAAGACGCTTTCAATGGCGTCGCGGAAGGGGAAGCGGGTGAGAAGTATTTCGGTGTTGCCGGTATCCAGACGGCTCAGGGTCAGCAGGTCCTGCACAATGTGGGTCATGCGGTCTGTCTCGTTGATGATAATATCCAGAAAACTGTTGGACATGTCCGGCGGCAGGTCGCCTTCTGCATCGCGAAGCGTCTCTGCATAGCTGCGGACATTGGTGAGGGGAGTACGCAGCTCATGGGATACGTTGGCCACGAATTCCTTGCGGCGCTCTTCATTGCGGTGCTGCTCCGTGGCATCGTGGATGACTGTCAGTACGCCGCCGCTTTCCAGGTCGGCGAAGGGAGCCAGATACAGCTCCAGAATCCGGTCACCTGCCCGCATCTCCGCTTCCGTATGATTGGAACGGTGCAGAGCCAGCATCTGCTCAAAGGGGAAGAGGTGGGCAAAAAGATCATTGTAGCAGCAATCCTCGTCCAGTGTCTGCCCCAGCATTTCCTTGGCGGCGGGGTTGGCGTGGATCAGTTGTCCGTCATGGTCGAAAGCCACCACGCCGTCGGTCATGTGCAGGAACAGCGTATCCAGCTTGTTGCGTTCGCTCTCCACGGCGGCCAGCGTCTGCTGCAGGACCTCTGCCATCTCATTGAAGGTGCCGGTCAATATACCAATCTCATCGGTGGACTCCACCGGCAGCTCACTGTCAAAGTCACCTGCTGCCACGCGCTCGGCACCGGCAGTCAGCTTTTCAATGGGACCCACCATGGCCTTGGACAGCAGGAAGCTCAGCAGAAGGGAAATGAGAAGACCTACCAGCAGGGCCTGCATAATGATGAGGAACAGTTGGTCGTTCAGAGCGGAGACTGTGGTGCGGTTATCCAGAATATAGATGATGCTCAGAAGAGAGCCGCTCTCACTGACAATGGGGATGGCAACGTCCATGTAGTCGTCGGTAATGCTGCTCTCATCGCCTACAGAACCGTTCTGGGCAATGAGCAGATTGGCGGTGGTGCCATGGGGCAGCAATCCGTTTTCCAGAGTGGCGGAGCCGTTCAGGTAGTTGCCGCTGCTATCCAGCACGTAGTAGTTGCGTGTGCGGTAGTCAATGCCCAAAAGACCGGCATTGGCTTCCAGCATGGCCTGAACGCGTTCTGCACCGTCGGCTTGTGCGGCTTCCCGGCATAAAGAAGAGTAAAAATCCTCGTTCTCTTCGCTGAACACAGCGTTGATCTGCTGATAAAAGGTGTCAATATAGAAGCTGGATACGCTGGTGGTCAGGAATGCGGCGATCACCACCATCAGAGAAGTGATCAGCAGCAGAAGTATCATGGTCAGCTTCATATGAAGGCTGCGGAACATGGAAGCACCTTCCTTCTGAAAAAGAAGTGGAGCGGATCAGACCGCGAAATAGTAGCCGGCACCGCGGCGGGTTAGAATGTACACGGGATTGGAAGGATCAATCTCAATTTTCTCCCGCAGACGGCGGATGGTAACATCTACCGTACGGGCGTCGTCACCCACGTAAATATAGTTCCAGACCTGCTCCATCAGCTCGTTGCGGTTGTATACCCGGTTGGGATGACTGGCCAGGAAGGTCAGCAGTTCATACTCGCGGGCGGTCAGGTCGATGGCCTTGCTTCCGCGGAAGACCTGATGACTCTCGGTGTTGATGGAAAGATCGCCGGCCACAGGCATGGCAGAGGAAGCCGGTGCTGCCGCTGCGGGAGTATTCATGCCCGTACGGCGGATGTTGGCACCCACGCGGGCAATGAGTTCACGCATGGAGAAGGGCTTGGTAATGTAGTCATCGGCACCGATTTCCAGACCCAGCACCTTGTCGGTCTCCTCCTCACGGGCGGTCAGGATGATGACCGGAACATTGTTGCCCATCTCACGCAGGGCCTTGCAGACATCAAAGCCGATCATTTTCGGCAGCATCACATCCAGAAGGATCAGATCGGGGTTTTCCAGCATGGCACGGTTCAGACCGTCCTCGCCGTCATAAGCTTCAATGGTATCGTAACCGCTTCTCTGCAGATTGAAGCGCAGAATGTCGACAATATTCTTCTCGTCTTCTACAATCAGAACTTTCTTCTTCTGTTCCATATTTCCTCCTGCAAGTCGTTTACAGATTCAAAAGCAACTTGGCTTTCAGCACGGCAGCCACGGTTTTTCCGTCCATGATCTTTCCGGCCAGTATCCGGCGAACCATTTCGTCGAAGGGGATGCGCTCTACCCGCAGCAGCTCGTCCTCGTCCGGCTGTGCTGCGCCGAAGTGCAGCCCCCGGGCCATATACAGGTGCAGCGTTTCGCCGTAGCAGCCGGGTGAGGGCAGGATGGTGCCCAGCGGCAGACACTCATCGGGCGTGGCACCGGTTTCCTCCCGCAGCTCCCGCAACGCGGCAGAGGCGGGATCCTCGCCGGTTTCCAGTTTGCCGGCGGGAATCTCCAGCATTTCACGACCGAAGACATAGCGGTACTGGGTCACTGTCAGCACATTGTTGTCGTCATCCAGTGCCAGAATGGCCACACCGCCGTTGTGATCCACTACCTCGCGGAAGGACTGGTGCCCGTTGGGAAGCAGCACCTGATCCACATGTACGGAGACCACGCGGCCATGAAATTTATCTTCCCGGCTCAGGAAGATTTCCTGCATATCACTCATATCGGAATACCTCACAGGTACATACTTTATCAACTGTATACTATAACACATCGTTGGCGGATTGCCAATGTTTGTTTTTCTTGAAGTGAGGAAAGAATCATGGTATACTATCCAATCATTGGATGAAGGAGGCGAGCCACACGGAGAAAAAAGGCATCAAGATCGCGGCACAGAACCGCAAGGCATACCACGATTACTACGTGGAGGAAAAATTCGAAGCGGGCATCGAGCTGTTCGGTACGGAGGTCAAATCCATCCGCGCGGGCACGCTGAACCTGAAGGACAGCTGGTGCAGCATCAAGGACGGAGAGATCTTCGTTCACAACATGCACATCTCGCCCTATGAGAAAGGCAATATCTTCAATCGTGAGCCGTTGCGTGTCCGTCGGCTGCTGATGCACAAGCGGGAGATCCGCAAGCTCTTCGCACTGGTGAAGCAGGATGGCTACGCACTGGTGCCGCTGTCTGTCTACTTCAAGGATTCCCGAGTGAAGGTGGAGGTCGGCCTGTGCAAGGGCAAGAAGAACTACGATAAGCGGGAAGCTACCGCCAAGCGGGACGCGTCCCGTGAAATGGATCGGGCCGTGAAGGCCCGCCGAGCCTGAAAACGATAAAAACATTAGAAAGAAGGAAACAATATTATGTCCAACCCCATCGTGACCATTACCATGGCTGACGGCGCCGTGATGACCGGTGAGCTGTACCCCGAGAAGGCACCCAATACCGTCAACAATTTCATTGCTCTGGCCAACAAGGGTTACTATGACGGCCTGATCTTCCATCGCGTCATCCCCGGCTTCATGATTCAGGGCGGCTGCCCTCAGGGCACCGGCATGGGCGGCCCCGGCTACCAGATCAACGGTGAGTTCGCCGGAAACCGCTTCCCCCAGAACGATATCAAGCACACGCTGGGTGTGCTGTCCATGGCTCGTACCATGGCTCCCAACTCCGCAGGCAGCCAGTTTTTCGTGATGGTGGACGCCGCTCCTCATCTGGATGGCCAGTATGCCGCTTTCGGTAAGATCACCGAGGGCGCTCAGGTGGCCATCGACATCTCCCGCGTGCCCCGCAACATGATGAACGACAAGCCCAAGAAGGATGTTGTCATCCAGTCTATCCGTGTGGATACGCTGGGCGTTGAGTATCCCGCTCCCGAAACGCACTGAGAGACGAAAGATAAGGAGGCCGCGCTATGAAAACGGCCATTATCACCGGCGCGTCTGCCGGCCTGGGCACGGAGTTTTTCCGGCAGGCGGCAAAGGTGTTCCCTGAGATCGAATGCTTCTGGCTCATTGCCCGGCGGCGTGAGCGGCTGGAGCAGATGGCAGCAGGCTGCAAGGAACGGCAGGCAGTCTGCCTGCCGCTGGACCTGTGCGATCCCGCCAGCTTTGCAGTTCTGGAGGAGAAGCTGGCTGCGGAGCGCCCGGAGGTAACGCTGCTGATCAATAATGCCGGCTGCGGATATCTGGGCAATCTGGGGGAAATGGATACCGCCACTCAGACCCGGATGGTGGATCTGAATATCCGTGCGCTGACGGCGGTGACCAATCTGGTCATCCCCTATATGCCGGAGGGTGGACGGATACTCAATGTCAGCTCCATTGCCTCTTTCTGTGTCAATCCCCGGATGACGGTGTATGCCTCATCCAAGGCGTATGTGTCCTCTTTCACGCTGGGCATCGACGAGGAACTGCGGCCCAAGGGCATCAGCGCCACGGCAGTATGCTCCGGCCCCATGAAGACGGATTTTCTGGACATCGGCGGCATCACCGGCAATTCCAAAATGTTCGCTACGCTGCCCTACTGCGATCAGGTGAAGGTGGCAGGCGGCGCACTGCGTGCCGCAAAGGCGCGGCGCACCTTCTATACGCCCCGGGGGTTTTACAAGCTGTACCGCGTGCTGGCGAAGATCGTACCGGCCAAGCTGATGGTCAAGATCGCAAAGACCTGAAAATGTCACAAAAATGTAACACACTCCGACACCGGAGTGTGTTACAATCCCTTTAGCATCCTGCGGATGCTCACCTGAAAAACCTTTTATTCCGTGAGAAACGGAGTGAGCGCAGTTTGCTCCGACGATACGGGGATGTACCGGTTTCGACGGGGGTATGGAGGCAGGATTAGCGGGCGGATGCGCCTGACATCCATAAAACGGGCAATTATAAATTAAACAACAACAGAACTGTTGCTGTCGCTGCCTAATTAGGCGGCCGTCTGAACCGGAGAGGCCACAGGCCGGGGAAGGCGTCGTTGATGTGGCGTCCGTGAGGCGGGAAAGAGTTGACCTGCCCACGCATCATGACTCTCACCTGACCGTCAGGCGTGTCGGCTTGCCTGACGGAAGGGGAACAGGGAAGCAGATTCCCACAATAACCGACTGCGCCCGGAGAAGATCCTGATGAAGTGCTTTCGGACGGGGGTTCAACTCCCCCCATCTCCACCATGCGGGTATTACACGAACACCTACTATTTTCGCGGCGGTTTCGCCGTGACGGTGTGGCTGTGATACCGACAACGAGAAAGAGCGATCGCGGTTTTATGCCGTGGTCGCTCTTTTTGCTCATTTTGCTATGTTCCGGATTTTCAATCCCCGCTCTTTAGCATACCTAACCGTGTAGGCGGTTCCACCGCTATTTCGTGTGCAGTAGGTAATGCAATATGCCGACCCATCCACAAGATACCTATCTCTGGCTAAATAGGCCCCTCTGTTCGCGGTGCTAGATATACAGACAATTTTATCATACTTGGGCAACATCTTTTTATAATTTTCCTGCTGTTTTGGTGGCCAGCACTTTGTAAATCCATCGAAGGGATAGACCAATATAACCTTGATATCTGGAAACTCAGTTTTTCGGAGTTCAAATAGCACCGACGCAGCAAGTGTGTCATAGCCCACGGCTCCGCCCACGCCAAAGAAACGGACCCCCTCAGTAACTATCAGCGAACGGATTTCTTGTGCTGTTCGTTCGGATATTTCTCTTATGTGACCTTCGGGCAAATCCCTATGCCCAGTAAAGCAACAGGTCTTTCCTCTTAATTCTAATGCTGTCATGTGACCCTTTCCCTCTTTTTGTATTATTTTCTTATATATTGTAAACTTTATTACAAGATAGTCTCGAAATAGTGCTATTGTCAAGGCACTGGAGGTGGCATCTTGAAGATTTACGACTTTGAGGGAGAGAAAAATATTTCTGGAGACCGCATCCACCAAGCAAGAACTGCAATGCGATTGTCTCAGGCAGATCTTGCGGCTCGTATGCAGGTCAATGGTGTCACCATCGAACGAGAGGCCATCAGCAAGATTGAAACCGGTGACAGGTTCGTGACCGACTACGAACTCATGGTGTTTGCAAAAGTTCTCAATGTGTCAATAGAATGGCTTATTGGCCAAGATCAGAAAAAAGACTAAAAGGCTCAGATGTCAGTAATGACCTCCGAGCCTTTTTTCAGTTTGCTGTAGTCTTATGTTGATACCTACTATAAGAAAGAGCGGTCAAGGTTTAAGCCTTGGCCGCTCGTTGTTATATTCTGTCGCCGTAAGGCAGTGCCTTAATGTACTCCTCCATATATGCGAAGTCTGGAGTTCCGTCCTCGGCTTGGGGCAGTTTGAGTATGGTGTCTTTCATCTTCTCAAGTGTCCATTTACGACCATAGCTAAAGCGATAGCGGTTAGCCTTAATGACTGTCACGATAAAGAGTGCGTTATACTTGTTCATCACCCAACCATCGGCATAGAGAATGTTCACATCATCAGAGGCCCAAAAAGGTTCCGCTTGGTAAAAGGCTTCGCCAACGCTACCGTTGTAATTTACCGTTATGCAGTTCGGCGCGCTAATGTCCTCCGGCTCAACTTGTATATGCTGACGGACACCGTTGTTTTCGCTGATAGCACCGAGATAATTTGTGTTTTCGTCAATCATATCTGCCTTCGTCAAGCGACGCCCTTTAACAAATCGGAACAGGTCTCCCATTCGATATTCGGCCCATCGCCGCTGGTGCGGAAGTTCTGGCCTAATAAAGGGTTGTTAATAGTGATTTGCCACTTGCGGCACTGGGTGTCGCTCATGCAATCCCCCCAATTCAATCTATAGTCATATTTGCGACAAGTTACACAAAAAGGAGAAATGAATCATGGCACCTGCACTGAACTATGCACAGGCTTATCAGGCCGCACTGGCCCAGGCATATCCCTATGTCCTGCACTTCGCTGCTCTGCGCAGCATCGAGAACGATGGCCGCTATAAGTGGACCGGCGCGAACACCATCCAGATCCCCGTCCTGAGCACCACCGGCCGTGTGGATGCTGATCGCGATACCATCCGTACTGCGACCCGCAACTACAACAACAGCTGGGAGCCCAAGACCCTGCAGAACCACCGCAAGTGGTCTACTCTGGTCCATCCTCTGGACATCGACGAGACCAACCACGTGGCCAGCATCCAGAATATCACCAAGGTGCTCAACGAGGAGCAGAAGTTCCCCGAAATGGATGCCTACCTGATTTCCAAGGTCTTTGCTGACTGGGCAGCTGCTGGCGGCGTTGCCGACACCACTGCTCTGACTGTGGACAACGTTCTGGCCAAGGCCTGCATGAACAGCGTCAAGGTTCAGTTGATTCTGCTGGATCTTCTGCTGGAGAACGATGCAGCAGAAGCACGGGAAATCGTCCGACAGTACAAGCCCGTTTATGAGACGCTGGATGATTATCTGGCGGATTTGGACAGCCTGATGATCGACAAAGATGCTGTTATCATGAATCCCGACGGAACCGCACTTTTGCAGTGATCATAACGAATGTCAACAGAAAATGAGAGCCAAGGTTTTTGCGGCCTTGGCTCTCGTTCAGCGTTCACTATCACAAACCTGCAGGATTTTGTCTGCGGCACCTTTGGCACCGGAGCATTTCCGGAAGCCTTCGGCAACCGTGGCTGCGTTCTGCGCATAGCTGCTTTCTGTAAATATGATGTTGATGGCGTTTGCGATGGAGGGAGCGTCGGCTTTGCGCAGCTTGATGCCTGCGCCCAGTTGGGAAACACGTTCAGCGACGCCGCTTTGCTCTGTGGTCTGCGGCAGCATCACAAGCGGCACACCAAAATACAGACTCTCATTCACGCTGTTCATTCCACAATGGGAAACGAAGACATCTGCCTGCTGCAGGACGGCGATTTGATCCACATGGGAGAAGATGGAGATGTTTTCCGGCAGCGCACCGAAAGCTTCTACAGACACCAGATCGCCAACGGACATGATCACCTGATATTCTGTACCCGCCAAAGCGTCGATACAATTTTTGTACAGGGGCATCATGTCGTTGTTGACCGTTCCCATGGAGATATAAATGAGCCTGCCTTTTGTTTTTTCAATCTTGTCCACAGCGAGGCGGATGGAGGGCCCCACGAAGGCATACTTGTCTGAGAAGGTCTCCGAACAGGGCTGGAACGCGGGAGAGGTATATACGACGGTGTGCGTATCGTTGTCATTCTGAAGGATATCCAGAATGCTTTTGACGGGATAGCCTTTGTTTTGCAGCCGTTTGATCTGTCTGGTGATGCGCGGCATGGACAAGAGCATTTTGAACAGCTCTCCAACACCCTGCTTCATGATCTTTGCCGAGTGTTCGTTGAAGGCAAATGTTGTGGTGGAAGAAACAAAGGGGATGCCGAGCTTTAACGCAGCGGCCTTGCCCCATACCGCCATGGAATCTGCAACAATGCAGTCAGGCTGCAGCTGCTCCATGTCGGCGCAGACCTTGTCATCCAGCGCCAGCGTGGTATCTACCAGAATCTTTGTGGAGAACGCCAGATCCTTTCCCACACGCGCGGCATCCTTCGGCGAAAGCTTCTGTTCCATATCATATTCGTCGCAGGAGACAAAGACTGCTCCTGCGGACTCGATCTTCTCGCGCATCATGTGATAGGAATAGTACCACACCTGATGTCCGCGGGAAACCAATTCCCGCACGACCCCCAACGTTGGATTGGTGTGCCCGTGTGCGGGAATACAGAAGAAGACGATGTTACTCATAGCGTTTCTCCGGAGTTCATTCCTCGATTTCGGTGAAGATTCGGTGGATATACTCCTGCTGCATCTCTTTTGGGAGAATGGCAAGGCCTCTCTTTTCGTCGCCGAGAACCAGAATTTCGTTTCCGGGGTGGAGGTCGAACAGCTCTCTGGCTTCTTTGGGGATGACGAACTGTCCCTTTTCACCGATTTTTACCATCCAGGCATGTTTTTCGTTGGGTATGTTCATAGCTGTTCCTCCTTTGGTATGATTAGTATGAATAATCATACCAAAGGAGGGGTGAATTGTCAATGAAAAAGTGCCTGCCGCAGAACGAGCGTTCTGCGGCAGGCAATCTGTTGGAGTATACCTGTAGTACGGTTGGCTCAGCGGAACAGCTTTATGACGCTGCGGTCATTGAGATGGCGAAGGAGAGAGAGTCCGATGGGGAATCCAAACAGTCCCACCACGCCCAGCAGCTGTGCG
Organism: Oscillospiraceae bacterium; assembly: GCA_015067995.1. Classification (GTDB taxonomy): domain Bacteria; phylum Bacillota; class Clostridia; order Oscillospirales; family Oscillospiraceae; genus Oscillibacter. The sequence goes on from SVLJ01000008.1 coordinate 29,890, forward strand.
CCTGCAAACATGCTGCAAAGAGTGATCACCGGGTGCAGTCCCAACTGACTTCCGACGATTTTCGGCTCGATGATGTTGCGGATGACGGTGATGACCAGATAGAGGATCAGCAGTCCCAGCGCAAGGGGATAGTTGCCCTTGATGACGGTCAGGATCGTCCATGGAATCATGATGCCGCCAGTTCCCAGCACGGGGAGAAGATCGAAAATTGCAATTACAAAGGCCAGCATAATCGCATGCCGGATGCCCAGAAGAGAAAGACCAACCGACAGCTCTGCAAAAGTAATGGACATGATAATGATATAGGAGCGGATGCATACCAGAAGGGTACCTGCGACATATTCCCTGATTTCAAAAAAGATCGCTTTTGCGTGTTCACTCATCTGCCGAAGGCAGAAACCGGTCAATCGATCGTAGTCAACAGCGATAAAGAAGCTGGATATGATCATCAGCACCAGCTTGATAAACAATCCGGGCACGGCGGAGGCAAGGTTGGTAGCGATGGCCATGACCCTTACAGACAGGCTGGAGATCAACTGCCCCAGAGATTGGATCATTTCTCTTCCAACGTCGTCAAATACTGCGGCGAGTGAGGGCTCCATACTCACCAGCACGGCTTCGATATTCAACAGAATCTCCATGAAATACGGCTGGGCATATGTTTCATACAATCCGGGGAGGCTGCCGATCAATGAGGCAATGGCCGAAACGGCTTTGATGCTGGCGAGGGTGAGCAGTGCGCCTGCCACTGTATAGAACAGGATCACGGCTAAGATCGCAGAGAGTTTGTCGGGGAGACGCAGTGTTCTCGTCATGAGATGGATGGGCGTCTTCAGGATATAAGCGATGGCAAACGCGATGGCGAAGGGCATGAGCAGCGGCAGTGCATAACGGAGCGCCGCAAAGGCCAGAAGAAGAATGATGCCGAAGTATGCAAAATTGACCAGAAAAGTCTTCCGTTTTTCTGTAACCATGTTTCCCCTCCAAGCCGCAATATAAATGGTATTTATGACATTATATGGAGGGAAAAACGGGGTGTCAACAGAGTAAAGAAAACCTTAATAAAATGGAAATGCCGCAATCTGCATTTTCATTTGAAATCAATCATTTCAGATACTCCCTTTCCTGCTTTGGTTTTGGGTGACTGTTTCCATTACAAATGGGAACGCAGAAAAAGTAATATGAACAAACTGTGAATAAGTGGGGCGGCATACAAGAGTGTTGACACTTGTAGACACGCGTGATATAATTTGATTACAGTTGTAGACAAAAGGGGGGCTGCGTATGGAAAATATTCATTTGACTGAGGCGGAATGGAATGTCATGGAATGCCTGTGGGAACACTCGCCCAGAACGGGAAGAGAGGTGACGCAGTATCTGGAAAAAAAGGCCGGGTGGAGCAGATCCACAACACTGACACTGCTGTCTCGTCTGGAAGCTAAGGGCGCCGTTGCTGCCGACAGTGAGGACGGGAAAAAAACCTTCAGCGCAATGCTCCAGCGGGAGGATGCGGCTCTGCAGGAAACAGAAGGCTTTTTGAGCCGGGTGTATCATGGCAGCGTGAGCATGATGGTCAGCGCTCTGACGAAAAAGCAGACGCTTCCGCAGGAGGAGATCGACCAGCTGTATGCTATGCTGAAGGAACTGGAAGGGGGCGAGCCGGATGGTTGATTGGATTGTGTCGTCTTCTGTGCTCGTTGCTGTGATGATCCTGCTGCGCTTTGCGCTGAGAGGGAAAGTCAGCCTGCGGGTGCAGTATGCGCTGTGGGGACTGGTGCTGGTGAGACTGCTTCTGCCATTCAGTGTTGGTTCCATTGCCTGGAGCGCGGCCGGTGCGGCGGAATGGCTGGAACCTGTTGAGACTGCGGTGAAAGGAGCGGAGTTAGAGCTTCCGCTCTATGAAATGCATGAGTTTCAGGACTGGCAGGAGTATGAGGCATTTGTTGAGGGAAACCGGAGCTTTGCCATCACCGGGAAAATGAATTCTGAGTTTCACAACCTTGCTTCCGGCGCTGACTACATATGGGCAACGGTTCCGGTTACCGTTCCGTGGGATACGGTTCTGAAGACTGTCTGGGCAGTGGGCGGCATGGCTGCTGCCGTATGGTTTGCAGCAGCAAATTTCCGATTTTCTGCCCGACTGAAACGGAGCAGGCGCACCGAAAGCGCTGAATGCTGCAGGCTGCCGGTTTATATCAGTGACATCCTGGATACGCCGTGTCTGTTCGGTATGTTCCGTCCGGCGATTTACCTGACTGCTGAGGCGGTGGAAGAACCACAGACCATGCGCCATGCCGTAGAGCATGAATATACGCATTATTGCCATGGCGACCACATCTGGGCCGTCCTGCGGTGCGTGTGTCTGGCGCTGCATTGGTATAATCCGCTGGTCTGGTGGGCGGCGCTGCTGTCCAGAAACGATGCGGAGCTTGCCTGTGATGAAGCTACCATCCTGCGGTTGGGGGAAGGTGAGCGGGCTGCCTACGGACGGACGCTGGTGCGGCTGACCTGTGAGAAACGGCCTGCGCTTCTGCATACAGCCACCACCATGACCGGCAGTGGTCGGACTATCCGGGATCGGATCGCATTGATCGTGAGAAAGCCGAAGATGGCAGCATATACGCTGGCGGTGGTGTTGGTGATCTCGGTGTTCGCTGCTGTATGCGCGTTTGCGGGAGCGGAAAAGAATACGCCATGGCAGTGGGCACAGTCGCTGTCAGCAGAGGATATCCGGTTTGCAGAACCATGGACAACGGAGGCTGCGGATAGCCGGATGTTGTCTGATGCGGATACAGCAAAGCTGACAGCGCTGCTGAATGTGCTTGACAGAAACGATTTTGCAGATAATAAACGACTGGCAGGCGGGACGCCTACCTATGGTCTGCGGATACAGACTGTGGACGGTACATATCATATCAACCAGTCCATTGCAGCCAGCGGCCAGCTGGAGATCCAATATGCTGGTAAGATGTGGTGGATCGACGATGAAAAGCTGGCGGACTTTGTCCGGAAGCATGCGGTGACCGCGACACATTCCGCACCGAATGAGCCGACTGTGCCTGCGGACAGCGTACAGACGGAGCCCGTCGACCTTCAGCAGCTTATCAACAGCATTATGGTAGGGTCGCTGCGCTATGGTGGTGAGGAATGGCAGTCCTCCGGCAATTATACGCTGACGGTATCCGGCGCCGATGGCCGCACGGATTCCTATCTGTGTGCTCCGGGGGCGTTTCCATCCCTGTCGAGCACACCGGGATATTATGTGGGGCAAAGACAGGACCTGACTCCGGCGAGTGGACCATGGGAAGAGGATCATTCCGAAAACGATTACATTATGACTGTGTCCAATGACCGTTTCGCTGTAACGGTCTATTCTCAGGAAGATAAAATCAAGGTTCAGGAGACCGGCGGCAGAGACCTGTATTTTGTCGGAGAGACGGAATTGGATGAATTCTTCCCTCTGGGAAACAGCGGTCAATTGTTCCGGAGCTTCTGGCAGTATGCCGTGGAGGCGAGAGCGAACTATGAATTTCAGGACTGTTCCGTGGATGGATCAGAAACCAACTATGAGTTGATCGCCCGGGAACTGGCGAAGCAGTATGCACGGTTGATCGTGGATCGCCCCGATTGGTATCACCAGCAGGCGCAGGAAGCAGGAGTATCCTCCGCGGAAGTCTTTGATGCGTACTATGGTGCAGAGAATTCAAACTTCGTTTTCAACCTGAGGCTGTATTTGAAGATCGAAGAAGACGAGAGAAACTATTGGGCGGCAGGCGGCGGTTTTTCCGGGCCCTATGAAAGCGGGCCGCTGGCGGGCTATTACGGAGACGGCGGCGAGGCAACGGTCCAAAAGGGCACGGATGGCCGCTGGCGTATGAGCGGTCTTGCCTCCGGCGGCAGCTGGGTCCAGCTCCCTGAAGCGCCGGGGAATGCATCCACACAGCGGTTGATAGAAATGTACTTCCTTACCGAAGGATGGAGCCGTGACTGGAGAATCCTGTCAGCCCTGGCGGAGAGACCTCTGGCAGAGGTGCAGGAGCAGCTGCAGGCGCTGACAGCGGAGGAGAAACGGGAATTGACAGAGGGAATGCTGGGATTTATCCGGGAGCATCCCGATGATACCACATGGAAACCGGAGGACTTTGCCAGTTGACAAAGGGCAGCCGCCGCGGAGAAAAAATCCTCCGCGGCGGCTGTTTTGCGTCAATTCTGCTTTGTCTTTTCCAGTACCTTTTTATAGGGCATCAGCATGCCGTCGGTCATGGCGCTACCCAGTTTGGACTTCAGCTTCTTGCTGGACAGCAGTGCGCCTACGCCGTACATGGCCAGCATCTTCGGCCACTGCTTCTGGGGAAAGTCGTACTGACCGTGAGATTTGTAGAATTTGTGGTCGGCTCTCATCATGCCCTGCATCAGCCAGATCAGGTCGCGGAAAACCTTCATGCCGCCGATTCCGTAGAAATTCTGGGGAGGCAGATAGCGATTCTCCAGCGCATAGGTCAGCTTGGCGCACAGACGGTCGATGGCGGCGTCAGTGTCCTGCTCGTCGGTGGCGGTTCCTGCCAGATAGTTGGAGCCAACCTGCGCCCGTGCCTCAATGATGGTCTGCAGATTCTGTTCCCGGCTGAGATCGCCGCTGATGAGGTATCCCACGCTCATGCCGATGGTAACAGTGCGGTGCCCGTTGCAAAACTGGCGGTCGTCGTACATCTTGAAGCGGGAACCCATGGAGTGATCCCGGATGGTAAAGGCGTAGACAATGGCATCGGCGGTCTGGATCTCATTGCGCAGGTAATCGTCAAAGCCGTCGGTATAAACGCACTTGCCGGACACGGCGCAGTTGAAGCAGCCGAGGCAGCCGCCCCGGAAGGGGTATTCCCGGATGTTGATGATGCGTGTTTTTCTGGGCAGCACCGCGCGGAAGCGGGAGATCATGTCCCGCAGCTGTGTGTCTGCTTCCTGAAGGTCTGCCACGATGACAACATCGCCGGTTTTTTCGCCATCGCTGCTTTCGGGAACGCTGACAGGCATGTGGGCAGGGCTGGGCAGCATCTGGGCAGCAGGTTCATAGATTCCGTTTTCCGCGGACCAGCACAGGAAGTTCAGAAAATCTTCCGCCTGCTTCTGCCCCTTTTGGGTGGTCAGATCGTCCATGTCCGCGGAGAGGCCCCGCACATAGCGCAGACCCAGATCACCGCAGTTGTCTTCGATATAGCGGTGAGCGGTCACATCGTAGAAATGCTTGGAGGTGGAGATCTGAGAAGCATATTTTCCGGTGAGATCCGGCCCGGCCTCCTTCAGCAGTTCAATGAACCGATGGAGTTGACTGGGGGCTATGAAGGTGTAGACCGGATAACAGAAAAGCAGGACATCCGCTTTTCCCGCGGCGGCGACAGCAGGGGAGAAGTCCCGCTCCAGCGTTTTGATGGTCTGGCCGACATGCAGGATCTCAAAGTGATGCTCCGGATGCAGGAGCTGTAGGTAGTGGATGGTTTGCAGCGTTACAGAGTTTTTGCCCTTGGGACTGCCGTTGATGACCAGTATCTCCATGGAGGAAGCCTCCCTTTCGTGCGGAATTTGTCCCATTGTACTTCTAATTCCCGGAAAGCACAAGAGCGGCCAAAAGGCCGCTCAACAAATTTAGTATATCAAAGGTCAACCTCTTGTGTCAATGCTGGCTTTGCTTTGAAAGAGAAATTCTGCGTTTCGCATGATTTTGCACGGCAGATTCTATACAGTATTCCAAGTTGAAAAGTCGACCAGAATATGGTATCTTATAATCACAAAAGGTGATTCCCACAAAAGTGAGGAAGCCTTAGAAAATAGCAGTGTTCAGAATCTGCGGAAAGAGAGGTTAACCAAGGATGTTAGATATCAAGAACGCAGAAAGATGACCCTTGACTGCAGAGATCAGAAGATACGGCAGTCAAGGGTCATCTTTTTTTGTCTGCAAGGGGTGTTTTGGCGGTATATGCACGGAATATCGGACACAAAGCACGGTATACTGAGCTCACAGAAACGGAAAGGGAGTGTGAGCTTATGGAACACACCATCATCTGGGTGAACGGCCATGTGGAGGTTTATGACTACGCGGGGTGGTTCTGCTTTTCGGCTGACAGTCACCGGGAGGCGCTGGAGGAGCTGCGGAATGCCGCGTGAGGTCAATGAAAAAAGAGCGGTCCGAAAGCCGCTCAACAAACTCAGTATAGCAGAGGTCGACCTTCGATGTCAATGACTGCTTCCGCACGCGATAAAAAATCTGCGTTTTCCACTACTTTATCGCATTAAATTTATGCAGTATTGCGGCTTGCGCATCGGTTGTCCGCGTGCTATATTATAGTCAGAAAGGGTGATACCAATGTACAGGTAAGCAAACAGCTCAAAGAGATAGAGCTGAAACCTGCAGAAAGAGAGGTTAACCAAGGATGTTAGATAATAAGAGTGCACAGAAGTAACCCTTGGCTGTAGTCATCGAAGGATGCGGCAGTCAAGGGTTATTTCTTTTTTGCGGCGCGCCGTCAGGCGTGTTTTTTTATACCTGTTTTGTTATGGCTGCCAGATTTACATTCTGCGCTTTCTGGTCTATAATCGGGACAGAGAATGATGAAAGACGGTGATGGAATGGCACGTTCTTCTTTTCAGAAACAGAAGATCCTTCATGTGATGGACTATCTGCTGCGCAATTCGGATGAGCTGCATCCTGTGTCCGTGGCACAACTGGTGGCGGAGCTGGAGCGGCACGGAATCTCGGCAGAGCGAAAGAGCATCTATGATGACATTGAATGTCTGCGGGAATACGGAATGGATATCATCCAGACCGGCGCTGGACGGAACAGCGGCTATTATGTGGCCGGAAGAGACTTTGAACTGCCGGAATTGAAGCTGCTGGTGGACAGTGTGCAATCCTCCAAGTTCATTACCCAGAAGAAGACCGTGTCTCTCATCCGTAAGATCGAGAAGCTGGTCAGTGTATACGAGGCACAGCAGCTGCACCGTCAGGTCTATGTGCAAAACCGCATTAAGACCATGAATGAGTCCATCTATTACAATGTGGACGAGATCCACCGGGGTATATCGGAAAACAGAAAGATCCGGTTTCATTATTTTGAATATACCGTGCAGAAGGAAAAGCGTCTGCGCAGGAACGGCGCGTGGTATGTGATCAGCCCGTTTTCCCTGAATTGGGACGATGAAAACTATTACATGGTGGGTTTCGATTCCGCGTCCGGACAGCTGAAGCATTTCCGGGTGGACAAGATGCTGGACATTGAAACTACGGAGGAGCCCCGTGACGGACAGGCGATCTATGCTGCGCTGGACATGGGCATCTATTCCCGAAAGACCTTTGGCATGTTCAACGGAAAGGAAACCCTTGTGAAGCTGCGGTTTGAAAACCATCTGGTGGGCGCTGTGCTGGATCGGCTGGGCCGGGATGTGATGCTGGTGCCGGACGGCAAAGAGCATTTCACACTGTGGACAGAAGTGGTGGTCAGCCCCCAGTTTTTTGCATGGGTGCTGGGGTTTGGAGCGGAGGCACAGATTCTGGAGCCGCAGGCGGTGACTGAGGAACTGCGGGAATACATCCGGCAGGTGGTACGGCTCTATGAAGCGCAGGCGTGACCGACGGAGCGGGATGTGTGGGAATGATCCTGGCAGCACTGCTCCCGGAGCTTTCTGATGCTGCTGATTTGAAAAATGATATAACGATCCGAAAGAAAGCTCTCTGCATCACGATGCAGAGAGCTTTCTTTCATACAGAAGATAATGAATGACAGAATTTCCTGGAATATACCCGAATATTTCTAAAAAAGCGAAATTATGTTGACAGAAAAAACTACAGTGATAGAATAAAACTGGTTTTTTTCAAGATTTTGTAGAAACAAGAAAAATGCCCATATTTTGTGGATAAAGTCCCGAATATATCCCCAGATTATGACGTTTATCTTGTGTATTCTGTGAGGCGAAAGTCTGTGCCGCAGGAACGTTCTTTTGTAAAACAGCACTATCCATAACCAGATGAAAAAATTATGTAAATAACAGATGTGCCGTATGTCGGTGCATTGTGAAATGAGAACAGATATGAGCAGATTGGTATCATCGAGAGGAAAGCGGGTGCGGCCTTCGCCGCCCTATGGAAAGACGGCACTGAAAATCATTGGCATCACCTGTGTTGCGGTGCTGCTTTTAATCAATCTGTTTACGCAGGTATTCATGGTAGTGCGTTATTACGGCAACGGCATGGAGCCGACGCTGACAGATCGTCAGATGCTGATTCTCAGGAAGACGGAAAAGGTGTCTCAGGGAGATATCATTGCGTTTTATTACAATAACAAAGTACTGGTGCGCCGGGTGATATGTGAGGGCGGCAGCACGGTCTCTGTCAGCGACAGTGGGGCGGTGACGGTGAATGATAGGCTGCTGGAGGAGTCCTATGTGGAAAAACCCTCCATCGGACAGACCAGCGTTCAGTTTCCGTTTCACGTTCCCATTGGACAGTATTTCGTGATGGGAGACAACCGAACCATTGCCATGGACAGCCGTCTGGCGGAGATCGGTACAGTTCCGCAGGATCGGATTATCGGGAAAGTTCTGGGCGTGGCCTGATTGAGATAGATCGGATTAAAAAGGAAGGGCAGGTGAACAGTATGCGGCACCGCAGACGGCGGATCAATCCAATATGGCTGGCAGCGGGCATCATGCTGACAATCCTGCTGTCCATCCAAAGTATTCGGGGGAATATCGTTTCTTCCGTGGCGCTGGAGCAGGAGCCCCGCTGCGGTGCTGAAGAGCATATCCATACTGTGGCATGCCTGAAGAACGGTGTCCGCAGCTGCGGCAAAGCGGCACACACCCACAACCGTAACTGCTATCTGGTTTTGCTGCGGGAGAACAACGTGAATCATCTGCTGACGCAGCTGGACAGCACGAGAAGCCATTCTCTGGAGCGACTGATCTACCAGGCGGTGGGAAATGTCTACTACAGCGAAGGACCCGGGAGCCCCGGCGCGTCGGCGTCGGCCTCGGCGGCGGCATCGGCTATCCTGCTGGGCAGCGGCGCAGACATCAGCAGTGAAGCCATCGCAGAGCTGAACGCGGCCATCAGCCAAAGCAGCGAGAGCAGCCGGAGTGACCGTGCAGATACGGAGCCTGTCAGTTTGGTGCTGAATGAGAACCTCTATGACGCCACAGAGCTGACGGATTCGCCCGGCGATACTGTGGTGCTGCTGTCACCGGTGGTCACCACCGACCCGGAGGTATCCCCCTTGTCCATCGGGGACGGAAGTGAGCCGTCCACCTCCACCGGGCAGGCCAACTTTTATGTGCAGCTGGATACGCCGGGCAACTGGGTGCTGATCGGAACCATGGATTTTACATCCCCGATGACAGGCTACAGATATTATCCGCAGTTGGCAAGCAGCAGTGCTGTCATGCAGTTCATCAATGCGAACCTGGGAACCAACTACAGCTATAGCCAGATTCGGTTACGATGGTCCAATGGATTGACCGAAGACGAGAATACAATGCGTACCTGGAGCAGTACGGAGGCAGTTTTCACCAGAACCTACGATGAGTCGGCTGCAAAAGCTGCCAAGCATGTACGCATCTATCTGCCCAATGGCAACGATGTTCGAAATCTGATCTTCTACACCGTTGTGCTGGACTATCCGGAGGGTATGACGGATCGGACCGTGTATATCCCGGCCGGCGGCCAGATAACGCTTTCCGGACTTTACAGATGGAGCGGCTCTAACGGTATTGCATATAACAGCGGCACGGCAGTGACCATCAACGGACCGATGACCTTTACGGCTACCCTGGAAGACGTAGAGCTAAATGTGAACTACGATGTGGCTTTCCCCACAGTGAATAATGTGACTGTCAGCACGAGGCCTACCATTCAGGGAATGTCAGTCACAACACACACGGATTCCGTGGAGATCGGCGAATCGGTTGTGATTCGCAACGTTTCCGAGCAGGAAGTGAAGGGAAAGGTCAACAATCATGCAGCCAACCTTTCCCGTATTATCCGATTCCGCGGCTGGAAGGTGGGTGACACAGATGTGCTGCTCAGCGCCAACGCCACCATTACCGGCGAGGAGCTGCTGCGGTATGTGGATGAAAACGGAAACCTGACCTTAACGGCGCAGTGGGACAGCAAGCCGGTGCAGACGGCCAGCTTCTATGTCCGCTATGACTCTGTGGCGGTGGATACCAACGGAAACATCACCAGTCAGGACTCCAATCTGTATACGCCGGAGCTGTTTGCCACCCATGTGGGCGGTGAAGACCCCAGAAATACGGATAATATAAACACACTGAACAACCGCTACTATGTTGCGGATACCACGGCGGACAACTCCTATGAAGCTGACCAGACCATCCGTGCTCTCCATGGCGAACAGGAGGGCATCTGGCTCCAGAGCTTCCCCGCGGACGACTATATTTTCGGCCTGCTGAAAAACTACGCCAACAATCTCCGTGTGGACGGACAGCCTGTTGCAGCCGCAGATCTCAATGACGATGCCTATACCATCCGCTGGTATGTTATGAAGGCGCAGGATGATGCGTGGCATATTGACGGACGATTGGTGAAGAAGCAGGGTGTTGTGCATGTGAGCAAGACCTTCGCCGGCAATCAGGATGGTATTGCTGCGGCAAAGAACATGGACTTCCAGATCGTGGCGGTCAACAGCACCGGAACCAAGCGGCATACGCTGACCCTGAGCAACGCCAAGTCCTATGATGCCGCAACCGAGACCTATGTCTGGGAACTGAACGGCATAGAATACGGCGAAGACTGGACACTCACGGAGAATACGCCGGCGGCGTTTACCTCGAACAACATTACTTACAATGTTTATTCCGCCTATCGGGTGATCGATCCGGTGAATAAGCAGAACAACAATCAAAACGGTGAAGGCACGACGATCACGCTCAAGGGACAGACCTACGCCATGGATGCGGATAACGCGGAAGTGATGAACGTGTCCTTCAGCAACATTTACCATACAAACGACTCCATCATCATCAAGAAGGAGGATGCCAAGACCGGCAATCCCATCGGCGGTGCAACCTTCCAGCTACTGCAGAACGGCGATGTGCTGCACTTCCGCTATGACGCGGAAACGAATCGGTACATCTATGATACAGCAGGCTCCATTACAGAGCTGTCCGGCTCTGTGAGCGGCTACTATGAGATCGTGACCACAGGCTTCACTTACGATGACGGTTATGTTACCGTGCAGGAGCTGGTGGCGCCTACAGGCTACACTCTGGTGGGCAACATCGTCATCGGACGTACAGGCGGCAATGAAATCGGCATCATTGGCGATGCGCCCATGGCATCCTACCACAACGGCCTGCTGATCGTGCAGAACTCCACGGAAAACACCAGCGTCACAGCGGTGAAGCAGTGGAACTGCCCGGAAGCAGAGTGGAGGCCGGTAACGGTGCAGTTGCTGGCCAACGGCACCCTGGCATCCATGGTGGTGCCGGAGATCACAGCCGAGGCACAGCTGACGGAGGAAAACGGCTGGACCTACACCTGGGGCAATCTGCCCACCCATGTGGACGGCGTGGAAATCCAGTGGTCCCTGCGTGAGATTCAGGTGGGCACGGAAACGTGCAGGCCGGACTACTCCTTCGCAAACTGGATCGTGACCTACGGCGCGCCCGCCTATACCACGGACAGCCAGGGGCGCGTCACCAATGCCCGGCTGACGGTGCTGAACACCACACAGCGTACCATGCTGGTGCTGATCAAGAGCGACAGCAGAAATGCGTCCATCCGTATCGGCGGCGTCCAGTTCCGACTGGAGCACCTGATCCAGAACAGCTGGGGTGAGTATGTTCCCAATCCGGACTTCGTGGTGCGTACTCTGACTACCGATGCCAACGGCATCGCGCAGTTTGACAACCTCCTCTTTGGCCGGTACCGGCTGACGGAGCTAAATACGCCCTCCGGTTATGAGGAGATGACACAGCCTGTTTATCTGAACCTGCAGACGGGCGGCTTGGTAACGGTAGACGCACATCCCTATGCTGCGGCGGGCTCCACGGCATACAGTATTCAGGTATACAACCAACCGGGTAAGGTCCTGCCGGAAACCGGCGGCAGCGGACCCGGATGGTTTACCGCCCTGGGCGTCCTTGTGATGCTGACGGCTCTGGGCGGCGGATATCTTCCCCGGCGATACAAGCCGAGACGTGCGAAGGGGAGGGATCCGACTGGATAGAGCACATGTGCCGAGAGTACAAAAAGAATGATCTTCAATGATAAAAACAGAAAAGGAGAACGTGAAATGAAAACCATGAAACGAACCCTGAGTATTCTTGTGGCAGTGATGCTGCTGGCCTGTATGCTGGCAGTGCCGGTGGGCGCGGCAGATGAGTATACCATCACCATTCAGAATCCTGACGGAAAAGAATACGAGGCATATCAGATCTTTTCTGGTACGCTGTCCAAAGAAGGCGAAGTGAGCATTCTGAGCAGTATCGTGTGGGGCAGCGGCGTGAATTCTTCCAATCTGCTGATTGCTTTGGATGGAGACGCACAGCTGGGAGTCTATTTTGACAAGGATACCGATACTGCCAAGACAGTGGCGGAGACCATCGGTAAGGCTCCATTCACCAATCCCGACCATGTCATGCTCAACCGTTTTGCAACGGTCGTGGCACAGAACCTTGTAGATGCCAAAAAGGTTGCGGGTACCGCATCTGGCAGCGACGTTGTTGTCAATGGTCTGCCGGCAGGTTACTATCTGGTGAAGGCGGTGGATACTGCCAATCTGGGCGTTGATGACGTTTACACCAGATACATGCTGCAGGTGGTGGATAATGTTACCGTCAGTCCCAAGACGGCTGCTGCTCCCACGATTGCCAAGATGGTCAGCAAGAGTCAGCTTACCGGATATGCTGCGTCGGTCAGCGCGACCATTGACCGTGATGTATTTTTCCGTCTGGAGGGTCAGTTGCCCTCCAATATCGGGGAATACAACGGGTATGAGTACATCTTCCACGATACACTGTCTGATGGTTTGGATTTTGCACAGCTTACTGATGACGCAAATGTAGATATCCAGGACTTTGATTTCTATGTGCTGAACAAGTTTGAGGCATCTTCTATTCATGCGGTTGTGGGCACCATGCCCGTCGGCGTGAAGCCTGAGGTCAATGTCAGCGGGAAAGAAATCACGATTACTTTCCCGGACGCCAAGGCATTTATCGAGGCTGTGACCGCAGAGGCCGTGGCTGCCAACGATTATATTCAGGTGATTTATAAGGCCACGCTGAATGCGAATGCGGTAATCGAAGGCGTGGGAAATAAGAATGCGTTCTGGGCAGAGTATTCCGCACAGCCCAACAAGGGTAATAGCGGTCCGACTGCCAAAACAGAGACGGTTTCCGCTACGGTCTTTACTTATCAGGTGGAGATCCACAAGGTAGACCCTGCCAAGAAGGGCTTGAGTGGCGCAAAGTTTATCCTTTATCATAATCCTGCTATTGCCGGCGGCGAGCGTCTGAATATCCAGCTTCGCGAGGATGCTTCCGGTGTCTATACCGTTGAGAAAGTTGGACCTGCCACTGGAACCGATGCCGTCGCATGCAATGAAATGTCAACGGATCCCAACGGTAAACTGATCATCAAGGGTCTGGGCGTAGCCACTTTCCAGCTGGAAGAAACGGTGGAACCTGTCACCTACAACAAGCTGGATGCTCCGGCACCCATCACTATTGAGGACAAGCTTGGTACCGGAAGTCAGACTGTGGTGGAAGTCGTTAACTACAAGGGTACCACTCTGCCTGAGACCGGCGGTATCGGTACTACTGTGTTCTACATCGCCGGCGGTCTGATGGTGGCTGCTGCCGCCGCAGTTCTGCTGCTGCGCAAGCGCGAGAACGGCTGAGCCGGTTTCGCAACAAACAAAACCAACTGAAGGCTGTCCCACGCCGGATTTTCCGGCGCGGGCAGCAGGGAGAGCACTGCAATGCAAAGAAGAAAACAGAAGAAGGGTAAGCCCTCGGACATTATCTTCATACTGATCTTTCTTGCAGGGCTGTCCCTGCTGCTGTATCCTACCATCAGCAATTTCTGGAACTCCATGCACCAATCCTATGCCATCGGTGACTATACGCAGGCAGTGGATGACGGTGACAGGGAAAAGAAGGAGATGCTGCTGACAGATGCACGCGGCTACAATCAGGAACTGTACAAGCTGGGCAGCATCTATGATATGGATGAAGCGTGGCTTGCCCGCTACAATGAGACGCTGAATGTGGTGGGCAACGGCATCATGGGTTATGTGGAGATCCCGGCCATCAACTGCACTCTGCCCATCTATCACGGAACCAGCGAGGCGGTGCTGCAGGTGGCCATCGGACACATCGAGTGGACCAGCCTGCCGGTGGGCGGAGAGAGCACCCATAGCGTCATCTCCGGACACCGGGGACTGCCCTCTGCGGAGCTGCTGACTCACATTGACCGGCTGGAGGTAGGCGACGCTTTCTACATCCATGTGCTGGACGAGGTGCTGAAATACCGGGTGGACGACATTGCTGTGGTGGAGCCGGAGGATACCTCCCGACTGCAGATCGCAGAGGGAAAAGATTATGTGACGCTGGTGACCTGTACGCCTTACGGTATCAATTCCCATCGCCTGCTGGTGCGGGGCGCCAGAGAGCTGGAGGGCGGCTGGACAGAGGGACAGGAAATCATTCTTGGCGATGAAGTGCAGCCTGTGGAGCTGACATACGTTGTGCCGGCAGTGCTGGTACTGCTGGTGGCGGTGATTGCCGGTACGGTCTGGGCTGCGGAGGTACATCACCAGCATGCCAAGCAGAAGCGGATCGAACGTCGGAGACTGAGAAAGGAAGGAGGCAAGCCATGAAGCAAATAAAAGCATGCCGCTTGCCGATGCTGCTGGCAGGCTGCTTCCTGCTGCTGTGTACAGCGGCGCTGGCGGCGCAGACGGCTTCTCTGCGGGTAACAGTGAAAAATGAATCCGGTCGACCGGTGCAGGATATCCGGGTGGAACTGCTGCAGGTGGCTGCTGCGTCCGGCAGCAACATCAGGCTGATGCCGACATTTGCACAGCTGGGAATTTCTGCGGAGGCACTTCTGGCAGACAGCGGCGCTGATCATGCGGAAGCAGTGTATCAATACGTCAATGGCCAGTCAATGAGCGGACAAGTGATGCTGACGGACAGCACCGGCATCGTTGATGTTACCGGACTGCAGGCAGGCATTTATCTGGTGTTTGAGCGCGGCGGACAGGATGTGGCATTTCCACCGTGCCTGATTGTGCTGCGCCCCGGTGAGAGCGTGACCTCCACACCCAAGACATCGGAAACCGATACAGGAAGTATTCTGGTGATGAAGTGGTGGGAAGATGCCATGGACGCCGCGGGAAAACGGCCTGCCAGTGTTCGTGTGGCGCTTTTGCGGAATGGAGTGCCTTTCCGCCGAGTGACGCTGAGCGCTGCCAACAACTGGCAGCATCGATTCCACTCTCTGCCTGCCAACGACGTGTATACTGTGCAGGAAGAGCCTGTGGCGGGGTATCGTGCGGAATATGTCTCTGAGAAAGAGGTATGGAAAATCATCAATACCTATCAGCCTCCCACGCCGCCTCCCGGCCCTGGTGGGCCTGATGAACCGGAGGAGCCGGATGAACCCGACAATCCTCCGGATACGCCAAAACCGCCAGAGTATGTGCATGTGGTTGTCCAGAAAAAGTGGGATGACAACAACGATGCCGCAGGTAAGCGACCGGCCAGCATTTCCGTGCAGCTGATCCGGGATGGCGAAGTGCTGAAGACGGCCGTGCTCAGCGCTGCTAATGACTGGCGATACCGCTTTGTCAATCTGGAAAAGTCAGGAAGCTATACGGTGCGGGAACTGCCGGTGACAGATTACACGGCTGTCTATCAGGGCAATGCTTCGACAGGAATTGTTGTCATCAACCACTATACGGGAACTACCGATCCCGGCACTTCGCCAGATCCCACTGTGCCGGAAAAGAAAACTGTGGATATACCGATGAGAGTCGTGTGGGTGGATAATAACAATGCGGCGGGCAAGCGCCCGGAAACTGTGACGGTGCGGCTGCTTGCAGACGGAAATGTCGTGGGAACGCTGGAACTGGGCTTTCCGCAGGAGTGGGAGGGTGTGTTCCATGATGTGTTTGCGGATATGTATTACTCCGTATGGCAGAATGCCGTGCCAGAGTACAGCACTGTCTATTCCGGCAGTGCGGAAGCAGGCTTTGTGATCACCAATACGTATACCAGCGGAACTGCCGATCCCGGCACGCCGCCGGATCCTTCGCAGCCGGATGTGCCGGATGATCCGGTGACCCCGCCCAAGGAGCCGGACGATCCGGTGACCCCGCCTGAGGAGCCCGATACACCCAAAATCCCGCAGACCGGTGCGGAAATGGGAAGTGTATATCTGCTGCTGGCTTTGGGCGGCTTGCTGACCCTGCTGGGACTGGTTGACCTGTACCGGGGACGGAGGGAATCGTGAGAAGACAACTGAGAGGAATGCTGCTGCTGATTGCCGGAATGGCGATGCTTCTAACAGCGGCGGGAATGCTGGCGCTGCAGGAACGGCAGGCAACCGTGGCGGGACAGAATGCTGAGGTGCTGCTGGAAAAGATCACGGAGCAGATTGCTGTGAAGAAGGAAGAAGTCATTTACGACACGGCTGTGGAAGAGGCACCGCCTGCGGGAGAAGTGCCAAAGGCCACCTGGCAGGGCTACGATATGATCGGGATCCTGCGGATGCCGTCGCTGTCGATGGAGCTGCCGATCCTGCAGGAGTGGAGCTATGATCTGCTGGAGCTTTCGCCGTGCCGATATTCCGGCAGCGCGGAAGGCGGCGATCTGATCATCCTTGGGCACAACTACAAAAAGCATTTCACACCAATGAAAAAGCTGAAGGTGGGGGATGAAGTGGAGTTTTGTGACGCACAGGGAACGGTGTACCGCTATCAGGTGACAAAGACCGAGATCCTGAAGCCCGCGGAACTGGATCGGCTGACCGGTTCCGAACATGACCTGACCCTGTTCACCTGCACCGGCGGCGGTTATAAGCGTCATGTGGTGCGCTGTGACCGGATTCCGGAAGAGGAGAGCGTTCTGCGCTGAGGATAACGGCGGCGGTTTTTTCTGTGACATCTGGATATGAAAATAGCGTTCCCTGCATCAAATGATGCGGGGAACGCTATTTTGTGTATATGACTGTGACGCGGCGGTGAATACTCACTGACGCCGGGCGGTGGCGTAATCATCGCCCCGGCGGTAAAAGGGACATTGCGCAGTGGCACCCCGCAGAAATCGTTCCATTTCATCTTCATCCAGGTCTACTGTGCAGAAATTGGTGTCGGTTTCCGGGTCATAATCATAAAAGACGCATTCTTCGCAATTGGCTGCCATACTGACTCCTTTCGAGGAACACTTACAGTCCCATTTGCTCCCGGGCAACGGTGACGTTTCCTGCCTCCATGGCTTTCAGACGCTCAACGGCGGCCGACTGTTCATCGGGGCGGGCGGCGCGCTCCATGCAGCGGTCAATCATGCCGCACAGATTTTCCTCTGTCAGTGTGTCCAGATCTTCAAAGATTTCCTGACCAATGTAACGAAGGAAGGAGGATACCTTGGGATCGTAGACAACGCCGGCCAGTGGGACGCCCTGTCCTGCTGCAAAGACCAGCGCATGAAGCCGCATGGAAACAACGGCCTGCATACGGGACATGATGCCGATGAGGGTGTCTGTGCGGCCGTTGCTCTCCAGAAAATGGTGGGGCACGGTGAGGGTTCTGGCTGCAAGGGCGGCTGCGGAAGGGTCCTGATGACGCTCTACGGAGAGGAAGACTGGAGTGAGACCATAGGTGTGCCAGGCGTATTCAGCAGCCCGGGAAAACAGATGCGCTTTCTGATCAAAACCTCTCCACTGACGAAGCGTAAAGCAGATATACTTGCCGGATGGAGGGATGCCGGCAGCCAGCATGGCGCTGTCAACCACATCGGCGGAGGCAGGAGAAAGGATCAAAGCAGGGTCGGCAGTCAGCAGAACCGGAGGGGCAGTGACACCCATGGACTCCAGCTCCTTCCGGGAATCGGGTTCCCGGAGAGTGATGATATCGACATAGCGGTTCAGGATCCTTGCGGAGAGCCTGCGCAGGCTCTTTCGATTGACGGGACCAATGCCGCAGCCGTACATCTGTACCCGACAGCCCAGCTTCTTGGCAGTACGAATGTTGTAGAGATAATACCACAGGGAGCGGCGGGAGGTGACATCCTGGATCAGAGAGCCACCGCCGTTGATATAAAGCCGTGCGTGCTTCATGGCACGACGCCATGCAAAGATGGCCGTGCGGCTCACGGAGGGGACGCGGTAGGCGAGACGGGTCTCCCGGGGGGTCTTGCTGATGACTGTGATAGGCAGGTGGGGATCAATGGAGCGCATCTGCTGCAGAATGGCCTGCAGGATGGCGTCATCGCCGGCGTTGCTGCGTCCATAAGCGCCGCAGATCACCACACCGTCCCGTTCCTGCTTAGGCCGTGCGTGACGGCGGACGATGTCCTCATAAATGCGCAGCTGCGTGTCCACGGTGTTTTGAAGGGAGAATTCCGTGCTGGCTTTTTTGTGAAGACGATGGCCGAGGGATATTCGCAGCTCGTCCTCCTGAGCCAGTCGGGTCAGGATCTTGCCCAGCGCGTGATGGTCGCCCGGCGTGAAGAGAAATCCGTTGACTTCGTGGTCAATGAGGTAAGGAATACCGCCAACGGAAGTTGCCACCGTGGCCAGATGCCAGCGGGCACCCTCCGTCAGGGCGTAGGGGAAGGTTTCCGACAAGCTGGTCAGCGCATTGATATCCAGCGCAGAATAGAAATCATCCATGCTGCCGCTGATCCAGCCGGCAAAGCATACCGCATGTTCTACGCCCAGTTCCCGGGCAAGGGCGATCAGCTTTTCGCGCTCCTCGCCGTCTCCGGCGATGACGAGCCGCAGCCGTGAACAGTTGGCATAGGCGGCGGCAAAGCCGCGGACCAGCGTGCTCATGTCCTTCACCGGATTCATGCGGGCTGCGATGCCTACCACGACGCTGTTGTCATCCACATCCAGACCAAGACCGCGCAGATAATCCGATCGGTTGGCAACGTGGGCGCCGGGGGTGAAGTCAATGCCGTTATACAGCGGATAGAAGCGGTTCGGCGGGAAGTTCCGCGAGATCAGAAGATCCACCATGGCATCGGACACGCCGATATAGTAGTCCAGGCACCGCAGTGCCACCGCATTGATGGTGCCGAAGGTCAGATGACTGAAAGGACGGCCCATGTAGTCCAGCCGATAATCACTGTGGACGGTGGTGACTACAGGGATATCCAGAGACATCCGAAGCAATGCGCCCATCATGTTGGCGCGGGCACCGTGACAGTGGATGACCTGATAACCTTCCTCGCGGATCAGCGCAAGCAGCTGCTTGCGGACAGCGGGGACCTTTCCGCTCATGATATCTGTTGGGATTCCCAGCGAGCGTGCTTCGTCGGCAAAGGGACCGTCGCGGAAACAGACCATGCGGGCAGTGATGGTTTTGTTGAGATTCTGCAGCAGGCTCAGCACATGGGTTTTTGCGCCGCCGGAGTCGCCGCCGCTGATCAGATGGATGACTTTCATGGCCGATTCCTTTCTCTCGCATGTTGGGAGACTGAAATTCCTCTTGTAGAATGATGAAAAATATTATACAATAAATCAGGTATATGCGCAAGCACTGACTGATGATAACAGTATGCCCTTTTACAAAAGGAGATCCGATATGGAAAAGAAAACGCTGAAGGAAAAGCTGAAGAAAATCAATATCATCGACCTGATAGCGGTGGTGCTCATCGTGCTGGTGGCCCTGGTGGTTCTGTGGAAGGTGGCAGACAAGATTTTGCCCTTTGACAAAGATCCTGGTACCGCGTCCAGCAGTACGGTCGGCGCAACATCCCAGACGCCTGCGGGCAGTGGCGCGGCATCTTCCAGCGGCGAGAAGGAAGATCCCATGGTCTATGTGACCTTCACCGTGCGTGCGGAAAACAAGCCGGCGGCAATGTATGAAAAGGTGCAGGAGCATATCCCCAGTCAGCTGATGATGAGCGGTGTTCTGTATGACGGCTGGGTGGTCGGTGTGGAGAAGGAGCCGGTTCTCGTGCTGGCATCTGACGGAACATGGGTGGAAGACCCCAAGCATGTGAATCTGCTGTTTACCGTAGAGGCTACCGTGCCCCGTACCGCGATCATGACCACGCTGGTGGGTACGCAGGAGGTACGGATCGGCGATCCCGGCTATGACCTGAATACCGAGTATCTGGAGTTCCGGGATACCACTGTGGTGGATGTGAAGTGGGAGGACTGGGACTTCGGTGCGGATCGCAAGGAAACCAATAAGGAAAAACTGGAAAAGAAGGGACTTCAGCCCATTACCTATGTTGTCCGTGCGGAGAACAGACCGGCGGCACTGTATGAAAACGTGAAGGAGTATATCCCCAGCCAGCTGATGGCTTCCGGTGCGCTGCAATACGGTTGGGTGGTCGGCGTAGAGAAGGAGCCTGTTATGGTGCTGACGGCCGGCGGCGAATGGGTGGAAGACCCCGCGCACGTGACACTTCTGTTCACCGTGGAGGCCTATGTGCCCCGCACCGATGTGAAGACCACGCTGGTGGGTACGCAGGAGGTCCGCATTGGCCGTCCGCAGTATACCCTGAAAACAGAGTATCTGGAGATCCGGAATACCACCGTAGTGGATATTGATTGGGGACGCTGAGTCTTTCTGCTGACGACGGAAACTGAATCACAGGGCGGGCGCTGCGGCGCCTGCCCTGTTTGACAAAACGGCTGGAAATTCACGAAACACAGACCGGTTTCCCTTGCGCTTTGCGGGAGGGTGCTTTATAATGATTATGTGAAACGCTTCGGCGGCATCTGACGCCGCCGGTCAAATACCAAACGAAAGGGAGAACCTCATGACAGCCAACGATAAAAAGCAGTTGATGACCATGGCCTGTAAGGTTCGTATGGGCGTTGTTACCGGCACCCACGCAGCCAAGGCAGGTCACCCCGGCGGCAGCCTGTCTGCTGCAGATGTGTTTACCTATCTCTATGCCAAGGAACTGAATGTAGATCCTGCCAATCCCAAGTGGGAGGATCGTGACCGCTTCGTTCTTTCCAAAGGCCACACCGCTCCCGGCCTGTATGCCGCTCTGGCACAGCGCGGATTCTTCCCCGAAAGCGACCTGCTGACCCTGCGTCATATCGGAAGCCATCTGCAGGGCCATCCCAACATGAACCTGACTCCCGGTGTGGATATGTCCACCGGTTCTCTGGGCCAGGGCATTTCTGCCGCAGCCGGTATGGCTCTGGCAGCCAAGCACACCGGCAAGACCGCCCGCGTCTATGCTCTGCTGGGCGACGGCGAGATTCAGGAAGGTCAGGTGTGGGAGGCCTGCATGTTTGCGGCCCACTATAAGCTGGATAACTTCTGCATCATCGTGGACAACAACGGTCTGCAGATCGATGGCCGCGTGGCAGACGTCATGAGTCCCTATCCCATCCCTGAAAAGCTGGAGGCATTCGGCTTCGCTGTGAAGCAGATCGACGGCCATGACTTTGATCAGATCGAGGCAGCCTTCGCACAGGCTAAAGAGACCAAGGGCAAGCCTTTTGCTATCGTCATGAAGACCACCAAGGGCAAGGGCGTCAGCTTCATGGAGGACAACGCCGGTTGGCACGGCAAGGCTCCCAA
Organism: Oscillospiraceae bacterium; assembly: GCA_015067995.1. Taxonomy (GTDB): domain Bacteria; phylum Bacillota; class Clostridia; order Oscillospirales; family Oscillospiraceae; genus Oscillibacter. The sequence continues at coordinate 51,678 of SVLJ01000008.1, forward strand.
CGATGAAGAGTACGCAAAGGCAATGGCCGAGCTGACCGCTCAGCTGGCAGAAGTGGAGGCGATGTAAATGGCAGATGTGAAGAAGATCGCGACCCGCGACAGCTATGGCGCTGCTCTCAAGGAGCTGGCCGCACAGCATGACGATCTGATCGTCTTTGACGCAGACCTGGCCGGTGCTACCAAGACCGGCGTGTTCAAGAGCGCATATCCTGAGCGTCACTTCAACTGCGGCATTGCCGAGGGCAATATGATCGCAGTGGCCGCAGGCGCTTCCACCATGGGACTTGTTCCCTTCGCATCCACCTTCGCCATGTTCGCCGCAGGCCGCGGCTTTGAGCAGATTCGCAACTCCATCGGCTATCCCCACCTGAACGTGAAGATCGGCGCTACCCACGGCGGCATCTCCGTTGGTGAGGACGGCGCTTCCCACCAGTGCTGCGAGGACTTCGCCCTGATGCGTTCCATCCCCGGCATGGTGGTCATGTCTCCCTCTGATGATGTGGAGGCCCGCGCCGCTGTGAAGGCTGCTTACGAGCATGACGGCCCTGTGTATCTGCGCTTTGGCCGTCTGGCTGTGCCTGTGATCCACGAGGAAGAGGGGTTCGAGTTCCAGATCGGCAAGGGCGAAGTCTTGCAGGACGGCACCGATGTTGCCATCATTGCCAACGGCCTGCTGGTGGCCGAGGCCGTGGAGGCCGGAAAGGCTCTGGCTGAGGCTGGCATCTCCGCCCGCATCATCAACATGGCTACCATCAAGCCTCTGGACGAGGAACTGGTGCTGAGGGCTGCCAAGGAATGCGGCAAGATCATCACCTGTGAGGAGCACAGCATCATCGGCGGTCTGGGCGAGGCTGTGTGCGCCTGCGTCAGCGAGAAGTGCCCCGTGCCCGTGCGCCGCATTGGCGTTAACGACGAGTTCGGTCATTCCGGACCCGCCGTGGCTCTGCTGAAGCAGTTTGGCCTGTGCGCCGAGCACATCGTGGAAGTGGCCAAGGAATTCTGCGGCAAGTAAGATATCTCCAAAAACGAAACGGTACCGGCGAAAAAAGCCGGTACCGTTTTTTGTGTGCTATCGGACAGCCTGACAGATCAGCTCAATAAACTCAGCCGCAGCAGGAGAGAGCGATTGGCCGCTTGGATGTATGAACCCAAACTCAAAGGAAAACGGGGCGTCCTGTATGAGGAGGTGACGGATCACAGAGTCGTATGGTTTTTTCTGATAGGCGCTTTTGTTCATGGTGGCAATATAATAGGCATTTGTTTCCCGAAGTATTTCCGGAATCTGCTTCTGGCTGTCGGCGTATATGCACTCGCGGCAGTGGAAGATCCTCGAGATCTCATTATCTATCTGTTGAAACAAAGGGTGCTCTTTCCGGGATGAAACTCTGGTAAGCGGCTGCAGATCCCCAACAGAAATACTATCCTGCGGATGATCGCACAGTGGGGAGGAGGGACCGAACAAAACATGCGCCTGCTCATGCGACAGAACGGAATACTCCAGACCGTGGCTGGTGATCAGCGCCAGCCACTCTGTTTTCAGAATGGATGGCATGGCCAGAACGCCAAGCTCAGAAATGCCTTGGGAAACATCTTCGATGATCCGGCACTGAGAATCGTTGCGGTAACAGAACTCGGCGTTTTTGTCGCGGTATTTGCCGTATAGCTGATGAAAAATGCGGTTGATAAACAAGATATGGGAAACGGAAACGTTTAGCTTCTCGCCGGGGAAAAACATGCCGGAGGCCTGAGCTGCGGTGAGGATCTTCTGGTGCGCGTTGAGAATATCTGCTCCGTGCCGGACAAAGCTGTGTCCGAAATCCGTAAGCGCGATCCCACCGGGACTGCGTACAAAGATTGTTTGCTGCAGTTCCTGCTCCACAGCGTGGATGGAACTGCTGAGGGTGCTCTGTGCCAAATACAGCTCCTGCGCTGCTTTGTTGATAGAACCGGCGCGGTATACCGCGATCACCTGCTGTATCTGTTCGATCTTCATGCGATCTTCTCCTTCCGGTGAATGTGGTCTGCACTCATTTTACTCCATCAGGCGTGTTGTTGGCTACCGGAATTTTCGGTAACAGGATGCGAAATATTGAATACGCTGCCGCAGCGTATCCGTGCTATAGTGAACATGTGGAACACAGATGTATATTTTGACTGTGGTGACCGGATTGCTGCGAGAGAAATGGACGTAAGCTGTGAAAGGAAGTAGATAATTATGATGGACCTTGTTATTCGAAAAGCTATGATTTATGACGGCAGCGGTGAAGCTGCCTTTTCCGCGGATGTTGCCGTGAAGGACGGTGTTATCGCCGCTGTCGGCGAAGTACCCGGGCGGGGAAAGGTGGAGATTGACGCTGTCGGACTGTCACTGGCTCCGGGGTTTATTGATGCCCATACCCATTCCGAATGCCATGTGTTTCAGGATCCTGCCCGCCTGTGCAAGCTGCGGCAGGGCGTCACCACGGAGGTCGCCGGACAGTGTGGCTGGTCCTTTGGCCCGGCGGATGAAAACGCCCCGCAGGAATTCCGCGATTATCTGGCTGCCGTCAAAAACAGCGGTCGACCCATGCCGCTGTATACCACCGCATCCGCACTGTTTGACGCAACAGCCGCCATGAAGCCCGGTGCTCATCAAATTTCCTTCGTGGGTCACCATGTGCTCCGTGGCTCTGTGGTAGGTATGGAGGACCGGCCTGCCACAGCGGAGGAACTGGAACGGATGAAGGAACTGCTGGAAGGCGCCATGCGGGACGGCGCGCTGGGCATGTCTTCCGGACTGGTATACGCCCCCGGAATCTACAGCACCACGGAGGAACTCATTGAGCTGGCCAAGGTGGTTGCCAGATACGACGGTATCTACACCACCCACATGCGCAACGAGGCCGACGGATTGCTGGCCGCGGTGGAGGAGACCATCCGCATCGCCAGAGAGGCGAAGGTGCGGACAAACATTTCCCACATGAAGGTGATGTACCAGAAAAACCGCCCCTTACTGGATGAGGCGCTGCGCCGCATCGAAGAGGCCAATGCGGAAGGTGCGGACATTTTCTTTGATGTCTATCCCTACGCGGCCGCGTCGGCCACACTGCTGTCCACTCTGCCGCCCAGCTATCTGACCCGGGGCGTGGACTGGCTGGCAGAGGAACTGAGTACCCCGGAAGGCGTGGCAAAGCTGGAAAAGGCCATTATGGAACCCACGGAAGCATGGGAAAACCCGCTGCTGAACGCCGGCTTTGATCACGACATGATCGTAGATGCACCCATGACCCCGGAGGCGGAGGGCAAGCTCATTTCCGATTATGCCCGGGAGCGGGGGATGCGGGACATCGAGGGCTATGCGGAGCTCATCGTGAAAAACCGCGGCGCCGTGCGTGACATCCGCTTCCTCATGGACGAGGAAGATCTGGTGCGGCTGTACCGGCATCCCCTGTGCGTTCTGGGAACGGACGGCCTCTATACTGGCGGCACGACTCTCTCGCATCCCAGAGGATTTGCATCGTTCCCGCGCTTTCTGGGGCGGTTTATCCGGGAGAAGCAGATCCTCTCTCGGGAGGAAGGTGTTCGCCGGATCACTGGACTGCCTGCAGATCGTTACGGCTTGAGGACCAAGGGATATATTCGCACGGGATACGACGCCGATCTGGTTCTGTTTGACTTTGAGAAGATTCTGGATCGTGCTACCTATGCCGACCCCTTCCTGCCCAACGAGGGTGTGGAAATGGTGTTTGTCAGCGGACAGGCGGCAGTGGTGCGCAATCACCCCACCGGCGTTTGCAACGGCAAGGTCTATCGGCGGGGAGACTGAGGCATCTCCTGTTTCCTGTGAAATGCACATATAAACAAGGAGGCAGACAGCATGGCGTTTTTCCGTGCTGTCTGCCTTTTTTCTGAATGATATCGGACGAGGAAATGCTGTCGTGCGCATTCGCGGTCTTGCAGCCAGAACGTCAGTTCTCGCCGATGTGGTAGAGGTCGGTGCGTCTCGCTGCGAGGATGGGCAGCTGCTGACGGACGGCGGTCAACCGGTGGAAGTCCAGTTCTGCGTAAAGGATATCTGCTTCACTGCCTGCACGGCACAGCACCGTGCCCCAGGGGTCCACAGCGATGGAGTTGCCGTAGGCAACATAGGGGCCGTTTTCGTCGCGGGCAGGGGAGACACCGATGGTGAACACCTGATTATCCACTGCCCGCTGGCGGAACAGCAGCTCCCAGTGAGCGGGGCCGGTGGTCATGTTGAAGGCGGCGGGGACGATGATGGCTTTGGCTCCCCTAAAGGTCATGCAGCGGGCCAGTTCTTCAAAGCGCAGGTCGAAGCAGATGCACAGGCCGAAGGTGCCGAATACTGTTTCAAAGGTGGTGATGGCGTTTCCGGGGGAGAGGGTGTCCGATTCTTTGAATCGCTGGCCGCCAGGCACATCAATGTCGAAGAGATGTGCTTTCCGGTGTCGGGCGATCTGCGCGCCGGTGGGATCAAAGACGAAGCTGGTGTTGTATACCCGGTCTTCCTCCAACTCCGGAATGGAGCCGCCCACCACATAGATGCCGGCTTCGGCAGCAGAGTCGGAAAGAATCTGCCATGCCGGGCCGCCGGCTTCCTCGCCATAGGGACGGAAACAGCTGTTTTCATAGGGGCAGCAGAACATCTCCGGCAGCACGGCCATGTCCGCGCCGTTCCGTGCAGCCTGACGAATGGACTTCGCCGCACGGGTCAGGTTGTCTTGCTTGTCTGCCGTCACGGGAAACTGGATCATTGCAACTTTCATAAAGCCTGTCAGCTCCTTTGTCAGACGAGGTTATTATTGGATCTCGCTGCCGCCCCATTCCACCACAGTGAAGCCGCTGCGGATGGGGGCTGTGAGAGTCTGGATGGGGATATCCACGGGGGCGTCCAGCTCTTGCCAGGCCATAAAGACACGGATGAGGGTGTCCGGGGCGGGGGAGACGGTGAGCTGCGCGGCATCGGTGTAGGCGTCGGTCTGGAAGGCAATGAGATTATAGGCATTGCTTTCCATCCGGGGCAGCCAGTAGATGATGAACTCATTGGCCTCACGCTCGGTCAGACCAAGCTGCGCCAGAGCGTTCTCCAGAAAGACGGCGGTGTCTGTGCCGGGGACGCAGAAGCCCTGTGAGAAGTCATAGTTCGCATTGGACTCCGCTTCCCAGTAGAGACAGTAGTATTCCCGTCCGTTGGTGTCGGTAAGGGTGCCGTCCGGCTGTGCGGTGACGCGCCAGCCGTTGTCATAGGCAGGATAAACGGTGGTGAGTTTGCCGGTGACATCCAGCTTCACAGTGACGTCGGTGGCCTCTTCCGGGTAGAGGTAGATCACCGGCTTGGCCAGTTCTACACAGCCGGGGTCGCCGGGGATCACCTGCAGAAGTACAAAAATGATGAAGGTAGCAATCAACAGTGTCAGTAAGTGCTTGAGAACGATCTTGATAATGCTGTTCATAAAGGCATCCTTTCAGCAGATGGTCATGGTTCCTTTTTCTGATTCGTTTCAGTTTCCTTCTTGTTCTTCTTTTTCAGGGCACCGATGGCGATGCTGACCACATAGTACACGCCAATGGCTGCCGCACCGCCAATGATGGCAGGGGTGGGATTGGTTGGCTCTTTTTCGGCAGGCGCTTCCACCGATACATCCGGTGTACTGCCCACTGCGGGCTGTGATAAACCGTCGTCCGTCAGGTAGACGTAGACCACCATCACCAGCGCCAGCAGAACGCACACCAGGAGTGTGCGCTTGTGGTTGCTTTTTTTCATAATACTCATGGAATCTTTCCTCCGCAAGCGTGTTTATAGTATTCAGTATATCAGATGCTTCACGGCCTGTAAAGGAAGAGGGGAGAGACCGTTGCAAATCGCAGCGAAAAACGGTATACTATAAAATTATCGACAGTTCGATATCCCTCCGCCCCGCAGCGGAGAGACTACGATACAGGAGGCCGATATGAACGGATTTCTCCCGATTTCAAAAGCAGATATGACGGAGTGCGGCTGGGAGCAGTGCGACTTTGTCTATGTCATCGGTGACGCCTATGTGGATCACCCGTCCTTTGGTCATGCCATCATCAGCCGAGTGCTGGAGGCGGCAGGCTATAAGGTGGGCATCATTTCCCAGCCGGACTGGAAGAATCCCAATTCCATCCGCGCACTGGGTGAGCCGAGACTGGGATTCCTGGTGATGGGCGGCAATATGGACTCCATGGTGAACCATTATTCCGTATCCAAGCACCGCCGCAAGGTGGATGCCTTTACACCCGGTGGTGTTATGGGAAAGCGTCCGGACTACGCCACGGTGGTCTACTGCAATCTGATTCGCCGCAGTTTTCCCAAGAAGCCCATTATCGTGGGCGGTGTGGAAGCCAGCCTCCGGCGTCTTGCCCATTACGATTACTGGTCGGAAAAAATGCGCCGATCCCTGCTGCTGGATGCGCAGGCGGACCTGCTGCTCTACGGCATGGGCGAGCGCAGCATCGTGGAGGTGGCGGAGGCACTGAATTCCGGACTGGACATCCACGACGTCACATGGATCGATGGCTCCGTCTATGCCGCTAAGGAATTGCCGGAGGACGGCGCTGCCACCATCGTGCTGCCGGAATATGAGCGGCTGGTGGAGGAGCGGAAGGAATACGCCAAGAGCTTCTATCTGCAGTATACCAATACCGATCCCTTTGTGGCCCGCCGTCTGGCAGAACCTTACGGCGGTGATACGTATGTGATCCAGAATCCGCCGCAGAAGCCGCTGACCATGGAGGAGATGGATCATGTCTATGGTCTGCCCTATCAGCGCACCTATCATCCCAGTTACGAGGCAGCCGGCGGCGTGCCTGCTATCGCAGAGGTGAAGTTCAGCCTGATCTCTAACCGTGGCTGCTTCGGCGCCTGCAGCTTCTGCGCCCTGACCTTCCATCAGGGACGCATCATCCAGACCCGCAGCCATGAGTCCATCATTGACGAGGCAAAGCGGGTCATAGAAGAGCCGGATTTCAAGGGCTATATCCACGATGTGGGCGGCCCCACCGCCAATTTCCGGCAGCCTGCCTGTCAGAAGCAGCTGACCAAGGGCGCCTGCCAGAACCGGCAGTGCCTGTTCCCCACGCCCTGCCGCAACATGGTGGCAGATCACAGCGATTATCTGAAGCTGCTGCGGAAGCTTCGGGCGCTGCCCAAGGTGAAAAAGGTCTTTGTCCGCAGCGGTATCCGCTTTGACTATCTGTTGGCGGACAAGGACGATACCTTCTTCCGTGAACTGGTGGAGCACCACATTTCCGGTCAGCTGAAGGTGGCGCCGGAGCATATCTCCGATCCGGTGCTGGATCTCATGGGAAAACCCCGGAACAGCGTGTATCAGCGGTTTGTCACCAAGTACAAGCGCCTCAATGAGAAGCTGGGTATGAATCAGTTTCTGGTGCCCTATCTCATGTCCTCTCATCCCGGCTCCACGCTGCATCAGGCCATTGAGCTGGCGGAATATCTGCGGGATCTGGGGTATATGCCGGAGCAGGTGCAGGACTTCTATCCCACGCCGTCCACCATATCTACCGTGATGTATTATACCGGTCTGGATCCCCGCACCATGAAGCCGGTGTATGTGCCTACCGATCCCCATGAAAAGGCCATGCAGCGGGCGCTGATCCAGTATCGCAATCCTAAAAACTATCATCTGGTGCGGGAGGCGCTGGAAAAGGCGGGACGCTCCGATCTCATTGGCTTCGGCCCGGAATGCCTGATCCGTCCCCGGCGGGGCGAGAGCGCCCCTAATCCGCGGTTCCGGGACGCCGGGAAGCCTGCAGTCGGCAGCCGGAAAGACGGGAAGCCAGCGGGGAAGACCGGCGGAAAAAGCCGCAGCCGGGATGACCGGCCTCCCAAGCACGGCGGGAAACCGGAAGGGAATGGCCGGACTGCCGGCAAGCCCGGCGGCAGAGCGGCGAAGAGTACGGCTCCGGGCAAGGGAAGAACTGCCGGAGGCGGACGATCTTCCGGAACCGGCGGAAAGACCGGCGGGAAAAAGAAACGGTAAAACGCAGGCAGCGGCCCGTATGGGCCGCTGCTTTGCTGTGACGTATCGTTCCTTCAGAAAGCACCGTACATCAGTATTCCCGGAGGATCAGCTCTGTGGTGCCGCCGTCGGGGCTGACTGTGATGCGCAAAACCCTGGGGTGGTGGGAATAGGTATCCCGGAGAAAGTCGCGGATGGCGGTTCCACCATGGTATCCGTGGATCAGGCGCAGACGGTAAGTGCCGTTTCCGGCACGGCGCAGCAGAGCGTCCACCGTGACGCCGGCCTGATAGGTGTTTTTGCCGTGGAGATCGGCGGTGATAACACCGCCCTGAGAAATGGTTTTCAAATGTATGCCTCCTCGTGGAAACAGGATATTGTCGGGATATTGTTATCATACTCAACAGGGAAGGCTTTGGCAAGAATCTGATGATTATGCAGTGCGGAACCGTGAAAAAACGGCCGGAGGCAGCGTTTTTCGGCAATATGGCAGAAGGACAAATGCTTTCGCTTTAAACTGATGAAATATCAGTGTGAAAGAGTGTTGATTTTTTCGAAAGCTTCTGTTAAAATGCATACAATCACATGCCGGACAGAGAGAAAGCAGTCCGGGAAAGAAAAAGGGAGGGTTTTCCTATGGAAAACAAAATGGAACGGCGATACGGTTTGTTTACCGCCATCTGCATGGTGGTAGGCATCGTCATCGGCAGCGGCGTCTTCTTCAAGGCGCAGACTATCCTGCAGAAAACGCAGGGCGATATGATGCTGGGCATCATCGCGTGGATCATCGGCGGATGCATCATGCTGGTATGTGTGCTGGCATTCTCCGTCATGGCTCAGAAGTATGAAAAAGTCAACGGCATCGTGGACTATGCGGAAGCAACCGTCGGCCCCCGTTATGCCTACTATATCGGCTGGTTCCTGAGCACTATCTATTATCCCACCCTGACCAGCGTTCTGGCATGGCTCTCTGCCCGCTACACTTTGGTGTTCATCACCTCTGTCAACCCCGACTTCCCCCTGCTGATCCCCGCTGATCAGGGCGGCTGTGTTGTGGGCCCCGAGTGTATCGCCCTGATGCTGTTCTTCCTGTGCGCATCCTACGTCCTGAACGCCCTGTCTCCCAAGATGGCAGGTAAGTTCCAGGTCAGCACCACCGTCATCAAGCTGATCCCCCTGGGTCTGATGGCTGTTGTGGGCGTTATCTACGGCATCATGAACGGCGGTCTGGCCAACAACTTCTCCTACAGCTATCAGGCTGCCGCTGGCGGTGCATCTTCCGGCAGCGTCCTGTTCGCAGCTGTCTGCGCCACCTCCTTCGCCTATGAGGGCTGGATCATTGCTACTTCTATCAACTCCGAGCTGAAGGATGCACGCCGCAATCTGCCCAAGGCACTGATCGTTGGCGGCATCATCATCATGATCGTCTATATCAGCTACTTCGTGGGTGTCGCCGGCGGCGCCACCACCCAGGAACTCATCGACCAGGGCGCTACCACCGCCTTCACCAACGTGTTCGGCAACGTTCTGGGCAACATCCTGAACCTGTTTATCGCCATCAGCTGCATGGGCACCATGAACGGTCTGATGCTGGGCTGCGTGCGCGGCACCTATGCTCTGGCAGTCCGCGGTCGCGGCCCCGCGCCCGAACTGTTCTCCCAGGTGGACAGCGCCAGCAATATGCCCGCCAACTCTTCCGTGCTGGGTCTGCTGTACTGTGCTGCTTGGGGTCTGTACTTCTATCTGGCCAACCTGGCTGCCACCTGGAAAGGCCCCTTCGTGTTCGACTCCTCTGAGCTGCCCATCGTTACCATCTACGCTATGTACATTCCCATCTTCCTCGTTTGGATGAAGAAGGCTACTGACGAGAACACCGTCCGCCGCTATGTGCTGCCGGGCCTGGCCATCGTCGGCTCTCTGTTCATGATCCTGGCCTGCCTCATTGGTCACGGTGTTGCCAACCTGTGGTATCTCATCGTCTTTGCCATCGTGATGCTCATCGGCGGCCTGTTTGATCGCCACAACAAGAAGTAATAAATCATTTCCCGGGGACGCTGCTTTTGCGGCGTCCTCTTTTCTTTTTTGTGCGACCGTGGTATGCTGTTGGCAGAAAATGAGAAAGGAAGCGCTGCGTATGGCCAACGTACCGGGAAAGGGTTGGGGTATCCACACCACCCTGTGTTATCTGGAGCGGGGGGATTCTTACCTGATGCTCTATCGTGTCAAGAAGGAGAATGACGCCAATCAGGGGAAATATGTGGGCGTGGGCGGCAAGTTTGAGGACGGCGAAAGTCCGGAGGAATGCGTGATCCGGGAGTGCCGTGAAGAAACCGGTCTGACCCTGACAGACTACCGCTACCGGGGGATTGTGACCTTTGTCTCGGATCGCTGGGGAGCCGAATATATGCATTTGTTCACCGCCACCGGCTGGACAGGGGAGGAAACTGTCTGTGACGAAGGGGAGCTGCGCTGGATCCGGAAAGCCGATCTGCTGCAGCTGCCCATGTGGGAGGGTGACGCTATATTCCTGAAGCTGCTGGAAGAGAACGTGCCGTTTTTTTCCTTGAAGCTGCGCTATGAAGGGGAGCGTTTGGCAGAAGCAGCGCTGAACGGACAACCCGTTCCTGTATCGGGGAAGGAGGAAGCCGGATGAAGATTCTGATTTCTGCGTGTCTTCTTGGCTGCCGTTGCCGCTACGACGGCGGCAGCAAGCCTCATCCTGTGGTGGAAAAGCTGGCTGGATATCATGAGCTGATACCCGTCTGTCCGGAGCAGCTGGGCGGCCTGCCAACGCCCCGTCCGCCTGCGGAGCGGAGGGGAGCCCGGGTGGTCACCGCCGCCGGCGTCGATGTGACGGAGCAGTACCTTCGCGGTGCGGAGGAGGCTTTGATGTTATGTAAACTAATGGGCTGCCAGGCGGCGGTGCTGAAGGAGCGCAGTCCGTCCTGCGGCAGCGGGGCGGTCTATGACGGCACGTTTTCCGGCACACTGATTGCAGGAGACGGCGTGACGGCCGCCGCACTGAAGGTTGCCGGAATTCCCGTGTACGGCGAAAGCGCGGCGGAAGCGCTGTGAGACAAGGCTTTGGAGGAAAATGGACAAAGTGTACGGATGCCTCCGCAAGAAACTTGTGTAATTTCGTTGACATTTGACAAGAAATGTCATATCATAGAAACAATTAAAAGTTGTGATACCCACGCGGCCATAGAAGTATATTTCATTGGAAACCTCTTTGCGCCGGGCGTGCGGCATCACAACTTCATTTTTATCATTAGGAGGGACTATTTTATGAAGAAACGCTCCAACAGATGGCGCAGCCTATTGCTGCTCGTCCTGGCGACACTGGCGATGGCCATGCCTGTCCTTGCCGCCGGTGAAGGCGGCGACGGCCCCAGCATGTACGGCACTTTCTGGGCCATGCTCCCCCCCATCATCGCCATTGTTCTGGCACTGATCACCAAAGAAGCATATTCCTCTCTGTTCGTCGGCGTGGTTGTTGGCGGCTTGTTCCTGTGTGACTTCTCTCCCATTGCCACGCTGGATACTGTCATCAACGACGGTTTGGTGTCCTCTATTGAGGGCAACGCCGGTATCTTCCTGTTCCTGGTACTGCTGGGTATCATCGTGGCGCTGGTCAACGCCAGCGGCGGCAGCGCAGCCTTCGGTCGCTGGGCAGAGAAGAACATCAAGACCCGCACCGGCGCTATGCTGGCCACCTTCGCGCTGGGCGTGCTGATCTTCATCGACGACTATTTCAACTGCCTCACCGTGGGCTCCGTCATGATGCCCGTCACCGACGGCCACAAGATCTCCCGCGCCAAGCTCTCCTACATCATCGACGCCACTGCAGCTCCCATCTGCATGATCGCTCCCGTTTCCTCCTGGGCTGCTGCTGTTGCTGTGGCCACCGATGGTCTGGATGTGGGTTACACCGGTATCGAGTTGTTTGTCCGCACCATCCCCTATAACTTCTATTCTCTGCTGACCTTCATCTTCATCATCGGTCTGGCCACGATGAAGTTCGATTACGGCCCCATGAAGATCCATGAGATGAACGCACAGCTCAATGGTGATCTGGGCGCCCTGGAAGGCACCGATAACATTCAGGGTCATCCCAACGGCAAGGTCATTGATCTGGTTCTGCCCGTCGTGATCCTCATCATCACCTGCATCATCGGCATGGTGTACGTGGGCGGCTTCTTTGGCGTAGACGCCTGGGGCGGCACTGACTATGCCGGCGACTTCATCGGCGCTTTCGGCAACACCGACGCATTCATCGGTCTGCCTTGGGGCGGCCTGATCGCTCTGGTGGTCATTCTGGCCTATTATATCTGCCGTAAGGTCATCACCTTCAAGCAGGCCATGGAATGCGTGCCCAAGGGCTTCGTGGCCATGGTGCCTCCCATCACCATCCTGACTCTGGCTGTTGCTTTGAAGAACATGATCAACGGTCTGGGCGCTGACGCCTTCTTCGAGAGCATCATGACCGGCGCCGCCGCCAGCCTGTACAGCATGCTGCCTGCCGTGATTTTCGTGGCAGCCTGCATTCTGGCTTTCGCATCCGGTACCAGCTGGGGTACCTTCAGCATCCTGATCCCCATCGTGGCTGCAATCTTCCCCGCTGGCAATGAGCTGCTGATCATCGGCATGTCTGCCTGCCTGGCCGGCGCTGTCTGCGGCGACCACTGCTCTCCCATCTCCGATACCACCATCATGGCTTCTGCCGGTGCACGGGTGAACCACATCAACCATGTGTCCACCCAGCTGCCCTATGCCCTTTCTGTGGCCGGTATCAGCTTCGTGACCTATGTGGTGGCAGGCTTCGTCCAGAACGCCATCATCTCTCTGGTGATTGGTGCTGCCCTGACGATTGGCTTCCTCTTCGCCATGAAGAAGACCCAGAAGTAAGCGGAAGACCTGAACAACTGCAAAGTGATCCGGTTCCCCCGTCCCATCCGGGACGGGGGAACTTTTGTGCCCCGTCCGTCAACTGGGGCGGCTTTCAGGGTTTACAAAGCAACGGTGGAGTGCTACACTGTGTGCTGTGAGATCGACAGGGAGGTGACGCCATGAGTCAGAAGACGATGCTGGCGCTGCTGCGGGCGAATCCGGAGGGGTACGTTTCCGGCGAACAGGTCAGCGAGCAGCTGGGACTGTCCCGTGCGGCGGTGTGGAAAGCGGTGGATGCTCTGCGGCGCAAGGGCTATGAGATCGAGGCACGCGCGGGCGTGGGCTATCGGCTGGTGTCCGCACCGGATCTGGTGACGGAGGAGGAGATTCGTGCGTTCCTCCATGATGACCGGGAGCTGCACTGCTTCGCGGCGATAGACTCCACCAATACCTATCTGAAAAAACTGGCTATGACCGGTGCGCCTCACGGCACCGCGGCGGTGGCAGACTGCCAGACGGCAGGCCGCGGCCGCATGGACCGCGTGTTCCAGTCGCCCAGGGGGAAGGGGATCTATCTCTCCGTTCTCCTGCGGCCGGAGCTACCGCCCCAGAAGCTGCTGCCGGTGACGGCGCTGTGCGGCGTGGGCGTGTGCCGTGCTGTGGAACGGGTCTGCGGCATTCATCCGCAGCTGAAATGGCCCAATGATCCCGTGGTGAACGGGAAGAAGCTCTGCGGCATCCTGACGGAGATGGCGCTGGAGGGCGAAACGGGACGGCTGCAGTATCTGGTGCTGGGCGTAGGTCTCAATGTAGCGCAGACGGCGGAAGACTTTACGCCTGATGTGGCGGCTATGGCCACCTCCGTCAACGAAGCGGCAGGTCGGCAGGTTTCCCGTGCCGCGCTGACGGCGGCCATGCTGGAGGAGATCGATGCCATGTACGACGCGCTGTGCCGCGACGATACCGCAGATTATCTGGCGGAATACCGGGCGCGGTGTGTGAATCTGGGTAAAACCGTGCAGCTGATCCGCCCCGATGGCAGCCGTGACACGGTGACTGCCGAAGCGGTGGACGAGGAATTCTCCTTAGTGGTGGGCTATCCCGACGGACGGCAGGAGACCGTCCGCACCGGCGAGGTGTCTGTCCGGGGTATGTACGGTTATGTGGAATGAAATGAAAGGAGAGAAAATATGAAGGAACTCTGGCAACTGTTTTTCGCCTTCGCCAAGATCGGTGTGATGACCTTCGGCGGCGGCGCGGCCATGCTGCCCATGCTGCAGCGCGAGCTGGTGGATAAGCGCAGCTGGGTGGAGGAAGAAGAGCTGATGGACTACTATGCCATCGGACAGTGCACCCCCGGCATCATTGCTGTCAATACGGCCACCTTTGTGGGTCAGAAGCGCAGGGGAGACATCGGCGGTATTTTCGCAACGGCGGGCATGGTGTTCCCGTCTTTGGTGATCATTCTGGCGCTGGCCTCTATCATCACCACGGTGTCTGATCTGGCATGGGTGCAGAACGCCTTCGCCGGCATCCGCGCCTGTGTGTGCGTGCAGATATTCAATGCTGTGTGGAAGCTGGCGAAAAAAGCCATCGTGGACAAGAAGACGGCCGTCATCTTTGCGGCTGTGCTGCTGGCAGCTACGCTAACAGAGCTTTCTCCCGTGGTATTTGTGGTGCTGGCGGCTGCCGCCGGTATCATCCTGAAGCAGCTGGAGGTGAAGAAAGCATGATCCTGCTGAAACTGTTTTATGAATTCTTCAAGGCGGGTCTGTTTGCCGTGGGCGGCGGCATGGCTACCATTCCTTTCCTGATGGACATGGCGGACAATACAGACTGGTTTACCCGCGCGCAGCTGGCGGATATGGTGGCGGTGTCCGAGTCTACCCCCGGCCCAATCGGCGTTAACATGGCTACCTACGTAGGCTTCACTGCGGCCGGCATCCCCGGTGCTCTGATGACAACGCTGGGACTGGTAACGCCCTCTGTGATCATCATTCTGCTGGTGGCCCGGGTACTGAAGCAGTTCCGCCACAACCGCTTTGTGGAGGCCGGTTTCTACGGCCTGCGTCCCGCCTCCGCCGGACTCATCGGTGCGGCAGGTGTCGGCGTGGCATCCATGGCGCTGCTGAAAGCCGGAGCTTCCATTACCGAGAGTTTCGCAATCAACTGGAAGGCTGTGGCGCTGGCGGCAGTGGTGCTGGTGCTGAGCAACTGGGTGAAGCCTACGAAGAAATGGCATCCCATCGCATTCATTGGTATCTCCGCCGTGGTGGGCGTGGTGTTCCGGTTTGCCGGTGTATAAATGATGAAAAGAGCGTTTTCTGCCCAAAGTCGGGGGAGAAAACGCTCTTTTGAATGTGCAGGCAACCGGCCTTACGGCTGGTTGAGATGGTTCTCAATTCGCTGAACGATCATATCCAGTGCCACGCGGTTGTGGCCGCCCTCCAGCACCACCAGATCGGCATGCTTGCGTGTAGGCTCCACAAACTGCTCGTGCATGGGTTTTACCGTAGTGAGATACTGCTGCACCACTGATTCCAGTGTGCGGCCACGCTCCTCTACGTCCCGCAATGCGCGGCGCAGAATGCGCACATCCGCATCTGTTTCCACGAAAATGCGGATGTCCAGCATGTCCCGCAGCGCAGGGTCCTGGAAGATCAGCACGCCCTCCACAATGATCACTGCGGAGGGAGAGACGGTGACCGTCTCATCGGTGCGGTCGTAATCGGAGAAGGAGTAGACGGGACATTCCACCGGACGGCCTGCTTTCAGCTCCTGCAGATGCTGCACAAGGAGATCGGTCTCAAAAGCATCGGGATGATCGTAATTCTGGGCGACCCGGTATTCATACGTGGTGCCGGGCTGGGCACGATAATAGCTATCGTGACCGATGACGGTGACGCGGGGGCCGAAGTGCTCCTTCAGCTGACGGGTCAGGGTTGTTTTTCCGCTGCCGGTGCCGCCTGCGATACCGATGAGGATGGTATTCATGGGTAATTCCTCCCAAACACTGCATTTACAGCCATTATAGGCACAGTGACAGAAAAAATACAAGATATTGTGTCGAAAAAATAGGAAAAATCCCGGTATACTCTTGACGATGCTTGTCAGAACTTGTATTATGTAAAATGAATAATACCATCAAAGGAGGCCCCTCCTATGTCAATGAAAAAGTGCCCCGACTGCGGTGAAAAGTATTCCGACACTTATAAGAAGTGTCCTTTCTGCGATGAGGAGCAGAAACTGAAAAAGGGTAAGCGCGTCCAGAAGCGTCCCACCAAAAACGGTGGTCGCCGCGCAGGCACCACCGATAAGGAAAACATCCTGACGCTGATCCTGCTGGTGATCATGCTGGTGTTGGCCGGTATTCTGTTGTGGCTGCTCTTTGGCGGCGGCAGCAGTGATGACACACCAGACAATCCCTCTTCCGGCATTACCAGCAGCACGGAGAAGCCCGGTCCCGATCCCGGCACCAGCACCCCGGAGAATCCCGGTACCAGCACGCCGCAGATGCCCACCGATCCTGTGGAGGATCCCAAGCCTCTGGTTCCCACGGCAGATGAGATCAAGCTGCTGCCTCAGACTCTGAAGCTCAATAAGGAAGACTACACCACCAACGTGGGTGATGCGGCCGTTCAGCTGCGGGTGGGTGACGGCACCGGTGTCTACACCTGGGTCAGCGCCGATCCCGCCATTGCCACGGTCAGTGAGACCGGTAAGGTGACGGCCATTGCCAACGGCACCATCAAGGTCTATGCCACCGACGGTGTGGGCATGGGTGTCTGTATCGTCCGCGTCAAGGGCGGCAGCGCCCCTGTGAAGCCGGATCCCAGTAATCCCTCGACGCCCACAACGCCCTCTGATCCTTCTGCGGCCAACGCCAAGCTCAACTACACGGATGTTACCATCTCTGTGGGCGAACTGCTTGCTATGAAGGTGAAGAACTATGACGGCGAGGTTACCTGGTCTGTCAAGGACAGCAGCATTGCCAGCATCCTCAATGACGGTACCGTCAAGGGACTGAAGTCCGGAAGAACCGATGTCGTCGCCAAGGTGGGAGACCGCACCCTGACCTGCATTATCCGCGTCAAAAACGGCTGATTCCACTGTAATTTACCCCCGGATGCAACGCATCCGGGGGTTTTTCTTGCCTATCGAAGAGATGCGTGATATACTAACCTATTAATAAAAAACTTTTCACGTTGACGGGAGGGGCCTATGACCACGAAAGAATATCAGGAGAAATCCCCGCTGCGGATATTCCTGTCTTACTTCAAGCCGCATAAAAAACTCTTTATTCTGGACATGCTGTGCGCACTGACCATTTCGGTGATCGATCTGGCTTTTCCGTACATTTCCCGCTGGTGCATGAATGAACTGCTGCCCTACGGAGTGTTCCGCACCTTCTGGACCGTGATGGCGGTGATGCTGGTAGCCTATGCTCTGCGCTCGGTGCTGATGTACATCATTGCGTATTATGGTCACACCTTCGGCATTCTGGTGGAGGCGGACATCCGGCGAGACCTTTTTCGCCATATGCAGGAGCTTTCTTGCGGATTCTATGACAAGAACCGTACCGGCGCGCTGATGAGCCGCCTCACCAGCGACCTTTTTGATCTGACGGAGCTGGCGCATCACGGGCCGGAGGATATTTTCATCTCCACCGTTACCATTCTCGGCTCCTTCATCGTGCTCTTTTCCATCCAGTGGCGTCTGGCACTGGTGCTGGCGCTGATCCTGCCGGTGTTTCTGTTTTGCGTCATCCGCTGCCGCGGCACCATGCGGGAAGCCTCTGCGGAGGTGCGGCGCAGCTCCGCCGTCATCAACTCCGACATTGAATCCAGCCTGTCCGGCATCCGCACCGCCAAGGCTTTTGCAAATGAAAACGAGGAAATGCGGAAGTTCGACGCATCCAATGATATTTACCGCCGCTCCAAGCGTGGTTTCCACAAGTCTATGGGACAGTTCAACGCCACCATGGAGTTCTTCCTGCCGGTGATGGGCCTGTCTGTCATCGCCGTGGGCGGCGCCCTCATTATGGACGGTAAGATGGATATTGTGGATCTGGTGACCTTCAACCTGTATCTGACCACCTTTACCAGTCCTGTGCGGAAGTTGGCCAACTTTGCAGAGTTGTTTGCCAAGGGCTCTGCCGGCCTGAATCGCTTTGTGGAGCTGATGCGCACCGAGTCTACCCTGCAGGATGCGGCTGACGCCAGGGAACTGGAGAACGTGAAGGGCGGCGTGACGCTGCAGGATGTGGACTTTGCCTACCAGGAGGGCGTGGGTGTTCTCCACAATGTGTCGCTGGACATCCGGCCTGGTGAGTCTGTGGCGCTGGTGGGTCCCTCCGGCGGCGGTAAAACTACCCTGTGTCAGCTAATCCCACGGTTCTATGACGTGACTGCCGGCTCTGTGCTGGTGGACGGGCAGGATGTCCGGGCACTGACACAGGAATCCCTGCGCCGGAGCATCGGCGTGGTGCAGCAGGATGTGTTCCTGTTTGCTGACACGATTCTGGAGAACATCCGCTACGGCCGTCCCGGTGCTACCCGCGAGGAGGTCATCGCGGCGGCAAAGCTGGCGGAGATCTATGACGATATCTGTGCCATGCCTGAGGGACTGGACACATTCGTGGGTGAGCGCGGTATCCGTCTGTCCGGCGGTCAGAAGCAGCGTATCTCCATTGCCCGTATTTTCCTGAAGGATCCGCCCATCCTGATTCTGGACGAGGCTACCTCCGCACTGGACAGCGTCACCGAGGCGCGGCTGCAGGAGGCTTTTGACCGGCTTTCCAGTGGGCGCACTACCATCATCATCGCACACCGCCTGTCCACAGTGCGCAATGCTGACCGCATCGCCGTGGTGGAAAACGGACGGATCGTGGAGCTGGGCAGCCATGCGCAGCTGATGGAGCGCAATGGCGCTTATGCCAAGCTGGTGCACTCTCAGGAGCTGAAGAGCTGAGTATGGACAAAAGCAAGCTGCTGGATCGTGCGGCGGCCACCGGAGAAGACCGGTTGCTGCTGGCGCGGATCCTGGACAAATGGGAGCAGGCAGATCGCCGGGGAACACCTGCCTGTACGGATTTTCTCTCGCCACGGGAGCGGATCGTGGCGGAAAACCTGCTGCGACTGGCGGGGGTACCGGCAGATCGATGGTGTATCTCCGGCGGCTATTCCGGAGCGGAACGCACCATGCTGGCCTTCCTGCCGGACTGGCAGGCACCGGAGGACGCTGTGTTTCCTTTGCGCTGCCTGCGGGCGGAGTTCCACGCGGACTATGAGCTGACACACCGGGATATTCTCGGCAGTCTCATGGGTGAGGGCATCATCCGGGAAAAGGTGGGCGATATTCTGGTCACCCGTGGCAGCTGTGACATTATTGCGGCGGAGTCGGTGGCAGATTATCTGCTGAACAGCTGGAGCAGCGCTGGTCGTGCAAAGCTGACGGTGCGGGAAGTGTCACCCCATGATCTCCACATCCCGGTACAGAAAAGGGAACAGGTGCGGGATACTGTGGCGGCGCTGCGTCTGGACGCGGTGGCCTCCAGCGGGTTTCGAATGTCCCGGGGCAAGGCTGCCGAGCTGGTGGCTGCCGGACGGGTACAGGTCAACTGGCTGGAATGCACCAAGCCGGATCGCCTGCTGGTGGAGGGGGACACCGTCTCTGCCAGAGGTGTTGGGAAATTCAGATTGACGCAGGTGGGCGGTACCACGAAGAAGGGGCGCATTTCCATTCTGCTGGAACGCTATGTGTAAGGAGTAGGACAATTTATGGAACAGAAGAAGATCGACCGTATCAATGAACTGGCACGGAAGGCCAAAGCAGAGGGGCTGACCCCGGAAGAGGAAGCGGAACGCACTGTGCTGCGCCGGGAATATATCGATTCCGTGGTCAGCGGACTGAAGGGGCATCTGGACAATACCTATCTGGTGGATGAGAAGGGCGTTAAAACCAAGCTGAAGAAAAAGGGGGAGTAAACGTGGCTGCACCGAAAAAGACGGAGGAGAAAATGGATTCGCCCAGTTACTGGGCGCTGATCATCATATTTTTCTGCTTCGGACTCTGGCCGGTTGCTCTGATCCTGCTGTTTATCAAGCTGTTTGCTCCCGATGAGAAACGGAAGCGGACAGCGCCGCCTCCTTTGCGTACCACCAGCGAACGCACCGGACAGGCTGCGGCACCGACTGTGCAAAAGAGTTCTGGCCGGGCCGCGCAGACTGCCAGAAACGTTACCCGCAAGCCCAAAATGAAAAAGTCCAATGCCCGGCTGCTGCAGATTCTTGGCGGAATCCTGTTGTTCGGTGCGGTGATCGGCGGCATAGAGGAGTTGGGGCTGGTTCTGACCGAAGGCCTGCAATGGTTGTCGGAGCTGCTGCAGACGGTTGCCATTGGAACCGCCGGCGCGGGCATGTTTATTGCCGGCAGAAATATGAGCGCTGCCATCAAGCGCTATGCCCGCTATTTTGCCGTGATGGGAGACAGAGCCGCTGTGCCGGTGGAGGAGCTTGCCCGAAAGCTGGGGTATTCCTACCAGCAGGTGCAGAAGGATCTGCAGAAGATGCTGGACAAGGATTACTTCGGCGCGGACGCCTATCTCAACGAGGAGTTGGGGTATCTCTTCCGCACAGCCACGGCTGATGAGGAGCTGACCCGCAAACGGGCGGAAAAGGCTGCCTCGGCACGGGAGACGGAGGAAGGCTTTTCCGGAATTCTCCGGAACATTCGTCGGGCCAATGACCGGATTGCCGATCCGGTGCTTTCCAGCCAGATCGACCGGCTGGAGGACATTACCGCACGGATTTTCCGGGCGGTGGAGGATGACCCCGCCAAGCGGAGCCGGATCGATACCTTCCTGAACTACTATCTGCCTACCACGCAGAAGCTGCTGGATTCCTATGCGGAGTTTGAAGCGGCCGGCGTGGAGGGTGAAAATCTGCGGCAGGCCAAGGAGAATATCCGCAAGACCATGGAAAACATCGTGGAGGGCTTTGCTTACCAGCTGGATGCTTTGTACAAGGCGGACGCCATGAATGTGGATAACGATATCCGTGTGATGGAGACCATGCTCCGCCGGGACACCGCCAGCGTGGAAAAGGATTTTGGACTGGGCGGCACGGCCATGCAGCAGAAGGAAGAATAACACAGGAACAGGACGCGGAAGCGTCCTGTTTTTGCGTTTGGCGCAGAAGAAAAGAGGGAATCCATTGACGAAACCATCCCTTTCGGGGTATAATATCATGATTCATTATGACATAGTGGGGGATTAGTCCCCTTTGACGGAGGTATATACGATGTGGATCGCAGATAAATGGCAGGATTATGAACTCATCGACTGCGGCGGCGGTGAAAAGCTGGAGCGCTGGGATCGTCAGGTGCTGGTTCGTCCTGACCCTCAGGCCATCTGGGAGACGCCCCATGCAAACCCCAACTGGCGGCGGGCTAATGCCCACTATCACCGTTCTCAGACCGGCGGCGGACACTGGGAGAAGAACACCCTGCCGGAGAGCTGGCAGATCCGTTACGGTGAGCTGACCTTTCAGGTGAAACCCATGAACTTCAAGCATACGGGCCTGTTCCCGGAGCAGGCAGTGAACTGGGATTTCGCCATGGAGAAGATCCGCAGCGCAAATCGCCCCATTCAAGTGCTGAACCTGTTCGGCTATACCGGCGCTGCCACGGTGGCCTGTGCCAAGGCGGGGGCATCCGTGTGCCATGTGGACGCCGCCAAGGGTATGGTGGCATGGGGCAAAGACAATGCCCGCCTGTCTGGTCTGGCAGATGCGCCCATTCGCTGGATCGTGGATGATTGTGCCAAGTTCGTGGAGCGTGAGATCCGCCGCGGCCGTCGTTACGATGCCATCATCATGGACCCCCCCAGCTACGGACGGGGTCCCTCCGGCGAGGTGTGGAAGCTGGAGGAAAACCTGTTCCCCTTTGTGAAGCTGTGCGCTCAGGTGCTGTCGGACAAGCCCCTGTTTGTCATCATTAATTCCTATACGACCGGGCTTGCGCCCTCGGTACTGGGCTATATCCTGAACCTGCTGGTGGCGGATAAGTTCGGCGGCAAGTGCACCTGGGATGAGCTGGGCCTGCCCGTCAGTGAGACGGGACTGGCGCTGCCCTGCGGCGCAACCGGCCGATGGTTCAGCGAATGAGCCGTACGCTGGCAGATCATGTGCTGCCCCGGCGGATTGCGGCAGTTCAGATGTGTTGATACGGAAAGTGAGAAACAATGTCAAACATCATTGAAACCAAAGAATTGACCTACGCCTACGCCATGAGCGAGGAAGATGGTAGGGCGACGGTTGCGCTTAGGGGCGTGGATGTCGCCATCAGAAAGGGGGCCTTCGTGGTGGTGCTGGGGCACAACGGCTCCGGAAAATCCACGTTGGCCAAGACCTTCAACGCGGTGCTGCTGCCTCTGGGCGGAAACGTCTATGTGGAAGGCATGGACACACGGGATGAGGAACTCCTGCTGGAGATCCGCCGCCGAGTAGGCATGGTATTCCAGAACCCTGACAACCAGATCGTTGCCAACGTGGTGGAGGAGGATGTGGCCTTCGCACCGGAGAATCTGGGCGTACCCTCGGAGGAGATCCGCCGACGGGTGGATGCCGCGCTGGAAAGCGTGGGCATGAGCGAGTTTGTGCAGCATGCGCCGCACCTGCTCTCCGGCGGACAGAAGCAGCGCATTGCCATCGCCGGTGTTATTGCCATGGAGCCGGACTGCATTGTGCTGGACGAGGCCACTGCTATGCTGGACCCTGTGGGACGGCGTGAGGTGCTGTCCACCATCCACCGGCTGAATCGGGAGAAGGGTATTACCGTGGTGCTGATCACCCATCACATGGATGAGGCAATGGAGGCTGACCGGGTCATTGTTATGGACGGCGGCCTGGTGGCTATGGACGGCAAGCCTGCAGAGGTGTTCGCCGAGGTGGATCGCCTGCGTTCCATGGGCCTGACCGTGCCGGACACGGTATCCCTCCTGTATGAGCTGCGCCACGACGGCTGGACAGTGCCCCTCAGCGCCATGAGTGTGGAGGACTGCGCCGAAGTCATCGCGGCTGCATGGAAGAAGTAAACCCATCTGCGTCCTGCCGGACGCAGAACAGAATAAGGAGACAGATCATTGCAACCGATTCTGAAAATCGAGAATCTGACACATACCTATAGTGTTGGAACGCCTTTCGAAAGAAGTGCAGTAAAGGATATCTCCTTCACTGTAAACAAAGGAGAATTTCTGGGTATTATCGGGCATACCGGTTCGGGAAAGTCCACGCTGATTCAGCATTTCAACGGATTATTGCGCCCAACCTCAGGCCGCGTGCTGCTGGATGGGAAGGATATCTGGGCAGCGCCGAAAAAGATCCGGGATGTGCGGTTCCGGGTGGGACTGGTGTTCCAGTATCCGGAGTATCAGCTGTTTGAGGAGACAGTTTACAAGGATATTGCCTTCGGTCCCAAAAACATGGGCCGAAGCGGCGATGATCTGGATCGCTGTGTCCGCTGGGCCGCCAAGCTGGTGGGATTGTCTACCTCTGTGCTGGAGAAGTCACCCTTTGAGCTGTCCGGCGGCCAGAAGCGCCGAGTGGCACTTGCTGGTGTCATCGCCATGGAGCCGGAGATTCTGGTGCTGGACGAGCCCACTGCCGGACTGGATCCGGCAGGCCGTGAAAACCTGATGGCCAATATCCGGGATTACCATGTGAATCACGGCGGGACGGTGATTCTGGTGAGTCACAGCATGGATGAAATCGCCCGGAATGCAGAACGGATCATCGTTCTGAAATCCGCCGGCATCCTGATGGACGGTACGCCTGCTGAGGTCTTCGCCCGGGGCAACGAGCTGCTGGCTGCCGGTCTGGAGGTGCCGCAGATCACCCGAGTGGCGATGGCGCTGCACCGGCGGGGGGTGGAGATTGATCCAGCGGTGTATACGGTGGAGGCTCTTCATCGTCAGCTGCTGGCACTGGGAAAGGGTGGTGGCGTATGCTGAAGGATATCACTCTTGGCCAGTATTTTCCTGGCGATACACCGGCTCACCGTCTGGATCCCCGGACGAAGCTGCTGCTGGTGGTCATGTATATCGTGGCGCTGTTCTGCGCCAAGGGCGTGTTCAGCTATGGCCTGACAGCGCTGACGCTGATCCTTTGCGTACGCGTGTCCCGGGTGGGCTGGAAGCAGCTGCTGCGGGGCCTGAAGCCGGTGCTGTTCATCGTGGTGTTCACCGGCCTGCTGAATATGTTTGTGACGCCTGGTGATCCGCTGGTGCAGCTGGGATTTCTGCAGATCACCGGTCAGGGTCTTATCAACGCAGTCCGGATGGTGCTGCGGATCATGCTGCTGGTTATGGGCACGTTTCTGCTGACCTATACCACCAGTCCTATCAGTCTTACCGACGGACTGGAGCGGCTGATGAATCCTCTGAAAAAAATCCGTGTGCCGGTGCATGAGCTGGCCATGGTCATGTCCATCGCACTGCGGTTTATCCCTACGCTCATTGAGGAAACGGATAAGATCATGTCCGCACAGCGAGCCAGGGGTGCTGATTTTGAAAGCGGCAATTTGCTGGAACGCGCCAAAGCCATGCTGCCCATTCTGGTACCTCTGTTTGTCAGCGCTTTCCGCCGTGCCGATGAGCTGGCGGTAGCTATGGAATGCCGCTGCTACCACGGCGGCGAGGGGCGCACCAAGCTCCGGGCGCTGCAATACCGGCCATCTGACGCGACGGTATTGTTTGCCGGTGCGGCGGTGATGACAGCAGCCGTCGTACTGGGGCGGTTTGGACTGTAAGGAAGGAGTCTCAGATGCGTAATATTGCACTGAAGCTGATGTACAACGGCACCGCCTACCACGGCTGGCAGGTGCAAAAAAACGCGGTGACGGTCTGCGAGACGCTGCAGAAGGCCATCGAAAAAATTACGGGCGCACCGGTGCATCTCACCGGCTGCGGTCGTACCGATGCCGGCGTCCACGCTGAGCGGTATGTGGCCAATTTCCGCACGGAATCCCGCATTCCACTGGATCGGCTGCCCTTTGCCATCAACACCCATACGCCGGTGGACATTGCTGTGGAAAGTGCCTTTGAGGTGGCGGAGGATTTCAACGCCATTGGCTCCTGCATCAAGAAGGAATATACTTACCGGATCTATAACTCCAAGGTGAAAAATCCGTTTTATGTAAACCGGGCGTACTTCTATCCCAAGCATCTGGATGAGGGGTACCTCAGCCGTGCGGCACAGCAGTTTGTGGGAACCCATGATTTTGCCGCGGTTCGCTCTGTGGGAACGGAGACGCGATCCACGGTGCGTACCATCTATTACTGTGACGTGACCCGCAGCGGTGAGCTGTTGGAGCTGAAGGTCTGCGCCAACGGGTTTCTGTACAACATGGTGCGGGCTATCACCGGAACGGTGCTGTACGCGGCAGAGGGGAAATTCGCTCCGGAGGACATCCCTGCGATCCTGGAGAGCGGTAACCGTAGTGCCGCGGGGCCTACGGTTCCGCCGGGAGGATTGTACCTGACGCGACTTTGGTATGAGGATGAGAGACTTAATGGCTGATAAGAGCAAGGACTACAACGTAAAAAAGGTTTCCGATGACAGCGCGGCAAAAAAGCCGGAGGAACCCTCGGAGGGCAGCGGTATCAAGCTGCTGCGGGCGGTGGCCAACGGCGTTGTGCTGCTTCTGGTGCTGGCAGTGGTGATACTGGCTGCCTATCAGGACGGAACCGGCTTTGATTTCCTGCGCCGCTGGTTTGCTTACGGTACCGCGGAGCAGGCGGACAGCTACGCCTATGACGCGGCGGTGAATAACCGCTTCGCTTTGCTGGGTGACGGTATGGCGGTGCTGTCCGGCACGGAGCTGCGCATCCTGGCAGGTGACGGTACAACCGTGCTTTCCAAACCGCTGAATATGCGCTCTCCCGCGCTGACTGCTGGGGGAGATATGGCGGTGGCCTACGATGTGGGCGGTACGGAGCTATGGCTGGTGAACGCTGCCGGTGAAGAGCTGCTGCATCTGCAGCAGCCTGCGGACCTGCCCCTGATCGCGGCATCTGTCAATCAGGCCGGATATCTGGCGGTGACGGCAGAGAAGAACGGCTGCAAGGGCTGTGTATCCGTATATGATCCCCATCAGACCCTGGTCTTTGCATTCAATTCCGTGGAGCGCTTTGTTACCGATGCCCGTGTGGCAGAGGACGGACGCACCCTCACGGCTGTGACGCTGGGACAGGAAGCAGGCTCCTTCGTCAGCAGAATGGTGATTTACGACCTTACGAAAACGGAGCCTCAGGCCGGTTGGAGCGTGACAGATGGTGTGGTGCTGGCGCTGGAGGAGCTGGGAGGCCGTATGGCGGCGGTGTGTGATACGGCGCTGGTCTACGGAGATGCTCAGGGCGAGATATATGGCACGTATGATTACGGCGGCGCCTATCTGCGGGACTGGGCTGTCGGAGAGAATTACACCGTGCTGCGGCTGAACCGGTATTACGCCGGCAGCATCGGCCGCGTGGTCACGGTGGATATGGACGGAAAAGAACGGGCGGCGATGGATGTCAATGAGGAAATCATTGCCGTCAGCGCGGCGGGACACTATATTGCCGTGCTTTACGCCGGCCGCGTGGTGATCTACACGCCGGATCTGGTGGAGTATGCCCGCATGGAGGGCGCAGAACGAGCAAAGGATGTTCTCGTATGCGAGGATGGTTCGGCACTGGTGCTGGAGTCCGAGCATGGAACCAGATTTTTGCCATAACGCGCCCAGCGCTGGAATATCATAGAATGCATTTGCGGGTGAGCGCGTGATCGTTCACAAAAGGTTTACTGTCTGGAGGTAGGAAGAATTGGCGCAAGCTGTTATAATAGACATCGCCATCGCGGCGATATGGATCCTATTTACCATTTTGGGTGCACAGAAGGGATTTCTGAGAAGCGTTGCGGGACTGGTGATCCTGCTGGTGTCCCTGCTGGGTGCCGTGCTGGTATCCAATCTGCTGACACCCTTTATCAGCGCAGCGGTACAGCCCATGGTCGTGGAGACTGTGGAGAGCAAGCTGGCTGAGCTGGCGGAAGAGATCGCTGAGGAAAACGCTGAGAAAAATGCCGACAAGGACGGCATCGATCTCAGCAAGATCGATCTCAGCGGTATCCGGATCGGTGGTATCGATCTGGGCAGTATCGATCTCAGTAAGATCGATCTCAGCGGTATCGATTTGGGCAGCTTCGATCTGAGCAAGATTTCCCTGCCGGCGCTGAGCAGCTCCGGTGAGCAGACAGAACCCACAGAGCAGATCAACGAGCTTCTCGGTGAGCTGGGGATTGACCCGGCACTGACCGCCGGACTGGCGGAGGCTGCCATGGAGAAGATCCGCGAGAGCGGAGCTTCTGTGGTGGAGGCACTGGTGCAGGTGGTGGTGGAAACCATCGTACACGCCGTGGTATTCCTGCTGGTATTCGTGGCGCTGAATATCCTGCTGCGGATCGTGCTGGCGGCGCTGGATCTGGTGCTGATGCTGCCGGGCCTGCGGACGCTGAATGCTCTGGGCGGCGGTGCCGTGGCGTTTGTGGAGTGTGCGCTTCTGCTGTTCCTGCTGGTCTGGATCGCACGACAGTGCGCGGTGGATGTGACAGGACTGTCCAAGGGGACGGTGCTGCTGCAGTTCTTTGTCAATAACACACCCTTGAGTGTGCTGGCGCTCCTGTAAGGCAGCGAAATTTGAGTCCTGCTGCTTTAGGAGCAAACACGGGCGGCAATCGTATTCGCCTGTGTCGATCATTCTGGAGGTATATCAATGCAGCCTACATTTTGCGCAAGATGCAAAAAAAATATTGCCGTGGTCTTCCTGTCCCGTATGGAGGGTGACAAGACCATCAACGAGGGCCTGTGCCTGAAATGTGCCAAGTCTCTGGGCCTGCCCCAGGTGGATGAGACCATGAAGCGTATGGGCATCACCGACGAGGATCTGGACAATCTCAACAGCGAAATGCTGCAGATCATCCACGGCGTGGAAAATCCCGACGAGATCCCCGAGGAAACGGAGGATGAGGATGAGAGCAACACCGCCACATTCCCGTTCCTGAACCGGCTGTTCAACAGCGGTGAACGCCGGGAACAGCCCCCCGCAGAGGAGGGACGTCCTCCGGAAGGCGGCGAACGCGGCCGGAAGGGCGAAAAGAAAGCGAAAAACAAGTATCTGGAAGGCTACTGCCGCCATCTTACCGGCGCTGCACGGGAAGGAAAGCTGGATCCCGTGGTGGGCCGTGAGCAGGAGATTGAGCGCGTCATCCAGATCCTCAACCGCAGACAGAAGAATAACCCCTGTCTCATCGGCGAGCCGGGCGTGGGCAAGACCGCCATCGCGGAAGGTCTGGCTCAGCGCATCGCCGCGGGAGAAGTACCCTTCAAGCTGCGGGATAAGGAGCTGTATCTGCTGGATCTGACGGCACTGGTGGCCGGCACTCAGTTCCGCGGCCAGTTCGAGTCCCGGATGAAGGGACTTATCGATGAGGTGAAAAAGCTGGGCAACATCATCCTGATGATCGATGAGGTTCACAGCATCGTAGGCGCCGGAGACGCCGAAGGCAGCATGAATGCCGCCAATATCCTCAAGCCTGCCCTGTCCCGGGGGGAGGTGCAGGTCATCGGTGCCACTACCTTCACCGAGTACCGCAAGTCCATTGAGAAGGACACTGCTCTGGAACGCCGGTTCCAGCCGGTGACGGTGAATGAGCCTTCTCTGGAGGATTCCATCGCCATTCTGAAGGGACTTGCCCCCAGCTATGAGCAGTTCCACGGCGTGAAGATTCCGGAGGGGATGCTCCGTCAGGCGGTACTGCTCAGTGAGCGGTATATCACCGACCGTTTTCTGCCGGATAAGGCCATCGATCTCATCGACGAGGCCTGCTCTGATCTGAATCTGAAGGACCCCAACATTTCCCGCCGCATGGCTGTCCAGCGTGAACTGGACGACTACGAGCGGGAGCGCGCCATGCTGGAGGAGGGCGCTGCCCAGAACGGCACCGAGCCGGACTATGAACGGCTGGCATGGCTGCGCAGCAAAGACCTGCAGCTCAATCAGGAGCTGCAGGAGCTGTGTGCCGCAGGCGATCCCACTCTTGGGATGGAAAATCTGGCACATGTCATTGAGTTGTGGACCAAGATCCCTGCCGCCCGCATCCGGGAGCAGGAGTTCCAGCGGCTGAGCCTGCTGGAGAACCGTCTGAAGGAGCACATCATCGGACAGGATGCGGCCGTCGCAGCTGTCGCTTCCGCCGTGCGCCGCAACCGTGTGGGTATCAGCCCCAAGCGCAAGCCGGTGAGCTTCATCTTTGTGGGCTCCACCGGCGTGGGCAAGACGGAGCTGGTGAAGCAACTGGCGGTGGATATGTTCAACACGCCGGACGCTCTCATCCGTCTGGACATGTCCGAATTCATGGAAAAGCACTCCGTATCCCGCATCGTGGGCTCTCCGCCGGGTTATGTAGGCTATGATGAGGCCGGTCAGCTGACGGAAAAAATCCGCCGTAAGCCCTATGCCGTGATCCTCTTTGACGAGATCGAGAAGGCGCACCCCGATGTGCTGAACGTGCTGCTGCAGATTCTGGATGACGGCGAGATCACCGATTCCCATGGCCGGAAGGTAAATTTTGAGAACACCATCATCGTGATGACTTCCAATGCCGGCAGCGGTACCAAGGAAGGTACGGTGGGCTTTGGCCGTACTGTCAGCGAGCAGGACAAGGAAAAGGCCATGAAGGCTTTGGAGCAGTTCCTGCGTCCGGAGTTTATCAACCGTGTGGATGAGGTCATCTGCTTCAATCGCCTGACGGAGGAGAACTTCCGGGTTATCGCAAGAATCATGCTGGATGAGCTGGTGGCGTCGCTGAAGGAAAAGGGCATCACCTTTACCTATGAGCCGTCTCTTATCGATCTGCTGACGGCGAAGTCCTATTCCATCACCTATGGTGCCCGCAACCTGCGCCGCGCTATCCAGAAGGAGCTGGAAGACCCCATGGCCATCCGCATCATCGACAGCTATGACAATCCAGTGTCTCAGGTGCGTGCTTCTGCTGAGAACGGGCAGGTGCGGATCGACGCCCTGTGATCGGGTCTGAAAGCATACGTATACAAAAGAGGGGAGAAAGGGAATATGAACCTGTTTCGCAAGAAAATCGAGCCCCGGTGTGCTTACTGTGAGCGGGGCAAGGATCTGGGTAACGGAACCGTGGCCTGTGTTTACAAGGGCGTGGTGGAGGATATCTATCATTGCCGCAAGTTCCGTTATGATCCGCTGAAGCGTACGCCGCCCCGTCCCGCAACGCTGCAGGGTGATCGGCTCAACACGGAAGATTTTGCTCTGGATTGAGTGTACCGAAGAGGGAGAAAAGCAGCATGGATATCAAACGCATATGGGCAGTCTGGTTCAGTCCGGTGGGCGGCACGGAGAATGCGGTGATGACCGCAGCCTCTGCGGCAGCTGATGAACTGGAACTGCCTGTGAAGAAACTGGACTTTACACTGCCTGCCGCAAGAAAGGAAATCACCGTTTTTGAAAACACGGATCTGGTGTTTTTTGCGATGCCTACCTATGCGGGTAAGACACCCAACAAGATCTTGCCCTGGCTGCAGAGCGGCTTTGCCGGAAACGGCGCACTGGCCGCCCCTGTGGTGACCTTCGGAAACCGCAGCTATGATAACTCTCTGGCAGAGCTGTGCGCGGTGCTGGAGGCAGACGGCTTCCATACCATTGCCGGTGCGGCCTTTGCGGTGCGCCACGTGTTTTCCGATACGCTGGGTGCAGGCCGACCTGACGGCGGGGATGCCGCCTTAATGGCGGATTTCGGCCGCAGCTGCGGACGGAAGGCTGCCGAACTGACGGAGATCCCCGCCCCGGTGGAGGTGTCCGGCGATGCTGCGGCGCCCTATTACGTGCCTAAGGGCGTGGACGGTCAGCCTGCCAAATTCCTGCCGGCCAAGCCCAGAACGGATACCGGCAAATGCGTAGGCTGTGGTACCTGTGCGGCAGTCTGTCCCGTGGCGTCCATCAACCCGGACAATGTGACTGAGGTGCCCGGCATCTGCATCAAGTGCCATGCCTGCGTGCGCCGCTGTCCTACCGGCGCCAAGTATTTTGACGATCCTGCCTTCCTGTCGCACAAGGCCATGCTGGAGGAGAATTTCCAGCGTCGTGCGGAATCGGCTGTATTTATCTGACCTGCTGCCGTTGTGCCTGCCGGAGCTTACGGCGGGCACAGCGGTTCCGGTGATTTTAAGAAAGGAGACGGACCTATGGAGATCCGTGTGCTGGCGGTGGGCGACGTGGTGGGCGAGAGCGGTCTTGCCTGTCTGGAGCGCCAGCTGCGGCGGCTGAAAAAGGAGAAGAACATTGCCCTTGCGGTGGTCAACGGCGAAAATGTGGCCGGTGTGGGCCTTACCTGTGACCATGCATGGCGGATCTATGATGCCGGTGCCGATGCCGTGACGCTGGGCAACCATACCTTTGGCAAGATGGAGATCACCCGTCTTCTGGATGATGTGAACTGGCTGCTGCGTCCCGCCAATTATACCGGACATATGCCGGGGAAAGGCAGCACCGTTTTCGACATGGGCGCTTACAGCGTACGGGTGGTGAACCTCATTGGACGCTGTGACCTGAATTTCCATGCGGACAATCCCTTCGTCACTATGGATCGGTTACTGGAACACGGAAAGCGGGTAACCTTTACACTGGTTGATTTCCATGCGGAAGCTACCAGTGAGAAGTTGGCTATGGCCTACCATTTGGATGGCCGTGTGTCCGCCCTGTGGGGCACCCATACCCATGTCCCCACCGCCGATGAACAAATATTTTCCGGCGGCACCGGTTATATCACCGATCTGGGTATGACCGGTCCCATCCATTCCGTGCTGGGCATTCGGCCAGAGCAGTCGGTGGAGACATTTATGGGAGGTTTGCCGGGACGTTATCAGACGGCACCCGGCCCGTGCAAGCTGCAGGGGGCCATCTTTACTCTGAACAGCAATACCGGCCTCTGTACCGCTGTGGAGCGGATCGATATCCGCTGATATTAACAACAGAAAGAGAGACGATTTCCATGTCTATTGAAAAGGTGAGAGAGTATTTCCGGCCCCTGGGTCTGGAGGGGCAGATCCGTGAATTCGAAGTGTCTTCCGCCACGGTGGAGCTGGCTGCGCTGGCAGTGGGTGTGGAAGGCGCCCGCATCGCTAAGAGCCTCAGCTTCAAGATCGGTGATGATCCCATCATCATCGTGGTGGCCGGCGACGCCAAAGTGGATAACAGCCGCTACAAAGGCTATTTCCACACCAAGGCAAAAATGCTCACCCACGAGGAGGCACACGAGCGCATCGGTCACGATGTGGGCGGTGTGTGTCCCTTTGCTCTGCCTGCTGACGTGAAGGTCTATCTGGACGTTTCCATGCAGCGGTTTGAGACGGTATTTCCCGCTGCAGGCAGCAGCAACAGCGCCATTGAGTTTACCTGCGCGGAGCTGGAGAAGTATTCCTCCAACTTTACTGCGTGGGTGGATGTCTGCAAGGGATGGAGAGAAGGGGAGTAATCCATGTTCCGTTTTGTCCATGCGGCGGACTTTCATCTGGACAGCGCGTTACGTGCCCTGTCGCCCAGACAAGCGGCGGTACGCCGCCGGGAAAGTCGTGAGCTGCCGCAGCGGCTTGCGAATTATGTAAACCAAAATGATATCGATCTGGTGCTGCTGTCCGGTGATCTGCTGGACAGCAATGCCGGTTACCGTGAAACGGCGCAGGCGCTGCGGGATGCGCTGGCATCCATGGATGCGCCGGTGTTCATTGCGCCGGGCAACCATGACTGGTACGGTTCCGACAGTCCCTACGCGACCATGGAATGGCCGGAGAATGTTCATATCTTTTCCGAGAGCGTGCTAACCTGCGTGGAGGTTCCGGCGCTGAATGCTGTGGTCTACGGTGCGGCCTTTACGGGAACAGAGCAGTATCGACCCATGCTGGAAGGGTTCCGGGCACCGGAGGACGGCAGAGTACATATGGGTGTGCTCCACGGGGAGCTGGGTGCGGCAGATACCCGCTATGGCGCCGTTTCCCGGCAGGAGGCGGCTGACAGCGGACTTCTCTATCTGGCGCTGGGACATATCCACAAGCGCGGTGAGCCTGTCTGCTGCGGAAAGACCACTGTAGCATGGCCCGGCTGTCCTGAAGGCCGCGGGTTTGATGAGCTGGGGGAGAAGGGCTTCTATGTGGGAACGGTGGCGGACAACGGTGCTGTTTCTTTGGAATTTGTGCCCTTTGCCCAACATCGCTACGAGATCCTGCAGGTGGATGTGACGGGGCGTGAGCCCCGGCAGGCGGTGGAAGCCGCGCTGCCGGAGAGCACAGGCCGCGATCTCTATCGCATCCTCCTCACCGGCGAGACCGGGGAGGAGGGCGTGGACACAGACGGACTGCAGACGGCGCTGGCAGACCGGTTTTACGCACTGGAGATCCGGGATGCCACCCGGCCTGCGGAGGATCTGTGGGCCAGAGCGGAGGAGGACTCCCTGCGGGGACTGTTCCTGCGGGAGCTGAGAATGAAATACAAGGCTGCGGAAACGGACGCGGAACGGGAAACTGTGGTTCGTGCGGTGCGGTTCGGACTGGCGGCACTGGAGCGGCGTGATATGGGCTGATGCCCAATATGGAAAAACGGAGAGAGAAGAACATGAAAAAGATCCTGATGATCGGTACTGGCGGCACCATCGCCTCCGAGGCCACAGCCAACGGTCTGGCACCGGAGCTGACCAGCCGGCAGCTGCTGAGCCATGTGCCGGGCATTTCCGCCATCTGCGATGTGGATTGTCTGCAGCTGCTGAGTCTGGACAGCACCAACATCACTCCCGTCCACTGGCTGAAGATCGCCCGGTGCATTGAGGACAACTACAACGATTACGACGGCTTCGTCATTACCCACGGCACCGACACCATGGCCTACACCGCTTCCGGCCTCAGCTATCTGGTGCAGGGGAGTCCCAAGCCCATCATTATGACCGGCGCACAGAAGCCCATCGGCTTCGATTCCACAGACTCCAAGGTGAATCTGCTGGACGCTTTCCGGGTGGCTTCCGAGGACATGCCCGGCGTCAATATCGTGTTCAACGGGCGGGTGATCCTGGGAACCCGGGCACAGAAGACGCACTCCAAGAGCTTTCAGGCGTTTTCCTCCATCAATTACCCCTATCTGGGCGTTCTGCGGGACGGCGTGCTGCTGCCCTATGTGAAGCAGGATGCATCAGAGAAGCCCGCCTTTTACCGCAACCTGAATTCTCAGGTGGCACTGCTGAAGCTGGTGCCCGGCGCAGGCCATGAGGTGCTGGACTTCATTCTGGAGCGCAATCAGGCCATCATCATCGAGAGCTTCGGCGTGGGCGGCCTGCCGGAGGCCGGCGGCTTCTACGAGAGTGTCTGCAGGTGGATGGAGAAGGGACGCACCGTGGTGCTCACCACGCAGGTGCAGAACGAGGGCAGCGATCTCACTGTTTATCAGGTGGGGCAGCGGCTGAAGACCACGCTGGGCGTGCTGGAGGCCTACGACATGACCACCGAGTCCGCCTATGCCAAGCTGACGTGGATCCTGGCTCAGACCAGCGATCCCATGGAGGTCAAGAAGATGTTCTATACCCCTGTGGGACGGGATATCCTCTGGCCCAAGGAGCGTGCAATGGCGGAAAACGCATGACGGATGGTTTCGACAGTTGACAATCCGGACCGTTGCGGATAAAATAAATCGTTGGCAATTACTTGCAGGATGATCCTGCTGACACATTATATATGTAAAGGAATGGAACATTATGGCACAGGACAAGAGACAGGTTGACGCGATCACCGCACGTGACGTGGACTTTACCCAGTGGTATACCGACGTCTGCAAAAAGGCAGAGCTCATCGATTATTCCAGCATCAAGGGCATGTTCATCTATCGACCCTATGGCTACGCCATCTGGGAGAACATCCAGAGAGAGCTGGACGCACGCTTTAAGGAGACCGGACATGAAAACGTGATGATGCCCATGCTGATCCCCGAGTCCCTGCTCCAGAAGGAGAAGGATCACGTGGAGGGCTTCGCACCCGAGTGCGCATGGGTCACCTACGGCGGCAATGAGAAGCTGGAGGAGCGCTACTGCATCCGTCCCACTTCCGAGACCCTGTTCTGCGAGCATTTCGCCAATGTGATCCACTCTCACCGTGACCTGCCCAAGTTGTACAATCAGTGGTGCAGCGTTCTGCGCTGGGAGAAGACCTCCCGTCCCTTCCTGCGCCACCGTGAGTTCCTGTGGCAGGAAGGCCATACCATGCACGTGGACGAGGAGAACGCCCGTGAAGAGACCATGCGTATGCTGAACGTCTACGCCGACTTCATGGAAAACGTGCTGGCCATGCCCGTCATCCGCGGCCGCAAGACCGATAAGGAGAAGTTCAACGGCGCGGAGGAGACCTACACCGTGGAGTGCATGATGCACGACCACAAGGCGCTGCAGGCAGGTACCAGCCACTACTTCGGCGACGGCTTCGCCAAGGCCTTCGATATTACCTTCACCGGCAAGGACAACCAGCTGCATCATCCCCATCAGACCAGCTGGGGCGTGTCCACCCGTATGATCGGCGGCATCATCATGACCCACGGCGACGACAACGGTCTGGTGCTGCCTCCCCGCATCGCTCCCACGCAGGTTGTGGTGATCCCCGTTGCGCAGCACAAGCCCGGCGTTCTGGACGCCGCCGCTGCTCTGCGTGACCGCCTGAACACCGTGGGCGTTCGCACCAAGATGGACGGCTCCGACAACTCTCCCGGCTGGAAGTTTGCCGAGTATGAAATGAAGGGTGTGCCCCTGCGCGTAGAGATCGGACCTAAGGATATCGAGAAGGAGCAGTGTGTCATCGCACGCCGCGACACCGGCGAGAAGACCTTTGTGCCTCTGGCTCAGCTGGAGGAGACCGTGGCGCAGCTGCTGGACGCCGTCCACGAGAACATGTACGCTATGGCTCTGAAGAACCGTGAGGACAACACCTTTGATATCCAGACTCCCGCCGAGGCCAAGGCCATCGTGGAGGGCAAGGGCGGTTTCCTGCGCTCCAAGTGGTGCGGCAAGCTGGAGTGTGAGCTGGCTATGAAGGAGCAGGCCGGCGTGTCCTCCCGCTGCATGCCTCTGCAGCAGACCCGCAGCATCGGCAAGTGCCCCGTGTGCGGCGAGGAGTGCGGCACCGACATCATCTGGGGTGTGGCATACTAAAAGATTGCTTTGCATAACGAAGAGGAGGGCGAAAGCCCTCCTCTTTTGTATGCTGCACGGATGGATGCTGTTTCCGCGGCAATCATAAAACGAAAGAAACGTAAGGAAATAAGTGAAGCGTGGGGGAGGGGGTATGGTTTCTACTGATAGGCATAGAAAGGTTTGTAAAAAGGGATGAGACCAAACAAGACCCTATGGGACCCAACGTAACTACAACAGAGCACAACTGCAGCGGCAGAAAAAATCCACCCCATGCGGGGTGGAGATCAGTTGCTATATTTTTCATAGAAGTCAGAAAGGAGCTCTCTTTCAGTAACTTTGAAGATTTGACAGATCACGGCAAACTCATAGTCTTTGACAAGCCGTTTGTTGCGTTCAATTCGGCTGATCATCTGCTGATCGATGGAGATGCCGTAGGTCTGCATCTGCGCAGCAAGTGTTTCCTGCGACATACCGGCGGCATCCCGCAGCTGCTTCAGCTTAGCAGAGATCATATTTGAGTTGTTGTCAAAGCAAGTTCTCTGCATAAGCACCTACATCAATCAAACGTATTTTCTTGACTCTATCATATTAATTATATTATAATTACGTTAATCGAACGTGATACGAGGAGGAAATATTATGCAGCCTGACTTTGAAAGGGAAGAGGAACTGACGGCTTCCGACTGGAAGCACATGTACTGCATCCTGCTGCGAGGCGCGGATATCGCGTTGGAACGACTGCTGCTGAATGCGCCCATTGCTGCCCGTCGTGCTCTGGAAGCGACGATGGATGAGGCGGAGGAATATTATATCTCCGAGGCAGACCTCGAAAATTGACAGACTTCGAAAATTGTGGTAAGGTGTGCGTTACATATGAAATTCTGCGTACCCGGCAAGGGTAGGAAAGAGGATGCCCCATGACCATGCGTGATATCTGGAACAATATGGCCTACCGTTTCTGTTTCTGGCTGATTGCGGCGCTGCTGGCGTACCGCACGGCACCGGATACGGGCTACGGACTGGCAGTGTCGGTGCTGACGGGCATCGTGTATCTGGTGATGTGGGTGTTTCTGGTGCTGCTGGACGCCAGGGGCGGAAAGCGCTTTTCCGGACTGATGGGCTTCATGCTGGTGCTGATGGCGCTGATGACCACCACCTTTGTGCTGGTACGCAATGGGCTGAATATCACGGTGATCGCCCTGTTCTGGCTGGTGCCGGTGGGTATGCCTCTGCAGGGTATCGTGCGGATGTTCAGCGATGCGGCCAGCAGGGCTGATGACTCCATGGCGCTGGTATCCGTCGTGCTGCTGGCGGCGCTCCTTGTACTGCGGACAATCCTCTGCCGCAAAAAGACGAAATCCGGCGAATGAAAAAATTCTGCGGAATTACCAAACTTTTTTGAAAAAATTTATGAAAAATCGAGAAATCCCTCTTGACAACAAGAGGGGTTTTTTATACAATAGTCAAGCGCGTTAAGGGGTTACTATGCCCAGCGCACTGCGATGAACCGGGAGATTGCTCGGAGACGAGGTAACTTTCGGGGAGTATGTCCGATAATCGGGCGGCTGAGAAGGATCTGTACGTTGCGTAGATCGCTGCGCCATGATCAGTTACCGGCCGGAGCATGCATCCAGCCGGTATTTTTCGTGAGCCGGAATGATACGCACGGTTAAGCGTATAGAAAAAACTCTCGCCGTAGGTCGTCGAGACGAACTTGAAACAACCTACGAAATTCAGGAGGAAACAAACCATGGCAGCACAGAAGCAAATGATCCGCATTCGTCTGAAGGCCTATGACCATCAGGTCATCGACCAGAGCGCAGAGAAGATCGTCGAGACCGCCAAGCGTACCGGCGCTGAGGTTTCCGGCCCCATCCCTCTGCCCACCAAGAAGGAAATCGTCACCATCCTGCGCGCCGTCCATAAGTATAAGGACAGCCGCGAGCAGTTTGAGCGCCGCACCCACAAGCGCCTGATCGACATCACCAAGTCCACTCCCAAGACCGTCGAGGCTCTGATGGCTCTGGAGCTGCCTGCTGGTGTGGAGATCGAGATCAAGCTGTAATCCACCAGCAAATACCTTTTATTTTAGTAACCCAAATTTGTTGCTCTACCCAAACGTCCGTCGACTTGCGTGAGACGGACGGGGTCATGTCGGCAGAGCAATGCCGCAAAGCGGTATCTACGCCGACCAATAACCTTTAAGGAGGAAAATACATGAAAGCAATCATCGGCAAGAAAGTTGGCATGTCTCAGATCTTCGATGAGAACGGCCGCGTGATCCCTGTCACCGTCATTGAGGCAGGCCCCTGCGCAGTCGTCCAGAAGAAGACCGCCGAGAAGGACGGCTACGAAGCAGTCCAGCTGGGTTTTGAGGATGTCGCAGAGCGTAAGCTCACCAAGCCTGAGCTGGGTCACCTGAAGAAGGCTGACGTGGCTCCCAAGAAGTTCCTGCGCGAGTTCAACCTGGAGAACGCCGCCGAGCTGAACATCGGCGACATCGTCAAGGCTGATACCTTCAAGGTCGGCGACTTCGTCGACGTCACCGGCACCAGCAAGGGCCATGGCTACGAGGGCGTTGTCAAGCGCCACGGCGCCGCCATCAAGAGAAACACCCACGGCGGCGGCCCTGTCCACCGTCATCAGGGTGCCCTGGCTGCCGGTACCTATCCCGGCCGTATCTTCAAGGGCCGTGACGGCGCCGGTCACATGGGCGTTGACCAGGTCACCGTCCAGAACCTGACCGTCGTCAAGGTCGATCCCGAGCTGAACATGCTGGTCGTCTGCGGTGCCATCCCCGGCCCCAAGGGCGGTCTGGTGACCATCAAGTCCACCGTTAAGGTCCACAAGGTCAAGCAGGCCGGCGCTGACATCAGCAAGAACCCGCAGAAGGCTTCCGGCCGCAACCCGCAGAAGGCTTCCGCCAGAAACAAGTAAGAAAGGGGTGCTTGATAAATGTCTACTATCAACGTTTTGAATATGGCCGGCGCAACCGTCGGTACTGTCGAGCTGAACGACGCTATCTTCGGCATCGAGCCCAACGCAGCTGTCGTCCACGAAGTTGTTAAGAATCACCTGGCAAACTGCAGACAGGGCACCCAGAGCGCTCTGACCCGCGCCGAAGTTTCCGGCGGCGGCAAGAAGCCCTGGCGTCAGAAGGGTACCGGCCACGCCCGTCAGGGCAGCACCCGTGCTCCCCAGTGGACTCACGGCGGCATCGTGTTCGCTCCCAAGCCCCGCGATTACAGCTACGTGCTGAACAAGAAGGTCAAGCGTCTGGCTCTGAAGTCCGTCCTCTCCGCCAAGGCTGCCGAGGGCAAGCTGGTTGTCATCGACTCCATCAAGATGGACGCAATCAAGACCGCTGACTTCCGCAAGTTCCTGAACGCTGTCAACGTCGCCGGCAAGGCCGTTGTCGTGACTCCCGAGAAGGACGAGATCATCGTCAAGAGCGCCCGCAACCTGCCCGGCGTCGTGACCACCCCCGCTGCTATCCTGAGCGTCTATGACATCATCAACGCCACTTATCTGGTGCTGGATCAGGCCGCTCTCGCAAAAATCGAGGAGGTGTACGCATAATGACCAGTTATGACATCATCATCCGCCCGGTGATCACCGAGCGCTCCATGGCCGCCGTCGCCGACAAGAAGTATGTCTTCGAAGTCGCCAAGACCGCTGGCAAGATCGAGATCAAGAAGGCTGTTGAGGAGATCTTCGGCGTGAAGGTCGCTGCCGTCAACACCGTCACCATGCATGGCAAGCCCAAGCGTATGGGCGCCGGCCGTCCCGGCATGACCAAGACCTGGAAGAAGGCCTACGTCACCCTGACTGCTGATTCCAAGACCATCGAGTTCTTCGAAGGTATGGTCTGATAACGGAAGGAGAGTAAAGCAATGTCTATCAAAACTTTTAAGCCGACGACTCCCTCCCGCCGTCAGATGACGGTCTCCGGTTTCGACGGCATCGATAAGAAGGCCAAGCCCGAGGCTAGCCTCACTGAGACCCTGAAGAAGCACTCCGGCCGCAACAGCTACGGCCGCATCACCGTCCGTCATCGCGGCGGCGGCAACAAGCGCAAGTATCGTGTCATCGACTTCAAGCGTGACAAGCAGGGCACCGCTACCGTCGTGAACCTGCAGTACGATCCCAACCGCTCCGCCAACATCGCTCTGATCAAGTATGAGGACGGCGAGCTGCGTTATATCCTGGCTCCCGTTGGCCTGAAGGCCGGCCACATCATCATGACCGGTCCCGACGCCGACATCCTGCCCGGCAACGCTCTGCCTATCGCCAACATCCCCGTTGGTACTGTTATCCACAACATCGAGCTGCATCCCGGCAACGGTGCTCAGCTGGTTCGCGCTGCCGGTACCTCCGCTCAGCTGATGGCTAAGGAAGGCAACGACGCTCAGATCCGTATGCCCTCTGGCGAGGTCCGTATCGTTCGCACCAACTGCATGGCTACCATCGGTCAGGTTGGCAACATCGAACACGAGAACATCAACATTGGTAAGGCTGGCCGTAAGCGTCACATGGGTTGGCGTCCCACCGTTCGTGGCTCTGTCATGAACCCCAACGACCATCCCCACGGCGGCGGCGAGGGCCGCAGCCCCATCGGCCGTACCGGCCCTGTGACTCCCTGGGGCAAGCCCGCTCTGGGCTACAAGACCCGCAAGGGCAAGAACCCCACCAACAAGTTCATCGTGAAGCGTCGTAACGAGAAGTAAGGGAGGCAAGCAGAGAATGAGCAGATCTATTAAGAAAGGCCCCTATGTTGCCCCTGAGCTGCTGAAGCGGGTCAATGAGATGAACGAGAAGAACGAGAAGAAGGTCCTGAAGACCTGGAGCCGCAGCTCCACCATCTTCCCCGCCTTCGTCGGTCACACCATCGCTGTCCACGACGGCCGCAAGCACGTGCCCGTCTATGTCCAGGAGGACATGGTCGGCCACAAGCTGGGTGAGTTCGTTCCCACCCGTACCTTCCGCGGTCACGTCAAGAAGTAATAAAGGAGGATGCTGAACATGGAAAACAAGACTGCTAAGGCTTATCTGCGCTATGTCCGCATCTCTCCCCGCAAGGTTCAGATCGTTTGCGATCTGATCCGCGGCAAGGATGCCGGCACTGCCATGGCCATCCTGATGCAGACCCCCAAGGCTGCCTCTGAGCCTCTGATGAAGCTCCTGAAGAGCGCCTGCGCCAACGCCGAGAACAACTTCGGCATGGATCCCGCCAAGCTGGTGGTTTCCGAAGTGTATGCGACTCCCGGCCCCATCCTGAAGCGTATCATGCCCCGCGCTCAGGGCCGTGCCTATCGCATCAACAAGAGAACTTCTCACGTCACCATCGCTGTGACTGAAAAGGCATAATTAAGGGAGGAGACAGTTTATGGGACAGAAAGTAAATCCCCACGGCCTGCGCGTGGGCGTCATCAAAGACTGGGATTCCCGTTGGTATGCCAGTGAAGAGAAGGTCGGCGATCTGATCGTCGAGGATCAGAAGATCCGCAATTATCTGAAGAAGACCCTGTACGGTGCCGGCGTTCCCAAGATCGAGATCGAGCGCAGCAGCGAGACCGTTACCGTTTATCTGCACTGCGCACGTCCCGGTGTCGTTATCGGCAAGGGCGGCGAGCAGATCGAGCAGTATCGTCTGGCCGTTGAGAAGATTATCGGCAAGAAGGTGAAGCTGAACATCGTCGAGGTCCGCAACCCCGACATGGACGCTCAGCTGGTGGCCGAGAACATCGCCGCTCAGCTGGAGAAGCGCATCAGCCATCGCCGCGCTATGAAGAACTCCATGGCACGCGCCATGCGCGCCGGTGCCAAGGGCATCAAGGTTTGCTGCTCCGGCCGTCTGGGCGGCCGCGAGATCGCCGGTGTCGAGCATTATCATGAGGGCACCATCCCCCTGCAGACCATCCGCGCCGACATTGAGTACGGCTTCGCTGAGGCTGCTACCACCTTCGGCCGCATCGGCGTCAAGGTTTGGATCTACAAGGGCGAGGTCCTGAGCCAGACCCTGCGCACCACTCCCCGCACCATGGACACCTCCAAGCCCTATCAGGAGCGTCGTGAGCGTCGTCCCCGCCGTGACGGCGATCGTCGCCAGGGCGGCTTCAACCGCGGCGACCGTCCCGCCGGTAACTTCAACCGCGGCGATCGTCCCCAGGGCCAGGGCGGCTTCAACCGCGGTGGCCAGGGTCGTCCCCAGGGCGGCTTCAACCGCAACAACACCCGTCCGGCTGCTCCCGCAGCCCCCGCTAAGGAAGGAGGAGCCAACTAATGCTTCTGCCCAAGAGAGTCAAGTATCGCCGCGTGCATCGTGGCCGCATGACCGGTAAGGCAATGCGCGGCAACACCGTTGCTTACGGTGAGTTTGGCCTGGTGGCCACCGAGCCCGGCTGGATCACCAGCAACCAGATCGAGGCTGCCCGTATCGCCATGACCCGCTACACCAAGCGTGGCGGTCAGGTCTGGATCAAGATTTTCCCCGATAAGCCCGTTACCAAGAAGCCTGCCGATACCCGCATGGGTTCCGGTAAGGGCTCTCCCGAGTACTGGGTTGCAGTTGTGAAGCCCGGCCGTGTCATGTTCGAGATCGCCGGCGTATCCGAAGAGGTTGCCCGCGAGGCACTGCGTCTGGCCAGCC
Source organism: Oscillospiraceae bacterium (assembly GCA_015067995.1). Classification (GTDB taxonomy): domain Bacteria; phylum Bacillota; class Clostridia; order Oscillospirales; family Oscillospiraceae; genus Oscillibacter. The sequence goes on from SVLJ01000008.1 coordinate 94,490, forward strand.
ACAAGCTGCCCATTAAGACCAAGGTGCTCGCCGCTGAGGCACAGGAAGCAGGTGAGTAAGATGAAGGCAAATGAAATTCGTAAGATGAGCGTCGAGCAGCTCAACGAGAAGCTGACCGGCCTGAAGAAGGATCTCTTCTATCTGCGCATGCAGCACGCTACCAACCAGCTGGATAACCCCCTGAAGATCCAGGAGACCAAGCGTGACATTGCCCGAGTCATGACCGTTCTGCGGGAGCTCCAGGCTTCCGATAAGCAGTAAGAAGGAGGTAGGACAACATGAACGAGATCAGAACTTCCTCCCGGAAGACCCGCGTTGGCAAGGTCGTTTCCGATAAGATGGACAAGACCGTCGTGGTGGCCATTGCTGACCGCGTGGCTCACCCCCTGTATAAGAAGATCGTCGGCCGTACCTATAAGCTGAAGGCTCATGACGAGCTCAACGAGTGCGGCATCGGCGATACCGTTAAGGTGATGGAGACCCGCCCCCTGTCCAAGGACAAGCGTTGGCGCGTGGTCGAGATCATCGAGAAAGCTAAGTAAGGAGGTGCCGAAGTATGATTCAGCAGGAAACCTATCTGAAGGTTGCCGATAATACCGGCGCCAAGGAAATCAAGTGCATCCGCGTTCTGGGCGGCTCCACCCGTAAGTTCGGCAACATCGGCGACGTGATCGTGGCTTCTGTCCGCAAGTCCGCTCCCGGTGGCACCGTGAAGAAGGGCGAGGTCGTGAAGGCTGTTATCGTCCGCAGCGCCAAGGGCGTCCGTCGTGCTGACGGCACCTATGTCCGCTTCGACGACAACGCCGCCGTCCTCATCAAGGACGATAAGAACCCCAGAGGTACCCGTATCTTCGGGCCGGTTGCAAGAGAGCTGCGCGACAAGGATTACATGAAGATCCTGTCCCTGGCTCCCGAAGTCATTTGAGGAGGGTGCCGAAATGTCTATGAACATTAAGAAGGGCGACACCGTCGTCGTCCTGTCCGGCAAGGACAAGGGTAAGCAGGGCAAGGTCATGGGTACCGTTCCCGCTGACCGGAAGGTTGTTGTGGAAAACATCAACATGGTCACCTGCCATGTGAAGGCCCGCCGTCAGGGCGAGGAGAGCGCCATCATCAAGCGTGAGGCCGCCATCGCTTCCTGCAAGGTGCAGGTCGTTTGCCCCAAGTGCGGCAAGGGCACCCGTGTTGCCCATAAGATCGAAAACGGCAAGAAGACCCGCGTGTGCAAGCACTGCGGCGCAGAACTGTAAGAAAGGGGAGTAGACGAAAATGGCAAGACTGAAGGAAAAGTATAACGCCGAAGTTGCTCCCGCTCTGATGAAGCAGTTCGAGTACAAGAGCGTCATGCAGATCCCCAGAATCGAGAAGGTCGTTGTCAACGTTGGCTGCAGCGAGGCCCGTGAGAACGCCAAGATCCTGGAGCATGTTGTGGGCGATCTGGGCAAGATCACCGGCCAGAAGGCCGTCATCACCAAGGCCCGTAAGTCCATCGCTAACTTCAAGCTGCGTGAAGGCATGCCCATCGGCGCAAAGGTCACTCTGCGCGGTGAGAAGATGTGGGAGTTCCTGGACCGCCTGTTCAACGTGGCCCTGCCCCGCGTCCGTGACTTCAACGGCATCAATCCCAACGGCTTCGACGGCCGCGGCAACTATGCCCTGGGCGTTAAGGAGCAGCTGATCTTCCCCGAGATCGAGTACGATAAGATCGACAAGATCCGCGGTATGGACATCATCATTGTCACCACCGCCCAGACCGATGAAGAGGCCCGCGCCCTGCTGACCCAGGTTGGCGCTCCCTTCGCTCGCTAAGGAGGAGAAGAAAAATGGCTAAGAAGTCTATGATCCTGAAGCAGCAGGCCCCTGCTAAGTTCTCTACCCGTAAGTACAACCGCTGCAAGCTCTGCGGCCGTCCCCACGCTTACCTGCGTGACTATGGCGTCTGCCGTATCTGCTTCCGCGAGCTGGCTTACAAGGGCCAGATCCCCGGCGTCCGCAAGGCCTCTTTCTAAGAAAAATTTGAAAAATGGCGCAGAGAGTACTTGACGAATGGAAGATTCTCTGGTACTCTGTAATGTGGGGCATCTTGGAAAAGGTGCGCCACTTGCGCCATGTTCAGACCCTTTTTCCAGAGCCTGAAAATGACGCAAAATACTCATTTTTTCGTATCAAGGGCCTTTGATATGGGGCTTTTGAGATAAACGGATGGCGAAAGGTCATGACCAATTGGGTATACATGCGCGAGCAGACTGCTCCATTGGCCATGATACCTCGCTGCCGCAGCGGTACCCCGTAAGGGACCGCAACTCTAAAATAGGAGGACATTCAACATGCATATCACCGATCCTGTTGCGGATATGCTGACCCGCATCCGCAACGCCAACAGCGCTAAGCACGACACCGTTGATGTACCCGCTTCCAAGATGAAGAAGAGCATCGCTCAGATTCTGCTGGATGAGGGCTATATCAAGAACTTCACTGTGATCGATGACGGCCTGCAGGGCATCATCCGCATCACCCTGAAGTACAATGGCGGCAAGGAAAAGGTCATCACCGGCCTGCGCCGCGTCTCTAAGCCCGGCCTGCGCGTTTACGTGGGCGCCGATGAGCTGCCCCGCGTTCTGCGTGGCATGGGTATCGCAATCATTTCCACTTCCAAGGGCGTCATGACCGACAAGAAGGCTCGCGAGGCTCATGTCGGCGGCGAAGTCCTGGCATTCGTCTGGTAAGGAGGGTATTTAACAATGTCTAGAATTGGCAGAATGCCCATTACCGTTCCTGCCGGCGTCACCGTTACCATCGCTGATGGCAATGTCGTTACCGTCAAGGGACCCAAGGGCGAACTGACTCGCGCTCTGCGCACCGAAATGATTATCAAGCAGGAAGGCGACACGATCACCGTGACCCGTCCCTCCGATGACAAGCTGCATCGCAGCCTGCACGGCCTGACCCGCACTCTGCTGAACAACATGATCGTTGGTGTTACCAATCAGTACACCAAGGAGCTGGACGTCAACGGCGTCGGCTATCGTGTTGCCAAGGAGGGCACTAACCTGGTTATGAACCTCGGTTTCTCTCACCAGGTGATCGTTCCTGAGATCGACGGCATCACCATCGAGGTGCCCGGTCCCAATAAAATCATCGTTCGCGGCTGCGACAAGCAGGCTGTCGGCCAGTTCGCCGCTGAGATCCGCGAGAAGCGTCCCCCCGAGCCTTATAAGGGCAAGGGCATCAAGTATGTGGACGAGGTCATCCGCCGCAAGGTCGGTAAGACCGGCGGCAAGAAGTAAGGAGGTGTGCCGTTATGATTAAAAGACCCAATACCAACGCTCAGCGTCTGAAGCGTCATAAGAGAGTGCGTGGCAAGATCTCCGGCACCGCCGAAATGCCCCGTCTGAACGTGTTCCGCAGCGAAGCCAACATCTATGCTCAGGTGATCGACGATACCACCGGCATGACCCTGGTTTCCGCTTCCTCCCTGGATAAGGCCATCGAAGGTTACGGCGGCAACATTGCTGCTGCTGCCGCAGTTGGCAAGCTGGTGGCCGAGCGTGCCCTGGCCAAGGGCATCGAGAACGTGGTCTTCGACCGCGGTGGCTACCTGTACCACGGCCGTGTTCAGGCACTGGCCGATGGCGCCCGTGAGGGTGGCCTGAAGTTTTAATCGGAGGGAGGAACAACAATATGGCAAGATTTGAAAGAGAGCCCAGCGAGTACACCGAAAAGGTTGTTGCTCTCAACCGTGTTTCCAAGACCGTCAAGGGCGGTCGTGTTATGAAGTTCTCCGCACTGGTCGTCGTCGGCGATCAGAAGGGCAAGGTCGGCTACGGCATGGGCAAGGCTGCAGAAGTTCCCGAGGCTATCCGCAAGGGTCTGGAAGCTGCCAAGAAGAACATGATCACCGTCAACCTGTCCGGTACCACCATCCCCCACGAGACCATCGGCGCTGCCGGCGCCGGCCGCGTGCTGATGAAGCCCGCTGCCCCCGGTACCGGTGTTATCGCTGGCGGTGCTGTGCGTGCCGTTGTGGAAGCTGCCGGCATCAAGGATATCCGTACCAAGTGCCTGCGTTCCAACAACCCCAACAACGTCGTCGCTGCTGCCTTCGAGGGCCTGAAGTCCATGCGCTGCCCCGAGGAAGTCGCCCGCATCCGCGGCAAGAGCGTCGAAGAGATCCTGGGTTAAGGAGGAGCTTACAATGGCAAATATTACGATTAAGCTCGTCAAGAGCCTGAATGGCCGTCTGGAAAAGCAGATCGCCACCGCACATTCTCTGGGCCTGCGCAAGATCGGTGACATCACCGTGCAGCCTGACAACGACCAGACCCGCGGCAAGATCGCCAAGATCGGCTATCTGCTGCAGATCACCGAAGAGGGAGGTAACAACTAATGAAACTGAGCGAACTGTCTCCCGCTGAGGGTTCCGTCCGCAGCGCATACCGCAAGGGTCGCGGCGCTGGCAGCGGCAACGGCAAGACCGCAGGCCGTGGCCACAAGGGCCAGAAGGCTCGTTCCGGCGGCAAGGTCCGTGTTGGCTTTGAAGGCGGCCAGATGCCTCTCAGCCGCCGTATCCCCAAGCGCGGCTTCAACAACGTGTTTGCTGAGCCCCTGGAGATCATCAACCTGAACGCTCTGAACGCTTTCGAGGATGGCGAGACCGTCACCGTCGAGGCTCTGCTGGACAAGGGCATTCTGTCCAAGTGCGTTTACGGCTACAAAGTTCTGGGCAACGGCAAGGTGACCAAGAAGGTGACCGTCCGTGCTTCTGCCTTCTCCAAGTCTGCCAAGGAGGCAATCGAGGCAGCTGGCGGAAAGGCAGAGGTGATGTAACGTGATCCAGACGATTCGCAAGGCATGGGGCATCCCCGAGCTGCGGAAGAAGATCATCTTTACACTCCTCATGCTGCTGATCTTCCGTATCGGCAACGCTATTACCGTTCCCTTTGTTAACGTGGATCTCCTGAAGGTATATCTGGAGAGCCAGAGCACGACCATCCTGGGCCTGTACAATGTCATGTCCGGCGGTGCTTTCGCCCAGGCTACCCTGTTTGCTCTGGGCGTGCAGCCCTATATCAACAGCTCCATCATCATCCAGCTGCTGACCATCGCCATCCCCGCTCTGGAGCGGCTGGCTAAGGAAGGCGGCGAGGAAGGCAAGAAGAAGATTCAGGCCATTACCCGCTATGCCACCGTGGCTATCGCTGTGCTGAGTGCTTTCGGCTACTACATGCTGATGAAGAACTCCGGCCTGCTGACTGCCAACGGCACCGGCATCTGGCCCGCACTGGTTATCATCGTCTCCTTCGTTGCAGGCTCCTCCTTCGTTATGTGGATGGGTGAGCAGATCAACGAGTTTGGTATTGGCAACGGCATATCCATGATCCTGTTCGCCGGTATCGTTTCCCGTGTTCCCACCGCTGTTTCCAACATGATTGCCAGCATGCAGACCTGGGCTGAGGTCCGTAAGGGCGCTGTTACTCTGGAGACGCTGACTGCTCAGGGCTATACCGCCCAGCAGGCACAGAATCTTCTGGACAGCGTTATGTCTCCCTGGGGTCTGGTTCTGATGCTCATCGGTGCACTGGCTCTGGTGGTGTTCATCGTCTTCATTCAGGACGCCGAGCGCCGCATCCCCGTGCAGTATGCCAAGCGTCAGGTTGGCCGCAGAATGTACGGCGGTCAGTCCAGCAACCTGCCCATGAAGGTCAACATGGCCGGCGTTCTGCCCGTGATCTTTGCTCAGAGCATCGTCTCTATCCCCGCAACGGTCATGGCTCTCACCGGTACCGGCACTCAGGAAGGTACTTTCAGCTATGCGCTGCGCAACTTCCTGGACAGTCGTTCTCTGGCCTACATGTTCCTGTATGCTCTGCTGATTATCGGCTTCAGCTATTTCTATTCCAGCATCCAGTTTAACCCCGTCGAGATCGCCAACAACCTGAAGAAGCAGGGCGGCTTCATTCCGGGCTTCCGTCCCGGCAAGCCCACTGTGGACTTCATCAAGAAGGTGCTCAATAAGATCACCCTCTTCGGCGCCATCTATCTGGGTATCGTGGCTATCCTGCCCCTGCTGTTGGGCAAGATCGTCGGCAGCAACTCTATGTCCATCGGCGGTACTTCCGTCATCATCGTGGTTGGTGTTGCTCTGGAGACCGTCAAGGCTCTGGATACGCAGATGCTGATGCGTCAGTACAAGGGTTTCCTGGAGTAATCGAAAGAAGGAATTCTTTTGAAACTGATTCTCGTAGGCCCGCCTGGTGCCGGTAAAGGCACTCAGGCGGAACGCCTCAGCAAAACATTGAACATTCCGACGATTTCCACCGGCAATATCCTGCGGGCAGCAATGAGAGATAAAACTCCTCTGGGCCTGGCCATTACCGAAGCCATGGATGCCGGACACCTGGTGTCCGACGAACTGGTGATCCGGATCGTGGAAGAGCGCGTCACCAAAGAGGACTGCGCCAACGGATATATTCTGGACGGCATGCCCCGCACGCTGCCCCAGGCGGAAGAGTTGGAACGAGCCGGATTTCACTTTGACGCCGTGCTTTTGATGCAGCTCTCCGACGAGGAGATTATGCAGCGGATGAGCGGACGCCGCGTATGCGAAAACTGTGGAGACAGCTATCATGTGACAGCTGTTCCGCCAAAGGTAGAAGGCGTGTGCGACGATTGCGGCGGAAAGCTGGTTCGGAGACCGGATGATGACCCCGAGACGGTTAAAGAACGCCTCGAGATCTATCATAAGGAGACGGAGCCTATCATCAGCTTTTATGCTGAACGGGGTCTCCTGAAGCCTGTGGATTGTAAATCCGATGTGGAAGGTACTCTGCAGGCTATCCTCCATGCACTGGGAGTATAACGATGATTACATTGAAATCTCCGCACGAAATCGAATTGATGCGCCGAGCGGGAAAAATTACCGCGGCTGCCCGTGCCTTGGCAGGGGAAATGGTAAAGCCCGGCGTAACAACCCGCGAGATCGACAGGGCAGTGGAGCAGTTTATCCGTAAAAATGGCGCAGTTCCGTCGTTCCTGAATTATCACGGATATCCCGGTTCCGCCTGTATCAGCGTCAATGATGAAGTGATCCACGGTATTCCGGGCAACCGGATGCTGAAGGAGGGCGACATCGTCAGCGTGGATGTGGGTGCCTGTATCGGTGGATTCCACGGTGACTGCGCAGCGACCTTTCCCTGCGGGGAAATCTCCGACGAGGCTCAGAGACTGATCGATGTGACCAGAGAGAGCTTCTTCCGGGGCATCACCCGTGCAAAGGAAGGAAATCGAGTTTTTGACATCTCCGCCGCCGTCCAGGAGTATGTGGAGGCCAACGGCTTCACAGTGGTGCGTGAGTTTGTCGGTCACGGTATCGGCAGACAGCTCCACGAATCGCCGGAGGTTCCCAATTACGGGATGGCAGGCCGCGGTCCGCGGCTGCTGCGGGGAATGACCCTTGCAATTGAACCCATGGTGAATGCCGGTGCTGCCTCCATTCGGCAGCTGAGCGACGGCTGGACAGTGAAGACACTGGACGGTAAGCTTTCGGCTCACTATGAGAATACGGTTCTGATCACCGATGGTGAGCCTGAGATCCTGACGGCTCCTGCCATTTAAGAGGAAACGTATGGATATTGCAAAAGCAGATATCGTTCAGTCGGATGCCGGCAGGGACAAAGGAAAGTTATTTTTTGTTCTGGATGTGGAGGATGAGTACCTCCTTCTGGCAGACGGCAAATCCAGAAAAGTGGAAGCTCCCAAGCGCAAGAAGTACAGACATGTGCGGTTTGTGTCCTCGGTTGAGACGAGAGTTTCCGCAAAGATAACAGGCGAAGAAATAATCACCAACAGTGAACTTCGCAAAGCGCTCGCGGTATTCCGCGAGACAGATTATCCGATCCAGGAGGGATAACGTTTGGCAAAATCCGACATGATTGAAGTGGAAGGCGTCGTCGTTGAGGCGCTGCCCAACACAACGTTCCAAGTAGATATTGGAAATGGACACACGATTTTAGCGCATATTTCCGGAAAGCTCAGAATGAATTTCATCAGGATTCTGCCCGGCGACAAGGTCACGGTGGAGATGTCCCCGTACGACCTCACCCGCGGTCGGATAACCTGGCGTAGTAAGTAGGAGGTTAACGAACATGAAAGTAAGACCGTCCGTGAAGCCCATGTGCGAAAAGTGCAAGGTGATTCGCCGCAAGGGCCGTGTCATGGTTATTTGCGAGAACCCCAAGCACAAGCAGAGACAGGGCTAAGATGAAAGTGGAGGTGCTTTAAAGTATGGCACGTATTGCCGGTATTGACCTGCCGAAGGATAAGAGAATCGAGATCGGACTCACTTATATCTACGGTATTGGCAGAAAGAGCGCCCAGGACATCCTGGCGCAGACTGGTGTCAACCCCGACACCCGCGTAAAGGATCTGACCGACGCAGATGAGCAGAAGCTGCGTGACGCCATCGAGGCCTACACCGTCGAAGGCGACCTGCGCCGTCAGACCGCTCTGGACATCAAGCGTCTGAGCGAAATCGGCTGCTATCGCGGCCTGCGTCACCGCAAGGGCCTGCCCGTTCGCGGCCAGCGCAGCAAGACCAATGCAAGAACCCGCAAGGGTCCCAAGAAGACCATTGCTAACAAGAAGAAGTAAGGAGGGAGATTGAAAAATGGCTAAACAGGCATCCGGTAAGAAAGTTATCCGGCGTCGTCGTGAAAAGAAGCATATCGAGCGTGGCCAGGTCCACATTCGTTCTTCTTTCAACAACACCATGGTTACCGTGACCGATACTCAGGGTAACGCGATCTCCTGGGCTTCCTCCGGCGGACAGGGTTTCCGCGGCAGCAAGAAGTCCACTCCCTTCGCCGCTCAGACTGCCGCTGAAGTGGCAGCCCGTGCTGCTATGGAGCACGGCCTGAAGACCGTTGAGGTCTTCGTCAAGGGCCCCGGCCAGGGCCGTGAAGCTGCGATCCGCGCTCTGCAGGCTGTTGGTCTGGAAGTGACCATGATCAAGGACGTCACTCCCATTCCTCACAACGGCTGCCGTCCCCCCAAGCGTCGTCGCGTCTAATCGAAAGAGGAGGTACAAGCAATATGGCAAAGAATATGCAGCCGATTGCCAAGCGCTGCAAGGCTCTGGGTATCTCTCCCGCAGTGATGGGCTATGCGAACAAGGAAACTAATCGCAACCCCGGCGGCCAGATGAGAAAGAAGAAGAGCGAGTATGGCATTCAGCTGAACGAGAAGCAGAAGGTCAAGTTCATCTATGGCATTCTGGAAAAGCAGTTCCGTGAGTACTATGAGAAGGCAGCTGCTGCCCCCGGCAAGACCGGCGACAACCTGCTGATCACCGTTGAGCGTCGTCTGGACAACGTCGCTTATCGTATGGGCTTCGCCATGACCCGCCGTCAGGCTCGTCAGCTGGTGAACCACGCTCACTTCACCGTCAACGGTCAGAAGGTCAACATTCCTTCTTATCTGGTGAAGGCCGGCGATGTCATCGAAGTGGCTGAGAGCAGCCGCTCCTCTGAGATCTTCAAGCGCCTGCTGGGCCCGGATGCTCCCGTGTTCCTGCAGCCTGCTTGGCTGGAGCGTGACAAGAACGCTCTGAAGGGTACCGTAACTCGTCTTCCTGCCCGTGAGGATATCGATATCCCCATCGAGGAGCACCTCATCGTCGAGCTCTACTCTCGCTAATCGGGAGGAT
>SVLJ01000009.1 GCA_015067995.1 Oscillospiraceae bacterium
TGGCTCAGCGGGCGCGGGCGGCTCAGCGGGAGTGACAGGCTCAGTGGGCGCGGGCGGCTCCGTCGGGGTGACAGGCTCAGCGGGCGCGGGCGGCTCAGCGGGAGTGACAGGCTCAGCGGGCGCGGGCGGCTCTGCGGGGGTGACAGGTTCAGCGGGCGCGGGCGGCTCCGTCGGAGTGACAGGCTCAGCAGGTGCGGACGGCTCTGCAGGAGCCGCTGGCGCGGGAGGGGTGTTTTGGCCTGCGCTCAGCGTGCTGCTTTGTGCGGGTAAACTGTCGGATGAGGAACCGGCAGATGCCCCGTTGTCCGCGAAACAGGCAGAAGTCCCCAGTATGATCATCACAAGGATCATGAAAACCGTGATGATTCTCTTTTTCATAAGTAATCGTCCTCCGAAGATGGGTTACAGGTAATTCGTCTCTGAATTGCCATACCTTGATGGGCTTATTATATAGTACGTGCAGATTGGTGTCCACCATCTGCTGACAATTATTTGCAGTCAAACAAGATGCGGGCAAATCATATTTCCGGAAAGATTCTGCGCTTCGGACAGCAAATATTCCCGGAATTTACATACTGCAGGCGATAGATACCGTGTGCTGTCCCAAATGAGATACGAGGAAACAAAAATTGGCGGATCTTCCACGGGGATCAGTATGGTATTCTCACGAAAGCGACCCTTCCAGGAAAGCTCTGGAGCCAGCGCGATACCCATGCCGTCAAAGACATATTTGCGGATGAAATACGGGTCATCGCAGATGATGGGGATCATCGGTTCAAAACCGTTGGCCCTGCACAGATCCACGGTGATGGAATTCAGGGATGACTGTGCTGGGAGACTGATGAGCCGTTCGCCCTTCAGATCCCGGATTCCCACCGACTTTCTCCCTGCGAGAGGGTGATTTTCGTGTACAGCCAGAACGATCCGCTCCTTAATGAGCGGAGTTTGGGCGGTCATTCGTCTGTAGGTCATTTTCGAGGAAACACACAAATCATAGGTGATATCCTGATCTTCGTGATAGCCGTGGGAGACGGAGATGCTGACATCGGGATACCGTTCAATAAATTTGGGAACACAGGTCAGGATAAAGCGGTGATTTTCCATTACCTTGATTTTGACAGGGCCGGAAACCTTTTCATTTTTCTCTGCCACAGCCGCTATTCCGTTGTCCAGTTCCTGCAGAACCCGCTCCACATGCTTCAGGAAAATTTTCCCCTGCTCGTTCAGAAACAGCTTTCCGTTTTTGCGGTCGAACAGTGTGTTGCCCAGCTCTTTTTCCAGCCGGGATATGGTTTGCGACATGGATGGCTGCGGAATCATAAAATGCTTGGCTGCAAGGGTGATGTTTTCCATCTCCGCAACCTTCTGAAAATAACGAAGCTGACGCAATTCCATGAGTCTGCCTCCCTTATATCTGTGAATTTTTGTGGAGCAGGGCCGCGTTTTATACAGAAGCGCCCGTTGGGCTGCATTATAGGCATACTTTCAAAAATATGTCAATATACAAAAAACTATATTTTACAAAGCATAATCTTGGCGTTAAAATGATAATAGGATTCAGTCGGATACACGTTTGCCGGCGGAATTCTGAAATTCATTTGCATATACATATATTTGCATATAAGGAGAGAGTGTCATGAGAGAGGACATGATCCAAAAAATACTGGATGAAAAGGTCATTGCCATTGTGCGCGGAATCTATGGAGAGGAATGTCTGAATCTGGCACGGGCGCTTCATGTGGGCGGCGTGAACCTGCTGGAGGTTACCTTCGATCAGAAGAGCGCGGCAGAGCGTCAGCGCACCTGCGACACCATCCGTTTGCTGACGGCTGAACTGGGAGACTGCATGGCCTTCGGTGCCGGTACCGTTACCACGGTGGAGATGGTGGAGATGGCCAGGGCAGCCGGCAGTCTGTTCATCATTTCTCCCGACACCAATGAGGCAGTGATCCGCGCCACGGTGGCGGCAGATATGGTCTCTATTCCCGGTGCACTGACGCCCACCGAGGTTGCACAGGCACACAACTGGGGCGCGGATTTTGTGAAGCTGTTTCCGGCCAACGCCATGGGACCTGCATATCTGAAAAGCATCTGTGCGCCTCTGAGCCATGTGCGTATCCTGGCAGTGGGCGGCGTGGATGATCGGAACGTGGCAGACTATTTGGCTGCGGGCGCAGTGGGCGCCGGTGTTGCCAGCTGCCTGTTCAGGAAGGAATGGGTGCAGGCTGGAGAGTGGGCGCGCATTACCGAGGCCGGCAAAAAGTTTGTCAGTCTTCTCAGATAAAGAAAGGACTGCGTTGGTATGGAACTGATTATTGTCGCAGGAATGCCGGCTGCCGGAAAATCCACCGTTGCTGCCGGACTGGCAGAATATTTTCACTATCCGATTCTGGAGAAGGACAACATCAAGGAAGTCCTGTTTGATACCGTTGGATTCGGGAACTATCCTCAGAAGCGCAGGCTGGACATTGCAGCAAACGGTGTGCTGCTGCATGTGCTGGAGCTGATGCTGAAAGCCGACTCTTCGGTAATCGTGGTTAACAATTTTGATACCGAGAGCGCCGGGCAGCTGTGCGACTTGATGGAGACCTATCAGCCGCGCAGCGTCACCGTGTTTCTGAACGGTGATGCACAGGTACTGTATCAACGGTACGTGGAAAGGGACAACCTTCACAAACGGCATCTGGGTCACATTCTTCAGGAACACTACCCGCCTCATGACGGTGATTCTCTGGACTATACCATGACCAGGGAGGAATTCGATGAAAAATTCTTCAAGCGCGGCATGGATCAGTTCCGCTGCCCCGGCGAACGCATTGATCTGGACATGACGGATTTCGATGCCGTCTGCGTGGAGGATGTGGCCCGACAGATCCGTGCGCTGCTGGACGCACAGGAAGCATAAGTTCACCAAGCGGATTTGCTGCTCCATATGGACGCGACGGATATTCTGGATCTCACCCGAGCGGAGATGAAGGGGCAGCTGCAGAAGCCGATCAAGAAGCCGATCAAAGTGTTCCGTGCCTGCGTATGGCTGCGCCGTGAGACTGGATATTTGATGTAAAACGAGAATCATTGATAAAAAGTGAGGCTGTATATGAGACCGATTGTTGCACTGCCGTTCCGGCATCAGGCGTCTCTGGTTTGTGACGAGGCGCGGGAAATGCTTACCGAAGCCGGCTTTGACCTGATTTGCAATCAGAAGGGTGTCCGGCTGCCCCGGGAAGAGCAGAAGGAGATGATTGAAGATGCTTTCGCCATCATTGCGGGCACGGAGTCCTATGATGCGGACATGCTTTCTGCCTGCAAGAACCTGAAGGTCATCATTCGCTTCGGCGTGGGAACAGACAATTTTGACCTTGCCACCCTGCGGGAAATGGGTGTTCAGGTGGGCGTCATCACCAACCATAACGCCGTGGCAGAGTTTGCGCTGACCCTGATCCTGGCGGCGTTAAAGAATCTGCCCCGGTATGATACCGTGGTGCGCGAGGGTAAGTGGACGCGATTCCCCATGCGGGAGCTTTCCGGAAAGACTGTAGGTATTGTGGGCTTCGGGCGCATCGGGCGCCGTCTTGCAGAACTGCTCTCCGGTTTCGGCGTGGAGCTTCTGGCCTATGATCCGTATATGAATGCACAGGCCGCTGCGGAGCGTAAGGTGACGCCGGTAACACTGGACGAGCTGCTGGCAAGGGCAGATGTGGTATCTCTCCATCTGCCTGCCACCAAGGAGACGCACCACCTGATCAACGCCGAGAGCATCAGAAAGATGAAGGACGGCGCATACCTTGTCAATACCGCTCGCGGTGCGCTGGTGGATGAGACGGCACTATATGACGCGCTTGTGGGCGGCAAGCTCAGCGGTGCGGGGCAGGATGTTTACGAGAGTGAGCCTGTTGCGGAAAACAATCCGCTGTTTACCCTGACCAACAATGTGCTGGCACCCCACGTGTCGGCGTCTACCTTTGAGACCAATTACAACGGCGGCATTATCTGCGCCCGGTCGATTCTCAGTGTGGCACAGGGTGGAGAGCCTCTCTATCCGCTGCGGTGACAGACGGGAGCGAAAAGCATTTGATAGACCAACAGGATCAGCTGCAGATGCGTTCTGCGGCTGATCCTGTTTTGGATAAGACAATCCCCAGCTATGCTGGGGGAACACGAAAGCTTTAGCTATGGACAAAAAGAAACTCCTTGATATAGTTGAGAGTGAGGTTTGCCGACCAACACCAACAAATCGAGGAGGTCTTTTGATGAGAAAAAGACATATACAGTTTAGAACATACCAGATATCGTTGTCAATATTATGTAGTATTTGCACCGAAATATAGAAGACAGATCATATATCGAGGAATAAAAGCAGATATAGGATCATACTGAGAGAGTTATGCAAGAGAAAAGGGATCGAGATGATAGAAGCGCAGGCGTGTCCGGATCATATCCATATGCTGCTGAGCATACCGCCGAAACATGCAGTAGCAGATATTTAAAAGGGAAAAGCAGTTTGATGATATTTCCCTGCCACGCATGCCGAATATCTATTTAGAAATCGGGCCTGAAACACAACTTCTTTAGCCACCTCTTTGTCGTCCAGCAAAGCCAGAATAGCATCCGTCGCTGCTGCACAGATCTCATGGATCCGGAAATCCACAGATGCCAACGGCACGTTCAGATACTCCGCCTCCGGTATATTGTCCATGCCCAAAATGGCAACATCCCCTGGCACGGACAGGCCGTGATCAGCGAGGCACTTCATCGCCCCGATGGCCATGTGATCGTATGCGCAGACCACCGCTCTGGGGCAATCCCCGGCTGCGAGCAGCTGTTCCATACCCAGATAACCGCCCCGCTCAAATCGCTCTTTCGTGACCACAACACGGGCTTCTGGAAGTCCGCGCCGCTCCAGCTCGCCGCAGAAAGCCGCCTGCTTTTTCCACGTATGCAGCTCCCCCAGGAACCCCAGCTGCCTCACCCCCGCGTCCACAAAGTGGCGCACCACCTGTGACATTGCCTGTTCAAGGTCACTGTACAAGCATAAATGCCCCAATTTTCCCCCGCGGGGCATCATGGAGACGATGGGGATCTCATATTGGGATTGCGACGTGATCGTTCCGCCAATAACGATGATTCCGTCCACATTGGAATAGTCATGGTAGTATTCCAGAAGTTCTTTTTCCTTTTCCTCGGAAAAATCTGTGGCAGCGATGCACACCTCGCAGCTTTTCTGCCAGAGATACTCCTTTAAAACTGAGTTGATCGCCGAATAGTATCTCCCATTGAACTCCGGACAAAGAACTGCTACCACATGCTTGGGATAGCGGGCATTATAGAATTTCTTGAAGCAGCCCTGCTCCTTTGCTATCCGAAACACCTCAAGCCTTGTCTGTTCGCTCACTTCCTCGCTCATGGAGAATGCCTTGGAGGCTGTCGAGACGGACACATGCGCCATCTTCGCGATTTTAGTCAATGTAATGATGCGTAATCCCTCCCCGTCGGCTCGGAAAACCGCGAATTCGAAAATGTTTCGTAGTTTGCCGCATTGTCAGCTTCATGCCCAAAGTATATAATGGGGCAAAATGAAATGCAAGCCTTTTCATCCTGTCAATCGAAAGGCTCGGCGGCAGCTGACTCAAGTTAAAAGGAGGATCCCTGTATGAATACGGTTAAACTGCTGTCCGTTGATCTGACTGCTCTCCCCTGCGCCGAGCAGCCCATTTACAACAAGCTGTTCTCTATCCTCAAAGTCCGGGTGGAGGAGCGCAGCGGTGCCCGGGTCATTGCTGGAGGCACCGCGTTCACCCTGCGTTTTGAACTCGACGGCACCCTGCCTGACGAGGGGTACACCATTGCCAACCGCGAGGGCGGTCTGCTCATTCAGGGGGCCGATTTCCGCGGCCTGATGTATGGTCTGGGTCAATTCCTGCACAAGTCCCGGTATGACGAGACAGGAATGCGCGTCACCGACTGGCGGGGAACCTCTGCTTCCGATTGTCCGGTACGCATCCTTTACTTTGCCCTCCATTTCTACAATGGCTACCACATGATGCTGCCGGAGGATCTGGTGCGCAATCTGGAGGACGTGATGCTGTGGGGTTTCAACGGCGTGGGTGCGACCTATGCTTGTGTCTCCCTGCACAACTTCAACGATCCCGGTGCGGAGCAGAATTTCCGTCTGATCGAAGCCCTGTTCTCCGCCGCCAAATCTCTGGATATGACCACTTCCGTGATCCTGAACACGGTTGATTTCATGGACACAGTGCCCGAACTGGCTGCGGACAAAACGGGGATCTTCGGCAAGGGCGGCAACGCCCTGTGCCCCTCCCGGCCCGGAGGCTATGAGCGCATATCCGGCATCAACATGACCATTGTGCGCCGTTTGTCGCGCATCGGCCTGAACTACGTCTTGCTCTGGCCCTATGACGAGGGCGGCTGCTCCTGTGAGCTGTGTGCACCCTGGGGAGGGAACGGCTATTACCGCTGGGCCAAGCGGCAGTATCAGGAGATCTGCAGCGAGATCGCCAATCCCCCCAAGGCCATCCTCTGCACCTGGCATTTCGGCTTGGGCATCAATGATCCCCGGGACTTTGAGTGGCTGGATCGGGCCATTCGTGAGGACCGGGCCAACGGGGATGATTGGATCTCCTATATGCTGCTGGAAACTCGTCGGGGCATCCCTGAGTTCATTCAGAAGAACGGCATCCCCGGTGGTCTGCCTGCCATTGATTTCCCCGAGATCACCATGCGTTATCTGAATCCCTGGGGCGGCTGGGGTGCGACGCCTCTTCCCACCGAGGTGGAGCGAATGTGGCGGCAGCTGCCGGATGGGATCAACGGCGGTGTGTGCTATACCGAGGGCTTCTACGATGATGTCAATAAGGCCGTTATTGCCAGCTTGATGTATGACAGTTCCCTCACGACCCGCGACGTATTCACCGACTACTGCGGCTACGAATTCCGCGGAGAGCTGTCCGATGACTTCTGGACCATGTGCAGTCTCATGGAGTACAACCAGTTCCGCACTTTCCATACCAACAAAGAAAGTCCTGATATGGAGAAAGCTGCACTCGCCCGCGATTTGGGCGAGAAACTCAACAATGCCCTGCCTGAGTCTCTGCGCACCAGATGGCAATGGCGGCTGATGTATCTGCGCTCCGTTCTGGACTACGAGCGCTACACCGCCGGCCAGCCCCA
The DNA here is from genome assembly GCA_015067995.1 of Oscillospiraceae bacterium. Taxonomy (GTDB): domain Bacteria; phylum Bacillota; class Clostridia; order Oscillospirales; family Oscillospiraceae; genus Oscillibacter. The sequence continues at coordinate 7,189 of SVLJ01000009.1, forward strand.
CAACTGGGGATTTGACCGGTTGGACGGCAAAAGCAGTTTTGCCCACTGGGGTCAGTTCCTTGTGGGAAATCAGAAGGCCCAGGATGCCCTGTGGGAGCTGATTGAACTGTACAGAATGCCCCACCAGTATGATCCGGATTTCCATGTGCTCCACTATTACATCCGTCCCAACCACCAGACCAATCCTGCCTATCTATGAATACCATCAACTACAATTCGCCTGATTACAGGCGCTCCCGCACCGCTTACATCGTCCAATGCGCCTTTGAGTATCTCGTTACCCTGCTCGTCACAGATGCCTTTCTGGCCAAGCTCCTGTCCAATCTGGACATGAGCGATGCCATGGTGGGCATTATCTCCTCCTTCACCTCTCTCGCCTTTTTGATCCAGCTGTTTTCGATCTTTCTGGTCAACACCGAAGTCAGCCGCAAAAAGCTGGTCGTGGTATTCGACACCCTCAGCCTGCTCGCCTTCATGTTTATTTATTTCGTCCCGTTCCTTCCGGTGGGAGGCACGGCGAAAAAGCTGATTGTCATGCTCTCCGTGATGTTGGCCTATGCGGGCAAATATCTCATTTCCTCCATCTGCTACAAGTGGGCAAACTCCTATGTGGAGCCCACACGCCGGGCGCAGTACTCCGCCGTCAAGGAGATCATTTCCCTCATCTCCGGCATTGTATTCACCGCTTTCATGGGCTACGTGGTCGACCGGTTTGAAAGCCTCGACAATCTGGAGGGCGGATTTCTCTTCATCGCCCTCTCCTTGCTCCTGCTCAATATCTGCAACTTCATCTCCCTTATGATGATCAAAAAGGAGGAACCCAGCGAAATTCAGGTGGCGACCAGGCCCTGGGGAGAGGTCATGCAAAACACCCTCCTCAACCGAAACTTCCGCAACGTGATCATCCTCACCATCCTGTGGGAGTCGGCCCGGTACTTTACCGTCGGTTTTTTGGGCGTTTACAAGACCAACGATCTGTGCCTCTCGGTTTTTGCGGTACAGCTCATCAATATGGTCGCAAACGGATGCCGTATGTTCGTCTCTGTTCCCTTCGGCCGATACTCAGACCGCCACACCTTTGCCAAGGGATTTGAGCTCGCGCTGTTCATCGCTGCGACTGCCTTCTTCTGCAATATCTTTACCTCCCCGCAAACTTGCTGGATGATAGTGATCTACACCATCCTTTATAACGTCTGTTTGGCGGGGATCAACGCCAATTCCTTCAACATCACGTACAGCTACGTGAAAAACGAGTACTTCGCACAGGCGATGGCCCTCAAAAACAGCATCGGCGGCCTTTGCGGCTTCGGCGCCTCCCTGTTGGCCGGAAAAATCCTGAGCGCCGTCCAGGCAAACGGAAACCAGATGTTCGGCATTCCACTCTACGGTCAGCAGCTTCTTTCCGCCATTTCCTTCACCCTTCTGGTTGCCGCCGCGCTGTTCACCCATTTCGTAATCGCAAAGCAAAAAGTCATCGTGCAATAAGGCGAACCAAAAGCGGCCCTACCTTGGTATGGCCGCTTCAGTCTGTCGAAAAAGTCTGCAAGATGCAGACTTTTTCGTGTTTATGGGGTAAAATGGAATAGGGTGATGAAAATGCTGGAACGTGGAAAGATGGATCGAGATGCGATAGAGAGCGTGGGATAGACAGCTTGGTCCCACAGGAACACCTGTTACCTCTCGTTGAAGTATTCGAGCAATTTGATAATTGCCTGCTCGCATCTTCTTCCGGGTCTGAATCCATAGCTGTTCTCGCTGTCGGAGCGGGGGCGCGGATTTCTTGCAGAACAAAACTTTTAACATGCTATTAACACAAAAAGCTGTTATACTAATAAAATGGAAGAGAAACGATTTATTGGCGGCAAAGAGAGGTGTCGGAATGCGCCATAAATTGAGGCAAAAACTAAGAGATTGGTTGGCGTTCTCCTGGCGGGATTTTTTTATAACGGTTTTGATCCTCGCGTGCGCCATGGTGCTGTGTGTGGTGCTGCGGCAGCTGGATGACCGCGGTGATTTCGCTGCCATGATCTTTGTAATGGCGGTGATGGTCATTTCCCGACTGACTACCGGCTATCTCTTTGGCGTGGCGGCCTCACTGATCAGCGTGATCGGGGTCAACTATGCCTTTACTTATCCCTATCTGGCCTTGAACTTTACGCTGGCCGGCTATCCGCTGACGTTCATCACCATGCTGCTGGTATCCATCAGCACCTGCGCACTTACCAATCAGCTGCGGGGACAGGAGCGTTTGCGGTCGGAAAGTGAGAAGGAGAAAATGCGGGCCAATCTTCTGCGTGCGGTATCCCACGATATCCGTACACCGCTGACGTCCATCATTGGTTCAACGTCTGCGGTACTGGACAACAATAATACTCTGCCGGAAGAGGATCGACAGCTGCTGCTGGATGCCAGGCTGGATGCCCAGTGGCTGATCCGTGTGGTGGAGAACATGCTTTCGGTTACCCGTATGGGATCGGAGCGGGCACAGATCCGAAAGGAACTGGAGGCTGCGGAGGAAATCCTGGCATCTGCAGTCCAGATATTCCGCAAGCGATTTCCGGAAATGTCGATCTCTGTGGAGGCACCGGAGGAGTTTTTGATGGTACCCATGGATCCCATCCTCATTGAGCAGGTGTTAGCGAATCTGTTGGAAAATGCGGTTGTACACGGAGAAACGACTACACAGGTTTGCCTGCGTGTTTACAAGGAGCGGAATATGGCATGGTTCTCCGTCAGGGACAATGGCCAGGGAATTTCCGAAAAAAAGCTTCCGGATCTCTTCAGCGGTTCTTTCCAGCCCAGTGGTGACAGTCAGCAGGATGGAAAGCGAAACATGGGTCTGGGTCTGATGGTATGCACAGCGATCGTACGTGCCCATGGAGGCGCGATCAAGGCAAGAAATCTGCCGGAGGGCGGCGCAGAGTTCGCATTTTCGCTGCCGCTGGATAAGGAGGAGCGTTTTGGTAATTCGTGAAAAGATCCTGGTGATCGAAGATGAAAAGAGTATTTCCCGGCTGATCTGTTCCGTTTTACGGAAACAGGAATACGAAGTGATTCAGGCATGGTCGGGCAAAGAGGCTATAATGCTGCTTTCCTCCGCGTGTCCGGATCTGGTGATTCTGGACCTGGGTTTGCCGGATATAGACGGCATGGAGATCCTGCGTGAGCTGCGCAGCTGGTCTGGAATGCCGGTAATTGTGGTGTCTGCTCGCGCTCATGAACAGGACAAGGTGGATGCGCTGGACGCCGGTGCCGATGATTATCTGACCAAGCCTTTTGGCGCCGGTGAGCTGCTGGCCCGGGTGCGCACAGCCATCCGGCATACCCGTACGGCCTCCGGCAACAGCGAGGTGGCGCGTCAGGGCACCTATACCGTTGGTGATTTGGTGATTGATTATGACAAGCATCAGGTGTTGGTCAACGGAGAAAACGCCAAGCTGACCCTCAGCGAGTTCCGCATTGTAGCACTGTTGGGCAAGCATGCAGGCAAGGTGCTTACCTATGACTATATCATGCGTGAGCTGTGGGGCCCCGGGGCGGGCAAGAACAATCAGATCCTGCGGGTGAACATGGCCAACATCCGCCGGAAGATCGAGATCAATCCGGCGGAGCCCAAACACATTTTTACCGAGGTGGGTGTAGGCTATCGCATGGCAGAAAACGAATGATGCATATGAAAAAGTCCTTCCGCGATCTGCGCGGAAGGACTTTTTGCCAGGATTCGCGGAAAATAAGACGGTATGGGCCAAAGCTCTCGCAAAAATCTTCTTTTCCTGTGCGTGGGGGTAGACATTGCGCGGCGCGGTTGGTACAATAAACCTGTCAATGAAATTGTATCACCGGGTTTCGGCGGGCGTAAGAACTGCCGACCACAAAAGGAGAAAGAAAACGATGTATAAGCTGTCTGAAAATTGTACCCGCGGCGAAAAGGTCGCTTTTGGCGGAAAGGGTACCATTCAGTTCAAGATGCTGGGTGTGCCGGAGGAGATGTACAAGAGCGCCAGTCTGTTCAATCATGTTACTATCCAGCCCGGCTGCTCCATTGGCTATCATATCCATGAGCACGAAACGGAGTTCTATTATATCCTCAAGGGTGAGGCGGTATTCAACGATAACGGTACCGAGGTGCTGTTCCATGCCGGCGATGTGGGTGTCACCGGAAACGGCGCCGGTCACGGCATTGAGAACCGCTCCAACGAGCCGGTGGAAATGATCGCCCTGATCGTTCTGGAGTAAGCAAAGCAGCCATTCACCAAAGAACCGGCGCGCAGGCGCCGGTTCTTTTTGACCGCATAGCCGACAACGTCTTTTCTTTTGGCGCAAACTATGTTATAAATTATACTGGATGATTACGCCGGTATGTCCGGCAGAAAAGGTGGTGCTGCCCGATGCGGATCGGAACGGTGGATATCGATTCCAGACTGGCTCTTGCGCCTATGGCGGGCGTAACTGACCCTGCGTTTCGGCAGATCTGTTCGGAGTTGGGCGCAGGATATACGGTGACAGAGCTGATCTCTTCCAAGGCTCTGTGCTATCGGGATAAAAAAACAGAGACACTGCTGAAGCCTTTTGACGGAGAGCATCCATTTGCGGTACAGATCTTCGGCTCTGAACCGGACTGTATGGCGGAGGCTGCTGTGCGGGCGCTGGAGCTTTCAGGAGCGGATATTCTGGATATCAACATGGGCTGTCCGATGCCCAAAATCGTCAATAACGGCGATGGTTCGGCTCTGATGAAGGACCCGGACAAGGCCGGGCGCATTGTGGAAGCGGTGGTAAAGGCAGTGTCCGTGCCGGTGACGGCCAAGATCCGCCGCGGCTGGGACATGGGCAGCTGCAACTGCGTGGAGCTGTCCCGTGTACTGGAACAGGCGGGCGTCAGTGCCATTGCTGTTCATGGCCGAACCCGTGCGCAGCTGTATGGCGGCAAAGCCGACTGGAACTGCATCCGACAGGTGAAGGAGGCGGTTTCTGTACCGGTGATTGCCAACGGTGACATTTTTGAGCCGGAGGATGCTGTCCGGATTCTGCACCATACCGGTGCGGATATGGCCATGATCGGCCGCGGCTGCTTTGGAAATCCGTGGTTGTTCCAACGGGCTGCAGCAGCGCTGGAGGGACGGGCAGTACCGCCTCTGCCGCCTTTGTCGGAACGGTGCGACGTGGCAGTGCACCAGATTGAGCTGGCGGCACAGCTGCGGGGCGAACGCACGGCGGTGCTGGAGGCGCGGCGGCATTACTGCTGGTATTTGAAGGGCGTTTCCCATGCGGGGTACTATAAGGAACAGATCGTCCGGATGAACACATTGCAGGATGTATATGAAGTGACGAAAGGTATTAAGAGGGATTTGCGATGAAACCTCCGAATCTGTCAGAACAGGAACTGGTCGCGGCGGCGAAGCAGGGCGATCAGGATGCCTTTGAGACATTGATCCACCTATATGAAAAGAAAGTCTTTGCGCTGACACGCCGTCTCTGCGCCAATCCGGATGACGCCCAGGAGGCTGCTCAGGAGGCGTTTCTGGCAGCGTGGCAGGGACTGCCGTTTTTTCGGGGCGATTCCAGCTTTGCCACGTGGCTTTACCGGCTGACCAGCAACGCCTGCATGGATCTGCTGCGGAAGGAACAACGTCACCAGAGCGCGGCGGGACCGTCGTTGGACGATGAGGAAGTGGAGCTGCCAGTGGTGGCATCCACAGGAGATCCTCATGCAGAGGCGGAACGTGCGGAGCTGAAAACGGTGATCGAAGCAGGCCTGCGGGCGCTGCAGCCGGAATACCGCACGGTACTGCTGCTGCGGGAGATTCACCAACGCAGCTATGATGAGATTGCCGATATTCTGGATCTTGATCTGGGCACGGTGAAATCCCGAATTAATCGTGGGCGAAAGCTGCTGCGTAAATTTTTGCTGGAAAGCGGGAACTTTTCCGGATTCTCAACGTCCAAAGGTACAGGAGAGGAGGGCTGCAGATGAAAACATGTGAAGAATACGCGGCCCTGTTGGATATGTACGTGGACGGTTTCTGCACCGACGAAGAGGCGGAGCGGGTCCGGAAGCATCTGACGGTGTGCGAAGACTGCCGGATGTATGTGGAACAGATCCTGCAGATGAAGGAAGCATTTCCGGATGCGGAAGAAGAGGAAGTCCCCGCTGGTTTTGCGGAAGGCGTCATGGCTGCTGTCCGTGCGGAAGCGATGCCCCGGAAAAAGCGGATGAAGTCCTGGCAGCGCACACTGCTGCAGATGGCGGCCTGCATGGCCATCGTCATCGCGCTTGGCCCGCTGTCTGCACGACTCACCGGCGGTATGGATGCCAAGGATGCCGTGATGGAAATGTCCATGGCCGGTACAGCCAGCAAGGCGCAGGCGCCGACAGAGCCTGCCGTGCCGATGGCACCTGCCGTATGGGACGCCAAAGCGGAAGCGGCGATTGCCGATGCACCCGCTGCGGAGCCGGAAAATGCATCCCCGGTTGAGGATGCTGCCGAGAAACCCATGGAGCAGAAGACTGGGTGCGGCAGTGTCAAGGTGAAGCTCAGCCGCAGTCAGATCGCGGAGCTGCTTTCCGGCTATTCGGGCGCGGAGCAGGAGGACAGGATCGTCTATGAGCTGACCGCCGCGGAGATGGATGCGGTGCTGGCGAAGATCCCGGCGGGCAATGTGATTCCGGGCGGCGGCACTGCTGATGCGGACATGGGCTTCTGCCTGCTGATTGTATATCCGACAGAGTAAAAAATACCGAAGTTGTGTATCACAACTTCGGTATTTTTGCATATTCAGGAGAGGCGGCGGACGATGTCCAGCAGGATGCGGCCGGTCATACCCCAGATAACATGCCCCTGATAATGCCAGATGGGCACTTCTGCCTCACCGCCGTTCCAGCGGTAATCGCGGGGGATGCCCACGGCGTCGTAGGGAAAGTCCTCCGGGATCTGAGCCTTCAGCTGATAGGTATACCGCTCCGGCTCTGTATTACGCAGGAACTCCAGCGGCACGGTGAACACCTCGGCTACTTCATGCGGGGATGGATGAATGGCAGCACAGCCGGCGGGAGAAACCAGACCCAACACCGGCTGAATCAGAGAACGCCCCGGCTGGCAGAGGAAGTCGGTTTTTCCGATGAGCTCGATTTCCTGCGGAGGGATGGCCAGCTCTTCAAAGGTTTCCCGGAGTGCACAGGCTTCAAAGGTTTCTCCCGGTTCGGCGCGTCCGCCCGGAAAGCATACCTCGCCGCCTTGCTTTAAGCCGGGGGCGCGGACTTCCAGCAGTACGTGCAGTCCTTCGGGGCGTTCCAGCACCGGACAGAGAACGGCATACCGTGCTTGTGAGCTGAGCAGCCCCGGTGTGTGTTTCGCCCATATGCGGCGGAGATCCTGCGCCCTCGTCACAGCAGAAACCTCAATGCGGCCTGGTGGTTGACGATCTCCACCTGCTGAGAGCTGGGGCCGTACTCGCCGTCCAGAGACCAGGGAAGATCCTCAGAAGGCTTCACTGTTACCGAGGAGACGTGGCGGAAAATCAGGCCCTGCGCATCATACTGTTGATTCAGCAGTGCCAGCAGCAGATTCTGCAGCTCAACGGGTGTTTTGGGATTTGGTACCAGCAGCATTTCAAACCGACCGTCATCCAGCACCACTCTGGACGGATCCAGCTTCATCAGACCACCAATGGAGGTGGAGTTGCAGATGGCGCCGAACAGATACTCACCGTCCAGCACTTCACCGTCGGCACTTAAGGACATTTTATAGGGGCGCAGCGTATTGAGATCCTTGATTCCCTCCAAAATATAGGCCAGATGCCCCAGTGCGTTTTTGTTTGCCTGGGGAGCGGCGTAGGAACTGCGGGTAAAGGCACCGAAGGAGGCTACATATACGAAGGGGCGCTGGTTCCAGAAACCAATGTCCAGCATCTGTGGCTGATGTGTGACAATGGTCTCTGCTGCCTGCACAGGATTGGAGGAAAGACCCAGCGTGGCGGCGAAATCGTTGGTACTGCCTCTGGGGATATAGCCCAGAGGCGGAGGATTTTCGGCCTGCAGAAGGCCCGATACCGTTTCGTTGAGGGTGCCGTCTCCACCGCAGCATACCACCACATCATAGTCGCCGCTTTGTGCAGCGGCAACCTGAGTGGCATCGCCGCGTCCGGTAGTGTTGTGCACATGAACCAGATAACCGGCCTTGCAGAACACGGACACGGCATCAAACAGCGGTCCGTGTGAACGGGTTTTTCCGGCGGCGGGATTGACGATCAAAAGAAGTTTTTTCATGGAAGAGACCTCCTGAATATCCGACGGCAGATATGCGGGGAGAATAATATACAAAAAAACAACCGACCCATGGGAAGGATTTTTTCTGATAATATTGTAGCACGGCAAAACGAGGATTGCAATTATCCCTGCATACATGATAAAATACTTTCGGACAGTAAATTGCTGTTTGGAGGCAGGAAAAGGGGGAGACGGTGTGAGAAAAGCAAGCATCTATGTAAAGGCGGGCGTAACGGTTTTTCTGGCAACGGCGGCAATTTTGTTGTTTTATGATACGCTGTTTGGAAGCCGCTGGCTTCTGGGAATTGCGAATCAGCTGCTGGAGGCTCTGCAGCCGGTTTTGTTGGGTGCCATGATCGCTTACCTGCTGGCCCCGGCGATCGACTTTTTTGAGCAGCATCTGTTTCCAAAGCAGGTACTGAAAGCCCGTGAGGACGGACTGCCCTGTGCCGCCGGCCCCCGGGCTGTGAGCCTGCTTCTGACATGGATCATCATCGGTATCGCGGTGTATCTGCTGATGAGCTTCCTGCTGCCGGAACTGTACCGCAGCGTCCTGCAGCTCGTCGGCAACGTGGAAAATTACTATAGTATCATTGTCGGATGGGTAGAGGAGCTGTTCCATCTGAATCCGGAAATGGAGACTTGGGTAGGCGGGCTGATGCAGGACTATTACAATGACCTGTTGTCCTGGGTCACCAATACGCTGATGCCCAAGGCGCAGCAGATCGTGGGTGTGGTTTCCGGCGGTGTGCTGACAGCGGTTTCCTTTGCCATGGATCTGCTGGTGGGTGTCATCGTATCGGTATACCTGCTGGCCACCAAGGAACGTACTGCCGCCCACGGGCGGAAAATGGTATGCGGTATTTTGTCTCCCCGAAAGACGCTGTGGTTTTTCCGCGGGCTGCGCCGGGTGGATGAGGTGTTCTCGGGCTTCGTCCGCGGCAAGCTGCTGGATTCTCTTATCATCGGCATCATCTGCTTTATCGGCTGCCGGATTCTGCAGTTCCCCTACACACCTCTGATCTCTGTCATTGTGGGCGTCACCAATGTGATCCCCTTCTTCGGCCCCTTCCTGGGCGCCATCCCCAGTATTTTCCTGATCCTGTTGGTGTCTCCTGTTCAGGCGCTGTATTTCGCCATCTTTGTCCTGGCGCTGCAGCAGGTGGATGGCAATATCATAGGCCCTGCCATTCTGGGCGACAAAACCGGCCTTTCCAGCATGTGGGTCATCACTGCTATTTTGGTGGGTGGAAGCTTTTTCGGTGTCATCGGCATGTTCTTCGGCGTACCGGTGTTCGCCTGTATGTATTCTCTGGTCAACTTCCTGGTGCGTCAGCGCCTGAAGAAGCGTGGCTATCCTGTGGATACGCAGTCCTATCAGGACGGTGTGCCGCCCCGCACAAAAGCTTCACCCGATGTTCCGGATTTTATGCCGGAGGACCCGTAAACCCGTTATTGAACAAAGGGGATCGTCCTGACGACGATTCCCTTTGCTGCGTGATGGCTATTTTGCCGCAGATACTTGTATTTTCGGGTGTGTTCCTGTAGAATAACAAGTTACGGGAGCAGAAAACCCTTCTGACTTCCAACAATTGAATATGGAACATAGCAAACAGAGCCAAACAACAACGAGCCGACCCATCGCGGCGGCTACAAAGGAGAAACACTATGAAAAAGCGAATCCTGGCATTTTTACTGTCCGTGGCCCTGCTGGGCATTACTCTCTGCGGCTGCGGAGGCACCACAGGACCCGGGACTTCCGGCTCGGCCGGAGCGAAGGACGGCAGTGTTGTCGTTGCCATCGCTCAGGACCTGGACGATAGTCTTGACCCTCACCGCATGGTGGCGGCAGGAACCAAGGAGGTCTTGTTCAACGTCTTCGAGGGCCTTGTGAAGCCCACGCCTGACGGAGAGCTTATCCCTGCAGTTGCTGCATCTCATACCATCAGTGAGGACGGAACGGTATACACCTTTACCCTGCGTGAGGGCGTCAAGTTCCATAATGGCGAAACGGTGACTGCGGACGATGTGGTATATTCCATTGAACGCTGCGCCGGCATCAGAGGTGGAGAACTTCTGGTGGAGGCGTTTTCTATTATCAAATCGGTAGAGAAGAAGGACGAGAAAACCGTGGCCATCACCCTGACGGCGGCAGACGGCGATTTCCTGTCCTACCTGACTGCTGCCATCATCCCTGAGGGATATGAGCAGCAGGAGACTGCCCCCATCGGCACCGGCCCCTTCCGCTTCGCCTCCCGTACTCCGCAGGAGTCCGTGGTGCTGGAAAAGTTTGAGGAGTATTGGGGAACTCCTGCGTATCTGAACAAGGTGACCGTCCGCATCATCGAGAACGGCGACGCACTGGTGCTGGCGCTCCAGAGCGGCTCCGTGGACATCTGCGCAAACCTCACCACAACGCAGATCGCCCAGATTCAGGGCAAGGGCTACAATGTGGTGGAGAGCACCATGAATCTGGTGCAGGCGCTGTATCTCAACAACGCTGAGAAGCCCTTCGATGATGAACGCGTGCGTCAGGCTCTGTGCTACGCCGTGGACAAGCAGACGGTGCTGGACCTGATGGCTGACGGCCACGGCACTGCCATCGGCTCCAGTATGTATCCCACCTTCGGCAAGTATTTCATGGAAGAGCTGACGGACCACTATACACAGAACGTGGAGAAGGCCAGGGAGCTGCTGACCCAGGCTGGGTATCCCCACGGCTTCACCTTTACCATCAAGGTGCCCTCCAACCATCAGCCCCATATCGACACGGCTGAGGTGCTGAAGGAGCAGTTCAAGGCCATTGGTGTCACCGCGGAGATCCAGCTGATCACCTGGGAATCCTGGCTCAGCGATGTGTATGTTGGCCGCCAGTTCCAGGGCACCGTTGTGGGCGTGGATGCCGGCAACATGACCGCCCGCGCCCTGCTGGAGCGGTTTACCTCCACATATTCCAAGAATTTCATCAACTACAACAATCCCGCCTACGACCAGCTGTTTGCGCAGGTTCTGGAGGAGCGTGACGACGCCAGGCGTACGGATCTGTATAAGCAGATGCAGCGTCAGTTGACGGAGACGGCCGCCAACGTGTATATTCAGGATCTGGCCAATCTGGTGGCCATCCGGGAGAATCTGACGGGCTATGAATTTTATCCCATGTATGTGATGGACATGTCCACTGTCCGTTACGTTGATTGATACAAATGAATGAGCGGGACTGCTGTCCCGCTTGTCGGAAAGGAGAGGATGACCATGCGTTATGCTGTCAGAAAGGTGTTGACCCTGCTGATGACCATGCTCATCGTCTCCTTCCTGGCGTTTTTGGCCTTTGAATTGGTTTCCGGTGACGCGGCGGTGGCCCTGTTGGGCACCAATGCCACACAGGAACGGCTGGAAGCGCTGCGGGAGGAGCTGGGGCTGAACCGCCCCTTTATGACGCGTTATTTCAGCTGGCTGGCCGGCTTCTTCACCGGCGATCTGGGCGTGTCCTTCAGCTATAAAATTCCGGTGAGCGGTCTGGTGGGCCAGAAGATCCCCGCCACCCTGACACTGAGCCTCATGAGCTTTGTGCTGATCGTGGCAGCATCCATCCCTCTGGGGATGTGGTCTGTCCGCTGGGAGGGCCGCAAGGGCCGGGTCTGGCGCACCATCGATGCTGTTCGCACCACCTTCAACCAGCTCTTTATGTCCATACCGCCCTTTTTCTCCGGCATCCTCATCAGCTGGGTGTTCGGCATTCTGCTGCGCTGGTTCCAGCCCGGCGGCGCCTTCCCCACACCGGCGGAGCCGGGACGGTTCCTGTGGCATCTGCTGTTTCCGGCGGTGGCCATTGCGCTGCCCCGTGTGGCCATGACGGTACGGATGCTGCGCAGCACCATCATCTTCCAAATGAACAGCGACTATGTACGCACTGCCATCTCCCGTGGCAACGACCGCTCCAATGTGCTGTGGCGACATGTGCTGCGCAACGCGCTGCCGCCTGTGGTAGCTTTTCTGGCGCAGACCATGGCGGAGGTGGTGGCCGGCAGCATCGTGGTGGAGCAGGTGTTCGGTGTTCCGGGCCTTGGCCGCCTGCTGCTGGGCGGCATCTCCGGTCGCGACTGGCCGGTGGTGCAGAGCATTATTGTGATTCTGGCCTTCTGGGTGGTACTGGCGGGTACGCTGGGAGATCTGGTGAGTCAGCGCATCGACCCGAGACTGCGTCTGGGAGGTGACGGGGAATGAAGCACATGAGTCCTTACTTCAAGGCCGGTGTTCTTCTGACGGCAGTGCTGCTGGTGCTGATTATCATCGGCCAGTTCTGGACACCCTATGATCCCGAAGCTATGTCTTCCGCGGAAAAACTGCAGGCTCCCTCCGCTGCCCATTGGATGGGTACGGACAATTTTGGACGTGATATCTTCAGCCGCGTCATCCGCGGTGCAGGCACTACGCTGGGCATCGCACTGGCTACCGTGATCCTCAGCTGCACGGCGGGTACGGTGATCGGCGCTCTCACCGGCTATTTCGGCGGACGTGTGGACGCCATCCTCATGCGGTTCAACGACGCCCTGACGGCCTTCCCCAGTATCCTGCTGGGTCTGGTATTCGTCAGTGTGCTGGGCGGCGGCACATGGAATGTGATCCTTGCCCTGAGCATCGTGTTTACGCCCAGCTTTGCCCGTGTGACCCGTTCCGCTTACGCATCCGTCCGGGATGCCAACTACATCAAAAGCGCACGGCTCATGGGAGCCGGTAAGGTGCGTATCCTGACCATTCACATCCTGCCCAACATCATGCAGGTATTGCTGCCGGCGCTGACCATCGGCTTCAACAACGCCGTGCTGGCAGAGGCATCCATGAGCTATCTGGGCATCGGCAGCATGGGCTCTCTGGGTTACATCCTTTCGGACGCCCAGAGCATGCTGTATTCCGCTCCGTGGTATGCACTCTGCGCCGGCGGCACCATCGTTCTGATGATCTTCGGCGTGGGTCTGATGGGCGAAGGCCTCCAGCGCGGGGAAGGAGGACGCTATGCTTGAGATCCGTGACCTCCATGTGAAATTCCATAACCGCGACAGGGAAGCGGTGTCCGGCGTCAACCTCACCATTCAGGACGGAGAAATTCTGGGTCTGGTGGGCGAGTCCGGCTCTGGCAAGACCGTCACCGCCATGAGCGTGGCAGGTCTGCTGCCCCGCCGCTCCTGTGACTATTCCGGCGAAGTGCTGCTGGACGGCGTGGAGCTGCTCCACGCCAAGCGTGACCTTCTGCGCACCGTGCAGGGCAAGTCCATCGGTGTGGTGTTCCAGGAGCCTATGACTGCCATGAATCCTCTGATGAAGGTAGGCGAGCAGGTCAGCGAAACTTTGCTGCTCCATACCGATCTCAGCAAGGAAGACCGCTACTGGTGCGCTGTCAATGCACTGGGCGAGGTGGAGCTGGACAATCCGGAGGAAGTGTACCACAAATACCCCTTTGAGCTGTCCGGAGGTATGCTCCAGCGTGCCATGATTGCCGCGGCTATTGTGTGCCGTCCCAAGCTGCTGCTGCTGGACGAGCCCACCACGGCGCTGGATGTGACCATTCAGGCGCAGATTCTGAAGCTCCTGAAGCGCCTTAATGAGAGCCATGGCACCTCCATGCTGTTCATTTCCCACAACCTCAACGTGGTGCGCAAGCTCTGTACCCGTGTGGCGGTGATGCAGCGGGGTGTGCTGGTGGAGGAAGGCCTGACGCAGGAGGTCTATGCGAATCCGCAGCACCCGTATACCCAACATCTCATTGCTGCCATTCCCCGGCGGGACAGAAGGGAGGATGTGTGATGGATCGTCCGTTGGTTCTCTCCGTGCAGAATGTCACCAGCGGTTACCGCACCGGCGGTCTGCTGCAGAAAAAGGTGGAGCAGATCGTTCTCCATGACGTCAGCTTTGACATCTATCACCGCGAGATTGTGGCGCTGGTGGGTGAGTCCGGCTCCGGCAAATCTACGCTGGCCCGTACCATTCTGGGTATGGTGCAGCCGGACAAGGGTCAGGTGATCCATTATACCAAACGGCCCCAGATGATTTTTCAGGACCCGTACAGCTCACTGAATCCTGCCTATACCGTGGGCTGGATTCTGGAAGAACCCCTGCGAATTTATGGCAAGTACGATGCGCCGGAGCGCAAGCGCCGTGTGCGGGATATACTGGATAAGGTGGAGCTGCCCCCGGAATGTCTGGCGGCAAAGCCTGCGGAGCTGTCCGGCGGTCAGCGCCAGCGTGTCAGCATCGCCGTGTCCCTGATCCAGCGCCCGAAGTTCATCATTGCCGACGAGCCGGTCAGCGCGCTGGATGTGACCATTCAGGCGCAAATTTTGAAACTGCTCCGGGATCTGCGCGACAAACTGGATCTCAGCTACCTCTTCATCTCCCACGATCTCAATGTGGTGTGGCAGCTGTGCGACCGTGTGCTGGTGATGAAGGACGGTGTCATCGTGGAGCAGGGCCCAGTGCGGGAAGTGTTTGACGATCCCCAGTGCGACTATACCCGTGAGCTGCTGGAAGCAGCGGAATGACACCTTGTGTTCCCCGTGTGCCCAGGGCCTGCCCGTCAGGGCAGGCCTTTTCAGAAAGGAGTTTCCTCTTGAAAAACTTTTTCCTGCGTCATAAGAAGCTGCATCTCTGGCTGCTGACCAATGCCGCACTGCTGACCGCCTTTTTCCTGCTGCAGAACCAGCGTGGCTTCATGACGGCTGTGTCGAAAGTGATGGCAGTGGTGCGTCACGGACTGGCGGCGGCAACGTACCTGGTTCCGGTTTCCGTGGCGGAGCTTCTGGTGGTGCTGCTGGTAGCGGCTGCCGTGGTGTATGTCATCTGGTCGGTGGCTGCCATTGTGCGCGCCAAAGGCCGCCGCCTGCATCGACTTTACAGCGCTCTATTGGGAGCGGTCTGCTCCGGCGTGACCATATATACCGCGTTCTGCTGGCTGTGGGGCTTCAGCTTCTATATCGACGGCTTTCAGGAAAAGTCCGGCGTCTACGCGCAGGATGTGGCGGTGGCAGATCTGCGGGCGGTGACAGAGCTGTTTGTAGAAGGCCTGCAGAAAACTGCGGATTCTGTACCCCGTGACGCAAACGGCGTGTTTGCCGCATCCCGGCAGGAAATTCTGGCCGACAGCGCCCATACCTATGACAATGTGGAGAAGATTTTTCCCGTTCTGGCCTTTGACGACAAATCCCCCAAGGCGGTGTACTTCTCCCGTATTCTGAGCCGACTGGATTTCACCGGCATTTTCTGTCCCTATACAGGCGAGGCCAATGTGAACGTGGACAGTCCGGCGGCGTTCCTGCCGGCTACCGCTGCCCATGAGCTGGCGCACCAGCGGGGCTTTTCCTCGGAGCAGGAGTGCAATTTCATCGCCATTCTGGCCTCTACCACGGCGGACGATGTCGTTACCAACTATTCCGGCTGGCTGCTGGGCTATGTGTATCTTGGCAATGCCCTCCACCGCGCTGACCGGGCCGCATGGGAGGAAGTGTACGACGCTCTGCCTGTGGGAGCGAAGCTTGACCTCATTGACAACAACGAATACTGGGATCAGTTTGAAGATACGGTGGTGCAGCAGGTGTCCAACACTATGTACGATGGTCTGCTGAAAAGCTACGGCGAGGAAAAGGGCATCCAGTCCTACGGCACCGTGGTGGACATGCTGGTGGCGTATTATAAAGATCGGATATTATAATATTCGAATATTTTTTAAAACTGTGGCTTTTGCAACTGATATTTGAGCGAAATTGAGGTATCCTAAGATCACAAAATCAATGATTCAGGAGGAAACTTCTATGAAATTCTACATCTGTGAGCATTGCGGCAACATCATCACCCACGCCAAGAGCAGCGGCGTTCCCGTGTTCTGCTGCGGTCAGAAAATGAAGGAGATCATCCCCGGCAGCGTGGAGGCTTCCGTGGAGAAGCATCTGCCCGAGGTCAAGGTGGAGGGCAATCTGGTCACTGCCGTGGTGGGCAGCGTGGAGCATCCAATGGTGGAAGAGCACTTCATCGAGTGGCTGGCTCTGGAGACCGAGAAGGGCAGCCAGATCAAGAAGCTGCTTCCCGGTGAGAAGCCTGAAGTGGTCTTCGCTCTGGCTGAGGGCGAGAAGCCTGTGGCAGTGTATGCCTGGTGCAACCTCCACGGCCTCTGGAAGACCGCACTGTAAGAAAGCAATAAAAAAGTGGGACCGCAGCTGCGGTCCCACTTTTTTGTGTGATGAGGGAAATTATTTCGTTCTGGGATTCTCGGTGAAGTAAGTGTTCCAGAGGTAGTAGTTGATCTGACCGGTGGTGTTCTTCTCCACGTTGCCCTGAGTCCACTCGGAACCGGTGGGGTTGCCGAACAGGATGTAGGGGCACTCGTCGATGACCAGCTGAGTGTACTTCTCATAAGCGGCCACAGACTCGGCAGAGCCGGAGGGAGTGGTCTGCATGATGCTGATGGTCTCGTCCTTCACAGGATGGCTCCACCAGCCCTGAGTGCCGGTGACGAAGGTGCCGTGCAGGACGGGGTTTTCGGTGTTCTTCTGAACCTCCCAGCAGCCGATGTCGTGACCGGTCTTGGGGTCCTTGCGCATAGCGGAGTGGGAACCGTTGTCAACCGCCATCAGCTCCACCTTCAGGCCGATGGATTCCATAGCGGGAATGATGACCATGGCAGCGGTATAGAAGGCGCCGGAGGCATGGGTCAGATATACGATCTTCTCGCCGTTGTAGCTGGACTGAGCCAGATAGGCCTTGGCCTTGGCGGCATCCTTGATGTTCCACTCGCCGGAATCGGCCAGCATGGTGTTGTGGTAAGCAGTGCTTTCCTTAACAACGGGGGTGGGAGTCAGAGGATAGTCGATCTTGCTCTCTTTGCCGCCGCAGATGGCCAGCATGACAGCGTCCACATCAATGATGGCACGGATAGCCTTGCGGACGTTGACGTCATACACGGGGCTGTCGGTGTTGGACTCGTCCAGATTGAAGAAGATGCCGTGGGTCCAGGTGGTGCCGGCAGTACGGAACTTCAGGCCCTGAGCCAGAGCGGTATCCTCCATGGCGGTCTGGACGCTGCCGATGTCATAGTCGCCGGTGAGCATGGCAGCGGTACGGGAAGATGCGTCCTTGTTCAGCTGGAAGGAGATGCTGTCCAGATAGCACTTGGCTTCCTTGGCAACGCCCACAGCGTCCGTCTCGATGGCCACGTACTTCTCGTTGCGGACCATGGTGAACTCTTCCTCGGTGTACTTGGAGAGCTTGTAGGTGCCGGAGCCGATGGCGTCCTCGATCACGTTCAGGTCGGGAGCGGTGGCGCCCTTGACCAGACCGCTGGCATGCTGGGTGCCTCCGGTAATGGCATACTTGTCGCAGATTTCCTTGGGCATGATCTTGAAAACGCCGGTGAAAGACACCAGACCAGACAGCAGGTTGATGTTGTATCTCTCGGTGGTGAAAATGACAGAATTACCCTCCACCTTGTAGGTGGTTTCAGCAAAATACTTATCGAAGTTGGTCTCGTTCATCAGAGCGGCAGCACGGCGGATAGATGCATCCACATCCTCAATGGTGACCTTCTCACCGTTGGAAAAATAACGCTCCCGCAGGGTGAACTTGATGGTCAGACCATCAGCAGACTCCTCCAGATCACAGACCTGGGGATAGATCTTGCCGTTAATGTCCTTCACGGCCATGCCCTCGGTGTAGTGCACGATGGAATACAGGTTGCCCAGAGAGGACTGGGACTGCTGGTGGGGATCGAAGCTGGTCCAGGCGTTGCCGGTGGCATAGATCAGGTCGCCGCCGTACTTGTCGGCGTCGGGATCGGCGGGCTCAGCGGGCTTGTCGGTGCCGGGGGTGCTGGTGCTGGGGTTAGAGGGTTTGCTGGACTGAGTGGGATTGCTGGGTGTGCTGGGGGTACTGCTGGTGGGCTTGTCGCCGCCGCAGGCCACCAGTGCCATGGTCATGACCAGGGCAAGGATCAGTGCGATGATTCTTTTCATGTGGTATCCTCCTATATCTTTGTTTTTTATCACACACGTTCCACGCAGAACGTGTCATGACCTTAAAATATTTGGAAACGGCGGCAGAAACGGCATGAAAAGAGCACATGACACCGATGGAAACCCAAAACCATCTTGATCAGGAGGCCCGTCTCTGCCGCCGTGGTCCACTGCTTGACAACGGCGGAGAATGCTTCTAAAATATAAAAAGCTGTCTTGTTTGTTTTGCATCGGGAGGTGCCGTTATGAACTACCAGAGCGCCAGAATTTTTCTCGCCATTGCGGAGCATCGGAGCCTTTCCGCCGCGGCGGATGCGCTGTATCTCTCCCAGCCCTCCGTGTCTTCCTATCTGGGCCGGCTGGAGGAGGAGCTGGGGGTCCGGCTGTTCCTGCGGCAGCGGGGCCGCAACGGCATCACCCTGACGCCGGAGGGGGAGCGATTGCTTCCGGTGGCCCGGGAGCTGCTTTCGGTGGAGCGGCACCTGCAGGAGTTCCGGGATTCCTGCAAACAGAAGGTGCTGCGGATCGGCACCAGCGAGTTTACGCATGAGAAGATCTTTTCGCATGTGATGAAAAAGCTGCGGCGAATGCTTCCGGGCGTGGAGCTGCAGCAGTACACGATCCCCGTAGACATGGGCGATATTACCACCAGTGAGCAGCCTTTTGATGTGTCACTGCGTGTATATGGTTTGATACGGCCTGCATCGACGAATTACTTTGCGTGTACCCCTTGTTTTCAGGAACCGTGGTGCATCCTCTGTCCCGCGGATACGCCGCTGCCGGACCGTGTGCTGTCTCCGGCGGAGCTGGACCCGGCCTTTCAGGTCATGACGATGTCGGTTCATGAAACAATGCTTCGCTGGCAGCGGCAGCACTTTTCGGAAAATGCGGTGTTACCCTATCAAGTAGCGCTGACGCAATGGAGCATGCCTGCCTACTTCCGGGATTCCCACTGCTGGAGTATCATGGGTGCCACGACAGCCTACCACCTGATGGAGCAGTATCCCGGGATGCTGACCTGCCGATCCGTCGAACCGGCACCGCTGCCCCTGACCGGATATATCGTCGCGTCCAAATCCTATTCCCGGCCGGATATCATACGGGCGTTTATCCACTGCTGCCGGGAATATGTGGAGGAGCGCCCCATGCTGGAATGTCTTCTGCCGGACGATATATCAGCGATTTCTATCTAAAAATACCATTCTGCGGCGCAGAAAGAAAGGCTTTCACCCGCATTTGAATAGACGGGTTTCGATAATTAAACAAGACAAAATGTCATGTTTGCGAATCGCCTGCCGTGAGAAAGTGCAAAAAATATCCGTCCGGAGCAGCCGCTCCAGACGGATATTTTCGCATATCATGATGTTCTTACAGTTCCCGGCGGCCTTCCAGCGCACGCATCAGCGTGGCGTCATCGGCGAATTCCAGATGCCCGCCCACGGGGATGCCGTAGGCCAGACGGGTGACCCGCACATCAAAGGGCTTCAAAATCCGGGCGATGTACATGGCGGTGGCCTCGCCCTCGGTGTCGGGGTTGGTGGCCATGATGACCTCGCTGATGCCGCCCTTTGCTACCCGCTCCATGAGGGGCTTGATGGCAATGTCATCCGGCCCCACGTGGTTCATGGGGGAGATGACGCCGTGGAGCACATGATAGTGGCCGTTGAATTCCCGTGCCCGCTCCATGGCTGCCACGTCCCGGGGATCGGCCACCACGCAGATGACGCTGCCGTCCCGCTTGGGAGAGGAGCAGATGGGGCACAGACCGCCGGCGGTAAAGTTCTGGCAGACGGGGCAGCAGGTGACGCTGCGCTTGGCGTCCACGATGGCGTCGGCAAATTCCTGCGCCTCGCTTTCCGGCAGACCCAGCACGTGAAAGGCCAGCCGCTGGGCGGACTTGCCGCCGATGCCCGGCAGACGGGCGAATTGTTCCACCAGCTTTTCCAGCGGCGCGGGGAAGTATTCCATGGTGAACTCCTCCTGTGTGTCAGTTTCGGGGCAGGTCGATGGCAAACAGCGCCGCCGCACCGCCGGTATGGACGAAGATGATGTCTCCCTCGGAGCCGAACCAGCCCTGCTCCAGTCCCTGCAGAAGCCCGCTCCATGCCTTGCCGGTATAGACGGGGTCCAGCAGCATGCCCTCGGTGCGTGCCAGCTCCTCCATATAAGGAACGTCGGCGGGGTTGGGGATGGCGTAGCCTGCGCCGATGTTCCAGCGCAGGGCGAAGTCACCCTCCCGGGCCGGGACGCTTACGCCCAGAATGGAAGAGGCATCCTCCACCAACTGAGGAACGATCTCGGCGAAGGGATCGTCGCAGATACCGATTCCGGTGACCTGCGTATCGGGCAGGTACAGCCGTGTGCCCAGCAGCAGACCGGCGGTGGTGCCGCCGGAGCCGGTGGCGGAGACGATGTGGGCGGGGAAGATGCCTTTTGCCTTCACCTGTTCCGCCAGCTCCCGGACGCAGTTGGCGTAGCCGAGGGTGCCCATGGCGTTGGAGCCGCCGCAGGGAATGGAAAAGGCACGATGCCCCTCAGCTGCCAGACGGACGCTTTCCCTCTCCATCTCGGCATAAATATCATCGTAGCTGTCGGTGTCTATGAGGCGCACCTCCGCACCGTAGATGTCGTTGAGTACCAGATTGCCCAGATGCTCCGTGACGCCCCGCTTTTTCAGCAGCAGAATGGCTTTCATGCCCAGCCTTGCTGCGCAGGCGGCGGTGAGCATGGCGTGGTTGGACTGTGCGCCGCCGGTGGTGAACACAGTGTCGCAGCCCTCTGCTTTCGCCTGTGCCAGCAGGAACTCCAGCTTGCGCACCTTGTTGCCGCCCAATGCAACGCCGCACAGGTCGTCGCGCTTGATATAGATATTTCTGCCGTATTTGGCGCTGATGTTTTTCAGCGGATACAGCGGCGTGGGATAGAGCCCCAGAGACATTCTGGGCACGGATGCGAAATGATCCATCCTTAACCTCTCAGCTCCCGGATGCGGGCGGGAATGTCCGCGGCTTTGTAAACGGAGCTTCCGGCCACCAGCACGTTGGCGCCGGCTTCCACGGCCACCCGGGCGGTGACGGGATCGATGCCGCCGTCCACCTCCAGCTCGCAGGCGGGATTCTTCTCGTCGATGAGCTTGCGCAGAGCGGCCACCTTGGGCATCATGTCCGCCATGAAGCTCTGACCGCCGAAGCCTGGCTCCACGGTCATCACCAGAATCAGCTCCACCTTGTCGATGAAGGGGAGGACTGCTTCGGCGGGGGTCTTGGGTTTCACCACCACACCGGCCTTCTTGCCCATGCTGTGGATGAGATCCAGAGCGGCGTGGATGTTTTCCTCGGTGTCTGCCTCCACATGAACGGTCACCAGATCAGCGCCGGCTTCGCAGAACTGCCGGACAAAGCGGATGGGCTCTACGATCATCAGATGAACGTCAAGGAACATATTGGTGGCCTTGCGGATGGAGGAAACCACCATCGGGCCCATGCTCATGTTGGGGACGAACTGACCGTCCATCACGTCCACATGGACGTAGTCGGCGTCGGCGATTTTTTCAATGTCTCTGGCCAGATAGGCAAAATCGGCGGAAAGGATGGAAGGAGCGATTTTGATCATGGCGAAAACCTCACTTTGCAACAGAATAAGCCCGAATCATTATCGGACAGGGTAAGCAGGGATCGGTGACGGCGGGTGCAGCGGCGGCATAGACTGCTGTGAGCGGATCTGTGCGCCCGAGCACCGTCCCTTGCAGCCGGAGCCGCCCCGGGGCGCTGCCGCTTTTTTGAATACAGAGCCGGAGGGAGCGTTCCTCCGGCTCCTTATGTATATGGAACCATCTATCATTCTATCAAACTGTTCCGGCAAAAGCAATGTGGAAAACTGTTGTAGAAGTGTTGCAAAAAGCACTGCGCAAATGGATATATCATGATATTCTAATATTGCAAATAAAAGGAAAGCTGGTGAAAGGATGAACAACAGAATCGACTACGAAGGAAGGTCGGTGCTGCTGAAGGCGCTGGCCAATCCTGTCCGGCTGCGAATCGTGCATGGTCTGCTGCAAAACGGCTGCCACAATGTTACCTGCATGGAAAAGGGGACAGGGGTTTCCCAGTCCTGCATTTCTCAGCACTTGCAGAAGCTGCGGGCGGCAGGTGTGGTGTCGGCGGTCCGGCAGGGCAATGAAGTGTATTACCGTGTATCCTCTGCGGAGGTGGCTTCTATGATCGCGATGTTGTTGGGCGAGGAGGCGAAGGACTATGCTGTATGATGTGGCCGTCATCGGCGGTGGCCCTGCGGGGCTCAGTGCGGCGGTGAATCTCCGGGCACGGGGCAAAACTGTGCTGGTGATCAGCAATCCACCGGAGGACAATCCTCTGTGGAAGGCGGAACGGGTGGATAACCATCTGGGATTGCCCGCCCTGACCGGTCAGGAGATGATGGATACCTTTCGTTCCCACGCGGCAGCTGCCGGTACGGAATTTATGGAGGGAAAGGTTCTCAATGCCGCACAATATGGCGACATGTGGTATCTGGGCGTGGGCATGGAGATGGTGGAGGCTTCGGCGGTGATTTTGGCTGCCGGTGTGGCTCGTGGGCGGAAATTCCCCGGCGAGGAGGAATTTCTGGGACGCGGCGTCAGCTATTGCGCCACTTGTGACGGTATGCTCTACCGGGAACGGCCGGTGGCGGTACTGGGCTATTCTGACTCCGCTCGCCGGGAGGCGGATTTCCTCCGGGAGATCGGCTGTCAGGTGACGTATTTCCACCGCCCCCGTACATATGAGATCCGGGGCGGGCAGACGGTGACCTCCGTGGTCTGTGACGGAGAGGAGCTGTCGGTGGACGGCGTGTTTGTGCTGCGGCCCACCGTGGCGCCCACGGAGCTGTTCCCCGGTCTGGCGGTGGAAAAGGGCTATGTACTGGTGGACAGACAAATGCAGACCAACCTTCCCGGCCTTTTTGCCGCCGGCGACTGTACCGGCGCGCCGCTGCAGGTCTCCAAGGCGGTAGGCGAAGGTCTTGTGGCCGGTCAGTCTGCTGCCAAGTGGCTGGACGCGCATAAATAAGCCCGTGATTCAAAAGCTATGAAAATCAACATATAAAAGGAGAATTAATTATGGTGAAGCATTTCAAAACGGCAGAATTTGATGCGGCAGTGGACGCTGCTCCTCTGGCACTGGTGGACTTCTGGGCAGACTGGTGCGGTCCTTGCCGTATGCTGGCTCCTCTGGTGGATCAGCTGGCCGGCGATTACGAAGGCAAGGTGTTGGTGGGCAAGGTCAATGTGGATCAGGAGCCTGAGCTGGCACGCCGCTTCGGTGTTATGAGCATCCCCACGGTGGTGGTGCTGAAGAACGGTCAGGAAGTGGATCGTCTGGTGGGTGTTCGTCCCGCTCCGGCCTTCAAGGCTGCACTGGACAAGCACCTGTGATTGAAACAAGGCAGCGCCCGAACCGCTTTGATGGTTCGGGCGCTGTTTTTGCTGTTATGGCGAGGCCAGAATGCCGTTGAAGGCGATTTCCCAGTCCTTGTCCCGAATTTTCAGCCAGCCGCCGAAGGTGTCCGGAGAGGC
Organism: Oscillospiraceae bacterium; assembly: GCA_015067995.1. Taxonomy (GTDB): domain Bacteria; phylum Bacillota; class Clostridia; order Oscillospirales; family Oscillospiraceae; genus Oscillibacter. The sequence goes on from SVLJ01000009.1 coordinate 31,019, forward strand.
CAGCAGTCGGCTGCCCAGCACGGCGAAACGGATGGTTTGCGGCTGTTCGGGCAGAACGATATAGATGTCGTAGGTCTTTTCATCCTTTCCCACCTGCGCAGACTCGGAGAAGGTGCGCAGATAGCTGCCTCGCAGAATCAGGGACTGCAGGGCGGTTCCCTGCCCGCGGGTGAGGGTGTGGGTCTCCAGCAGCTGGGTGCCGGTGCGATCCCGTACCTCTACGGTGACTTCCGCGGTATCAGTCATCTGCTCCGCACCAGCCAGCTCATCCCCGCTGACATAGAGGAAATCCACAGTCAGGAAAACCATTACGGCAATGAACACCAGAAGAAGCATGGCGAGCTTGTGACGGATGCTCATGTGAGCACTCCTTTCGGCTTGGTTTATGTAAAAAAGCATATCAGAGGGAGAAGGGATGCGCAACACCGCATGACAGGAATTGACAACATTTGCGAAATGTTCTAAAATGGAAACATTCTAATTTGAAAAGGAGTTTTCTGCATGAACATTACGGAAATTCTGAACGGCGTGAAGCTGGGTTCCCTGACACTGGGCGATGCCATTGCCGCGCTGATCACCGCGCTGATCATTTTGGTGATCATCAAGGCGCTCCTGAAGATTACGGGACGCCTGCTCTCCGGTACCAAGCTGGATGGCAAGGTGCAGGGTTTTATCCAGAGCGGCGTCAAGATCGCTCTGTACATCGTTGGCGCCCTGATCGTGCTGGAGAAGCTGGGCATTGAGGCTACCTCTTTGGTGGCACTGGTGTCTGTGTTCTCTCTGGGTATTACGCTGGCCGCGGAGGATATTATTGCCAATCTGGCCGGCGGTCTGGTGATCATCAGCTCCCGCCCCTTCGCCATCGGCGATGTGGTGGAGGCTGACGGTGTTGTGGGTACCGTGAAGGAAATGCGTCTGTATCACACCAAGGTGCAGACGGTTGACGGTCTCACTGTCTTCCTGCCCAACAAGGCTCTCTCCGGTTCCAAGATGATCAACTACACCGCTCTGGGTCAGCGTCGTGTCAGCGTTGCCATCACCGCTTCCTACGATGCCCCCACTGAGGCCGTAAAGGCTGCCTGCTGGGATGCCATCAACGCCACCGAAAATGTGCTGCAGGATCCCGCTCCCGCTGTGGTGCTGACCAACTACGGCTCCAGCTCCATTGAGTACACCATCCTCTGCTGGACGGAGGCTGGTAACTTCCTGTCTGTGAAGAACGGCATCAATGAGAAGCTGCGGGAGACCTTCGCCGCTCACAATGTGGAGATGACCTACGATCATCTGAATGTCCACGTTGTTCAGTAATCTGCAAAATATCTGCAATCAAGCGCCGCTGTTTTCTTGAAAAACAGCGGCGCTGCGGTTACAATAAGAGCATCACAAGACCGCAAGGAGGAACATTCCATGAAAGACGGTTTTATTTCTGTTGCCTGCGGTACGCCGGAGCTGAAGCTGGCGGACTGTCACTATAACGCGGAGCAGACCTTTGCCATGATGCGTATGGCTTCTCAGGCCGGTGTCCGGCTGCTGGTTTTACCGGAGCTGGGACTCACCGGCGCTACCTGCGGAGATCTGTTCTATCAGGACACCCTGCTGCGGGGTGCAGAGCAGGCTCTGGCCACGGTGCTGGAGGCCACCCGCAATCTGGAACTGATGGCGGCAGTGGGTTTGCCGCTGCGGCTAAACGGCAAACTGTATAACTGCGCGGCCATTATCCAGCAAGGACAGATTCTGGGCGTGGTGCCCAAGACACATCTCCCCAATGCCGGAGACGCCTATGAGAAGCGCTGGTTTGCTCCCGCGCCGGCAGAGAACAGCACCATCACCCTGTTTGGGAAAACGGTTCCCTTCGGTAACCGGCTGGTGTTCCGCTGCAGCGAACTGCCGGAACTGACGGTAGGCTTTGAACTGGGACAGGATCTTGCTGCACCCGTGTCGCCTTCTGTCACACTGGCTGCCGGCGGCGCTGTCATTATCGGCAATTTGTCTGCTGGCAGCGACATTGTGGGCCGTGACAGTTATCGCCGCCGTCTGGTATCCATGCAGTCGGCGAAGCTTATGTGCGGCTATGTCTGCTCCAATTCCGGTGCGGGAGAGTCCACCTCCGACGCCGTTTACGGTGCGCACCAGCTGATCGCGGAGAACGGTCATCTCCTGCAGGAGAGCCGGTTTGAGACAGGCCTCCGCATTTCGGAGATCGACGTGCAGAAGCTGACCTATGAGCGCCGCCGTACCCAGCTGTTTGCAGAAGCGGTCGCCGTGCAGGAGATCCCCTTCTCCCTGACAGTGCGTAAAACCAAGCTGACCCGTTATATCAACCCCATGCCCTTCGTGCCGGAGGGCAAGGAGCATCGTGACGCCCGCTGCCGGGAGATTTTGCTCATTGCTTCTCTGGGCTTGAAGCAGCGACTGGAGCATACCCACGCCAAAACGGCGGTGGTGGGTCTTTCCGGCGGACTGGACTCTACACTGGCCATCCTCATTACCGCTCTGGCCATGAAGCTGCTGGATCGTCCCATGACGGATATTGTGGCGGTCACCATGCCCTGCTTCGGCACTACCGATCGCACCCGCAACAATGCGGTGATTCTGGCAGAGCGGCTGGGCACTACCTTGAAGACGGTGGATATCTCCAACAGTGTCCGCAGCCACTTCAAGGACATCGGACACGACATGGAGGATCACTCCGTTACCTTTGAGAACGGACAGGCCCGTGAGCGCACACAGGTGCTGATGGACATTGCCAACAAGACCGGCGGTCTGGTCATCGGCACCGGCGATCTTTCCGAGCTGGCTCTGGGCTGGTGTACCTACAACGGTGACCATATGAGCATGTATGCCGTCAACGCCTCCATTCCCAAGACGCTGGTGCGTCATCTGGTGGCGCATCTGGCCCGGGACAATGCCCGGAAGGATGAGGAACTGAAGGATGTCCTGGAGGATATCCTGGATACGCCGGTCTCTCCTGAGCTGCTGCCGGCAGTACAGGGACAGATTGCCCAGAAGACCGAGGATCTGGTTGGCCCCTATGAGCTCCATGACTTCTTTATGTATCAGATCCTGCGCTGGGGCAGCAGTCCTGCCAAGGTGTTCCGTCTGGCGGAGTATGCGCTGGGCGGCCAGTACAGCCGTGAGGTGATCCTCAAGTGGCTGAAGACCTTCTACCGCCGTTTCTTCACCCAGCAGTTCAAACGCAGCTGTCTGCCGGACGGCCCTAAGGTGGGCAGTGTGGCTGTGTCCCCCCGTGGTGACTGGAGAATGCCCTCCGACGCCCATGCCGCCCTGTGGCAGATGGAAGCGGAGATGCTGGAGTAACATGTCGGATACACAGAAAACGCCCATTCGCTTCGACGAAAACGGCGAGCTGTCTCCGCAGGATCGTGACAGGCTGCTCAGCCGACTGGACGGAGGAATGGGACGAGGAGCCCGCAGAAGCGTGGGATCCGGATGACTTCTGACAAAAATATCCCCGCCGCAGAATGTGCATTCTGCGGCGGGGATACTGTTTTTTCTCTCAATCCTGCAGGCTCAGGGATGGACGCAGGATGGCATAGGCATACCGCCCCGGCAGACTGTCCAGATACGTAGTTGCTTCCGCTCCGGTGAGGAGTGCGGGAGGCTGACCGGGCGCGAAGCTGCCCAGGAAACCTTCGACGGTATACATGGCCTCGTAAATGTGGTGATTGGTATAGTCGTCGCTGACCAGCAGGATGTCACCGGGCTGCAGGTCCTCCATCCGCAGCTGGGTGGTGCGCAGGAAGGGATCGCAGCCAACATCCGGCGTTACAACGCCGGTGCCGCCGAAATAGGAATATACCGCCAGGTCCTTTGCGGGGTTCTGTACTCTTCGTACAAAGACCTCGCCCTGCAGGGAGTCGTACCGGTGGAACAGATCCCGCAGCAGCAGGCGGCGCTCCGGCAGTGTGATGCCGATGGCCTGATACGCCGCGTTGACGGCGGCTTCTGTGGAGCGGTCCTGCGCGGTGGACTTCATGGCGGCCAGCAGCGCCTGCGTCTGGACGGCGGAGAGGTTTCTGCCCACCAGAACCCGGGGCGCATAGACATGCAGGCCGTTTGCGGCGATGACCGGCGGCGAGATCCACAGCTGCTCCGCCTGTTCCAGACGTACCGGGAAGGAGAGAACAGCGGTCTCGCCGGGAGCCAGCGACCGCGCGGCAGAGGCTTTTGCCAGCAGCCTACAACCGGCAGGTGCTGCAAAGGAAATCTCCACCTTGGCAGCGGTATCTCTGTCGTTGCGTACAGTAAGGGTATATTCCACGATGTCGCCCGGCTGGGCGGTCTGGCCGCCGGAATGACTGGCGGTGACGGCAAACCACAGATCCTTGGCGCTGCCCATGCGGGCCATGGCGTCAGGAGTTGGCTCACCCACCCGGTTCAGGGGACGCAGGACGGCCAGGGTCTTGAAGGCTCGTTTGAAGAGATAATTGCGTCCGGCCACCTTGTCCTCAGTCTCTTCGAACCACCAGCGGACGTCCTCTTTGTGCATGCCGCCCTTTTCACTGACCAGATCCCGGCGGTTTTGGTAGTCATAGCTGCCGGGAGTACCGGCTTGAGAGGAATTATAGTAGGTGTGTTCATCCACATACAGCATAATGTGGCCGTTGGTGGCCTTGGACCAGACAACGGCATCACCGGGTTCCAGCAGTGCCTTGACCTCGGCTTTCATGGCCTCGATTTCCGCGTCTGTTTCCTCACCGGTGAAGTTATGACGGAACACGCAGTCCTGTACCAGATCCCGGATGTTCCATGTGACATCTGCCTCCAGCCGGTAGCCGAAAGCATTGTAATAGGCGGCGCAGATGAAGGTGGCACAGTCCAGATACAGCCGCTGCTGTGGGGTGGCTGCTTCCGGCGGCAGGGTGTAGCGCCGCCGTGTGGTGATCTGCAGGGAACGATCCATGCTCAGCTGGTCGTACTGCAGAGGCTGGCCTCGGTTCATAAACGCTCTGGCGGTGGTCAGCAGCACCGCCTGCTTTTCTTCTTTGGTCATTGCAATGTCATTCCTCATTTATATGGTGCCGAAGAAGTGCATGATGTTCATGTCTTCGATCATCTTGCTGCCGTGGAGCCCCACGAAGCCGGAGAGGTCGACCGTATCGACTTTCACCTCTTCTGCATCGGCACTGTTGGTAGAATGCTGGCCGTGGTCGGGAGAGTAGGTCATCAGGATGCGGTGCTGACCGCGGAACTGTTCCAGTGCTTCTGCCAGCAGATGGAAGCCTTCGGCCTCCAGTGCCAGCGCGTTGAGAGCCTGCTTGGATTCCGGGCCAAAATGATGGGAGGCATCGTCATAATCAAAGGTATGGATGCTGATCACGTCATATTTGTCGGAGGCGATGAGCTCCAGAGCCTTTTCCTGGATTTCTGCTGCGCAGCTGGCTTTGAAATAGTCCATGTCCCGTCCGGCGAAAATGTGCTCAAAGGTGGAGTCGTTTGTGGCCAGAATACAGGGGCGCTTTCCGGCCTTCAACAGCTCGTCAAACAGGGTGGAGCAAGTCAGCCTTGGTCTGGTATAGGTGTGGATGCCGTGGCCGTTCGGATCCATGCCGGTATACATGGAGGCGTGGGCCACAGGGGTGAAGGATGCGACGGTGCTGCAGAAAGGCAGGGTCAAAGAGGTGTGCTTACAGACCGGGGCAAACAGATACGGGTACTTCTGCCAGATGTAGAGCCCCACCGCGTCGGCGTGGTACAACACGACCCGGTCTGCTGTTCCGCCGAGTCGTTCCTTCAGAATGCTGCTGGCCCAGCTGATGGGCGGCGCATAGGGCTCCGGCAGGGTAAGACCCATGCAGTCCGCCACGGTGGCGGCAAAATGTTTCAGGGGATAATGGTTGTAGTGATCGGCCATGGTGAGACCTCCTCAGTGTGGTTTTTCTCATTATAGGACGTGCCTCTGCGATAAGTCAATTTCCGTTTTACAGAAAAATGTGTCCGGAGCCGCAGGCCCCGGACACAGCAGTGTTGTATGGTTGGCTCAGTGCTCCATCAGCAGCACACGGCCCAGCTTTTTGCCGTTGCAGACGGCGTCCTCCACCACGACCTCGCCTGCCACGATGACGTAGTTCAGACCCTCGGCCCGCTGGTTGCAGTTGGTGAATTCGGAGCGGTCGATGATCTTGTCCGCGTCGAAGATGCACAGGTCGGCGTCCATGCCCTCCCAGATGAGACCCTTGGTCTTCAGACCGTACACGCTGGCAGGCATGGAGGTCATCTTGCGGATCATCTCCGGCAGGGAGGTGACGCTCTTTTCCCGGACAAAGTGACCCAGCACACGGGGGAAGGAACCCTTCAGACGGGGATGGAACACGGTGCTGCCCTTGGCAACGCTGGCGTCGGTGCAGGCCATGGTTCTGGGCCATGCCAGCACGGTGGCCACGTCATCCTCGCAGATGGTGTGATAGCAGGCGTTGCAGTTCTTGTTGCCGCAGGCGGCGATCATGTCGTAGATGGCGTCATAAGCGTCGGTGCCGTGGAGCTTGGCGATCTCCGGCATAAAGAGACCCTTGTACTGGGGATAGGCATCGCAGGCCACCACCTGCGTCCAGGAAAGATCATCGCCCCAGCGCTCGCGGCCCCATGCCTTCAGCTTCTTGCGCTCCTCCGGATCGGCCAGCAACTGCACGATGCCCGCGTCACCGCCCGCGTGCAGCTCCGTGGGAATGAAGGTAGCGCCCATGGAGGTGTGGGTGGCGGTGTAGGGATAGGTGTCGCACCAGATCTCCAGACCCTCTGCGTTGGCTGCTTCCAGCATCCGCAGGGTGTTGTGTACCTTGCCCCAGTTCTCCTTGCCGCCGGCGGCCTTGTGGTGGGAGAGAACACCCCGTGCGCCGGATTCCCGGATGACCTGGATGAACTCCGCGGTGGCGGCGGTCAGAGTACCGCCCTCGCCGCGGATATGTGCCGCCACGATGGCGTAATACTCCTGTGCCACCTTGGCGATCTCGATGAGCTCGTCGGTTGCGGCGTAGCAGCTGGGGGGATAGATCAGACCGAAGGAGACGCCCAGAGCGCCGTGCTCCAGAGCTTCCCGCAGCAGAGCCTTCATCTGCTCCAGCTCGTCGGCGGAGGGAGCGCGGTTTTCCATGCCCATGACGGCTTTGCGCAGATTGCCGTGTCCCACCAGAATGGCCTGGCTTTCACCCATAGGACGATCCTTGATGGCGTCCAGGAAGGTGCCGAAGGTGCGCAGCACATCACCGGCCTTGCCGATGCCGCCCACGATCTTGTCCTTCTCTTCCTGTGTGGCGTCGCGGCTGATGGGAGCGGGGGAGCCGCCGCACTGGCCGGAGATGGAGGTGGTGATGCCCTGCTCCAGCTTCTCGATCATCTCGGGATGGCTGAGAATGGCATTGTCGGAATGGCTGTGAGAGTCGATGAAGCCGGGGGTCACGGTGAGACCGGTGGCATCAATGGTTTTCTTTGCGCCGGTAAGCCCCTTTCCGATGCGGACGATCTTGCCTTCGGTGATGCCCACATCACCGAAGAAGGAAGGGCTTCCGGTGCCGTTGATGATGGTTCCGTTTTTGATCAGCAAATCAAACATATTGCAGTTCCTCCTGTCGGGTGCAGTAGATTCTTCTCCCTCGATGGGGTGAGATCGGCGGACTGATTTTCGTGCCCGCTTTATGAAACGATATCGCCGATATCGATTTCGGCAGGTGAAAACTCGTATTCCATATTTTAACACAGCTTTCACACTTTGCAACCACAGATTGCAAAATGATGAGCTGCAAATATTAGCCTATAACCTATGCGTTATAAGCAAATCCGGAAATCCGTCTATTTGAAATGGCCGTTTTGCCTTTTGCCCCGGTGATTTATATGCTATATTTTGGGAAAGCGCAGTTCACAGAGTGTCCGGCAGCAGCGGCGTGAGATACGGCCGCTCATCCAGATACTCCCGGCAGCAGCTGAGAAACGCATCCAGCACGTCCCGGCGTGTATAGCTCTTGGACACCATGATGCTGATCAGGCGCTGGGGCGGCGCGGGAGAGATCTGGCGGGTGGTCAGCCTTCCCGGATTCTGCGCCATCAGGAACTCGGCGATGGTGGCATGGGTCAGGAACCAGCAGCGCCGGTCGTCAAACTGGTCTGCAACCTTCATAAGCTTCCAGACAGCGGGATAGCGGGATGCTATGTTGTCCGGGAAATGTTCCTGATACCATTTTGCGGTGACTTCATCCACAATGGATTGCCGCAGCTCAAAGGAGAGATCCAAGTCTCCCGGTGTCACAACCCTGTTCGGCAGGGGGGTGTCGACGGGGCAGAGGATCCGGGGCGGATCCCAGAAAAAAGGGGCATGAGAAAACCATGCTGTGGATACCGGATGATCGTATCTTGTGAGACGGATCGCAATGTCGTACGGCTGGGGTGTATTGGTGATCACGCTGGTTCCTGCCGGGAGGACGCACAGCTGCAGGTCGATGTCGGGCGTCGCCTGCTGCAGCTTTTCGATAATGGGCATCAGCAGATACTGGTTGATGGACAGTACCGTGGCGATCCGTAAGGTCTTGCGGCTGCAGGAATCCTTGAAGGCCTGCAGGGAATTTTCCGCTGAGAGCCATTCCCTGGCCACGGGGATAAAGCGCTCACCCTCCGGTGTCAGCAGGATGCTGTGGTGCCCCTTTTGGCGCTGCACCAGCTGGATCCCCACCTCTTCCTCCAGCCGGTTCAGATGGGCGGAAACCGCCGGCTGGGAAATATACAGCGACCGTGCCGCGGCGGAAATGCTTTGATGCTCCGCGATGGTGAGAAAGATCTTGGCGCTGAGACTGTTCATACCTGTACCTCCCGGTGCGCACATAAAACCAAACGGTTATAGGCTGATTATAGAAACCCCTTCCGGGAATGTCAAGGCGCAATATGCACTCGACGAAGGGCAGACAAGTGGATCACGGCGGCAGAGACGGGCCTCCTGATAATGATGGTTTTGGGTTCCCATCCGTGTCATGTGCTCTTTTCATGCCGTTTCTGCCGCCGTTTCCAATAAGTCATCTCCTCGCGCATGACGGGGTGTATGATAGATAAAAAAATAGGAGGATACCACATGAAAAGAATCATCGCACTGATCCTGGCCCTGGTCATGACCATGGCCCTGGTGGCCTGCGGCGGCGACAAGCTCACCACCAGCACGCCCACCACCCCCAGCACACCCGGCAATCCCACCACCAGCACACCCAGCACTACCAATCCCAGCACCAGCACCCCTGCAACCCCTGACAAGCCTGTGGAAGATCCCGACGCCTGGAAGTACGGCGGCGACCTGGTCGTCGGCACCGCCAACGCCTGGAACACCTTCGATCCCGTGAACACCAACGGCATCCTCGGCCCCTGTCTCATCACCCTGCATGTGTGGGAGGCCTTCGCCATTCTGGACGCCAACGGCCAGGTCTACGGTCAGGTCTTCGATTTTGAGGAATCTGCCGACGGCTGCACCATCACCCTGACCCTCCGGGAGCGGTATTTCTCCAACGGTGAGAAGATCACCATGGAGGATGCCCTGGCATCCCTGCACCGCACCGTGGGCGACCTTTCAGAAGCGGAGTATGATAAGTACTGGCCGAACGTCACCATGAAGGTGGAAGGCGATACCATCACCTTCACCCTGGCCGAGTACAACATCAAATTCCTGGACATGTTCGCCAACGCCTATTCTGCTTTTAAGATCATGCCCAAGGAGATCTGCGACAAGTATCCCGTTACCGGCGGCGTGCTGCAGCCCAACGGTTTCATCAGGGGCGGCACTGCTGCGATCATCAATGACGTCAAGGACGCCATCGGCTCCGGCCCCTACACCCTGAGCAAGTACTCTGAGGAAGAGGTCGTTCTGGCCCGTAACGAGAAATATGTGCCCATTGTCAATGAGGGAGCCATTGGCGTTGCCAAGGAAGCCAAGTGCTATCTGGACACCGTCACCGTACAGCTGAATACGGACGCCGCCTCCCGTACCGCCGCCACCATGGCCGGCGAGTACCACGTCGGCTCCATTCAGAGCGATATGGTGGAGACCGCTCTGACCATGGGCGTCAAGAAAGTGGACTCCGGTACTGCCTGGACCCACGCCATCTTCTTCAACCTCCATGAGTCCAATGCCGACAGCCCCGCGGCCGATGTCAATGTCCGCAAGGCCATCCGCGCCGCCATCGACTGCAACGCCGTGATGCTGTCCGTCGTCAGCGGCGATGCCAGCCGCATCAATCTGGATCCCTATCCCGTGAGCAAGGCTGCCGCCGCCTATAATACCACCATCCTGGAGGATTCCGGCGAGTGGAACGTGGCTGACCAGGCTCTGGCCAAGGAGTATCTGGCCAAGTCCAGCTACAATGGCGAGCCCATCGTGTACCTGACCAACGCCACCGGCGCTTTCTACAGAGCTGCCATGGCTGTGGTTCCTATGATGGAATCCATCGGCCTGAAGGTGGAGCTGATGGCTGTTGACGGCGGTTCTCACGGCGCTATGCGCAAGGATCCCGCCACCGGCCACGACATCGGCTGCTGGGAGACCCAGAAGAACTTTACCAACCCGGTGCTGCAGAGCTCCCTGTGCAACAACCTCGGCGGCGAAGGCTGGTGGACCAGCGACGCCAAGACCGCTGCCCTCCAGATCATGCAGACCACCCCCACCGGTTCTCCCGAGAGCGTTGCTGCCTATAAGGACTTCATGCAGGCTGTCGTGGATGAGTGCCCCTGGATCGCCTTCGGCTATCCCACCGGTCTGTCCTACTACCGCGAAAATGTGGAGAAGGGCTCTGAGGGCAATATCACCTTCTACTACTGGAACGACTACTTCCTGGACAACAAGAAGTAAGCTTTCCGCACATATACTCCAAGGGACACGCCGGCCGGCGTGTCCCTTTTCTCTGCCCAAGTACAAGACCGGCGGCAAATTTCCCCTTGCCGCCGGTCTTGTACTTGTTTGGCTTTTGTGATATGATAAATCAGTTAAAATAGTCTGTTTCGGAGGACATTGTTTTGGAAAGAGAAAAGGTTTTGGTTTCCGCTGAGGATCTGGAGCGTCAGCGGACATATATGCGGCGGGTGCGTGCCCTGCTGGAAAGCCGCGGCGTCAGTCCCACCGCCTGTGTGGACACCTTCGGCTGTCAGCAGAACGTGGCTGACGGCGAGCGGCTGCAGGGTATGCTGCGGGAAATGGGCTTCACCCTGACGGAGGAGCCGGAGGGCGCCGACGTGGTGCTGCTGAACACCTGCGCCGTCCGTGAGCACGCCGAGGACCGTGTCTTCGGCAATCTGGGCGCTCTGAGCCACAGCAAGAAGGCCAACCCCGACATGATCATCGGCCTGTGCGGCTGCATGGCGCAGGAGGAACGGGTCAGCCAGCGGGTGAAGAAGTCCTTCCCCTATGTGAATCTGGTGTTCGGCCCCCACGCCATGTGGAAGTTCCCGGAGCTGCTGTGGCGGGTCTATGACCGCCGTGGCCGTGTGTTTTCCACCGAGGACGAGCATGGCACCATTTCCGAGGGTCTGCCCGTTGTCCGCGGTGACTCCATCAAGGCATGGGTCTCCATCATGTACGGCTGCAACAACTTCTGTTCCTACTGCATCGTGCCCTATGTCCGCGGCCGTGAGCGCAGCCGCGATCCCCAGTGCGTGCTGGAGGAGGTGCGCTCTCTGGTGGAGGCGGGGTATAAGGACATCACCCTGCTGGGTCAGAACGTCAACTCCTACGGCAACGATCTGGGTCTGGGCTACGATTTTGCCGATCTCCTCAGCGACATCGACAAGATCCCCGGCGAGTATCTGATCCGTTTTACCTCCAGCCATCCCAAGGACGCTACCCACAAGCTGTTTGACACCATGGCTCGCTGTGAGCATGTGGCAAAGCAGCTGCATTTGCCCTTCCAGTCCGGCAACGACCGGGTGCTGAAGGAGATGAACCGCCGCTATACTCGGGAGCAGTACCTCTCCCTGATCCGCTACGCCCGGGAGAAGATGCCGAACATCGTCCTCACCAGCGACGTCATCATCGGCTTCCCCGGCGAAACGGAGGAGGAGGCCATGGACACCGTGTCTCTGGTGAAAGAGGTGGGCTTCGACGCGCTGTTCACCTTCATCTATTCTCCCCGCCCCGGCACCCGTGCGGCGGAGTTCCCCGATCCCGCCACCCGACAGGAAAAGCTCAAGTGGTTTGATAAGCTCCTGGCCGTCCAGAACGAATGGTCTGCCAAGCTCCACGCCGCCTATATCGGCAAGACGGAGCGGGTGCTGGTGGACGGCACCAGCGACGATCCCGATTATCCGCTGGCCGCCCGCACCGAAGGTCACCGGTTGGTGCGCCTGAAGGGCGATCCCGGTCTGATGGGCAAATTCATCAACGTCCGCATCACCGACAGCAATACATGGGCGCTGTACGGCGAGGCGGAATAAGGGAGATTGCTATGAAAGTCGTTACGCTCCTTGAGAATACGGCCTGCCGCGAGGATGTTGCCGTGGGCCACGGCCTGAGCCAGTATATCGAGACTGAGAATCATAAAATTCTGTTCGACATGGGCCTCGGTGAGTCCTTTGCCGCAAACGCGGAAAAGCTGGGGGTGGATCTGGCGGCGGTGGATATCGCCGTTCTCTCCCATGGTCACAACGACCACAGCGGCGGCCTGCGGAAATTCTTCTCCCTCAACGACCATGCCAAGGTCTACGTGCATCCGGCGGCCTTCGGCAGCTACTGGGCGGTGGAGGCCGACGGCACCGGCAAGTATCTGGGGCTGGAGGACGGTCTGCGGGCAGAATTTGCAGACCGGTTCGTGGAAGCCTCCGGCGTCACCGTCATCGACGATGCCCTGACCCTGTTTGACACCGTGGGCAGCGGTTTCCCGGCGGTGGACACCTCTGCCCGGCTGAAGGAAAAGACGCCGGAGGGATATGTGCCTGACCGGTTTGCCCATGAGCACAATCTCATGATTCGGGAGGGCGAAAAGACCGTGGTGTTCGGCGGCTGTGCCCACCGGGGCATCGTCAACATCCGGGATGCCGTGGCGGCCATTCTGGGCCGTGAGCCGGATGCACTGGTTTCCGGCTTCCACCTGTTCAACCTGACGGAGGGCAATGAACAGGGCGATGCTCTCATCCGCAAGACCGGCGAAGAGCTGCTGCATGGCGGCACCGTGTATTATACGGGCCACTGCACCGGCGAACACGCCTATACCCTCATGAAGGAGATCATGGGGGAGAAGCTGCAGAAAATCTCCACCGGCGGCGTGCTGGAACTCTAACGGAAAATTTCCCGTGCCAGCAGAAAGACCTGTCGAGCCAGAAGATCCTCGCTGACACTGGCGGCTGCGTTCTTTTCTGCCTCATAGGATAAAAGCAGCTTGTGCTGCTGCGGAGACAAGGTGGCGGCAAGGGCTTCAAATGCCAGATGCTCCTGCTGTTGGCGTAGAAAGTATTCCGTACCTGCGCAGGACAACCGCTGTTCATTTAGATGGTCTATCAGAATGGCGATATAGTCTTTTTCCATAAAATATTTCTCCTGAAAAGATTGAAAAGCACGATTGGGTATGTGTATAATAACATACCCATATGTGCTTGTCAATAGAAAGAGGCGGTATGGCATTTCATGAAAATCTGTTGCGGCTGCGGCAGGAAAGAGGATTGAAGCAGACGGAGGTTGCATCCGGCGCAGGCCTTAGTTTGCGTGCGTACCAGAACTACGAAAGAGGGTTGCGGGAGCCCCAGCTTTCCGTACTGATCGCCCTTGCGGATTTCTACGGCATATCGTTGGACGAGCTTGCCTGCCGCCAGCGGTGATTACGCTGCATGAGCGCGTAGCGAAGCGGAACGCGCGGCGGGGGTGCTGAGTCAGTGCTTCTGTTGCTGAGTGCAGGCCGGTGATTTCCACAGCAGCCGAAAAGTAAAACCTTTTGCGGCAAATTTGCACCAAGCGGCTTTTCTTTTGACCGTGAACGGCCGTTTTCTTTTCGCCAAGACGAAAAGAAAATGGGGGTTCAAACGATTCCCGCAACATAGTTGCGGAATACGTTCCACGCGGCGTAACCGCGACCAGATTTCCCTGCCAATCAAAGAGAGAGGTGACCATCATGGCAGAACTGACCCCCATGATGAAACAATATCTGGAGATCAAGAAGGATAATCCGGATTCCATTTTGTTTTTCCGGCTGGGCGACTTCTATGAGATGTTCGCAGACGACGCCAAGCTGGCCTCCCGTGAGCTGGATCTGACCCTCACCACCCGTGACAAGGACCCCAAGAAGGCTCCTGAGGAGAAGCTGCCCATGTGCGGCATCCCTTACCATGCCAGCGATTCCTACATTGCCCGGCTCATTGCCAAGGGCTACAAGGTGGCCATCTGCGAGCAGATGGAGGACCCTGCCACCACCAAGGGGCTGGTGAAGCGTGACGTCATCCGTGTGGTGACTCCCGGCACCGTCATCGATGCCGCCTGTCTGGAGGATAAGAACAGCAATTTCCTCTGCGGCGTGTATCTGGACAGCAAGAGCGCCGGTGTGGCCTTCTGCGATATCTCCACCGGCAAGACCCATGCCGCGGCTTTTACCGGCAAGGATCGGCTGGAGCATATTCAGAATGAGCTGGGACGTTTCGCGCCGGTGGAGGCCATCCTCAACGACGGTGCGTATTCCGAGTCCGGACTGCTGCAGCTGCTGCGGGAGAAGCTTTCCTGCCGCACGGAAAACGGCGGTGAGCGCCGCTTCCTGCTGGCCTCTGCCGAGCGCAGCATCCGCAAGCAGTTCGGCGATGAGGCATACGATTCCCTGCCTGCCGGGAATCCCGCCGCGGCCATGGCCATCGGCGGTCTGCTGGACTATCTCTACGAGACCCAGAAGACCGATCTGAGCCATATCCGGGAGCTGGATTACTATGAGCAGGGCCGGTTCATGGAGCTGGATCTCACTGCCCGGCGGAATCTGGAGCTGACGGAGACCCTCCAGCGCCGGGAGAAGAAGGGCAGCCTCCTGTGGGTGCTGGACAAAACAAAAACTCCCATGGGCGGCCGCATGCTTCGCAGCTGGCTGGAACGTCCACTGCTGAGCGTCACTGCTATCGCCCGGCGAAACGGCGCGGTTGCCGCACTGGTGGACGATACCCGCATCCGGGAAGAGCTCATCGCCGCCATGACGGGACTGGGTGATATGGAGCGCCTCATCGGCCGCATTGTCTACGGCAGCGCAGGCGGACGGGATCTGACGTCGCTTCGTGCTGCCATCGAGCGGCTGCCCGCCATCCGTGCCCTGCTGAGCGGATTCGGCAGCGGCAGACTGGCGGAGTTGGCTTCAGAGCTGGATACATTGGAGGATATCGGTGGCAAGATCGCCGCCACCATCTGCGATGAGCCCCCCTTCTCCGTCCGTGAGGGCGGTATCCTCCGGGACGGCTGCAATGAGGAAGTGGATCAGCTGCGCCATATTCTCAAGGGCGGCAAGGGCATCATCACCGAAATGGAGGCCAAGGAGAAGGAGCGCACCGGCATCCGCACCCTGAAGATCGGCTACAACAAGGTCTTCGGTTATTACATCGAAGTTTCCCGCTCCTTCGTGGATCAGGTGCCGGAAAGCTATATCCGCAAGCAGACCCTGACCAACGGTGAGCGTTACATCACACAGGAGCTGAAGGAACTGGAGCATACCATCCTCACCGCATCGGAGCGTGTGGTGGCTCTGGAATACGAGATTTTCAACGCACTGCGTCTGGAGGTGGCGGAAGCTGCCGGACGTGTGCAGGCCGCGGCGGCTGCCGTGGCGGAGACGGACACACTGTGCTCTCTGGCGTCGGTGGCGGTGCGCAACCGCTTCTGCCGTCCCGATGTGGATGAGTCCGGTGTCATCGAGATCCGCGAGGGCCGTCATCCCGTGGTGGAGCAGGTGCTCAAGGATACGCTCTTTGTTCCCAATGATACCTTTATGGGTGAGAAGGAGCAGCGGGTGGCTATCATAACAGGTCCCAACATGGCCGGTAAATCCACCTATATGCGTCAGGTAGCGCTCATCGTGCTGATGGCGCAGATGGGCAGTTTTGTTCCCGCTGCCTATGCTCGTATCGGCGTGGTGGATCGCATCTTCACCCGCATCGGCGCGTCGGACGATCTGTCTGCAGGCCAGTCCACCTTTATGGTGGAAATGAGCGAGGTGTCGGAGATCCTGCATCATGCCACGAAGCAGAGCCTGCTGATTCTGGACGAGATCGGCCGGGGAACTTCCACCTTTGACGGTATGTCTATTGCCCGGGCGGTGGTGGAATACTGTGCCGACAAAAAGCTGGGAGCCAAGACTCTGTTCGCCACCCATTATCACGAGCTGACGGAGCTGGAGAATACCCTTCCCGGCACCGTGAATTACAGCATTGCTGTCAAGACCCGGGGCGAGGACATCATCTTCCTTCGCAAGATCATTCCCGGCGGCGCGGACCGCAGCTACGGTATTGAGGTGGCGAAGCTGGCTGGCCTGCCGGAAAAGGTGGTTCAGCGGGCAAAGGATGTGCTGGCAGAGCTGGAGGCCGAAAGCGGCGTCACCTATGTCCAGCCCCGCTGGGAGGATGCGCAGATATCTCTCGCCGCTGTCGGCGAGGGCGAGGTGCTGGACGCGCTGCGCCGCTGCCAGCCGGAGACTCTGACCCCTATTGAAGCAATGACTTTGCTTTATGAATGGAAGCAAAAGCTGAAGTAAGGAGTGCTTATGGCAAAAAAGACCGTATCGCCCTATATGACCTCCGGCGAAAAGCTTGCCGGCACCATCTTCTTTGTGATCTATCTGGTGGTGCTGCCCTTTGCCATGACGCCGCTGTTTAACCTTCTGGAAAAGCTGCTGGAGGCGGATATCTCCGCCTCGCTGCGCAGCGCCCTGTGCTACTATTCCTGCTTCGCGGCTGCGGTGCTGATTTTCCGGCATTTTCTGGCCAATACCAGCCGCCGCTTTATGGACAATCTCAGCGTCTGCTGTCAGACCGTGGTGGTGGGTATTGTGGCCATGTACGGCCTCAATGAGCTGGTGTATCGGCTTACCCGCATCCTCATCGGAAACCAGACCAATCTCAATGATATGACGGTGTCTGCCCAGATTCAGGGTGCGCCCCGCACCACGCTGCTGATCGTCATTTTTCTGGCGCCCTTTGTGGAGGAAGTCCTGTTCCGCGGACTGGTGTTCGGCAACCTGAAGGATAAGAGCCGCACCGTGGCGTATCTTCTCTCCTGCGCATTGTTTGCCCTGCTCCATGTGTGGCAGTTTGCCGTGGAGCGGCAGGATATGACGTACTTTCTGATGATGGTGCAGTATCTGGTGCCGGGGCTTGTGCTGGCCTGGGCCTATGACCATTCCGGCTCTCTGTGGGCGTCCATCGGACTCCACGCCGCCGTCAATGCGCTGGCCACCTGGGCCGCATGGCGCTGAGTCCATTCCCGACTTACCCGAGAAACGAGGTGTATCCCATGCCTGAGATCAAACAACTTTCCGCCCATGTGGCGGATCTCATCGCCGCCGGTGAGGTGGTGGAGCGTCCTGCCAGCGTAGTGAAGGAACTGGTGGAAAACGCGCTGGACGCCGGCGCCACTGCCGTTACGGTGGAGATCCGCAATGGCGGTATGAGTCTCATCCGCGTTACGGACAACGGCTGCGGCATTGCGCCGGAGCAGTTGCCCACGGCGTTTTTGCGCCATGCCACCTCCAAGCTGCGGACGGAGGAGGATCTGGCGGCTATCCGCACGCTGGGCTTCCGCGGTGAGGCTCTGGCGGCCATTGCCGCGGTCAGTCGGGTGGAGATCGCCACCTGTCAGACCGGCAGGGGGGAGGGAGCATCCCTTTCTCTGGAGGGCGGTATTCCCGGCACAGTTTGCCCGGAGGGCGTGCCGCAGGGCACGACCATCCGTGTCAGGGATCTTTTTTACAATACGCCTGCCCGGTTGAAGTTTATGAAAAAGGACAGCGCTGAGACTGCGGCGGTGAATGGACTGCTGCAGCATCTGGCACTGTCCCGCCCAGATGTGTCCTTCCGTTTCATCAAGGACGGCACGGAGGCTCTCCACACGCCCGGTGACGGAAAGCTGTCCTCCGCCGTGTACGCGGCACTGGGCCGGGAATTTGCCTCGTCTTTGCTGGAGATCTCCGGCAGCGGCGGTGAGATCAAGGTACATGGCTTTGTGACAAAGCCCCTGTTCGGCCGCGGCTCCCGCAGTATGCAGATCTTCTTCGTCAACGGCCGGTTCATCAAGTCTCAGCTGCTGACCGCCGCGCTGGAGGAGGGCTACCGCAATCAGATCATGAAGGGCCGGTTCCCCGGCTGCGTTTTGTTTGTGAGCCTGCCCCATACGGCGGTGGATGTGAATGTCCATCCCGCCAAGACGCAGGTGAAGTTCGCCCGGGAGAAGGATATTTTTGACGCGGTGTATCACACCGTCATGGACGCGCTGGACAACGACGGCAAGCCGATTCCCACGGCAAAGCCGGTCAGCCAGCAGTCCAATCCCCGGCAGGACTTTTTCAAAACCATGACCGCCGGTGAGTTCCGGCAGAAGACCGAACAAAAACCTGCTGCCGCACCGGTTTCACGCCCTGCCTGGCATACGGAGCGGACAACGCCTGCCGTGCGGGTATCAGACGTGGAGAAGGCGGAGCAGATCTATCAGACCAGACAGACCAAGCCGACGCCAAGACCTGCGATTCCCAATCTCCGCCCTGTGACGGTGATTGCCGATGAAAAGGATGACGAGATCACTTCTGCACCTTCCGTAAAGCCTTTTGCACCTGCGGCACAGCCTGCCGCGCCTGCGGAGAAGCAGAGTGCGCCGCTGCAGGAAAAACCCATTGTCCCTGCTGTTACGGAGGAACGGCAGACCGCCATGGAGTTGCCTCAGGAGACGCTGCTGCCCAAACGGGAGCAGCCTTGGCGCATTGCCGGTGAGATTCTGCGTACATACATCATCTGCGAAGCAGAGGATGGCGTCATCTGGTTGATTGACAAGCATGCCGCCCACGAGCGCATCCACTTTGACCGCCTCATGGCGGCGAAGGAGCCGGTTACCGCCCAGCGTTTGCTGCGTCCTGTGGCGGCGGAACTGGGAAAGGAAGACGCTGCGGTTCTGTTGGAGAATACGGAGCTGCTGGCAGAGCTGGGCTTTGCCTGTGAGGATTTCGGCGGCGACACGGTGCTGGTGCGGGAGGTTCCTGCGGATATGGACGCGGAGGATACCACCGCCACACTGGAGGAACTGGCTCAGAAGCTGCGCACCGGACGGGATCCGGCGGAGCGCAGGGAGCACATGTTCCACACCATGGCCTGCAAGGCGGCCATCAAGGCCGGTATGGTCTCCGATCCTGCCGAGCTGCGGGTGCTGGCAGATCGGGTGCAGTCCGGTGAGATCAAATATTGCCCCCATGGACGTCCCGTAGCGGTGAAGCTGACTCGCTATGAGCTGGAGAAGATGTTCAAGCGGGCATAATTTCCATTGAGAGAAAGGAGGAAACGGATATGGCCCCGAAAGTTTTGTGCGTGGTGGGTCCCACCGCGTCAGGCAAAACAAAAATGGGCGTACTGCTGGCAAAGCAGTACGGCGGCGAGGTGGTGTCCGTGGACTCCATGCAGATTTACCGTGGTATGGCAGTAGGCACTGCCGCACCCACACCGGAGGAGCAGGAGGGAATTCCCCATCACATGGTGGCGGTGGCCGATCCTGCCGAGCAGTGGAGCGTGGCGAAATATGCGGAAGAAGCCACGGCAGTCATTGATGATATCTTGTCGCGGGGCAGGCTGCCGGTTCTGGTGGGCGGTACCGGCTTGTGGCTGGACGCTGTGATCCGCGGCCACGGCTTTGCCGGGGGACACGCCGGCGGCGAGATGCGTGAGCAGCTGCAGAAGGAATTTGAGACAGGCGGCATTGAGCCGCTGCTGGAGGAACTGCGGCGTGTCGATCCCGAAGCTGCGGAACGGCTGCATCCGGCGGATACCAAGCGCATTCTCCGGGCGTTGGAGGTCTGGCGGGAAACGGGAAAGACCATTACTGCCCATAACGCCGAGACGCAGACCATCCCGCCCCGGTATGACGCGCTGTATATAGGCCTCCGGTTTGCCGACAGACAGGACATGTGGTCTCTCATTGACCGCCGGGTGGATGCCATGGTAGATGACGGACTGCTGGAAGAAGTACAGAACCTTCTGGGCAGCGGTCTGCCCCGGAATGCCACGGCGCTGCAGGCCATCGGCTACAAGGAGTTCCTTGGCGTGCTGGAGGGAGAACGTACCATCGCCGATGCGCTGGCAGAGGTGAAGCTTCGTTCCCGGCAGTATGCCAAGCGCCAGCTTACCTGGCTGCGGCGAAACAAAGAAATTTTTTGGGTGGAATGGGAGAAAGATCGCGACTTTGCAAAAGCGCTCCGCATTTCGACAGAATATCTGTCTGCTCATGGCTTAAGATAGCTTCGGCGGGCAGAAAAAACAGGATTGCTGTCCGCGAAAACAGAAAAAGGAGCGGACAAGCATGCAAAACAAGGCAAATCTGCAGGAGATTTTTCTCCTCAAAGCAAGAAGGGACAGAGTTCCCGTAACACTGTTCCTGATGAACGGCTTTCAGCTTCGGGGCATCATCACCGGTTATGACGCATTTGTGGTGGTTCTGGACACCGAGGGAAAGCAGCAGGTCATTTACAAGCACGCCATCTCCACGGTAGTCCCCATACGGCCTGTGGATCTGAATGATGACCGGGGAGGCGGTGCGGCACTGAAGTAAGGAGTGTCCATGAAGAACACCTCGATAGGATTCAAAATCACAACTGCCATCCTGTGTCTTGTGACAGTGGGCTATTTCTGTCTGCAGGGCTATCGGTATTTTACCGACCCGCTGACCACATCGCCTGCCTATACATATCAGGTGGAGCAGAGCGTCACCGTCACCGGCTGGGTGGTACGGGAGGAGCAGGTGCTGCAGGCACCGGCCACCGGTATTTTACAGCTGTCCCGTTCCGAAGGAGAGCGTGTCTCCAAAGGTGGACAGGTGGCCATGATCTACGACAATCAGGCTGCGCTGGATCGTCAGGAGGAGATCGAGGATCTGGCAGACCGCATTGCGCAGCTGAAATATGCAAAGGAATCCGCCATGAACAGCGAAGCGGTGCTGCGGCTGGACAATCAGATCATCACCGGCATTCTGGAGCTGCGAAGCGCCGTAACGGCTCAGCGGCTGGATACGGCGGATGCCAGCCTGTCCGAACTGCGGACCTTTGTTCTGAAGCGTGATTACTCCTATTCCGGCGGCGAGGATCTGGATGCGCAGCTCAAGCAGCTGGAGTCCCGGCTGAAGACGCTGCAGGGGCAGTCTATCGTTACCCGCAAGCAGGTGAAAGCGCCGGTGGGTGGCCTGTATTCTGCTGTGGCAGACGGATATGAAACTGTGCTGACACCCCAGACGGCAGAGGCAATGCTTCCGGCGGATCTGGAACGGCTCAGCAAGGATCCTGCGGTGTCCTCCCGTGTGGGCAAGCTGATCACCGGTGACACCTGGTACTATCTCTTCTCTGCATCGGCGGAGTCTCTGGGCAAAATGGCGCAGGGACAGAGGGTTTCTCTCCGTTTTGCGTCCTCCAGCGCAGAGGATCTGGAGATGTGGGTGAAGTCCATCCGCATTGACGAGAATGGACAGGCGGCGGTGCTGCTGAGCAGTAAGGAAAAGCAGTCCCAGATCACTCTGCTTCGCCAGCAGAGCGCGGATATTATCTGGAATACCATCGAGGGGATCCGTGTTCCAGCTGCCGCTATCCGGGTGGACAGCGAGGGACGCACGGGAATCTACTGTATTGTGGGAATGAATGCCCGGTTCAAGCCGGTGGAGGTCATGTATACCAGCGATGACGGCTATACGCTGGTTCGCGGCCTGTCAGACAGTGAAAAAACCAGGCTGCGCCCCGGTGACAGTGTCATTGTGACGGCGTATGGCCTGTATGACGGCAAAGTGATCGGCTGATGCCGGGAAAGGACAGAGAAAAGAAAGATGTCTATCACGGAAAACATCCGCCGGGTGCGGGCTGAAATCGCGGAGGCTGCTGCAGCGGCAGGCCGCCGTCCGGAGGAAATCACGCTGGTAGGCGCCAGCAAAATGAACGATACGGCTGCTTGCCGGGAGGCGGTGGCTGGCGGCATTGATGCATTGGGTGAAAACCGGGTGCAGGAACTGCTGAAAAAGTATGCCGAGGATGCTTATATCGGCGCACCGCTGCACTTCATCGGACATCTCCAACGTAATAAGGTGCGCCAGATCGTAGGCAAGGTGGATCTCATCCAGTCTGTCGGTTCGCTGGAATTGCTGGCGGAGATCCAGCGCTGCGCAGAGAAGCTGGATCTGGTGCAGAATGTGCTGCTGGAGGTGAACATCGGCGGCGAGGAAAGCAAAAGCGGCTTTGCGCCGGAGGCGGTGTATGCTGCGGCCCAGCAGGCGCTGGAACTGCCCAATATCCGTGCCCTGGGACTGATGACGATCCCACCGGTTGAGGTGAACCCTGGAGACAGCACACAATATTTTGAAAAAGTCCGGGCTCTGTATGTTGACATGAACTCGAATTTGTTCCATAATAAATTAGAATGCCTGTCCATGGGCATGAGTGGAGACTTTGCGCAGGCCATTCGTGCCGGTGCCACTATGGTGCGTGTAGGCACCGCCATTTTCGGCACCCGCGATTATACCTGATGGACATGATGTGAATAATGGGCAGACTGCCCGGTGGGAGGCTTGGTATGAGCTTTTTGGACGAACTGAAAAAATGGACGCATCCTTATGACGACGAGGACGATGATTTCGAAGAAGAATTCGAAGAAGTGCCCCGCAAGGAGACTGCTTTTGAGGAGCGCCGCAGCAGAGTGGAGAGCCGCAACAACAAGGTCGTCAACATCCACGCAACCACGCAGCTGAAGGTGGTGCTGGTGAAGCCGGAACGTTTTGAAAACGCTTCTGAGATCGCCGATCATCTGAAAGACAAGCGCACGGTGGTCATCAATCTGGAATCCACCAACAAGGATATTGCCCGCAGACTGATTGACTTCCTTTCCGGTGTTGCTTATGCCGGCGAAGGCAAGATCAAGAAGGTGGCGGCCAATACCTATATCATCACGCCATATCATGTGGACATTGAGGGCGATCTTATCGACGAACTGGAAAACAACGGTCTGTATTTTTGATCAATAAAGAGAGCAGGGGGATTTGAGTATGCTGACACCGCAGGAAGTCTCCAGTCACGCCTTTCCGAAGGCGGTCATGGGCGGCTACAATATGAGTTCTGTGGATGAGTTTCTGGACGAACTCACCGATGATTACAGCGCATTGTACAAGGAAAATGCAGCACTGAAAGCCAAGCTGAAGGTGCTGGTAGAAAAGGTGGAGGACTATCGTGCCACGGAAGACTCTATGCGCGCCACGCTGCTGACTGCCCAGAAGATGGCGGACAGCATCGTCCGTGAAGCGGAAACCAAGCGTGATATGATTCTGGCCCGTGCCGATCTGGATGTGCAGGACCGGATCACCGAACTGAAGGCCGTTATGGAGGCCAACGAGAAGCGCATGCAAATCGGACAGCAGGAGCTGGCCGGATTCATTGCTGCTGTGCGTGACGTCTGCCAGCGTGAGATGGATGCACTGGAGCGCCTGCCGGAGCTGCCGGTGGACATCAAGCGGGTGGAGCCCGTTACCGTCACCCTGCCCGAGGATGCGGTGGAGAAGGAAGCCGCTGTGCTGGCAGAACTGGCAGAACTGACGGAGACAGCAGAAAACGTTGCTGAGCATGAGGACGTCAAGCTGGATCTGGGGGAAGAGAAGGAAGAGACCGAGGAGGATACCAAGGTGTATCCCGAGGGCAATCCCTTTGTGCCGGAAGGTGATCCCCGCAGTACCCGCCGGATCGATCTCACCGAACTGAAGTTCGGCCGCAACTACGGAAAAGACTGAACTGTGGGAGGCGGTGGAAGCACCGCCTCCTTTTTCAAACGAAACAAGGATAGGAGACAATATGGAACAACGCCCCATCATTGCCATTCTGTATGATTTTGATAAGACTCTCTGCACCACCGACATGCAGAACTATGCGTTCATTCCCAGTCTGGGCATGACGCCCGGTGAATTCTGGAAGGAAGCCAATACCTTCGGACATGAACACAAAATGGACGGAATTCTGGCCTATATGTTCACTATGATCCGCAAGTCGGCGGAGAAGGGGGTTCCATTTACCCGGGAATCTCTGGTGGAAAAAGGTCGGGACATTGTGCTGTTCCCTGGGGTGGAGGACTGGTTTAGCCGCATCAATGAGTATGGTCTCAGTCAGGGTGCGGATGTAGAACATTATGTGATTTCTTCCGGATTGCGGGAGATCATAGAGGGTTCCTCCATCAGCCATGAATTCAAGGAGATCTATGCCGGTGAATTCTACTATGATGAAAACGGACGCCCCCTCTGGCCCAAGCTGGCGGTGAATTTTACTGCTAAGACCCAGTTTGTCTACCGCATCAATAAGGGTGTGCTGGACGTGTCCAACGACAAGGATCTCAACGACTCCATGCCGGATGATAGCAAGCGCGTTCCCTTCCGGAACATGATTTATCTGGGTGATGGTCTTTCCGATGTGCCCTGTATGAAGATGATGCGTGCCTACGGCGGTCAAGCCATTGCCGTTTATCAGCCCGGCAGCCGTCAGGGTGTGGAGGATCTTCTGGCCAAGGGGCGGGTGGATTATATGTTCCCGGCGGACTACAGAGCCGGCACCGCACTGGAGGCAACGCTGAAAGGAATTATCTGCCGCATGGCCATCACGGATCGGCTGGCGCAGGAAAATGCCCGTCAGGTCAAGGCCATCGGACAGGGAGAACTGCCCTATCAGTCCAGTCTGTTCTGAAAGCAACTCAAGCCCGCAAGAAAGCCCTTGCGCCGAATGAAACTGCACCCCATTTGTTAGACAGTATGATATACTATCTGTGTGGATGTGGTATAATAAACTGGACACCAAGTTAAGAGCGAATGCGAAAGGTGGTCAGTTAAACATGAAACGTGCCGTATACGATAAGCAGTTTAAAATGGCATCGGTGAAACATGCCCAGAGTACGGATCAGTCTGTCAGTGAGGTAGCAAAAACACTCGGCATCAGCGGGAGTACTCTGCGTCGATGGATTAATGAATACGATCAATATGGAGAAAGTGCGTTCCCAGGGCATGGGAACGCACTTTTCAATTCCACGTATGAGGTCAAAAAGCTTCAAAAGCAGATTGAAGAATTGAAATTGGAGAATGAAATATTAAAAAAACTCCAGGCCTTCTTGAAGCAAAAGAATGCGTGAGATTTCAGTTTCTTAAAGAACATCAGAAAAAATACAACATCAAGAAGGCGTGTAAAATTCTCAAAGTCTCACGCTCTGGATACTATGATTACTTGAAGCGTAGAAAAAGTAGTAGAGCAATTGAAAATGAAGCTTTAACAGAAATGATTGAGGATATCTTTGAAAAGAATAAAGGGCGCTACGGTGCACGAAGAATCCAATTGATACTAGAACGCCAGGGAGTAAAAATCAACCAAAAACGAGTTTCAAAACTTATGAGCGCTCGCGGACTAATTGCAAAAGGAACTCGCAAGGCCTATCGTAAAGTTAAGAAAGGCACTCCCTGTGAAGAAAAAGAAAATATCCTTAATCGCGTTTTTACAGCAAATGCGCGTAATAAAGTTTGGGTTGGAGATATCACTTATGTCCCAACAAAGCATGGTTTCCTCTATCTCGCAGTTTTCATAGACATTTTCTCCCGAAAGGTTACCGGATGGGCCATGGACACGAGAATCCGTGATAGCTTGGTTCTTTCGGCCCTAAACCAAGCTATAGGAAGAGAACATCCGGAAAAGGGGCTAATTGTCCACACTGACCGAGGATCTCAATATACTTCTCAACGATTCCAAGCACTTTTAAACCGGTATGGTTTCGTGCAAAGCATGAGCCGAAAAGGAAACCCATATGACAATGCAATTATGGAGTCATTTTACCGAACCTTAAAAAGAGAGCTTGTTCAAGATGCCCATTACGAGAATCCTGAACAAGCTCGGCAGGACATATTCAGATATATTGAACTTTACTACAACACAGAGCGAATTCATTCCGCGCTTGGCTGGCTTAGTCCAGCGCAATTTGAAAGCCAAAATGCTTAAAAAACCTTATCTTTTTGTCCAGTTTTTCTTGACTGCTCCAATTTTTCCTCTGAAATATTGTCTAACTTTTTGGGATCACTTCACGTCGGCGCTTTGTGAGGCTTATTTTATTTTTCCTAACTTAGCTATGTTGGCAATAACGATCAGCGTGGTTTCTGCTTCAAGAGGTTGTTCGGGATTGATATTTACGTTTACCCTTTCACCTTTTTTGATAGCAACGATATTGAAACCATATTTTTTTCGGAGATTTAATTCAATCAAATTTTTGCCATGCCACTCATCTCTCACATCGATCTCGATCATTGACACATCTTTCGACAGAGAGATCATATCAATAAAACCAGAGCTAAGTAGGTTCTTGGCAAGACGGATGCCGGACTCGTTCTCGGGAAATACCACTTTGTCCGCACCTACACGAAGCAATATCTTTTGTTGCATCTCGTTTGCACATTTTGCTATAACATTTTTTACGCCCACTTCCTTGCAGAGCGTGACAGCCATTACACTTGCTTCAAGATTACTTGCCATACAAACGACCACAGTATCGATGTTGCTAATACCAAGGCGCGATATGACCTCTGAATCGGTTACATCCGCACACTTGCAAACAGGCAAATATGCTGCTGCATCATTCACAATTTTTTGCTCGGCATCTACTGCAATAACCTCCATGCCATTCTCGACCAGTTCTCTTGCTACTGCTCTCCCGTATCTTCCAAGTCCGAAGACTGCGTATGTTTTCTTTGCTTTCATAGGATTCTCCTTTATCCAATACTGATATCTTCCGTCGGCTCAGAAATAACATTCTGACTTTCGTTCTTTCTACCCAAGGCGACCGCAAGCGATATGGGACCGACTCTGCCAAAATACATGGTTACAATTATAATGAGTTTTCCAAATGCGTTGAGTGTTGCCGTAAAGTTTCTTGAAAGACCAACCGTTGCCGTTGCACTAACCGTTTCATAAACTGCATCAATGGCAGAAGCGTTACTCGTTGCCAGTATCAGTACCGTTGAGCTGGCGCAGATCGCAAGAAACATTACAACCACAGCAACAGCCTTTTTCAATGAGTCATCGGAAATGCGACGACCGAACAGAGCTGCGCTATTCTTGTTTCTGATGGTAGCGAATGCCGAGCAGATAAGTACAGTGATCGTTACGGTTTTCATACCGCCTGCCGTTCCTACTGGCGAACCGCCGATCAACATCAAAATAATAGATACGGCAGCAGATGCATTCGTCAGATTCTCTTGTGGAACAGAGGCAAAGCCTGCGGTTCTCGTGGTGACCGATTGGAAGAAAGATACTTGAATCTTATCATATAAGTCCATTTCTCCGATGGTCAAAGGATTTGCGTATTCAAAAATAAGTATGAGAATTGCACCGGCAAGGATGAGTCCTGCCGTAACGGTAATAGCTATCTTGCTGTGCAAGGTCAGGTGTCTAAATATTTTTCTGCTTTTCGGAAAACGACTCTTAACTACATGGAGAACATCCCACCATACGATATATCCGAGCCCCCCGAGAATTATGAGCGCAGAGGTTACGATGTTGATTAAGGGATTTGTGGCGTAATTACAAAGGCTGTTTTCCGCAATAATGTCAATACCTGCGTTACAAAAAGCGGAAACTGAATTAAATACTGATATCCAAATGCCTTTTGCGCCAAACTCGGGGATGAAAACGAGCATATACAGAACTGCACCAATTCCCTCGATGATCAGTGTGCCGAATAACACGTTCTTGACAAACTTGACAAGACCCGACATGGTATTGAGGTTAAAAGCGTCTTGAATGAGCAAACTGTCGCCGATGCCCAGCTTTCTGTTCAAGAGAAGCATCCATCCTGTCATGATTGTGATAACTCCGAGTCCACCAACCTGTATCAGCATCAGTATAACAATCTGTCCAAAAACACTCCATGTTGAAAAAGTTGGCAGTGTTACGAGTCCAGTAACACAGGTTGAAGTTGTTGCCGTGAACAGAGCATCGATATATGGCACTGCAGTCCCGTTAGTTGAGCTGATCGGCAGGGCCAAGAGCAAACTCCCGATCAATATCACCAAAAGAAAACTCAATAGTATAATTTGAGTCGTTGTAAATCGAATCCTTTTCATACCATTTTACTCTCCGTGCATCAATTAAGTATTAATATAGCATAAATTAGGTGTTTTGCCAATGTAATGCAGTACATTATATTATTTGCTTTTTTGTGAACATCCATAACGGCACAGTGCCCGCAGAAAAATCTGTGGATACTTTAGGCGCTCGATTAAGTATTTTATATTCAGTTACCGCTTTTAGATAGACTTCGGGATTGCCGTTGAGTATCAGATCGGCGTATGCAATCGGGTCATTGCAGATAAGATCATCAGATATCAAGCTCTGACCGCTGATAAATATTGTCTGCCACTTCGTTTTCAACCGCAATTGTGTCAATGGCAATCATAGTTGCTTTCCCAACCCTGCCAGACAGATGCTGTTAAATAGCGTTTTTTAGAACTGCTGTTTTACGAGCACCCTACGGTGCGGAGTTTTTCCGTTCTGTTTTCATTCCTCGGCAAAAAAGCATTTACAGTCGGGGTTTCTTCTGATAAACTATACGATGCGTAATTAGTTCTCTGAGAGGGGAGTGGAACCATGGCATCATCCACAGAATTTTCCCGCACGCTGTCTCTGCTGCGACAGGAACGCGGTGTTTCTCAGCGTACGGCTGCTGCCGACCTGGGGATTTCTCAGGCATTGCTGAGTCATTATGAGAACGGCGTCCGCGAACCAGGCCTCCACTTTGTGGTGAAGGCCTGCGATTATTACCATGTGTCTGCGGACTATATTCTGGGACGGACACTGTCCCGTGACGGCACGATGCTGTCCTCCGAAGATCTGCTGGCGGCGGAGAAACAGAGCAATGTCCTCCGCGGCAGTATTTTGGCTACCATCCAGTCCAAATTGATGGCCGGAGCCGTCGGCGTTCTTTTTGAGCTGCTGGGCAAGCTGGGGGACAAGACTGCTGTCAATGAGGCGGCGGCCTATCTGGGCACAGCGATCTACCAGCTCTATCGCCGGCTCTACCGGCACAGCGGTGCCAATGAGGCCTATTTTTCTCTGGACGGTGCTGACTGGGAGCTGGACGCTGCTGCCGCTGACATGAAGCGCAGTGAGCTGCGCTATGCCAAAGCGCTGCGCGAGCTGTCGGAGAAGAAGGTCGCCTATCCGCCCATGAGTGAAGAAGCGGTGACGGAGGCATTCCCGGGACGTTGTCAGAGCGTGGCGCAGGTGCTCCATGGCGCAGACAGTCGTATGGCTGATCTTGCCGGAAAGTGAGGCTGCGATGTCGTTTCAATCTCTGGCGTTTTTCGGATTTCTGGCGGCAGTGATTGCCGCTTGCCTGTTGGTGGGCCGCCGCAGCCTTGTTGTGGGAAAAATATTGCTGTCTGCTGCCTGTCTGGTGTTTTATCTGAATGGTGTTTCCCGTCCGCTGATGGGTTTTGCCGTACTGTTTTTGGGCATGGCGGTGACATTGGCGGCCACGGGAGCGCTGTGTGCGGGAAAGAACAGACGGACTGTCTTCGCGGCTGCGGCTGGGTGGCACATTGCTGTTCTTCTGATCTTCAAATACACCGGCTTTTTCACCGGCGGTGCCCTGCGCATCGGCTGGGCACCGGTGGGACTGAGCTTCTTCACCTTTCAGCAGCTGTGGTATCTGAAGGAGGTTTATACCGGAGAATACACCCCGGCAAAAACAGGCCTTTCCGGCGCAGGTGACTTTTTCCTGTATACCTTCTTTTTCCCGTCTGTTACCTCTGGCCCGATTCTGCGGCCGGGCACATTTCTGCCTCAGCTTCAGGAGCCGTTTCGCCCCGATTGGCAGGATGCAGCCGCCGGCATTTACAGCATCTGTGCGGGTACGGTGAAGAAAGTGCTTCTGGCGGATTCCTTTGCGGTCATTGTCAACAACGGCTGGGCTTATGAAGAGAGCATTTCCGCTGTGACGGCCTGGATGATGATCCTGGGCTATACGCTGCAGCTGTATTTTGATTTTTCCGGCTATTGCGACATCGCTCTGGGTGCAGCCAGGTTGCTGGGCATTCGCCTGCCGGTGAATTTCGATTCTCCCTACCGCAGCCTTTCCGTTACGGAATTCTGGAAGCGGTGGCATATCACTCTGACCACCTTCCTGCGGGAATGCCTGTACTTTCCGCTGGGCGGCAGCCGAAAGGGTGTACTGCGGACGTATCTGAATATCCTGATCGTGTTTCTGGTCAGCGGTTTCTGGCACGGCGCCGGATGGACGTTCATCGTGTGGGGCGCACTGCATGGCCTTGCACAGGTGACGGAGCGTATTCTGGGTCAATGGCCGGAGCGTTTTCCGAAGCTGCTGCGCTGGGGAATGACATTCCTGTTCCTAAATCTGGCGTGGGTATTTTTCCGTGCGCCGGATGTCGGAAGTGCGCTGACGCTGCTGCGTACAGCCTTCACCCCGGACTTCAGCCTGCCGGCCGGGTGGTTGGTCAGCGGCCTCTTATCCAAGGAAGTGGCGGCGGTGGGAATGCTGCTGCCGTCTTTGTCGGAGCGCATCAATGTTCTGCTGATGGCGGTGCTGTATGGTGCAGGTATGCTGGTTGTTGCATGGCCCCGCAGCACAGCAAGAGAAATGGAGAATGGTTGTCCCGGCTTCCTGCGCAGCGCATTGCTGGCGGTGATGACTGCGTGGGCGATCATGTCTTTCACTGGTGTTGGCACGTTCATTTATTCCAATTTCTGAGGTGGACGTATGAAACAAGCGTATCGGCGCTGGATCTGCGGTTTTATGGCGGTTGTGCTGCTGCTGTTGGCAGCTTGTGCCGCTGTGGTATATACGGTAGACCCGGCTATCTATTACCGAATGCCAGAGAGCAGAAAAACGGCATACTTCAGTGAGCGCTATCAAAGTGCGGGGCTTGCAAAAAATGCTCTGGCGGATACCGTACTCATCGGAACCTCCATGGCCTCCAATTACCGGGCAAGCCGCATCGGAGAGACCTTTGGCGGTGAGGGACTGCGCATTACCCTGCCGGACGGCTATCTCAGCGAGTTTGACAAGGTGATGGAGGTGCTCCTGCATCATCAGAATCCGAAACGGGTGATTTTCGCGTTGGATCTGAACATTATGATCCGTGATGAAAGCGGCGTGACGGATGTGATGCCCAAGTATCTTTACAATCGGAATCCACTGGATGATATCCAGTATCTGCTGAATAAGGACAATCTCTATTACAGTCTCTTCAACCTGATGAGCAGAAAATGGGGATCACTGGAGACCATGGACGAAAGCTTTGTCTGGGATGAGGGTGTCTGGTGGAACCATGACGCGGCGCTGATGTTCTATCAGCGCCCGGAACCGGCAAAGCTGCCGCTGGAAGCAGATACCTATACGGAAAATGTCCAAAGCAATCTGGCTGTGATGGAAAGCTGGATTCGGGAAAATCCCGATATCGAGTTCTGCCTCTTCTTATCGCCCTACAGCATGCTCTTCTGGGACAAGGCGGATCGTCTCGGCGAGACGGAGGCGCTGCTGACGGCGATGGAGCAGATCAGTGAAGCCCTGCTGGAACATGAAAACGTATCCCTCTACGGTTATCTGATGGACAGAGAATTTGTGGAGGATCTGGACAACTACTGTGACCACATCCATCACTCCACGGAAATGGGTGAACGTTTGCTGGGCAAGCTGGCAGCAGACGAAGGTCGGCTCACAAAGGAAAATCTGACGGAGACTATCGCCAACTGGCGGGAGTTTGTGGTAAATTACAACTATGAAAAGTTCTGGGACGAGGCCTACTGGCTTCAATGGATTGCCGACAAAGCGGCAAAGGCAGCGTCCTGATGATACACTGTATATCCCTGCTGCACAGCTGACGTACAGGGAAAACCCGGGAGGATAGATGCTTATGACCAAGCAGGAAAACATTCGCAATTTCTCCATCATTGCGCATATTGACCACGGCAAGTCCACACTGTCGGACCGTATGATCGAGCTTTGCGGCGCTGTGGAGCAGCGGCAGATGGAGTCTCAGATTCTGGATAATATGGATCTGGAAAAAGAACGCGGTATTACCATTAAGGCACGCGCTGTCCGCATGGACTACAAGGCCATGAACGGAGAGACCTATACCCTCAACCTTATCGACACGCCGGGTCATGTGGACTTCAACTATGAGGTTTCCCGCTCTCTGGCTGCCTGTGAGGGCGCTATTCTGGTGGTGGACTCCAGTCAGGGCGTGGAGGCCCAGACTCTGGCCAACACATATCTTGCCATGGAGCACGATCTGGAGATTCTGCCGGTGTTCAACAAGATCGACCTGCCTGCCGCTGATCCCCAGCGTGCCAAGCACGAGGTGGAGGACATCATCGGGCTGCCTGCCATGGATGCACCGGAGATCTCTGCCAAAATGGGCATCAACATTCAGGCTGTGCTGGAGGATATCGTCAAAAATGTACCGCCTCCCTCCGGCGATCCCTCTGCGCCGCTGAAGGCGCTGATTTTTGACAGCCAGTATGACAGCTATCGCGGTGTCATCGTCTATATGCGTCTGATGGAAGGCACTCTGCAGCCGGGTCAGACGGTTCGCATGATGGCCACCGGCGCCCAGTATACCGTGCTGGAATGCGGTCATCTGCTGCCTTTGGGCATGAAGCCCTGCGACAGACTGGAGGCCGGTGAGGTGGGCTACTTCACCGCCAGCATCAAAACCGTCAAGGATACACAGGTGGGTGATACCGTCACCGATGCCGCCGATCCCGCGGCCGAGCCCCTGCCCGGTTACCGGCCGGTCCAGTCTATGGTTTACTGCGGTATCTATACCGAGGATGGTTCCAAGTTCCCTGATCTTCGTGACGCACTGGAGAAGCTGCGCCTCAACGACGCATCGCTTTCCTTCGAGCCGGAGACCTCCGTGGCACTGGGATTTGGATTCCGCTGCGGCTTTTTGGGCATGCTGCACATGGAGGTCATTCAGGAGCGTCTGGAGCGTGAATTCGATCTGGATCTGGTGACCACGCTGCCCTCCGTTATTTACGATGTCTACAAGACCGACGGCACACTGGTGCGGGTGGATAACCCCCACAACTATCCCGACCCTGCCGGCATCGAGCGGGCGGAGGAGCCCTTTGTCAAGGTGTCCATCATTGCCCCCAACGATTATGTGGGCAACATCATGCCTCTGTGCCAGAACCGTCGTGGCGAGTTTAAGGACATGCAGTATCTGGATACCCGACTGGTGGAGCTGCACTACGAGATGCCGCTCAACGAGATCATCTATGATTTCTTCGATACGCTGAAAGCCAATACCAAGGGCTATGCCTCTTTGGACTACGAGCTGTCCGGTTACCGTCCCAGTGAGCTGGTGAAGGTGGATCTGCGGCTCAACGGCGACGGCGTGGATGCCCTCAGCTTCATTGCCCACAAGGACAAGGCTTATCCCCGTGCCCGCCGCCTGTGTGAAAAGCTGAAGGAGAATATCCCCC
This sequence comes from Oscillospiraceae bacterium, assembly GCA_015067995.1. Taxonomy (GTDB): domain Bacteria; phylum Bacillota; class Clostridia; order Oscillospirales; family Oscillospiraceae; genus Oscillibacter. The sequence continues at coordinate 64,687 of SVLJ01000009.1, forward strand.
GGCAGCTCTTTGAGATCCCTATTCAGGCGGCCATCGGCGGCCGTGTCATTGCCCGTGAGACGGTGAAGGCTATGCGCAAAGACGTTCTGGCCAAGTGCTACGGCGGCGACATCACCCGTAAGAAGAAGCTGCTGGAAAAGCAGAAGGAGGGCAAAAAGAAGATGCGTTCTCTGGGTACTGTGCAGGTTCCCACAGAGGCATTCCTGGCCGTCCTCAAGCTGGACGAGGAGAATTGACGCTGATACGGAAAAGGACCGCGCCCTGTGGCGCGGCCTTCCGGTATTACCCAATGGAGGAAATGCATGAAACGACTGATGATGGCGGCGGCTCTGCTGCTGATGGTGCTGTCGCTGGCCGCCTGCAGCAGTGTTCCGGCTCTGGGTCCGGCGGATACCCTGACTTTGCGGGTAAAAGATGACGCCGGTGCGTGGGAGGACATTACCTGCTGGAGGAACGAAGCCGGCGCCGGATTTTTCTTTCTGCCGTCCTATGCCGCACTGGATACGGCGCAGCTGCTCAGCGGCGGGGAGCCGGTGGCAGCAGAGGAGCTGGATCTTTCTGCGGTCACACTGGGAGATCCGCTCACGGTTACCGCTGGCGGCAAGCGGATGAAGCTGACTTTCCGGGCGGCGTCTGCGCTGCCGGCGGTGTATATCACCACGGAGTCCGGCTCTTTGAGCGCCATCCATGCCGACAAGGACCATAAGGAGCCCGGAACCATCCGCATCGTAGAGGCGGACGGGACAGTTGCTTATGCCGGTGATCTGAAGCAGATCAAGGGACGGGGCAATACGACCTGGGACTATGAGAAAAAGCCCTACAATATCAAGCTTGTGGACAAAGCCGATCTGTTCGGCATGGACGAGAGCAAGAACTGGTGTCTGCTGGCCAATTTTCGTGACACCAGCTATGTCCGCAACGCCATAGTCTTTGATTACGCGCTGGAAATGGGTGTTCCCAACACCACGGATACCCAATCCTTTGACCTGTATATCAACGGCGAATATCAGGGCCTCTATCAGATGACCGAGAAGATGGAGGTGGGGGATCACCGCCTGGAGGTTCCCGATCTGGAGCAGCTGAACGAGAAAGCCAATCCGGAGAAAAAACTCAGTGATTTTCCGGTCATAGAAACGGAAAACACCCGGAGCGCTGCTCTGCCGGTGACTCCGGCGGAGCGCAACGGCTTTATGCTGGAGCTGGATTTCCCGGAACGCTGGGCGGAGGAAGCCAGCGGCTTTGTCACCAAAGACGGACAGCATGTGGTGGTGAAAAGCCCGGAGCACGCTTCTGCAGAGCAGGTGGAGTATGTCCGTGCACTGGTGCAGGAGTTTGAAGATCTCCTGTTTGCCGGTGATGAGCGGTATTTGGACTATATCGATCTGGATTCCTGGGTGCAGCTCTACCTCATTGAGGAGATCTTTGAGGATGTGGACTGCGGCCTGTCCAGCATCTATTTCTATGTGATGGACGGGAAGCTGTATGCCGGTCCTCTCTGGGATTTTGACCTGACTATGGGCGGCAGCTATGCTGTTACCAATCCGTCAACCCTATATGCCGCATGGCGTGAGCGGACGGAGCGATACATTTCCCACTGGCTGCCGGAGCTCTACAAGCAGGAGAGCTTCCTTGCCCGGGTGAAGGAGCTGTATGCCGATGGCTGGGATACGGCGCTGGATGATTATGCAGGGCGTGCTGAGTCGTATGTGGCGAATATTGCCGCTTCCGCAGCCATGGACGCTGACCGCTGGGGCAAGGATCACAAGGTGACGCTGGAGCAGGGCGCATACCTGCGGGACTATCTGGCCGCCCGCCGGGAATTTCTCCACAGCATCTGGACAGAGGGTGTGAGCTATCACCGCGTCCGGCTCATGGGCAACGTGTATACCCGTTACTACGAAAACGCGGTCAAGGACGGAGAGCTGTTTGATAACTTCCCGTCTCTCTACAAGGAAGGACAGAAGCTGGTGGGATGGTTCCACGAGAGAACAGACGAACCCTTTGACGCCCAAAAGCCCATCACGGAGGACACCTTCCTCTACGCCAAGTGGAAATAAAAAAAGCTGCCGCGGGCGAAAGCCTGCGGCAGTTGTCGTATAGAGATCAGATGAGCTTCATCAGCAGCATAAAGCCGGTGAGCACAAAGAGGAAGGTGAAGTTAAAGGCGGAGAATACCTTCACATAGTAGCCGGACTTGCCGGGATTGTGGGCGGTGTACTGGCTGAAGGTGATGAGGCTGGCCAGAGAGGCGATGAGGGTACCCACACCGCCGATGTTGACGCCCACCAGCAGATCAGCATAGTTGCCGGTGAATTGGGACAGCAGGATGGAGGAGGGCACGTTGCTGATGAACTGGCAGGAGATGACGCTCACCAGCAGGGCACTCTTTTCCATCAGCGCGGAGAACACCTGCTGCACCATGTCGATGCGTGCCATGTTGCCTGCAAAGACGAAGAAGAACACGAAGGTCAGCAGAAGGGGATAATCCACCATTTTCAGTGCCTTGCGGTCAGCCACCATCAGCACAGCGGGAATCACCACCAAACCGATCTGATAGGGGATGCCCCGGAAGACGATGGCGATGGACAGGGCGAACAGGATCAGATACAGCGCTGTCCTGCCCTTGGGCAGAGACACATTCTCCTGCGCTACTTTCATGGGTTCTGCCTTGATGAAGATCAGGCAGCACAGGGTAATCATGGCGATGGCCAGCAGGAAGGGCGGTGCCATGATGGCCATGAACTCACCGGCGGGAATGTTGAACTTGGTGTAGAGATACAGGTTCTGAGGATTGCCAAAGGGTGTCAGCATGCCGCCCAGATTGGCGGCGATGTTCTGGAGGATAAAGGTGACGGCCATGTACTTTTCCTTACCGGTGGTGCTGAGGACGAAGTAGCCCAGCGGCAGGAAGGTCAGCAGTGCCATGTCGTTGGCGATGAGCATGGAGCCGATGAAGGTGATGTATACCAGCGCCAGCACGCTGAGTCGTGCGTTCTTGCAGCAGCGGACGATACGCTCCGCCAGAATGTAGAAGAACCGCACGTTTTTCAGGGCGCAGACCACCGCCAGCACACAAAACAGGCAGGATAGGGTCTTGAAATCAAAGTAACCTGCATACTGACTGTCCACCGGCACAGCCAGTGTGGTGGCCAGTGCGGCGCACAGCGCCACCGTCATCACGGTATTTTTACGGAAAAAGTCCAGAACCGTGTGGAGCAGTGGGATGTGAGGAATGCGGATTTCCGGAAAACGCAGTCCGCGCTTCAGAGCGCCGACACTGCCGGCCATTTGTACGTGAGGATGTCTTGTCATAGCCGCAGATCCTTTCCTTGACTGAAAAAGTAACCGTCCGGATCTTCTCCGGCGGGGTGTTTATCATCAGCACACAAGGATGAATTGTATCACGATTTTTGTCGGTTATCAACAGTAAAGTTTGCCTTTTTTTGGTTAAATTTCGCAAAATTTTTATTGTATGTCTGCCGAGAAACAACCGTCTGCGGCAGAAGAACGGTGGTGCTTCGGGAGACTTTTCTTTCCATACTTGTTTCTCCTGACAAAACGCGGTAGAATAGGTTTCGATGTATTTGCCGCACGGCGGCAGAGAGGTGAAAAGAATGTATTCCAGTTGGAAAGTCTGTGCCATCCTGTTTGGCGGCGTGTTTGCTCTGTCCGCATCCGCGATTTTTGTGAAGCTGGCGGAAGCGCCGTCCTCTGTCATCGCGTTTTACCGTCTCCTTCTGGCGGCGCTGGTGCTGCTGCCTTTCTTCCTGTTCAGCCGCTCCTGTCGGCAGGAGGCTGCATCCATCGGCAAAAAGCAGTGGGTGCGGATCATCGCCGCAGGCCTGTGTCTGGCGCTGCACTATGTGCTGTGGTTCGAATCCCTGCGCTTTACCTCCACAGCCAGCTCCACGGTTCTGGTCTGTCTGCAGCCGCTGTTCTCGCTGATTCTGGAACGGGTCGTACTAAAAAAACGGGTGCGGCCTTTGGCGATGGCAGGCTGCGCGGTGGCGCTCTGCGGCAGCTTCATCATCGGCTTCGGAGACTTTCAGATCAGCGGCCTGAGCCTGCTGGGCGATGTGCTGGCACTGGTGGCGGCGGCGGTGATCGCGCTGTATTTCTTTGTGGGACAGGCGGTGCGGCAGGAGATCAGCACCGTTACCTATTCCGTTCTGGGGTATTTCACCAGTGCGGCGGCGCTGCTGGTGTACACCCTTCTGCTGGGCGAGTCCTTTGTAGGCTACAGCGGCCGGACGTGGGGCTCTTTCCTGGGCCTTGCGGTGATCTGCACCATCGGCGGACAGTTCGTCTTCAATCTGCTGTTGAAGAAGGTGCCCGCCTCGGCGGTGACCATGAGCATTCTGGGCGAGCCCATCGGCACCTGTATACTGGCGTATCTGATCCTGCATGAGACCATCGGCGCACAGCAGCTGGTGGGCATTGTGGTGATCTTCATCGGACTTACCATGTTTTTTGTCAACCCAAAGAAGTCGCCTGCACAGAAATGATCATATAACCAACAGCAGAAGAAGCTGCCGGGGAACGCATCGTTCCCCGGCAGCTTCTTCTGCGTCAGGCGCGATATTCGCGAAAAATGTGCAAAAATGAGACTTTTTCGGCCCAATATAAAGCAAAATTATATTATAAAGAAGATATTGGCATATTCTCGGAAGCGGTTTCCACTTTTCTGTCAGATACTGCCGTGCTATACTGAAATCAGCGGCAGAGCAGTCGCCGTATATAATTTAAAATTATATATCTTCCGGAAGAAGGTTTTGCAGATACGGCCGCTCTGCCAGATATTCCCGGCAGCAGGCAAACAGATTGTGCAGGACCTCTGTGTTGGCGTACATCTTGGAAATATAGATGTAGAAGGTACGCGTGGGAGTTGGTTCCACAGACCGGGAAACAAACCGGCCGGGATGCTGCATCATCAGCAGACGGGAGATGCTGGCTGGGACGATGGCCCAGCAGTGCGGATCCCGGAAATGGCTGGGTATTGTCAGCGTGGCTGCCACCGATGCGTAAGGCTGGGGCGAATCCGGGAAATGCTCCGCGTACCACGCTGTTCGGCATTCGCCGGGGTAGGATTGGAAGATCTCAAAAGAGCGATCCAGTTCTCGGGGATGAAGCAGCCTGTCCGGCAACGGCGTATCCATCGGGCAGAGCACGTCGTACTTTTCCGAGAAAAAGGGGATAGCATCCAGATAGAGGGAGGGCACAGGTCGAAGAAAGCTGATGAACACATCCATCTGCTGTGCGATCTCGGCGGTTTTGAGCCGGTCTCTGGTGGAGTCTGTAGACTCGATAAAGTTCAGGTTCAGCTGCAGCGCCGGGTCCTGCCGGAGGAGCTTCTGAACCAGAGGCGAAGCGATGTATTCGTGGGCAGTGATGCCGGTAGCCATCCGCAGACTGCGGCGGCTGCAAGCTTCCTGAAAACGCAGCACGGCCTTTTCTGCCTCGATCCACTGGGTGGCGATGGGAACAAAGGCCTCGCCCTTGGGCGTCAGGGTGATCTGCTGGACGCCCTTTTGCCGCAGGATCAGCGGACAGCCCAGCTCCTCCTCCAGCCGATGCAGATGGCCGGACACGGCGGGTTGGGTGATATACAGCGCCCGGGCAGCCGCGGAGATACTCCGGTGCTCCACGATGGCCAGAAAGATCTTGACACTCTGATAGTTCATGCGCGCCTCCCAACATAGAATAAAAGTTTTCTTTATATTTTTATTATAGATGGTTTCCTGCGGTTGTCAAGCCGCGTACCTGCATGCCGGACTTTGCTCCGACGATGACGATGGTCATTACGCGCAAGCGTTTTGATAAAAAATAAAAAAACAGGAGGATCCCCAATGAAGAGAATAGTTGCACTGATTCTTGCCTTGGTCATGACCATGGCACTGGTGGCCTGCGGCGGCGATAAGCCTACCAGCAGCACGCCCACTGCCCCCAGCAATCCCAGCGAACCCAATAAGCCCACGGAACCCACCACTCCCTCCGACCCTGCCAAGCCCTCCGAGCCCGCAGTGGACCCCGACGCCGGCAAGTACGGCGGCGAGCTGATCATGTGCTCCAACAACGCCACCAGCACCATGGACCCCCATAGCGGCATGGGCTCTCTGGGCAACAGCCGCTGGATGCTGCATATCTTTGAAAGCCTGGTGACCCAGGCACCCGACGGAACCTTATATCCTGAAGTTTGTGATGTGGAGCAGTCCGCCGACGGCCTCACCGTGAAGATCACTCTCCGCGAGAGCTACTTCTCCAACGGCAAGAAGGTCACCATGGACGACGTCTGGGCCTCCATCCAGCGTGTGGCCGGTAAGTCTACCACATCTTCCTGGGATAAGATTTGGAAGGGCACCAGCATCAAGATCGAGGGTGACACCATCACCTTCACTCTGGAGAAGGTCAATGTCAACTTTGTGGATTCTGTCTTTGGCGGCGGCAGCTACTACAAGGTGCTCCCCAAGGAGATCTGCGATAAGTATCCCGTCACCGGCGGTGAGCTGCAGGCCAACGGTCTGATCCGCGGCGGCAAGGTGGAGAACAATATCAGCGAAGTGGCCGACGCCATTGGTTCCGGCCCCTACAAGCTGGAGAGCTACAGCGATGAACAGGTCGTCATGGTCCGCAACGACAAGTACACCATCATCGAGAGCAACGAAGGTGCTGCCGGCCGTGCCGCTCCCAAGAAGGCTTACGCCGACAAGATCACCATCGCCATCAATCGCAATGCCGACTCCCGCTCCGCAGCTGTGATCGCCGGCGAGTATGACATGGGCATGGTTACTCCCGCCATGATGCCCGCCGCCGAGGCCGCAGGCTATCAGAAGCTGGACCAGGGCACCACCTGGACCCACGGCATCTTCTTCAACCTGGATGCCTCCAACGCTGACAGCCCCATCGCCAATGTCAACATCCGTAAGGCCATCCGCGCCGCCATCGACTGCAATGCCGTTCTGCTGGCCCTCAGCGGTGAGGAGGCGGCCAACGTGCTGCAGCCTTATCCCGTTCTGACCACCTCTCCTTACCACAACACCATTATCTCCGATAATGAGTGGAACATCGCCGACAAGGCTCTGGCCAAGGAGTATCTGCAGAAGGCCAACTACAACGGCGAGCCTATTGTGTGGCTGGTTCCCGCCAACAACAATATGTACACCATCGCCATGGGCGCCATTCCCCAGCTGGAGGAAGTGGGCATCAAGATCGATCTGATGGTGGTGGACTCCGGTTCTCACTCCAACCTGCGTAAGGATCCCAAGACCGGTCACGACATCGGCGCCTGGAATGTGCAGAAGGTGGACGTCAACCCCGTGCTGCACAGCACCATCGTCACCGGCACCAATGGCTGGTGGAGCAGCGATGCCAAGACTGCCGCTATCCAGAAGATGCAGACCAATCCCACCGGCTCCGCAGCTTCCATTGAGGGCTACAAGGAGTGGTGCCAGGCCGTCGTGGACGAGGTTCCCTTCCTGCTGTTCGGTCACGTTATCAACTACAACTTTGTGAAGTCTGATCTGGTCTGGGATGTTGAGGGTGCTGTTGAGTACTACTGGAACATCTACCGCAAGTAAGCGTTACATTATCACTGTATGAAAACAGCGCGGCCGACGGGTGATTTCCGGTTTGCCTCCACGCTCCTGAAATTTGCCGCATGCACGGAGACCGCAACCGCATAAGATCAGTGCGAGCTGCTTTTCATAAATAGGAGGACCGCCGCAGGTGCGCAGTAGGGGTGCTGCGTTCTGCGGCGGCTCTCTTTCTCTGTACCGCACGCCATATAACGAAGACACCGCCCCGGCTCAGCGAGCCGGGGCGGTGTCTTATCATTTGCCAATGATGAAATTCTCTGCGAAGTATTTCCGGGTGTCATCGGCGTCCTGTCCGATCTGACGTTTCAGCGCGTCCAGCGAGTCGAAGCGGATCTCGTCCCGCAGCTTGGCGAAAAACTCCACACGAACAGACTGACCGTACAGGTCGCCGTCAAAGTCCAGCAGCCACGCTTCCACGGTGACGCCCCGGCCATCATCCACGGTGGGGCGGACGCCCACATTGGTGACGGCGGCATAGGCGCGTCCATCTTCCAGAACTGCTTTTGTGACATATACGCCGTGGGAGGGAACCAGCATATTGGCGGGCATCCGCAGGTTGACGGTGGGCACGCCGATGGTGCGCCCGATGCGGTTTCCGTGCTGTACGGTCTGGGTCAGCTGATGGGGATGTCCCAGAAAAGCCATGGCTCGTTCCACCTGTCCCAACTCCACCAGACGGCGGATATAGGTGGAGCGCACCGGCGTGCCGCCGATACTGACCTCGGGGATGATGTCGCAGCCCAGTCCCAGCCGCTGGCACAGCTCCCGCAGCAGAGTGGGACTGCCGCCGTTCTTCCGGCCGAAGCGGTGATCCTCGCCGGCCACCAGATGCACGGCGTGATACCGCTTCACCAGCAGCTCCGTGACAAAGGCATCCCACTCGGTATTCATCATGTCATGATCGAAGGGCACCATCAGAACCTCGTCCACGCCGTAGAGCCGCTGCAGCATGTCGCGGCGATCCGCGGGAGAGTTGATGAGAGGGCAGGGGGTGCCCGTCACCACCTCCCGGGGCAGGCGGTCAAAGGTAAAGACGGCGGCGGAGCAGCCGCGGCGACGGGCTTCCTCCACGGTGCGCCGCAGCAGCGCGGCGTGACCCAGATGGACACCGTCAAAAAAACCCAGTGCGATGACGCGTTGTTTCATGGGAAAGTCGTCCTTTTACGTTCCGAAAAAGTTCTTGATGGCGGTGAGAACGCCGCCCTTGGCCTCCGACAGACACAAAAATGTGCCGTCAGCGCCGTAGACGCGGTAGCGTCCGTCCGCCAGAGCGGGATCGGTAATGGGATTGCCGTTGCGCACCCGCGCCTCCCGTTTGGGGGAGGGGATGCGATAGGCGGGGTAGTTTTCAAAATAGGCGTCCAGCGGCAGAAGCAGGGCTTCGCCCTGTGCCTGTACGTCCTCCACGGTGACGGAGCGTTCGATGGGAAAACCGGCGGCCATGGTGCGCCGCAGGGAGGACATGGCCGCGCCGCAGCCCAGTGCCTGTCCAATATCGTGGCAGAGGGTGCGGATATAGGTGCCCTTGGAGCAAACGCAGCGGAGAATATAGTCGCCCTCGTCGTTCTGCTCCAACAGCTCCAGCTCGTAGATGGTGACGCTGCGGGGCTTGCGCTCCACCTCCTTGCCCTTTCGGGCAAGATCGTAGAGCTTCTGTCCGTTGATCTTGATGGCGGAATACATGGGCGGGATCTGCTGCAGCTCACCGGTAAATCGAGGCAGCACTGCTGCAATTTCTTCCCGGGTGACGGTGACGGGAGCGGTGGTGAGGATGGCACCGGTGGTGTCCTGGGTGTCGGTGGTGACACCCAGCCGCAGCCCGGCGATATACTCCTTTTTGCCGTCATCGGCAAAGCTGACGGCCTTGGTGGCAGAGCCGATAAACACCGGCAGAACGCCGGTGGCCATGGGGTCCAGCGTTCCGGCGTGGCCCACACGCTTTTCCCGGAGAATGCCCCGCAGCTTTGCGCAGACGTCCATGGATGTCCAGCCTGCAGGCTTGTCGATGATGATGATGCCGTTGGGCATGTTGGGGCAACCTCGCTTTCTGTGGCCGTCTCAGCGGCTCTGTACATTTCTGATGGCAGCCAGAATGGCGGCCTTGGTCTCTTCCGGCGAACCGTTCACCGTGGCGCCGGCAGCTGCGGCGTGTCCACCGCCGCCCAACAGGGCGCAGATATGGCTGGCGTTGAGATCGCCGGGATCGGTACGCAGAGAGATTTTGCATTGAGTGGGGGTCAGCTGACGGACGGTAACGCCGGTTTTCACGCCCTCGATCTGTCCCACAAAAGCGGAGATGTTGTCCACATCTTCCTCTTTTGCGTCCAGCTTTGCCATCATATCCAGCGTCAGGGTGACAACGGCGATCTCGCCGTCGTCATACAGCTCCATACCCTGAGTGAGCATGCTTTCCAGCTGCAGGCGCTTGAAGGACTTGGCGCGGAAGTGACGGCGGTTGGCATTGTAGAAGTCAATGCCGGTTTCCATCAGTTCTGCCGCCGTCCGATGACAGGCGGCGTTGGTGTTGTTGTAGACGAAACAGCCGCAGTCTGTGGAAACGGCTACATACAGGGGCAGGGCGGCTTCCCGGCTCACTGGACCCCACTGGCGCAGAATGTCATGCACGATCTCGCCGCAGGAGGCGCGGCTGCTGTCCAGGCAAGTCTCCCGGGCATAGAATTCCTGCGAGGGGTGGTGGTCGATGGCGAGATCCACCCGGTCACGGTAGGGAAGAGCGGCGTCGTGGAACATAGAGGCAGCGGCAATGTCCACCGCCACCACAGTGTCCGGCTGCCAGCCGCCCTCGATGGTGAGCCCGTCCAAATACGGTGTGAAGATGCCGCTGGTGCCGGGGTCATGCAGGACATACGCCGTTTTTCCCAGCTGCCGCAGGGCGATGCACAGTCCGGCAGCGCAGCCCACGGTGTCGCCGTCGGGACGGATGTGGGTCAGGATAAGCACATTGTCGCAGCTGCGCAGAAACGCGGCGGCTTCGGCGATGGTAAGCATGCTTATTCCTCCGTTTCGGGAGTGGTCTCGTTCTTGCGGTTTGCGTCGTGGATCAGACCCAGAATGTGGGCGCCGTACTGAATGGAATCGTCAGCGATGAACTGCAGCTCCGGGGTGTAGCGCAGGCGCAGGGCGGCGCCCAGCTCACGGCGCAGATAACCGGAGGCAGACTTGAGGCCGCGGATCACGTCCTTCTCCTGATCCTTGTTCAGTGCGCTGACATAGATGCGGGAGTAGCGCAGGTCGCCGGTGGTATCCACGCGGGTGATGGACACCATGCCTGTGGCGGAAACGCGGGGGTCCTTCAGGGTGCGGATCAGGGCGGACAGCTCACGCTGGATCTCTTCGTTGATGCGGCCGATACGATTGCTTGCCATAGTTTCTCCTTTCAGGGCTGTGGCCCTGTATGATCGAAATGAACACCGGGCGGCGACGCGGTCGCCGCCCGGTTATTATGCGGAAATGCCGGGGAATTATCTGGGGATCTCCTCCATGGCATAGGCTTCAACGATGTCGCCAGTTCCCATGAAAACAACGTTTTCATGGGAGCCCTGTTGAACTTCCTCGGCGGGCAAAGCCCGCCTGTGGCAAGGTTTTGTCCTGCGGACAAAACGCTTGGACGCGCTTGCGCGCGGCGCCGCTCTACGGCTTAGGAAGGCGACAGGAACGGGTGTATTCGCGGAAGGCTGTGATTATCTGGGGATCTCCTCCATGGCATAGGCCTCGACGATATCGCCTTCCTTGATGTCGTTGAACTTCTCAATGGTCAGGCCGCACTCGTAGTTGGTGGCAACCTCCTTGACGGAGTCCTTGAAGCGCTGCAGGGAGCCCAGCTGACCCTCGTGGATGACGATGCCGTCGCGCACCAGACGGATGCTGCAGTCGCGCACCAGCTTGCCGTCCTGCACGTAGCAGCCTGCCACGGTGCCCACACCAGAAACCTTGTAGGTCTGGCGGACTTCTGCATGGCCCAGCGTGACCTCGCGGAACTTGGGAGCCAGCATGCCCTTCATAGCGGCCTCGATCTCGTCGATGGCGTCGTAGATCACGCGGTACATCCGCATATCCACGTTCTGACGGACAGCGCTGTCCCGCGCGGCAGCGTCGGGGCGGACGTTGAAGCCAACGATAATGGCGTTGGAGGAGGAGGCCAGCATCACGTCGGAGTCGTTGATAGCGCCCACTGCACCATGGATGACGCGGACGTTGACTTCGTCGTTGCTGAGCTTCTCCAGAGAGGCCTTCACAGCCTCCACGCTGCCCTGAACGTCGGCCTTGACGATGAGGGCCAGTTCCTTGCGCTCACCGGACTTCAGCTGATCGAACAGGTTCTCCAGAGAGACCTTCTGGGTGGGAGCGTTGGCCTTGGCACGTTCCTCGGCCTTGCGCTGCTCCACCAGTTCACGGGCCATGCGCTCGTCAGCAACGGCGAAGAAGGGGCTGCCGGCGGAGGGAGCCTCGCTGAGGCCGGTGATCTCCACGGGGACGGAGGGCGTGGCGGCGGGCAGTCTGCGGCCCTTGGAGTCGGTCATGGTACGGACACGACCCACGGCGGTACCGGCGATGATGATGTCACCCTGCTTCAGAGTGCCGTTCTGCACCAGCAGCGTGGCGATGGGGCCGCGGCCCTTGTCCAGACGAGCCTCGATGACAGTACCCTGACCGGCGCGGTTGGGGTTGGCGCGCAGCTCGCCCATTTCGGCGGTGAGCAGCACCATCTCCAGCAGGGTCTCGATGCCCATGCGCTTCTTGGCGGAGATGGGGCAGATGATAGTATCGCCGCCCCACTCCTCGCTGACCAGACCGTGCTCGGTGAGCTGCTGCTTGATGCGGTCAGGGTTGGCGGTGGGTTTATCCATCTTGTTAATGGCCACGATGATGGGGATATTGGCGGCCTTGGCGTGGTTGATGGACTCGATGGTCTGAGGCATGATGCCGTCATCAGCAGCCACCACCAGAATAGCAATATCGGTGATCATGGCACCGCGGGCACGCATGGAGGTGAATGCCTCGTGACCGGGAGTGTCCAGGAAGGTGATGGGCTTGTCGTTGATCTGCACCTGATAGGCGCCGATGTGCTGGGTAATGCCGCCGGCCTCGCCTGCGGTGACGTTGGTATCGCGAATGGCGTCCAGCAGGCTGGTCTTGCCGTGGTCGACGTGACCCATGACCACCACCACGGGGGCGCGGGGCTCCAGCTCGTCATCGTTGTCCTTGCGGTCATCGATGAGGCGCTCCTCGATGGTGATGACCACTTCCTTCTCCACCTTGCAGCCCATCTCCTCGGCGATAATAGCGGCGGTGTCGAAGTCGATGAGCTGGCTCAGAGAGGCCATGATGCCGTTCTTCATCAGGCATTTGACCACCTCGGCACCGGTTTTCTTCATGCGGGATGCCAACTCACCCACGGAGATATCGTCGGGGATCTTCACGGTGAGGGGAGTCTTCTTGGCGATCTCCAGCTGCAGGCGGCGCATCTTGTCCTGCTCCTCCTGCTTGCGCTTACTGGAGAAGGGGTTCTGGCTGCCTTTGCGCTGGTTATTGTTGCGGAACTTTTCCTTGCCGCTCTTCTGGGACATGCGGGCGCCGCGCTCGCCGCCCAGATCCTCCAGACGCTCGTCGTACTTGGCCAGGTTCACCTCGCCGCCCTTGCGGGTGTCCACCACCTTCTTGGTGGGAACGCGGGAGGCGGGAGCAGCAGTCTGCTGGGGAGTGGGAACTGCCTGCTGCTGCGGTGCGGCCTGACGGGGCTGCTGAGGGGCATTTTGCTGCTGACGGGGAGCGTTCTGCTGCTGGCGCTGCTGATTCTGCTGGCGGGGCTGCTGAGTGCCCTGCTGACGCTGCTGATTCTGCTGGTTCTGCCTGACGGGAGCAGCCTGCTGGGGAGCGGGAGCTGCCGGCGCAGCAGGAGCGGAAGCCTGCTGGGGAGCGGGCGTCTCTGCGTAGGCGTCGGCAAAGATCACCTGAATTCCGGACACGGGATGAGTCTGGGTCAGATGTTCGAAAATCACGGAAAGCTCCGTATCTGTCAAAACCTGCATGTGGTTCTTGGGAGTCGTTGCGTATTTTGTCAGGATCTCCGTAATGGTTTTGGTGGGCAGACCGAAGTCCTTTGCCACTTCATGCACTCTGTATTTTTCCATACCTAAATATAGCCACCTCATTACCACCCGAAGGACGGGTTAATTTCATTTATCTGCCCCGATGGGCAGCCACCGACGGCGATGAATCGCCGTGGAATATTGTTGCGGGGATTCAGCCGTTTTTCCGGAAGGAGCCCTTGCCCTTTTTTACGGGACGACTGCCGGCAAAGCGATTTTCTGCCCGGTGGGCTGGACGGTTTGCCTTGCTGGGGCGTTTGACGCCGGTACTCTTGCGGTTGCCGTGATCATCAAGGAACTTTCTGCTTCGCGGCTGGTCATCATGGTGCGGTTTGCGGTCGGCTGCAGCACTCTGCCGCTTGGGCTTCGGCTCTGCAGGGGATTCCGGTGCGGCTGCCTTGCGCTTGACCTTTCCGGTGCGGACGTTCTTTTTATGAGCAAGCATCTCTGCCTTGCGCTCGGCGGCGCGCTTGGCCTTGACCTGCAGGATGGCGTGAGCCTCGTCGTATCGGACGGGATCCTCCTGTGCCAGACGGCCTACAATGTTGCAGGCGAAGCCAATGTCTGTCACGGCTACGATGGCGCAGGATGTGCGGCCCAGACTGCGGCCCATCTCATCCTTGGTGAAAGGGACTCTCAGCCACAGGCAGCTGCCCATCTCGGCGAAATGCCGGACCCGACGGGCGGTGTTGTCCGCGGCATCTTCTGCCAGCAGCAGGACACGCGCGTCCTTGGCACGGGCTGCTGCTTCCACCGGTTCTTCGCCAACTTCCAGCATGCCTGCCCGCTTGCACAGGCCGATGAGAGTGAGAATATTATGCATCCTGACCTCCCATCTCCTGTTCCAGGATGTCATAGACCTCGTCGGGAATCTGCAGATCAAAGGCGCGCTCCAGAGCTCTGGACTTCCGCGCCCGTTTCAGGCAGGCTGCGTCCCTGCAGACATAGGCACCCCGGCCCGGTTTCTTGCCGACGAAATCCAGAGAGATTGTGCCTTCCGGCGACTTCACTACCCGGATCAGGGACTTTTTATCTTTCATTTCCCGACAGCCGACACATTGCCGCTGGGGGATCTTTCTGACTTTCTGCATCACGAACCGCCTTTCCTGTGGGTGATGGATGCCTCAGAACCGATCAGACGGTTTCCTCGGCAGCCCCGTCCTCCTGATAATGCTCAGGCTTGATATCGATCTTGTAGCCGGTGAGGCGGGCGGCCAGACGGGCGTTCTGACCCTCCTTGCCGATGGCCAGAGACAGCTGATCATCGGGGACGATGACACGGCAGGCCTTGCCCTCGTCAGCCATCATCACTTCCAGCACGTCGGCGGGAGCCAGCGCGGCGGCAATGAAGGCGGCGGGATCTTCGCTGTACTTGATGATGTCGATCTTTTCGCCGCGGAGCTCCTCCACGATGGTGGCAACACGCTGACCCTTGGGACCCACGCAAGCGCCGATGGGATCCACATTCTCGTCGTTGGACCACACGGCCATCTTGGTGCGGCTGCCAGCTTCACGGGCGATGGAGCGAACCTCCACAGTGCCGTCGAAGATCTCGGGAACTTCCAACTCGAACAGACGCTTCACAAGACCGGGATGGGTGCGGGAGATCAGCACCTGAGGACCGCGGGTAGAGCGGCGAACTTCCACCACATACACTTTCACATGGGAACCTTCGGTGAGTTCCTCGTCCTTCACCTGCTCGCCGGCAATAAGAAGTGCCTCTGTGGACTCGGTGCCGGTGCCGATACGCAGCGAGACGTTGCCGTTGCGGGGATCAATGCGAGTGACCACACCGGTGAGGATCTCATGCTGCTTGGAGTTGAACTCGTCATACACCATGCCGCGTTCAGCCTCGCGCAGACCCTGGATGATGACCTGTTTGCCGTTGCCGGCGGCGATGCGGCCGAACTCCACATTGTCAACAGGCAGGTTGACGACACCGCCCACAACATGGCTGGCGGACAGGGCACGAGCCTCTGTCTCGGAGATCTCATTGGCGGGGTCCACGTAGTCTTCGTCGGCCACGACCATCTTTTGCACATACATTTTCAGAGTCTGATGTTCCTCATCCACATCCACGATGACGTTCTCCACACCGTCGTGGTCGCGCTTGTAGGCGGTGGTCAGAGCCTGGATGATCTTATCCATCATAAAGGTCTGAGGGATGCCGCGCTCTTTCTCCAGCAGTGCCAGAGCGGCAAAGATCTCCGCGCAGTTCATGCCTACGGGTTCCTTCTGCTTCTTGCGTTTCATTTGACCGTTCTCCTTTTTATCTGATATACATCTTTTTCATAGATCGCACCCGGCATGACGCCGGGACGGGATACAAAAGTTTAAAACTCCACCCGCAGGCGAACCAGAGCTACTTCACCCTTGGTGAAGGTGATGTCCTCCTTGCCGATGGTGACGGTGACGGAACCAGTGGCCTCGTCATAGGCTTGCAGATGACCGGCAAATTCCTTGCGGCCGTTGCGGTTCTGATAGAGCTTTACTGTGACGGGACTGCCCAGAAACTGAGCAAAGTCGGAGGGACGCTTCAGAGGGCGCTCGGCACCTGCGGAGCTGACCTCGAAGGTATAGCTTCCCTCAATGGGGTCTGCCTCATCCAGCAGAGGCTCCACGGCGCGGGAAACCTTTTCGCAGTCGAGAATGTCCACACCGCCTGCCTTGTCGATATACAGGCGGAGGTACCAGGCGCCGGCCTCACGGACATATTCCACATCCCAGAGGGTGCAGCCTGCGTCGGCCACAACGGGAGCAGCCATTTCGGCTACCAGTTCGGTGATTTTTTTCAAAAGAATTCCTCCTCACAACAGGGTATGATCAGGCGGGTGGAAAAAACTGGAATTTTTAAGAAGCTCAAAAAGACCAATAAAAAGAGCGGACCGCCGGCCCACTCAGCAAACTTACACTTCTTACATAGTCAATATAGCATAGGCGGGGAAGGAATGCAAGCACTTTCTTTCCCAAAAATGGAAGAAAAACCGGGAAAACCGCAGAAAACATGCGATTTCCCCGGCAATTTTCAGCGCTTTCGCAGAGTCTGGATGCAGCAGGCCGCCAGAAAGACGGTCAGGTCTGCCACCACTACGGAGGCACCCACCGGTGTAGACAGCAGGAAGGAGGCTGTCAGGCCTGCGGCAAAGCATACCACTGCAGAGACACCGGCGCAGATCACCACGCCCCGGAAGCTGCGGAACAGGCGCATGGCTGTCAGTGCCGGAAAGATGATGAGAGAGGAGATCAGCATGGCACCCATCATCCGCATACCCAGCACGATGGTCAGGGCAGTGAGGATGGCCAGCAGAGAATTGTAGATATCCACCCGCAGTCCGGTGGCCCGGGAAAAGCTCTCGTCAAAGGTGATGGCGAAGAGCTTGTGATAGAACAGGACAAAGAGGATCAGAACGGCAATGCTCAGCACCACAGAAAGGAACACGTCAAATTCAGTCATGGCCAGTACGCTTCCGAACATGTAGTTATCCACGTCGGTGGTCATGCCGGTGGTGAGAGAGATCACCAGAATGCCTATTGCCAGGGAAGAGGCGCTGAGTACGGCGATGGCTGCGTCGTTGTTCCAGTGGGGACGGCTGGCCATCCGCAGAAGCAGGAAAGCGGCCAGAATCACCACGGGGATGGAAAAGTACAGCGGTGTGAAGCCCAGCGCCACGGCAATGGCCAGTGCGCCGAAGGATACGTGGGAAAGACCGTCTCCGATCATGGAGTAGCGCTTCAGCACCAGAGATACGCCCAGCAGCGCACAGCACAGGCTGATCAGAGCGCCTGCCACAAGAGCCCGCTGCATAAAGGGATAGGAAAGCATCTGCAGGATCATCACAGACCCTCCTTTCGGAAGCGCTTGCCCTGGGGAGAGGCCAGATATTCCCCGCGGGTGCCGAAAAACCAGCCGGTGCGGCCAATGTGCAGCACTGTGCGGGCACTTTGCAGGGCGGCATCCAGATCGTGGGTGACCATGACAATGGCCATCCCCTCGGTTTGATTCAGATATGCCAGCGTCTTATAAAGATCCTGCGCGGCGGCGGGGTCCAGACCGGTGACCGGTTCATCCAGAATCAGCATCCGGGAGGCGGCGCACAGGGCTCGTGCCAGCAGCACCCGCTGCTGCTGACCGCCGGAGAGCTCACGGTAGCAGCGATCCTTCAGTTCCAGCACACCCAGTTTGCCCATATTCATCAATGCGCCGGTTTTCTGCCGACGGGTATAGAAGAAGCGGAAGCCCTTCTGATTGAGGTAACCGGAGAGCACGACTTCGTACACCGTGGCGGGGAAATCCCGCTGTGCCTGAGTCTGCTGAGGCAGATAGCCCAGAGCACCCTGACGCAGATCCGGCGCCCGCCAGATCTCTCCGGACAGCGGAGAGAGCAGCCCCAGCAGGCCTTTCAGCAGTGTGGATTTTCCGGAGCCGTTGTCGCCCACGATGCACAGATAGTCACCGGCGCAGATTTTCAGATTCAGGTGCTCCAGTACAGCCTGCCCCTCATAGCCCACAGAGGCGTCCCGGCAGACCAGCAGTTCGTGATTCTGTTCGCTCATTACAGTCTCCTTTGTGAAGAGATATCGATTAATCCTATCTTATCGACGGGGAGACAAAATGTCAATCCTGCCGGGAAAACCACCGTCAACAGTTGCAAAGTACGGCAAAATCGAGTATTCTGTTAGCAATGATTTCTGTGACAATCCGAATGCGGCAAGGAAGGTAACGATATGAAGGTTTCTCTGGTAATCATGGCTGCGGGACTGGGTTCCCGGTATGGCGGCAGCAAGCAGCTGGACGGAATCGGCCCCAACAAGGAGATTCTGATGGAGTATTCTATTTATGATGCGCTGCGAGCCGGCTTTAACAAGGTGGTGTTTATCATCAAGCCGGAGATGGAGCAGATGATGCGGGAGCTGGTGGGCGATTATCTCAGCCGCAGGACGGCTGCAGACGGTTCTCCTGTGGAAGTGGCCTATGCGTTTCAGGACTTCTCATCCGTTCCCGACTTTTATCAGATCCCGGCGGAGCGCACCAAACCCTTTGGTACGGTGCACGCCCTGCTGTGTGCCGGTAAGGTGGTGCATGAGCCCTGCTGTGTCATCAATGCCGACGATTATTACGGCATTGATGCCTTCCACACCATTTATCAGGAGCTGATCTCTTTGCCGGAAGACGGAAAAGGAACCATGGTGGGATATCTGCTGAAAAATACTGCCAGTCTCCATGGCACGGTATCCAGAGGCGTTTGCTCCGTGGAGAACGGCAAGCTGCAGACGGTGAAGGAAGCGCTGAAGATCCAGCTCTATGAAGACGGCACGCTGCGTGATCTGGCAGAGGACAGGGAGCTGGACCCGGAAACGGTGGTTTCCATGAATTTCTGGGGCTTTGCACCGGGAATCTTCCCCCGTCTGCAGGCGTATTTTGAAAATTTCCTGCGCAATGAGGCGGGAGACAACATCAAGGCGGAGTGTCTGCTGCCGGTGATGGTGGACGGTGAGATGAAGGCCGGACGGCTGGAGGTCTCGGTGCTGAAGTCCGCGGATCGCTGGTTTGGCATGACCTACCGCGAGGACCGTGAGCAGGTGGCAGAGGAGCTGCGTAAGCTCCATGCGGCTGGTCTCTATCCGAAAACCTTGCGTATGTGAGAGACAGCGCAGAGCGGAAAATATGAAAAATAGAAAATTCTCACAAGGTAACCATTGCAAAATGCGGCAAAAAGCCGCATAATAGCATTAGAAATACGCCGTGCCGCGGCATGGCGACAGTATATCAACATACAGGAGGAACTTACTATGGGTAAATTTGCGATCAACAAGACGAATACCGGCTTCAACTTCCAGCTGAAGGCTGGCAACGGCGAGCCTATCGGCATTTCTGAGGTCTACGCATCCCTGGCTTCCTGCAAGAAGGGCATTGCCTCTGTGCAGAAGAATGCTCCCGTGGCTGGTGTGCAGGATCTGACCGACGAGGGCGCTGCAGCTGTCAAGCACCCCAAGTTCGAGGTCTACACCGACAAGAAGGGCGAGTTCCGTTTCCGCCTGAAGGCTACCAACGGCGAAGTCATTCTGGCTTCCGAGGGCTATGCCAAGAAGGCCAGCTGCCTCAACGGCATTGAGTCCGTCCGCAAGAATGCCGATTCCGAGATCGTTCTGCCTCAGGAATAATTTTGAACAGCATGGATCCCCGGACGCGTTCCGGGGATCTTTTTTGCACGGAGATGGGGGACGTTTTTAAAAAATTCATAAAAATCCAAGGATTTTTTCAGCAACGTTTAAGATTCGTTCATATACTCCGGCAGAAAAAAGTGGTATACTATCCGCCAGAAATACAAGGAGGCAACAGCACACCATGAGCGAGCAGATCTCCCTGGAAAAGAGAATATGGACAATTCCCAATGTATTATCGCTGCTGCGGCTGGCGATGATCCCGCTGTTTGTGTGGCTCTACTGTGGCGCTGAGAATTCTGTGCTGACGGCGATGGTACTGGTGCTGTCGGGACTGACGGATGTAGCCGATGGCTTCATTGCCCGGCACTACGGTATGGTCAGTGACTTGGGGAAAATTCTGGATCCGTTGGCGGATAAGCTGACCCAGGCGGCTATGCTGATGTGTCTTATCACCCGGTTTCCCCTGATGCTGGGAGTTTTTCTGCTGCTGGCACTGAAGGAGATATTTGCCGGCGTATGCAGTGTGCTGGTGATCCGGTGGACAGGAACGGTGCTGGGATCGGAGTGGCACGGAAAGCTGTCGACGGTTTTGCTCCATGGTATGATCGTTGCCCATGTGGTATGGCAGGATATTCCGGGCGCTGTTTCCAATGGAATGATCGCTGTCTGTACGGGAATGATGCTGGTCACCTGTGTTTTGTACGGCATCCGCAATTTGCGGGTGCTGCAGGCAGGCCGACAGGACATATGATTTGTGTTATGCGTTTTGAAGGAGCGTGAGAACGCATGAAGGTACTGGTTTTGAGCTGTGATACCGGCGGCGGGCATAATACCTGCGGACGGGCGGTGGTGGAGGCCTGCCGGAAACGGCAGATCCCCTGCGGGATGGACGACGCTTTCCGCTTTGTTTCTCCAACGCTGTCCCGCTGCGTATCCTTCGGTTTTGACCGGGTCTATCGGCACACGCCTGGACTGTTCAGCGCAGGCTGGCGCTATTCGGAGCAGCACCCCCGCGCTTTCCGGAAGAAGTCGGCGGCTTACCGGTTCTGGATTCTGGGGGCACGGAAGCTGGCGCGGCTGATCCGGGAGCAGGGCTATGATACGGTGGTCTGCACCCATATGTTCAGCGGAATGCTTATCACAGAGGCACGTGACCGACACGGCCTTTCCGTGCGGACGTGCTTTGTGGCTACGGATTATACCTGGTATCCCGGCTGCGGCTCCTACGATCTGGATGTTTCCTACATACCCCATGAAGAGCTGATAGACAGCTATGTAAAAGTGGGCGTTCCCAAGGAGCGGATCGCGGTCAGCGGTATCCCGGTGCGGGAGGCGTTTCTCAGTCGGGAAGAACGGGCGGCTGCCCGTCGTGCGCTGGGGCTGCCGGAGGATTGCCGCCACCTGATGATTATGGGAGGAAGCATGGGCTGTGGGCCCATTGCGGAACTGGCATCGCTGCTGCCGAAGCTGCTGCCGGAGGATTGCCATGTGTCCCTTCTCTGCGGCAACAACCGCAGTCTGGCAGAGGAACTGGAGCAGCGCTGTGCAGGCGATGCGCGTTTCCATGTCTATGGCTTTACGGATCTGGTGCCCCGGCTGATGGATAGTGCGGATCTCTATCTCACAAAGCCCGGCGGAATCAGCGTCACGGAGGCAGCTCACAAGCGCCTGCCCATGGTGTTTGTCAACGCAGTGGCAGGCTGCGAGACCCACAATCTGAATTTCTTTTTGAATCACGGTGCGGCGGTGACGGCGGAGACCCCGGAGGAACTGGCCTGCAAGTGTCTCGCCCTGCTGGGTGATCCTGCGCAGCTGGCGGAAATGGCGGCGGCTATGGAGCCGGTAGCGGAGCAGGATCCGTGTGAGACCATACTCACACAGATGGAGGAGATCGCTTTCCGAACAAGGAGTACGGTATGATGCCGGAAATGAATCTGCGCAGATTTCGCTTTTCGCGGCTGAACGATCCGGAGTTTTGCCATCTGAAGCTGCTGACTTATTGGCTGGCTTTCGGACTGGTGTTTTTGGTACTGGAGCGTTTTTCGCCGGTAACGGAATATGATCCCGTGTTCTGTGCGCTGGATGCGCACATTCCGTTTTTGGAGATTTTTCTGATTCCGTACCTGTTCTGGTTCGTCTATCTTATCGGCATGCATGTCTACACAGCCATTTATGATGTGGCTGCTTTCCGGCGGCTGATGCGGTTTATCATGATTTCCTATACTGTCGCCGTGGTGATTTACATCCTGTTTCCCACCTGTCAGGAGCTGCGTCCTGCGGAATTCGCCCGCGACAACGTTCTGACCCGGTTTATCGCCTGGTTCTATACCTTTGATACGCACACCAATGTCTGCCCGTCCCTGCATGTGATCGGCTCGGCAGCGGTGGCCTGTACTGCCTGGAATACCCGGGGACTGAACACACTCGGCTGGCGGCTGGCTTTCTGGACAGCCGCAGTGCTCATCAGCGTTTCCACGGTGTTTATGCGGCAGCATTCTGTACTGGATATTCTGGCGGCAATACCAGTGTGCCTGCTGGCGGGACTGTGCAGCCGACCGAAAGAATGACCCGATTGCCATCGCAAATCCTGCAGCTCTTTTTGAGCTGCAGGATATTTTTGTATCAAATGGAATAGATATACTGGTGTTATGTTACGATTATGTAACAATCAAATTATTGATATTGCAAAAGCGGGAGACGGTTGATAGAATGCAGACGTAAAATGATGGAGCGGCCTCAGCGTGCCGAAGCAGATCCCGGAATAGGATTCCATGGTATGTGCTCCGAATGCTGGGCGGCAGCGTTATTTTACAAACTCATATGCCGACGGGAACCGGCGCGGCACGCGGACAAATCCCGCGCGTTCTTATGGTGCAGAGGGCGGGCGGATTAACACCCATGCAAGCTGCGGCGAATACCCAAGGTAAATTCTAAAGGAGGAAATCCACATGAAGAAGTTTCTGGCTCTGGCTCTGGCTTTGACGATGGCGATGTCCATGGTCACTGTCGGCGCCGGCGCAACCTTTACTGATGATGCTGATATTCAGCAGAAGGAAGCGGTTGCGCTTCTGGCCGGCCTGGGCATTATTGAAGGCCCCGGCGATGGTTCCTTTAACCCCAAGGGGACCATCACTCGCGGTGCTGCCGCAAAGATCATCACCTGGATGCTGGAGGGCAAGGAAAAGTCCGATGCCATCAAGGATGCCGGTGTAGAGAAGCCTCCCTTCTCTGATGTTCCTGTGACCAGCTCCAACGCTGCTTTCATCGCTTACTGCGCAGAGAAGGGCATCGTCAGCGGACGCAGTGACGGCACCTTCCGCCGCGCCGACGGTCTGACCGGCAATGCATTCCTGAAGATGGTTCTGATTGCTTTGGGCGTCAAAGACATCGACTTCAACACCGCATCCAATCCCGGCTGGCCCATTGATGCCGTTGCCCGTGCTGACCAGATGGGGCTGCTGAAGAACGTTGACGAGGACTATGTCTACTCCAGTCTGCTGTCCCGCGAGAATGCGTGCCAGATTGCCTACAATGCGCTGGTTGAGTACACTCCCGAAGGAAACGGCTACATTCTGAAGGCTGCTGCCGATACGAAGGTGACTGCCGTCAAGCTGCTGGACAAGAAGACCTATGCTTCTCTGACCGAGGCGATGGCTGAGGTTGCCATCGTTGCCAAGGACGCTGTCTATGGTGTCGATTATACTCTGGACAAGGACACCAGCGATACGCTGGGTGCCAAGGTCTATGGCATTGAGAAGGTTAGCGGTACCGTTGAGGCCAACGCTGCTGTCGACAGCACGCTGAAGGCTGCTGAGACTGTGGTGGAGGGCAAGACCTACAACTTCGCTTCCGGTCTGGAGCTGATCGGCCACGAGGTTACTGTGTACTTCAACAACAAGCCTGCCAAGGAAGAGAATAAGAACGTCTACGCTGTCCATGACAACTCTAAGACGCTGTCCGTCACCACCAGCACCACCCTGAAGACCATCAACGCTGCTCTGGATGCCAAGAAGGATACCGATGCAGTTGCATACGCCGCCAACTTCACCACCTGGTCTGAGACGTATGCCGATACCGTTGTGGGTTCTGCCGGTGTTGAGCTGATTGCTGCCGGAACTGCCGGCAACAAGGCTGCTTTCCCCTGCACCCTGATCATTACCGACAATGCGGTTACCGGTCTGGTGTATCCCACCGAGAAGACCCTGGATCAGGTTACCGAAATCGAGAATCAGGAAGATGAGAAGACCATTACCCTGAAGGGCTTTGGCGAACTGAAGAACGGTTATGAGGAGTCTGACGGTACTGTTACCGATGTTGTTGCCGCTTATGACGGCATTGCGGAGGATGACTACGTTGTTGTCACC
The DNA here is from genome assembly GCA_015067995.1 of Oscillospiraceae bacterium. Classification (GTDB taxonomy): domain Bacteria; phylum Bacillota; class Clostridia; order Oscillospirales; family Oscillospiraceae; genus Oscillibacter. The sequence goes on from SVLJ01000009.1 coordinate 88,918, forward strand.
CTGACCGGCGATGTTTACACTCTGGAGAAGGCCAAGGTCGTTACCGGCAAGCCCACCAAGGTTGACGGCAGCACCATCACCATCAACGGAATTGAGTATGCCAAGTACACCAAGAATGCCAACCATACCTCCCTGAAGGATGCCGCCGCGACCCTGACTGCGGAAATCACTCTGTATCTGGACAGCGCCAACCGGTGGCTGGTGAAGACCTCCGACAAGGCTGCCGCACTGGCGGATATCGTCTATGTCGCGGATGTCTACGAGGTCGAGGTTGAGGCCACCAAGGGAACCACCGACGAGTTCGGTCAGACCGTCGGTGCTACCAACCAGTACTATACGTATTTCGCCCAGGTCGTGACCCTGGACGGTGAGACGACTATCTATCCCATCACCACCGACGAGTACAGCAGCATCCGAAATGCTGCGGATGCCCTGTACAAGGTGACTCTGGAGAAGGGAACGGACACCAAGCAGTGCATCTCCGGTACCGGTGATGACGCCAAGTACGTTGAGGCAAAGTTTGCTGATTTCACCAAGGCTGCCGATGCGGAGGATACCCTGTTTATTGCCGGTGAGACCACGCTGAGTGCCGATCTGAAGGCTACCGATATTAAGCTGGGCAGCGACTACTTCTCCGAGAATGTTTCCTTCATCTGGGTCTATGGCGACAAGGACAAGATCAAGGTGGCTGCCAAGAATGGCGTTCAGGCACTGGACAAGAATACCAAGATCGAGTTCGTGTACTCCATTGATCAGGAGAGCAAGGCAAAGGTCATCGAGTATGTCATCGTTGAGGCGGATCCCGACGACCGAATTGAGTATACCGGCGACGTGATCTATGTCCTGCAGGATGATACCAGCAACAAGCAGGTTGCGGTTTACACCGACAAGAACGGCGATGAGCAGATTGCTTATGAGCATGAGGTTTATGTCAATGGCGTAAAAACCAAGGTCGTTCTGGACACCAATCGGGTAACGGCCGGCTTCAAGAAGATGACTGCCGTCGTGGAGGGCATTTACAAGCTGGAGACCCTGAAGGAGGGCGTTGTTGAGAACAAGGCGGTTACCGGTATGTATAAGGGCCTCATTACCATCGATGGTGTGACGGCACAGGATATCGATGTCACCGGCGTCCGGGTGGCTGATGTCAGAACCGGCGTTACCACCAAGATCACCGATGCCACCAAGATCACCACGGAGCACACTGTCAGTGTGGTTCTGAGCAAGGCTGTTACCAGCACCAGCAACAGCATCGTGACCATTTACATTGTTGGCTGATCACCAGCGAATACTTCTCAATGCATGAATGCGTTGAAACAGCAATGAAAAGAACACCCGTGCCGGATCGGTGCGGGTGTTCTTTGCGTGCAATTTGCTGTTTAGAAGATGGTCAGCAGGCCAAAGGTGACGGTGGTCATAATGGCCGCCGCTATACATACGCCCAGAAAAATAGCGGGGATGGCACGTTTCAACCGTGTATCCAAAATGGCGGCCACCAGTGCGCCGGTCCATGCGCCTGTGCCGGGAAGCGGGATCGCCACCAGAATACACAGGCCCAATGCACTGTATTTCTGCACAGTCCTGCCCTTCAGGTGAGCTTTCCGTTCCAATGCGCTGACGATCCGCTCACACCATGGGCTGATTCGGCGCAGCCAACGGAAAACCCGGCGTATATAGACGATGATAAAGGGAACCGGTACCATATTGCCCAGCACCGCCATAGAAAGAGCAACGGGGTAGTCAAGACCCAGTGCAATGCCGTACGGAAGACCGCCCCGCAGTTCAATGACAGGGATCATGGAAATGAAAAACGTGGAGAGGGCCTGGCCCATCCCTGTCTGTGTCAACCAAGATAACATGAAAACACTCCTTATCCATCGAGGGATTCGACGGGCAGAGACAATAGAGATGTATACTGATCCACCACTGCCGGGAAGACCTGATCCAAACTGTAGGACAGGACGGATTCCCTGGCCTGAGTGCCCAGCGTTTGGCATAGCTCCGGAGACTTTGACAGACGCAGAATCTGCTCAGCGCAGGCGGTGATGTCTCCATAAGGATACAGAAGGCCGGTCTGCCCATCTCGGATGAGATCGGTGTGTCCTTTGACCGAACTGGCCACCACGGGGATGCCGGCATACATGGCTTCCATAACGTTGAAGGGAAGTCCTTCGCTGCGGCTGGCGGAAACGGCTGCGTCCGCCAGGGGATACCATGCTCCGATATTGTGAATGTAGCCGGGGAAGGAGATCCGATCTGTCAGATGGAGGCTTTCGGCGAGATCACGACAGGCATTCAGCTGAACACCGTCGCCGGCCAGAATCAGCAGAACATGGGAGGGCAGCTTTGCCATGGCGCGGATCAGCACTTCCTGACTCTTGCGGGCGGAAAATTCTGCGGCATAAAACAGGACGAAGGCATCCTCGGAAACACCCAGCTTCTTCCGCGCGGCTTGCCGCCCGGCGGAGGTGTATTGCCGGATACGGGAAAAATCCACGCCAATGCCGGGGACCAGCTGGATCTGTTTGCCCAAACGATGCTGCAGGGCGGTTTGATAGTCCCAGTCGTTCATGGTCAGAAGCAGATCTGTGCAGGGGGCAGTGATGCGCTCTGCCGCCAGCAGGAGCTGCTGCCTGAAAAAGGGGGTGTCGTCATCAAAGAGATATCCATGCACCATGTTGACCAGCGGAGGGCGGTTTTTCATTCCCAACAGAGCCAAACGGGTAAAAAACGCAGCCAGCGCTGTGTGGGTGGTGATGAGAGAATAGCGTTCCTCGCGGATAAGCTTTCGTAAAAGCCGCGCCGCACGAAAATTCTCGGGGGAGCTCATGCTTTTTTCCAGAGGCAGTGAAATGACCCGGTCTGCGCCGGGGATATCCTGCGCAGCGCCGCCGCAGGCAACATGGACCTCCCAGCCGCATTTTCGATAATACTCGAGGTACGGTAAGTGAAAATGTCGAATATGAGAATATGTAGAGGCGGTGAACAGTACTTTCTTTTTCATAGAATCTCCTTGCGGTAAGAGGTGCTGACGGTTAGCTGAGCTTTTCGCTGTTCATAAACTTTCCACCGAAGATCGTGATCCACAGGATCTTCAGGTCGAACAAAAGAGACCAATGCTCAATGTAGTAGATGTCATGCTGGATGCGGCCCTGAATGGACGTATCGCCCCGAAAACCGTTGACCTGTGCCCAGCCGGTGATGCCGGGACGCACCTGATGCTTGACCATGTACAGGGGAACATCTTCCTTGAACAGCTCCACGTAATGAGGAACCTCCGGACGAGGCCCTACCAAACTCATATCGCCCTTGAGAACGTTGAAAAACTGAGGGAATTCATCCAGAGAGAATTTGCGGATAAACGAACCGAATTTGGTTTTTCGATCGTCGCGGTCACTGCTCCAGCCGGTGGCCTCGGCGGCGTTGACCCGCATGGAGCGGAACTTGTACATTTGGAATGGCTTTTTGTTGAGACCGACCCGCTCCTGTCGGAACAAGATGGGGCCAGGGGAGGAAAGCTTCACGCCGATGGCGCAGAGCAGCATAATGGGAGCGGTGAGAATCAACAGCAGCGAGGATGCGATGATGTCTATGGTGCGTTTGACGAAAGCATTGGCCCAATTGTCCAGAGGGATGCGGCGGATGTTCATAAGAGGGATGCCGTTGAACTCGTCAAACTGGCGAGCAGAATGAATGTATTGCGCGTAGAAGGGGATGATGGAGAGCTTCGTGCCCGTTTTTTCGCATGCTTCGATGATCTGCGGCGTTCTGTGGAAATCCTCGAGCTCAATGGCAGAGATGACTTCATCGGGCCGGTGCGCTTCCAGCAGCTGTTCCAGATGGTCGAAACCGCCCAGATAGGGAATATTCAGATCGGATGTCTCCCTGGAGGCCACATAGCCGATCACCTGGTAGCCCAAAGAGGAGTCCTTCTTGATCTCCTGCAGGTATCGGCGACCCATGGCGTCGGCACCGACCAGGAGAACATGCTTCAGGTTGTAGCCCTTCCGGCGAAGAAAGCGCAGAAGCACACGCAGAACAATTCTCTTGAGGCTGAGGACGGTACAGCTCAGGAGGAAAAAGACGGCCAGCGTCCAGCGGGAATAATTGACGCTTTTCTGCACAAACAGGAAGCTCAGCAGAGCAGCCATGTTCAGAGCGCCGGACAGCCAGATGATGGTGAGTTTCCTGACCAGTCGGGTTTTGCGGTTGCTGTGATACATGCCAAAGGCCGCATAGGAAAACAGGTGTGTGGCGGCCAGAACCAGCGCGAGAAGGAGGTAGGCTTCCAGCGGAACCGATATGGTGCCGCCGGGAAGCACGTAAAAACGAAGCCAGAAAGCGGCTGGGAGCGACAAAAGCAGAATCACTCCGTCCGTCAGTACATTCAGACCGTTGAGAAGACGCTGATTTTCGCGAATCATGTGCGGCCCTCCATCAGTTTGATGAATTCCTGCACTGAGGCAGACAGCTCAATCGTACCCATGTTGGCAGCGTTCCACGCATCCAACTTCTCTGCAATGCTCAGAACACCGGCCCGATACTCGGCGGTATCCTGGAAATACACCATCAACAGTTCAAAGGTGGTCTGCCATGTGCCGGAGGCGGCGGAGACATAGTCCACATATTTATGCGCCATGGCAAAGGCGTTTTCTGTCTGGCCGGTCTTAAAGTAGTATTGGATCAGATAGCGGGGGACGGAATTGGAGTCCAGCTTCGCAAGGCGTGCGGCGTAAGCGTCAGCCTGTGCGCGCAGGTGCTCCGGAGGATTGTCCGGAATGCTCGTGATGAAAACCAGAGCGTAATCGGCCCATTCGAATTGATCGATAGCGGCAGCTTTTGCCACCTGACTGAAGCTGACATTGTCTCCGGAGGTTATTGCTTTGGCCTGCATATTGCGCACCAGGAAGAAGGAGAAGACAGCCATCAGGATGGCGATGAGGAAGATGATCGCGGTACGCACGGTTTTATTCAGCCAGGAAGCCGGGATGCTGTTACCTGCACACAGGCTGATCAATGCGAACACGCCGAAAGCAAAGGGAAGGAATGCGTAGAAAGAGAAGATGACCTCCACGCCGGCGTGTCCTGCCATGAATACCAGTGCGGCGCCCAGTGCCGGGAGAAGAGGATGAGGCGTTTCCTGTTTACGGGCGCGCAGCACCGCAAAGACTGCGGTCAGTAGGGTTCCCACAAACAGAATGAGACCAAGGACGCCGGTTTCGACCAGGACCTGAATGTAATGGTTGTGGGCGTATTTTGTGTCGTACAGGAAGCTCTGAACACTGCGGATGCCGCTTTCATAAGCGCCCATGCCGAGTCCGATCACAGGACTGCGGCGGAACAGCTTTATGCCGTCCTCAAAAAAGACCGTGCGCTGAATGGCGTTTTGGTTGGCAAACAGACCCTGCAGGCGGTTGGCGATAAAATCGGGCAGCAGAAGGTAGTTCAGAGGTACGGAAACGGAGCCGGCGGTTCCCTGCAGGGTGACGTCTTCCAGAGTGACGTCATCTCCGGCAGAGAAGGTGAAGTACACCACCAGGCTGTCCTTGGGGACGGTGAAGGAAGCCTCGGACAGCGTACCTTCGTAGAGCGTTGTGGAGGTGTGCATCATGGTGTCCTGCCGATTCTGGCTGACAACGGTGACATTTACCGGGCCGCTTGTCTGCGAAGAGACGGCATAGGTATCCGCTGCCGGGTACACAGAGCGGCGCAGAGAGTCGCCTTTCGAAAGGGTCGTGCTGCCGGTCATGGTATAGGCAGCAAGGGCAAAGACAAAGGCCAGAACCAGAAGCACGGCAATGAGAATCAGGACCAAAGAGCCGTGGCTGCTCAATTTGTCGGCCAGCCTGCGGCCTGCAAAGCGGTCCAGCAGACACAGGAGCGCTGCGCCCAGCATGGTGCAGACCAGTGGGATCGGCTGAAAACCTGTCCATTCCACCAGAGAGGTGGCGGCAATGGGAACCACGGCCAGCAGTGTCACCAGAAGGGTCTCCACCATCAGAATCAGAAGGCTTCCGCGTCGTTCTGAGGATTCCAGCAGCAGATAAACCACAAAGGCCAGAGCGATGATGGCGCTGGCACCCATGCTGAAAGCCAGTACAAAGCCCAGCGCATTGATGGCAAGGAAGCAAAGGTAGATGCATCTTTTGCGGCGGACGCCTTCGGAGGAAGCCAGGCTCAGTCCCAGCAAAACGCCGATGGCGGCAACGCCGGCATAAATATTGGGCTTATCCAAAAGAGACAGCATGCGGATGCCCGGTTCCACGATGCCCAGAGAAGCGTAATTCGCGGAAAACAGCGACAGGAGGGAGAGTACCGGTGTGCTGATGATGTGCGTGGAGAGCAGATCAATGCTCACCAGACTGATCAGGGCGGCGCCGCCGGTGAGGATGGCAGCGATCCAACGACCTCCCACAAGGGAATCTTTTGGCGCGGCTGCCAGCAGAATCAGTGCTGTACAATACGAGAACAGCAGCTTCAAAAATTCCTGCAATGCGAATTTGCCGGAAATGGCATAGAAAGTGGAAGCGCCGCATACGACCACGAATACGGTCAGTACCAGAAGAGGTGGCGTGATGCGATCCCGCAGTGTCGGAAAGCGGCATATACCGACAACTGCCAGCGCGATCAGTGCGGCTACCGTCGCACCGCGGATGGAGAGCGGGGCACTCAGACAGACGGCGAAAAAAAACACCACAGCCAGTATCCATGCGGAACCCGCCTGCCACATCGCATAGAACGGAGAATCCGTTTTCAAAATGGGGGACTTATTTGTTTTGCTCATGATCAGAAGTCCTTTCCTTGATCGTGCCTGTATGGGCGGAATGAATGCGTTTTTCAAGAACTGAATGATCGGTAAATATTGACCGGCATTCACCCGATTTCATGTATAACTATATTAGTTTACCATGTTTCGCACGGGCATTGCAATTCTTTTGCGGGATTTGGCAGGAAATGTTTGCACTTTGAAGCCCGTGTGTACAAAAGCCACTCAAAAGAAGGAACGGCTCTTCGGAAAGACTGTGATGATCGGCACTGACTGCAACTGAGAAGAGCCGAGGCATTTGCCTCGGCTCTTCGTAAGAAATCTGCCTCAAGTCAAACAAAACAGCTTTCTGACATGAGGAATATTTTGCAGCACCTCATCCATGGTCTTTTTGCCATACTCCAGAATGAGCTGAGCATCCGGGGTGCATCTGCAGATGGTGGGTGCCACAATCGACCAGTCAATGGTTCCTTTTCCGATGAAATCATGGCTGTCCGACGTACCATCGTTGTCATGCAGGTGGTAGGTCTTCAAGCGATCTCTGTGGTCCTCAATGACCTGCGGGATGTCCCAACCGCACATGTGGGCATGGCCGGTATCCAGGATAAAGTCCGCGTCAGGGATAATATCGAAGAGTTCAAAGAATTGCTTCTGGTTGAACACCGCGTTCTCCTTGTCCATTCCCGGCACATTTTCAATCAGCAGCTTGAGGCCGTGCTCCTTGGCACACTGGGCCAGCCACAGCAAACGCCGTGTGGCACGCTCCCGCTCCGCTGCGACATCTTCAACGCAGAGACCCTCAAAGGGATGCATCACGATATCCTTCGCGCCCAGCTCACTTCCAAGTTTGCAAGCCCAAAGGAAATTGGACTGGATCTCTTTGTCCGAAACAGATGCCTTTGACAGATCCATATTCATACAGGGACCATGGAGACTGACAGGTAGGTTCCGGCCTTCCATACAATTGGCCAGATGGTGCTTCCAGTAATAGTCGTTGCCGCATTCGATGAAGACATCAATACCCACATCTTTGGGCAGATTCTTCATCACCTTCATGCGGAATCCCATAAAAGAGAGGTTACTGACGTAAAGTTTCATTATACCACCTCGTTATGCTTCGGCCTTGCTCGGCTTGTATTCAGCCCGTAGCTTTTTGATAACCGGCAGCAGGATCGCGGAAATGGGACGGGTGAGGAACAGGGACCAGTCACCTATAGAATGGCTGTATGCACAGCGGACATGTTTTTCAATCATGGGACCGAGAATGAAGAATAGCAGCATGGGGGTCAGGGGGATATCCAACAACACCAGCGCCATACCGATGAGCACCTTCCAATCGGGAACGGCAAAATCCTTACGGTACTATCATCAGTTCGATTCCATGCTTTTCAAAATAATCCCGATATTCGTCGGGGATACCGGCATCTGTAATAACGGTGTGAACGCAGTCCAACTTTCCAACTACGGCAAAATTTGTCTTTCCGAATTTGCTGCTATCTACCACCAGAATCGTCTGTCGCGCCCGGCGAATTGTAGCCGCACAGAGCTGTGCACTGCTTTGATTGAAGTTGGTCATACCATGCTCGATCGAAATCCCGGCAACGCCTATGAATGCTTTGTCCACGAAATAGTTGCTCAGAGTCAGTTCAGCGATGCTGCCGGTAAGGGCGTGCATTTCCGGCTGCAGCTCTCCTCCCATGGAAAAAACTTTGATCCCCTTACAGACCTCTAACTCGTTCAAAACTGGCAAAGAATTGGTCAAAACCATAAGATTTTGCTTGTTTTTTATGTTCTTTGCCACTTCATATACTGTTGTACCGATGTCCAGCACGATGGTTTCGCCTTCCTGAACCAGCGATGCCGCTATGGCTCCGAGACGCGCCTTTTCCTCCTTGTGGCGATTTGCACGTGGAAAGAATGGCTGAAGTGCCGGACGATCAACCAAAACAGCGCCGCCATAAACCCGCTTAATCAGTCGCTGGCCCTCCAGTTCCCGAAGGTCCCGCCGAATCGTCGCAATGGAAACATTAAATTTTTCAGCAAGGTCAGTGATTTGTACACTTTTGTCTTGGTTGAGCAGATCGATAATCATACTCTGACGGTCTCGGTTCAGCAAGAGGGCTCCCCCCATATTTTAATCTACCGCTGCGTTTGCAGCACATCGTAAAAACTATACCATATAACTCAATAAAAAGCTACAAAGAATCAAAATATACATATTTTTAAATTTTTATATATTTCAAAAGCGCAAACTGATAAAAAGTTATGGTTGCAATTGACAATGTTGTTCACTTGATGTACAATTCTCGTACAAAATGCGAATGTATATTGTTGGAATAGATTCGTGTTTGGTACAGTATATGAGCAAAATGAACAATCATTTGCGGGCGCAGGAGGTCAAGTATGAAACTACTTATTGGCGCAAATTCTGTCAGTAACCCTAAATACGCAGCGATCCACGAACGGGCAAAGGAAGTGTTCGATGAGGTCGTTCTGAATCCGTTTGGCCGCACATTGACCAGTGAGGAAGTCATCGCTTGCTGGGACGGTGTGGATGCCATCCTGGCCGGAACAGAGAAATATACAGCAGAAATGATGGACCACGCACCGTCAACACTGAAGGTCATTTCCCGCCACGGAGTGGGAGTGGAGAATATCGACCTCAACGCTGCCCACCTGCGCGGCATCACCGTATGCAATACTCCCGGTGCTAATGCCGACGCGGTGGCAGAAGCCACTATGGGCTTGATTCTCAGTGTTCTGCGCAAGATCCCCCTCTCTGACCATTACGTCCGCACCAACGAATGGAAGCGGCCGGAAGGACATCTGATCAAGGGAAAAACGATCGGTGTCATCGGTATGGGCAACATTGGTAAAGGGGTAATCCTGCGCAGCGAACCCTTTGGCGCTGAATTCATCGCTTATGACCCCTATTTTGACAAGGACTTTGGCGAAAAGCATAATGTTACCTGTGCTGGTATAGAGGAAGTGTTGAAGACCGCAGATATCATCACTCTGCATCTGCCTTCTACGCCGGAGACGCACCATATTATCAATGCAGAAACTCTGTCTATCATGAAGGTCGGAGCCGTGTTGATTAACACAGCCCGCGGCGAGTTGGTGGATGAAGAAGCACTATACATGGCTTTGAAAAGTGGCCGACTCGGAGGCGCCGGGCTTGACGTTTATTCCTGTGAACCGCTTTACAACAGCGATCTCTTTGCGCTGGAAAATATCGTAATGACGCCCCATATGGCTGGCAACACCAGCGAGACGACTCTGAATATGGGCATGTGGGCGCTGGAAAATGCCATTAAAGTTGTGACTGGTCAAGAAGGCGCAGTCATCGTCAAATAAAGGAGACAGTGAAATGAATGTTGCAGAAGAGTTTTACAAAACTGGCGTAGTCCCTGTTGTTGTCATCGAAGATGCTGAGAAGGCTGTTCCCACTGCCAAGGCTCTGCTGGCAGGGGGCGTCAACGTGATGGAGATCACATTCCGTACCGCCGCCGCACAGGATGCTATCAAGGCTGTTTCCGACAGTTGCCCTGAAATGATAGTCGGTGCTGGTACCATCGTGACCCTTGAGCAGTGCAGGCAGGCCGTTGCGGCCGGTGCCAAGTTCATCGTGTCTCCCGGTTTTGACGCAGACGTTGTGAAGTGGTGCGTAGAGCAGAGTCTGGTCATCGTTCCTGGCTGCGTTACGCCTACCGAGATCATGGCGGCCATGAAGTTAGGACTGAAGGTCGTGAAATTCTTCCCCGCCAATGTCTATGGCGGCCTCAAGGGGATGAAAGCGCTCGCCGGCCCCTTCAGCGGCATAAAATTTGTGCCTACTGGGGGTGTCAGCGGAGAAAATCTCGGTGAGTACATCTCTGCCCCCTTTATCCACGCCGCAGGCGGCAGCTGGCTGTGTGCCAAGAGTGATATCAATGCAGGCAATTTTGATGTCATCACTGATCTATGCAAAAAAGCGCGTGAGATCATCGCTGCTGCGCGAGAATAAACGAAGAGGAATGTCCATGCCGGCGAAAGAACATTACCAATATCCTGTACGGCACATTATGGACCTTCCCGCATCTGCGAACTGCGAAGGCGTTTGTTCTATCTGCGATGACAGTGCGCCTATGCCTCAACGCGGCTGTTTACTCCCGAGCACGAGTTGCACGACGGCGATGTGATCCGCCTCGGCACAGAGATTACTTGCGTGGAAAATCCCGGCCACACCGAAGATCGGCTGGCCGGTGCAGAGGAAAATCCTTTTATCGCGCCCCGGAGCAGTGGACCGCTTTTCTGGATCATATGGAAAGAAACGAAACCAGCTCCTGGAAGACCCGGCAGAGCAAGTATAAAGAAAGGTCGCTATCTTTATGACATCTATGATGCATTTATTGCAAAACGTTCAGCTCCCCAAAGTCGCCCGTGTCCAGTGCGAGTTTGACCGCAGCGAAGTGGCAGATGTGGAAGCAACTCTTTTGAAAGAACTGGAGCGTCCGGAAATCGCCAACTGCATCAAGCCCGGCATGAAGATCGCCGTGGGCGTCGGCAGCCGCGGTCTCGCGGATCTGGAAACTATGGTAAAGACTCTGGTGAAAAAGCTCCAGAACCTGGGCGCGGATCCGTTTATCGTTCCCACCATGGGCAGCCATGGCGGCGCAACTGCCGAGGGCCAAAAGGCTGTTCTGGCCTCCCTTGGTATTACGGAAGAAGCCATGTGCTGTCCCATCCGCTCCAGCATGGAGACTGTGGAGCTTGGAACGGTTCATATCCCAGATCTGGGTGTAGACACAAAAACCTACATTGACCGCAATGCCTATGAAGCGGATGGCATCGTCACCGTTGCCCGCGTCAAGGTCCACCCTGCCTTCAAAGACACACTGGAAAGCGGCCTTTGTAAAATGCTGGTGGTAGGTTTTGGAAAGCAGCAGGGAGCCCAGGCTTACCACACCGCCGCCAACGGCCGCATGGGCCGGGTGCTGGAAGCTGTGGCCCCTCATATTCTGAAAAAAACAAAAGTTCTTTTCGCAGTCGGCTCTGTAGAAAACGCTTACGACCGTATCTGTGATCTTCGAGCAGTCCCCGCCGAAGATATCGTTGAGACCGACAAGGAGATGCTGGTGCTGGCTAAGGAGCGTATCGGCAAGCTTCCCTTCAATAAGCTGGATGTCCTGATTGCCAAGCAGATGGGCAAGGAGATCTCCGGCGAAGGGTTGGATCCCAATATCACCGGGAAACGGGCCATTGGGCCCATTGAAGGTGGTCCGAAAATCACCAAAATCGGTGTGCTGCAGCTTTCCAAAGAATCTGACGGCAATGTCGTGGGCATCGGCGCGGTAGACGTGATCACCGAGCGGCTCTACTCCCGGATCAATCTGAACATCTCCTACGCGAACGCCCTAACTACCGGCGGGCTTCACAATGTCCGTATCCCCATGACCCTCGCCAGCGATGAGGAAGTCATCCGCGCAGCAGTACACAGTTCCAAAGTAGCCGATACCACACAGGCCCATCTGGTTATTATCAAGGATACTCTGCATCTGTCTGATTTGTACGTCTCTGAGGGACTGAAAGATCTTATTGAGGCAGACAGCCGTTTGACCTTGTGTTCTGATTTTAAAGATATTCCTTTTTCCTCCACAGGCGAATTAATGATCGAGTGGGATTAAGGATCTTACAAGAAGGTCGTTCCGCAACAGCGGGACGACTTTCTACATAACAGGAGGAGATGCCTTTGGGCGAACGGATGGTTTATTTGAGAGAATGTAACTTTGACGTTCTCCTTGGTCTCCCGTATTCAACACAGGTTTGCCCTAAATGTTCAGATATTGATTTATCATGTTTAGTTTCCTGTACTTTTACAAATAAAAAGAACCACCCCGGATATCGGAGTGGTTCTCTTGTAAGACTGTGATAGAAATTAGCGCTTGCTGAACTGAGGAGCACGACGTGCTGCCTTCAGACCGTACTACTTCTTCTCGCAAACCCGAAAACCCTTGTGTATCAAGGGTTTTCGGCATCGCTCTCCTAATTTAACCCCTAATTTAACCCATAACAAACTCAGTCAAATTTGGTTAGGCT
>SVLJ01000022.1 GCA_015067995.1 Oscillospiraceae bacterium
CAATATCTCCAACACGGTAGCAGTAGAAATTAGGGGTCTGGCTATGCAGATCTTCGACATCCAACTGGTTTGCTGCTGTTTTCTTTATCTTAATGTCACGCAGTTCGGATAACGAAGATTTGTCCACTGTACGGATGTCCACATCCTTCATGTTTTTCAAATTCACGTTATGCACCACCTTCATTTTCCTTACCACATGATTACGCTTTCATTGAATGAATTATGCTTAAGGATTTGTAGGTAATGCGTCGGTAATAACCGACAGATTTCCACAAAGGTACTGCAAAGCCACGCTGGTAAGCAATGCCTTATCAATTCCTGTCATTTCACTTTGGGTTGCTCTCCCTAAGTAACGCTCGATACGACTTTTATCAATCGTGCGAATTTGCTCCAACATAACGACAGACGGTTCCGCAAAAGCACTCAAAGCTGAAACCTCCAATCCTTTAGATTCGCCCATGATTCTGGGCATAAAAAAAGAGCGTTTACCCATCCCCGTGCGAAGGGGCGAATAAACGCTCTATGTAATCCTACTTATTTAATTTTTGCACCTCCTGTCATATTATTGAGTCTGTTTCTACCCCAAACAGGCTCGGAACCCACCAAAATCAATGCCTTTTAGCATTCCCTTTGACGGTTCCTATTATGACACCATCATCCTTATGCACTGTACTTTTGCTGATCCCAAACTTTTGTGCGGCGGCACGGACGGTGGTCCGGTTCTCTATGATGTAAAGAGCCAGGCGCTCGGCCCGGTCCTCCATATTCCCTTTCAAACGATTCACTCCCCGCCTTGTGGTGGTTTATCCTATGCGGGAAGGGGGTGAGTTATGAGGATGGGTCCTTAGTTTTGCAGCGCGGGTCACCGGATTCCCCCATGGAGTAAACCGGCAGTTCGCGATCCTTCGGGGTCGCCCGGTACGGAGCAGCGGCCGTGGAGGTGGTCGGATGAGACCATGTCGCCTATATTGACAAACAGAGCTTGCGGTGCTATCATACATTGCAAGTAAATATTCCCTTTGAGTGCCTGCGGATGCGGTAACAGCCCCGCGGGAGAATAGAAAACCGGGTGTGAATCCCGGACGGTACCGCCACTGTATGCGTGGAGGCTCGGTGCAAGGCGAAAGCTGGTCATTGGAGGAAACTCTGAGAAGGCCGCACAGAGCTGATGATCCGCAAGTCAGGAGAACTGCTCAACTGAGGTAAAACCACGAGGATCTGCAAGTACGGATTCTGTGATTTTTTGTTGCGGAAAAACGGCTGCAGCGGCTTTCGGGTCGCTGCGGCTTTTTTGTTCCATGGTCATCTATGTTCATGGCCGTGTGCCGCAAAACAAAGGGGATACTGCTGTCGATACGGTATGGTGATCCGGTGTGAATCCGGAACAACCGTCCATTGCTGTATTTGGCGAAGGCCATCAGTCAGAGAGCCTGCCGTGTCGATTGGGTCTATCACGCTTTGACAGGAGAGTGTAGCCCTATTTATCCGTGATCGAGGATAGATAGGCTGCGCTCTTTTTTTCGTGACAGGCTACATGGATCAACGAGGGGGGATGCAAGTGACACCGGAAGAGAAGAGGGGCTGGGCGGAGGACCTTCTGCGTCAGAAATATGCTGAGCTTGGGCGGCTGCCCACAAAAAAAGACTTCGACAATGCTGCTTGCGCCCAGATCAAGGCATATTTGGGGCCTTGGCCCCGTGCTTTGGAGGCGGCGGGACTGAAAGTGCCGAAGGAAAAGAATGAGACCAAAACAGAAAGGATGAAACGAAAATGCGTGTTACCAAGAGAGTATTGAGCCTGCTTCTTGCCATGGTCATGGTAGTGGGATTGCTGCCGACTACGGTTTTTGCAACAGGGGAAGATCAGGTCTATATTTCCGTCAGCTATGACGGTCAGTACATCGATGATCGAAACGGCGACCCTATGGCGTATATCCCGGTGCCTTTTGATGAGCTTGCTTCCGTTGATCTGGAGGCATACGGTTTAGGCGAGTATCTGTACGATGAAAACGGTGACGGCACTCCCGAGACCACTGCGCTGCAGCTTGTGATCTACGCCCATGAGAACATCTATGGCGGCAGTTGGAGCGATGTGACATTCACCGGTGCCCCCGGAAGCTCCTATTTCGAGGGCGGTATCTTTGGTTTTGACGAGAACCTGAACTACTACCTCAACGGCCAGTATCCTCTGGCGGGTGCCGGTTGGGGTGCAACCTCCGATCAAATCGTACTGGAAGCCGGTGACTTCATTGATCTGGCCAGCTTCTCCAGCTGGGATTTCTATCAGGACTCTGCCTATGGCTTCCACTTCTTTGCGGATGCAGACGGTAATATTACCCACGCATATACCGCAGAGGCAGGCACGGTCTGTGATGTGAAGCTGATTTTGGGCACCAAGGATTATGAGTATAATTCCGTATTTGCCGATGTGGCGGATTATGAGATTTTCTACGGTACCGCCCTGTATGATGCGGCAGGCACGGTGACCACCGATGAAAGCGGCTGCGCAGAGATCACATTCCCGACTGCAGGCACATGGTATCTGTGGGTGGACGGCGGTTACGGCAATGAATATCCCGATGCCATCGTTTCCGCTCCCGGCTATGCGCAGGTGACCGTCACTGCAAAGGCAGAGGAACCGCAGCCCGATGAACCGGAGCAGCCTGCAGAGGCACTGGACGTCTCCGAGGTTCTGGAGGCTACCATGGAAAAGCTGGCCTCCACTGTCACCGCTCCTGCGTTTGGCACCGATGCAGGCGAGTGGACAGTGTTTAGTCTGGCCCGCGGCAATTATTTTGCGAAGGATAACGCTTACTTCACCGATTACTACAGTCGTATCGTGGAGACTGTCAACGCGGAGGCGGCAGCAGTCGATATGAACGGTGCGCTGCATAAGAACAAATCTACGGAAAACTCTCGTCTGATCGTGGCGCTGTCTGCCCTCGGAAAGGACGCTACTTCAGTGGGCAACTGGGATCTGGTGGAAGCTTACAGTGCAAACGGCCTCGAATGGATCAAGAAGCAGGGCATGAACGGCACGCTCTGGGCGCTGATCGCTCTGGATTCCAACGATTATGCTACCACTGATACCACCATCCGCCAGCAGTGCGTGGATGCCATCGTTGCTGCCCAGCACGATGACGGCGGCTGGGCCTTGCAGGCCAACACATCCTACGCCTCTGATCCGGATATTACCGGCATGGCACTGACTGCCCTGTATCCCTACCGGGATCAATCTGCGGTAGCCGCTGCCTGTGAGGAAGCCTTTGCCTGCCTGTCTGAAATGCAGCATGACAACGGCACCTTTGCTTCCGGCGGCAGTGAATGTGCAGAAAGCTGTGCATGGGTCATCGTAGCAACTACGACCTGGGGCATCCATCCTGATACCGACAGCCGCTTTGTGAAGAATGGCAGTTCTGTTGTGGATGCTCTGTTGACCCATTATCTGGAGGACGAGGCACAGTTTGAGCATATTATCGGCGCGGGTGCAAACAACATGGCCACCGATCAGGCCTGCTATGCGCTGGTGGCTTATGATCGTTTTGTCAATGGGAAGACCTCCTTGTACGACTACTCCGATGTGACCTTTGAAGATCTTTCTGTCGGAGGGATGAGGGCTGCGCTGGGTGTGCCTGAAAAAATCACAAATATGGTGGGTACAGCATTCAACGGCGTGATCACCATCAGCAATTGGGACAATGCTGCGGAGCATAAGCTGATCGACTTTATTGTGTCTGTACCGGATTGTCTGGGGGTTACTGATGTCAAGCCCGGCAGTGGTTTGAACGGTGGTGCTGTCCGGTATCACCTGGAAGAGGACACTGCAAAGCTGCGCATCGTGTATTTTGATGCCGAGGAGAATAACAGCATTACCCACAACGGAACGGAGACGGAGCGGGAGTTCTTCACCATTGTGTTCCGGCAGGAAAAGGCTGTGAACAATGGACAGAAGATGGAGATCGCCATCACCGGTATGTCGGTGAAGAACTCTTCATACTCGCTGGACGAGGATTCACAAGTGATCGTCAATACGGATGAGGCAAAGGGAACGGTGGAAGCTGCAGGCCTGTCCTTCTGCGCGGTTTGCCTGTATGAGGGCGATGGCGTAGACCAGATTCCGAAGGATAAAAAAGCTGTGGCAGTTGCTGTAACCGGCATTGAGGAGCAGTCAGAACTCATTTTCCGTGATGGCAGCAATGAGATTGCGTTCCTTTATAGTGCAGAGATCACAGAAAAGACCGGCGTGGGATCCTATGTGGCGCTGGTGGATTCCGCCATTTCCATGGAAATGTTTGTGGATGCTAAAAACTATGCGACGACAAAGGTGTTTGCGGATGAATTGACCTTTGGTGATGTCAACGGTGATGGCGTTGTCAACGCGCAGGATGCACTGGCTGCTGTAGACGCCTGGCTTCGTAAGGGCGAAGCCCCGGATGATGACGGGATCCTGCGGCTGAATGTCAACGGTGACAGCCGCATCAACACCTTTGATGCACTGGGCATTGTGGAGCACTTTGTGAACGGCAGCGAGTACGCGGTGGTGACCAAGGCCGCCACGCTGGCCACGAAGAAGGACTGATATCCCGGGGCGGGAGCATCGTCTCCCGCCCCACGTTTAACAAAGGAGGCGCAGTATGAAAACCGCACGCATGCTATGGAAGAAAATCGGCCTTTTGATATTGGGAGGCTTTCTCATATTGCTGACCGGCGTTCTTTTCCTGCGATCTCCGTTGGAAGCGGCGGTCAAAAAACCGACACTGACGGTAGAAACACCGCAAAAGATCAATCTGGCAGAAACTGAGACGCTGACCCTGGATGTATCGATCTCCGATCTGGGTGACGTGCCATACCCGGCAGCCAGTGTCAGCATCCGCTTTGATCCGTCCAGACTGGAATTTTTGGGCGTGGAGGAAGGAAATGTGTTTGTTCGTGATGAGACCGTGGGACAGCGGTTGCCGACGTGGAACTGCAGTCCGGTACAGTGCAACAGGTCCGGTCTGATCAACGTCATGTACCTGGACCTCACAGGCGGGAAGCGCGCTTTTGACAAAGAACTGCTGTCGGAGGAGGGCAACGTTTTGCTGCGGCTGTCCTTCCGCCTTCGGGGCAGTGCCAGAGCCGGTGATGTATATGATCTGACGGTGGAGGACGCCGTCTTTGCTGCTTCGGATGAAACAGAGAGCCTTGCTGTAACCCGCAGCACGCTGCGGGTCAGGAACGGCAGAGTGATCGTGGGAGGATAATAAAACGTCGTGAAGAAAAGATTTCTGATGATTTGGATGATACTCCTGCTCCTGACCGGATGCGGCGGCGTTGCGCCGTTGACGCTGCAGGAGACCAATGCAATCCCGGAGGATGGAATGATTTCCGCAAAGCTTCTGGGGCAGATCAGGGAAGAGAATGCCATCGCCGTATTTCGTGGAGAAAGCAGTGGATTTTCCTATGAGTGGACGATTTTTGGAACGGAGCTTCCTGCCGATGTTTCTCCGGTGGATCTGCGGGTCTATCCTGCTGCGACAGAAGGTGGGATGGAAATTCGGTTTGCTCAAAGTGGGCAGATGGGCTTCCCGGCGTTGCTGTCACTGCATCTGAACGAATTGTGGGATGCACAAGGCGCTGTGGTCTATCGGGACGGTACTGTTGTGGGCACGGCTGCTTTGACGGGCACGAAGAATACAACTTTGAACCTGACGATCTTGGATGCGACGGACTGTCTTCAGGTACGGCCTGAGGCGGAGCGTGATTCCGCTGCAAAGGAACCGGAGGAAGTACAGGGAACTGTGTTCCCGGATACCGGCAGCCCCGTTGTAAAAGATGAATACCTTTCGCAGACGGGAAGTGGTGATACCAAGGTATATGGTGAGAGTCAGCAGCCGCAGGAGGTACATCAAGAAGAACCTGTAAACAATGTCAGGGATGAATACCTTTCGGCGGAAACATCCGGGAGCGGACAGGTCTATGGAGCGGAAGAGAACGCTGCGCCTGTCTGGAAATCGGAATCTGCAGGCAAGGCTGAGGACTATCTGTCTGGCGTGAAGAATGAGGCATCGCAGGTCTATGGAGAGCTGGATGGCCCTGTGAAACCGGTGGGAAGCAGCCAGACAAAGCCAGAGGATTATCTGTCCGCGGCGGGAAACAGCACCGGAAGAGTCTATTCGGATGGGTTGGCAACTGAAAGGGATCCGTACTTTACCGATCCTGTTCCGGAAGGCAAGCCGATTCCTGTGGAGCCGGAAGATCAGGATGTCAACAAAGGAAAGGCATACACCTGTCGTTTTTCCATAGAGTGCTCCACCATTCTCAACAATCTTGCCATGCTGGACTCCGATAAGCTGGAAATGGTGCCTTTCAATGGAACGATTCTGCCTGCAGCGACGGTTACCTTCTATAAGGGAGAGTCGGTTTTTGATGTGCTGCAGAGAGTGTGTCGGGAGAATGGGATCCACATGGAATCCTCCTGGACCCCTGTTTACAACAGCGCTTATGTGGAGGGCATCCACAATCTCTATGAATTTGACTGCGGAAACCTCTCTGGATGGATGTATCGGGTCAACGGCTGGTATCCCAATTACGGTTGCTCCCGGTATCAGCTGCAGCAGGACGATGTGGTGGAATGGCGCTATACCTGTGATCTGGGCAACGATGTGGGGCGCGGCGGAACATGGTGAAATCAATGCACGATGCATTTCAAAATTATCATCCGCTGGTGAATTTCCTCTATTTTGCTTTGGTGATCGGGTTTTCCATGGCACTGAATCATCCTGCTGCACAGGGAATCTCCCTTGCCTGCGCTTGTGTTTACACAGTGCAGGCGGAAGGGAAGAAGGCGGTGCTGTTTTGCCTGAAATGGTGTCTGCCTACCATGCTGCTGGCGGCCTTTTTGAATCCGGCGTTCAGCCACGGAGGCGTGACCATCCTGCTGTATTTTCCGACAGGAAATCCACTGACGCTTGAGAGCATTCTCTATGGCCTTAGTGCGGGGACCATGATTGCCGCCGTAATGATCTGGTTTCTGAGCTTCCATCGGGTCATGACAAGTGATAAGTTCATTTATCTCTTTGGCCGAGTCATTCCCGCCATGTCTCTGGTGCTGAGCATGACGCTGCGGATGATTCCCAAATTCAAGGCACAGATGGATACTGTGGCAGAGGCGCAGCGGGGCATCGGACGGGATATTTCGGAAGGCAGCCTGTGGAGGAGAACGAAGATCGCCATTACC
This sequence comes from Oscillospiraceae bacterium, assembly GCA_015067995.1. GTDB lineage: Bacteria > Bacillota > Clostridia > Oscillospirales > Oscillospiraceae > Oscillibacter. The sequence goes on from SVLJ01000022.1 coordinate 7,219, forward strand.
ATACTATCCATTATGGTCACATGGGCCTTGGAAAATGCCATTGAAACTGCTGACAGCATGAAAAGCCGGGGATATGGGCTGAAGGGCCGAACTGCCTTTTCCATCTATCGCTTTGACGACCGGGATCGCATGGCGCTGCTCTGTTTGGGCTTCTGCGGCCTTTATCTGGTCTGTGGCGTCATTGCTTCTGCCTTCGGTTTTCGATATTTTCCCAGTATCCGCTGTGCGGTGGTGAACACTGTGACCCTATCATTCCAGGCTGTGCATTTTGGCCTGTGCATCATGCCCGTTGTGCTGAATGCGGCAGAGGAGAGAACATGGAAAGCTATTCATTCAAAAATGTAGAGTTTACCTATCCGGAAGGGGAAAAGAAAGCACTTCGCAATATCACCTTTTCCGTGGAGCAGGGCGAGTTTCTGATTCTCTGCGGCCCTTCGGGGTGCGGAAAATCTACATTGCTGCGGCATTTGAAATCCTGTCTGACGCCGCACGGACTGTTCTCCGGTGAGATTCGCTACCGGGGAACGCTGTTGTCCGAGCTTTCTCAAAGAGTACAGGCGCAGGAGATCGGATATGTTCTTCAATCTCCGGAAAATCAAGTGGTTACCGATAAGGTCTGGCATGAGTTGGCCTTTGGATTGGAAAGTTTGGGATATGATACGCCGACCATCCGACGCCGGGTCGCTGAGATTGCCGCATTCTTTGGTATTGAGAACTGGTTCTACAAGAATGTAACCGAGCTGTCAGGAGGGCAGAAGCAGCTGCTCAGTCTGGCATCAGTCATGGCCATGCAGCCGGGAGTTTTGGTGCTGGATGAACCGACGGCACAGCTTGACCCCATCGCCGCTGCCGACTTTCTGGCGCTGCTGGGAAAGATTAACCGGGAACTGGGTACCACCATCATTCTGACAGAGCACCGGCTGGAGGAAGCTTTTCCCTTTGCCACGCGGGTGATCGTGATGAACGAGGGGACGATCCTTTGTGACGACAAGCCGGAGAATGTGGGTCTGCAGCTCAAAGACAAAGGCAGCGGCATGTTTCTCGCTATGCCAACGGCTATGCGTGTCTGGGCGGCAGTGGATACAACGCTGCGTTGCCCGATGACCGTCCGGGACGGGAGCAATTTCCTGACGCAGCGAGAAAAGAAACAGACGTTTCTGCCCCTGACGGAAAAACTCCCTCCGGTCTATCCGGAGGAAGCTGCGCTGGAGTGTGAGGATCTCTGGTTCCGCTATGAAAAAGACAGCCCGGATGTGGTGAAGGGATTCTCACTGAAACTCAGAAAAGGGGAGTTTTATGCCATTCTGGGCGGCAACGGTGCCGGTAAAACCACGGCGCTGAAAACCATTTCCGGTTTGCGGACGCCCTACCGTGGACAGGTTCGACTGCAAGGCAAACTGGGATACCTGCCGCAGAACCCGCAAACACTTTTTGTCAAGCGTACGGTCCGGGAAGATCTCTATGAGGTGTTCCGGGGAGAGCGAATCTCCCGAGTGCAGCAGGATAAGGAAATTGCCCGTATTACGGAGCTTTGCGGACTGCGGGAGTTTCTGGACCGACACCCCTATGATATTTCCGGTGGAGAGCAGCAGCGTACCGCTTTGGCGAAGGTGCTGCTGACTGCGCCGGATATCCTGCTGCTGGACGAGCCGACCAAGGGCTTTGATGCAGAGTTTAAGGTTGCTTTTTCCGTGATTCTCCGCAGACTGATCGCGCAGGGGATGACCATTCTGATGGTGAGCCACGATGTGTCTTTCTGTGCCGAGTATGCCCATACATGCGGACTGTTTTTCGACGGCAGTATCGTGGCTCAGGGAACACCCAGGGACTTTTTCTCCGGAAACAGCTTCTATACGACGCCGGCCAACCGCATGGCACGGCATTTGATCCCCGAGGCTGTCACCGCGGCGGATATCATTGGCTGCTGCGGTGGAACATTGCCCGATGAGCCGACGATCCCGGAGGTGACTGCCCTCCTGGAGCCAAGGGAAACAGCCGTCAATTTCAAGCCCAAGCCTCTGTCATTGTGGCGGAAATGTCTGGCGGGAACATCTCTGGCAGCAGCCTTGGCGGTATTTTTCTACGCCACCAGCATTACCGACCTGTCCAAGCTCATCAACGAGGATGGTATCAGTGCCATCGGTGAGAACCAGCTGTATTTATATTTGGTATTGATCGCCGCGCTGGGGGTATTCATTGCTGCCGTTGGCCGTAGGAGCGCCCCGTCTGCCATGCTGCAGATTCCTGCAAAGCAGAGGGAACTCAGCAAACGAACCCTGACGGCAGCAGTGCTGATCGTGCTGTGCATACCCCTGACCATTTTTGTGGGGGGCATGTATCTTGGAAACCAACATTACAGTATTACCGCCCTTTTGGTGTTGGTGGAATGTATGCTGCCGTTTTTCCTCGTGTTTGAAAGCCGACAACCCAAGGCAAAAGAACTGGTGACCATATCGGTGCTGTGTGCCATCGGTGTTGCCGGCAGAGCAGCGTTCTTTATGCTGCCGCAGTTCACGCCGGTGATGGCACTGGTCATCATCTCCGGTGTGGCTTTTGGCGGCGAAAGCGGTTTTCTGGTAGGCGCGGTGACCATGATCGTGTCTAATATCATGTTTTCACAAGGGCCTTGGACACCGTGGCAGATGCTCAGCATGGGCATCATCGGTTTCCTTGCCGGAGTACTCTTCCGCAAAGGATTGCTACGTCGAAGCCGGGGCAGTCTTGCTGTTTTTGGCGCGTTTGCGGCTGTCATCATTTACGGCGGTATCATGAATCCTGCCGCTGCACTGATGTATAATTCTCAAAGTGTGAATTGGGACATACTTCTTGCTTACTATATATCCGGGCTGCCTATGGATCTGATCCATGCTGCCGCAACGGTCATCTTTCTTCTAATTGCAGCGGAACCTCTGCTGGAAAAACTGGATCGCATCAAAGTCAAGTATGGATTGGTGGAGTGAAGAGAAAAGATCGAAGACCCCTTTGAGGATCATGCGCATAGCACATGGTTTCCTGCCTGCTGTTTTTGACGCTGCAAATAGGCATAGCGTGAGAGCGGGGGATAAAAACCCGGAATTTTCACGTTAACGATTACTTTTTGCGGAAAATCGTGTTTTTTTGAATTGCAATCGTTATCCTGTGATGATAAACTACATACAATAATGGTATGTTATGCCCTTTTGGCAGCGAACCTCTGCGCCGCGGTCTCTGTCGGCGGCAGCCCGGAAAGGAACCTTTATGATCAGAAAGTGGAAAATCGTGATTCCGGAGCTTACCGGAACTGAAAAGCGGCGGGCCTATGTCTATCTGCCCACCATGTACCGGAGCGAGCCCCAACGTCGGTTCCCGGTGCTGTATATGTTTGACGGACACAACCTGTTTCTGGACTCTGACGCCACCTACGGCAAGAGCTGGGGGCTGGCTGACTATCTGGACTTTACCGATACGCCGCTGATCGTGGCGGCAGTGGAGTGTAACCACCATCCCGACAATGGGCGTTTGTCTGAGTACTCCCCCTATGACTGCGCCAGTCCCGTCTGGGGCGAGTTCAAAGGGCGGGGCGATGTCACCATGCGGTGGTTTGCCCGGAAGTTCAAGCCCCTCATCGACCGGCGTTTCCGCACCATCCCGGACCGCGAGCACACCTTTATCGGCGGCAGCTCCATGGGCGGCCTGATGAGCCTGTATGCCGTCGCGAAATATAATCATGTCTACTCCCGTGCGGCGGCGCTGTCCCCGTCGGTCTGGGTGCAGCCGGAGAAGCTGCGACGGATGATCCGAACCGTACCCATTGCCCCGGAAACGATGGTGTATATGGACTACGGTTCCCGTGAGCTGGACAACCATCCGGATATGCGCCGCCACCTGCGTCTGACGGAGGATGCTCTGCTGGACAGGGATGTGCATCTCACCAGCCGTATCATTCCCGGCGGCGAGCATAGCGAGGCCAGCTGGGAAAAACAGCTGCCCTTTGTCATTCCCGCGCTGCTGTACGGCGTGGACAAGTGATCGACGATCAGGAGGAAGAAACTGTGCAGACAAGATATTATAAGGAATACAGTCCGGCGCTGGGGAGAGAGATGGAGTGCAAGGTCTACGGCCATGCGGGACGTCCGCTGCTGTTCGTGCCCTGTCAGGATGGACGCTTTTTCTCCTTTGAGGATTATCATATGAGCGACACGCTGGCACCCTGGATCGAAAGCGGCCGGATCATGGTTACTGCCATCGATACCATTGATCTGGAGACCTGGTCCGATAAAAACAGCGATCCTTATCACCGCATCCGCCGCCATGAGGCGTGGATGAACTACATTTTTCATGAGGTCGCCCCATTCATGCAGGCGTTGAGCCGTGAGTCCGGCTGTGAGGATACCGGCATCATTGCCTTTGGCTGCAGTCTGGGGGCCACCCATGCTGCCAACCTCTACTTCCGCCGGCCGGATATTTTCACCGGCATGATGGCGCTTTCCGGCATCTATTCCGCCAGCTACGGCTTTGGCGGCTATATGGACGGCGTGGTGTACGAGAACTCTCCTGTGGACTATATGGCAAACCTGCCTGAGGATCATCATTACATCCCAATGTTCAACAGCCAGCGGGCTGTCATCTGTGTGGGCCTCGGCCCGTGGGAAATTCCCGACACCACCTTCCAGCTGAAGCACATTCTGGAACGCAAGGGCATTCACACATGGGTGGACGTCTGGGGTCATGACTGCGAGCATGACTGGCCCTGGTGGCACAAGCAGGTGCCTTACTTCATGCCCTGGCTGCTGGGTGAGTAAGACCCGTATATCTCAAGAAAAATTCGGCCGAGCCGGCTGATCCTAAATAATAAGGAGGGTTCTCCCTGTGAAGAATTTTGTGTTTATCTCCCCCAATTTCCCCACAAATTACTGGAAGTTTTGCCGCCATCTGAAGGATAATGGCATCAATGTGCTGGGTATCGGCGATCAGCCCTATGACCAGCTGCTGCCGGAGCTGCGCGGCAGCCTGGGCGAGTATTATAAGGTAGACAGCATGGAAAACTATGATTCCGTCTACCGTGCCGTGGCATATTTCATCCACAAGTATGGCCGCATCGACTGGCTGGAGTCCAACAACGAGTACTGGCTGATGCAGGACGCCCGTCTGCGCACCGATTTCAACATCACCAGCGGCTTCCAACTGGCGGAGATGGATCGCATCAAGTACAAGTCCAAAATGAAGGCATATTACGAAAAAGCCGGCATCACCGTGGCACGTTACCACATGGTGGACGATTTCAATGGCTGCAAGGCGTTTCTGGATAAGGTGGGCTACCCTGTGGTGGTCAAGCCTGACAATGGAGTGGGTGCTGCCGCTACCTACAAGCTGACCTGTGATGACGATCTGAGCCGTTTCATCAGCACATACGATCGTTCTGTGCCGTACATCATGGAGGAGTTTGTCAATGCACAGGTGAACTCCTATGACGCTATCATCGACTCTCAGGGCAATCCCATCTTTGAGACCGGCAATGTGACCCTCTCCAACCTGATGGAGGTGGTCAACAACAATGATAACTCTCTGTACTTCATCCACAAGGAGCTGCCGGAGGACACTCGTGCCGCCGGACGTGCCACTGTCAGGAGTTTTGGCGTCAAGAGCCGCTTTGTCCACTTTGAATTCTTCCGCCTTAACGAAGATCAGGAAGGCTTGGGCAAAAAGGGACAGATCATGGCGCTGGAGGTCAACATGCGTCCCTGCGGCGGCTTCAGCCCCGATATGATGAACTACGCCAACAGCACCGACGTTTACAAAATCTGGGCGGACATGATTGCCTTCGACGAGTCCACCAAGCCCGAGGGTGAGCATTACTATTGCGCCTATTCGGGCCGCCGTGACGGAAAGAATTTTGCCCATTCCCATGAGGATATTCTCGCCCGCTATGGTGCGCAGATGAAGATGGTGGAGCGGATTCCTGAGGCGCTCTCCGGCGCTATGGCCAACCAGATGTATGTGGCGACCTTCCCCACCCGTGAGGAAATGGACGAGTTCTACGCCTATACCGTGGAAGAGAACGGTTAACGCAGACGGAAAGACGTGCTGTCGCAGAGACATTGGCTGCAGGCGGAGGAGATCGGCAGATATGGTTTTTGTCCCCTGCCGATGAAGAGATCCTCTGTCGCCTGACAGAAATATATGGAAAGCATTGAACAAAGAAGGCATACGATGAAAAAACTTTTGAGTCCTCGCGGGATGATGGTGCTGTCCATGGCTGTTTTCGGAACGCTGGGGCCCTTTGTGCGGGGGATCCCGGTATCCTCTGGTGAACTGGCGCTGTACCGTGCGGTGCTGGCGGCGCTGCTGATCGGGGTGTTCCTGACAGTCACCGGACAGAAGATTCCCTTTGGAAAGATTCGGCGGGAGGTTCCGCTGCTGCTGGCATCGGGAGTGGCCATGGGATTCAACTGGATCCTGTTGTTTGAGGCGTATAAATACACCACTGTATCTGTGGCGACGCTGAGCTACTATTTTGCTCCGGTGATCGTTACGGCGGTTTCTCCGATTTTGTTCCGGGAGCGGCTGACTGGTAAGCAACTGTTGTGCTTTGCTATGTCCACGCTGGGACTGGTGATGATCACCGGTGTCGGGGACCTGGGCGGCGGCAGCCATCTTGTCGGAATCCTGTTTGGTCTGGGCGCGGCTGTGCTGTATGCATCTGTGGTGCTGCTGAACAAATTTATCCGGAATGTGGCGGGCATCCACCGGACATTTCTGCAGTTCCTGGCTGCCATTCTTGTCCTGATCCCTTATGTGGCGCTGACCAGCGGCGTGACGCTGGGGGCCATGACCGGCTCCGGCTGGGCGAATCTGCTGATCGTGGGTCTTGTTCACACCGGCATCACGTATTGTATGTACTTTTCGTCGCTGCAGGAGCTGCCGGGACAGAAGTCGGCCATCCTCAGCTATATCGACCCGCTGGTGGCTGTGGTGGTTTCAGTTGCGGTGCTGAAGGAGTCCATGACGCTCTGGCAGATTGTCGGCGGCGTCCTGATTCTTGGCTTTACGCTCTGGAACGAGCTTACGCCGCGGCGGGAGGAGAAAATCCATTAATTGTGCAGAGAGGAAACCGCGCCGACCGGTGCGGTTTCCCCAGCAAGTATCATGTATGCAAGAGGATATCGCTATGACCTACAATTATCATGCCCATACATGGCGCTGCAGCCATGCTTCCGGCACGGAGGAGGCTTACATTCAGAGGGCTATTTCCTGCGGCGTTACCCATATGGGATTTTCCGATCACATTCCCCATCGGTTTCCGGATGGCTATGAGTCCTATTTCCGGATTCCTGAGGCGCAGGTGGCGGACTATTTTGCCACCATCTCTGCCCTGAGGGAGAAGTACAGGGGACAGATTAATCTGAAAATCGGCTTTGAGATGGAATATTATCCCCGCTATTTTCGGGAGATGCTCCGCCGTGCGCTGGACTGGGGCTGTGAATACCTGATTCTGGGTCAGCACTTTATTGGCAACGAGCATCCGTCCGGCGTCTATACCGGCGCGGACAACAGCAGCGAGGCGGATCTGCGGGAATATGTGTCCTGCGTTCTGGCGGCTATGGAGACAGGCGTCTTCACCTATGTGGCTCACCCGGACATCTTCCGGTTCCGGGGTGATATGACGGTTTACCGTCGGGAGATGCGGAAGCTCTGCGCTGCCGCAAGAGAATGTCAGATCCCGCTGGAGATCAATTTCTTGGGCATCCGTGAGGGGCGCCATTATCCCTATGTGCCATTCTGGCAGCTGGCAGGGGAGGAAGGCGCGCCGGTGACCTTTGGTTTTGATTCTCACGATGTGACGGCTGCCTATGACGGGAAATCTCTCGGCAAGGCAGAGGAAATGGTCAGGGAGTATAACCTGAATTATATAGGAAGGCCGGAATGCAAGCGGCCTTCACTGTGAATGTGAACGGGGGGCGTCCTGTGGAACGCTCCCTGTTTTTTTGCAAAAATAATCTCCCCCACTGAGTGGGGGAGAAAAGATGTTCACTGGTCTTCCCGGAATACGATCTTGCCGGGCTCGGCACTTTCGATGATGGCCAGAGACTTCAGGTTCAAACCTGCGGCGCGGAGCCGGTCACCGCCGCCCTGGAAACCCTTTTCCACGGCGCAGCCGATGCCCACCAGTGTGGCGCCGGCGGCGTTGACGATATCGATGAGGCCGCGCATGGCTTCGCCGTTGGCCATGAAATCGTCGATGATCAGAACTTTGTCGTCGGCAGACAGCCAGTCCTTGGCCACCAGCAGAGTGACCTTTTTCTTATAGGTATAGGAATAGATGTCGCTGCGGTAGAGACCGCCCTCAATGTTGTCACTCTTGGCTTTCTTGGCGAAGATCATGGGCTTGCCGAAACGCTGCGCCACCACGGCGGACAGGGCAATGCCGCTGGCTTCGGCGGTGAGGATCACGCTGACCTCATCCATGTTGAAAAGCCTGCCGAACTCGTCGGCAATATGGCTCATCAGAGTGGTATCGATCCGGTGATTGAGAAAACCATCCACCTTGATAATGTGGCCGGGAAGGACGCGTCCTTCTTTGGCGATACGGTCTTTCAGTTCCTGCATGGTGATCCCCCTGTTACTTCCGTCGTATGGATACTTCCGCTGAGGAAAGCGGTGGTGCATCTATTATCTATGATTTTGCGTTTGTTTGCAACAGTAAAAACGACAAAATCTGCAAAAGAACGCAAAGGGAAATCCGAAGACCCGTTTGTGGGCCTTCGGATTGCTTGGCAGAAGGTGAAAATCAGAGGGTGTCGGCGGTGCTGTCCAGCCAGCTGCCCTGGAAATCCTCGATGCGTCCGGCGTCTACAAGAGATGCCAGGGCGGGATCGATGGGCATCTGGGACAGAACTTTCAGGCCGTGGCGTGCGGCGGCGTCGGCAGTCTTGCCCTCGCCGAAGATATAGAGCTTTTTGCTGCAGTCCGGGCATACCACATAGCTCATGTTTTCTACGATGCCCACGATGGGCACATTCATCATCTCGGCCATCTTCACAGCCTTTTCCACCACCATGGAGACCAGCTCCTGGGGAGAGGCCACGATGATGATGCCGTCCAAAGGAATGGACTGGAACACGCTGAGGGAGACATCGCCGGTTCCGGGAGGCATGTCCACAAAGAGATAGTCAACGTCCCAGATCACATCTGTCCAGAACTGCTGCACCACACCGGAGATGACGGGGCCGCGCCAGATGACGGGATCGGTCTCGTTGTCCAGCAGCAGGTTGATGGACATCAGCTGGATGCCGGTGGAAGTGATGCTGGGCAGGATGCCGCTGTCTGTTCCGGCGGCGCGGTCGTGAACACCGAAAGCCTTGGGAATGGAGGGACCGGTAATGTCGGCGTCCAGTACGCCGGCCTGATAACCCCGGCGCTGCATAGTGACAGCCAACTGGCTGGTGACCATGGATTTGCCGACGCCGCCCTTGCCGGAAACGATGCCGTATACCTTGCCTATCCGTGCTTCGGCATGGTGTTCTTTCAAAAGGGACTGAGGTTCCGTGCGGGAGCTGCAGTTTTCGCCGCAGGTGGAACAGTTGTGGGTGCATTCGCTCATATACCTGACTCCTTTGACGCATTTCTGCGAAGTGATTATTTTATATTGTGTGCCAACAGAGACCTTACTATATTATACCTGCCGGCGGGTTTCCGTCAACCGTTGAATCTGTACTTCCGGATCTCCGCGGAAGAATTCGGCCTCTCTGCTGTGGCAGGTGAACAGCAGGATCTGACGATGTTCTGCTTCCTTGCGCAGCCAGTTCAGCGCTTTGACGCAGCGGGCGTCGTCATAGTTGGTCAAAGCGTCATCCAGAATCAAGGGCGGCGGTTCGTCGGCAGGAAGCACCAGTTCGCAGATGGCCAGTCGAACCGCCAGATACAGCTGATCGGCGGCGCCGACAGAGAGGAGCTGTGCATCTCTGTACACGGTGTCTTCGGTGGGTTCGGCGGACAGGTGAAAGCTGCGGTCCAGAACCACGCCGGAATAGCGTCCGCCCGTCAATTCGCGAAAGATTTCTGCCGATCGTCGCCCCAGGGAGGGGGAGAACCGGCTTTGCAGTGCGGCGTTGGCGTTCTCCAGCGTGGACATGGCCAGCTCAATGGCGCTGTACTCTGCGCTGAGAGTGGAAATGGTGGTTTCCAGCTGGTCGGCGCGGGCGGAGAGTATGTCTGAATCGCCTCCGGCGCTGATTTGACCGGAAAGCCGATGAACAACAGAAGCACAGACGCTCAGCTGCTCCTGCAGCCGAGCCAGCTCCAGCTCCAGCTCTGCTTCTGCCCGAGCGGGAGCGTTCCGTGAGATCTGCGCGGGAGGTTCCAGACCCTGCAGTTGCTGTGCCAGCACATCCTGCCGGATTTGCGCTTGGCGTACGGCTTCGTCGGCGCTGGAGAGCGCTTTTCTGCGAACGGCGCACTCCTGCAAAGCAGCGTCTGCGGCGGAAATATCGAAAGCTGCGGGGGCGAAGCGGCGAACCTCCAGCAGAATGCCCTGTTCGTTGGAAGACAGGGTGTGATAGAGCGCCTCTGCAGCGGCGGATGCTTTGTCGGACTCTGCCTGAGCGGCGGCCAAAGTCTGATAGAGGGGCAGGAAGTCGGCCAGATTCCGTTCTCGCTGCTGCTTCTGTTCAGTGGTGTGTGCTTCCCAGCGGCGCTGTTTTCTGCCGGTTTGCAGACCGATGATGAGGATGATCAATCCGAATGCCGCGCAGCCTCCGCCAATGGCTGCTGGGAGATTCTGAGAGACTGCGAAGATGCCGGATACCAGAAGTGCGCTTGCTGCAGCGGCCAGCATAACAGTCCATAAGGGGAACTGGGGCCTGGCTTCCGGATTCAGCGGCAGTTTTGCGGCCTGTTCTGGTGTCAGTCCTGCGAAAGGAGTCTTGCTGACTGCGGACTCTGCCAGGAGAAGCGCTCTGGCGGCCTTGTCTCGTCGGCTGCGAGCCTGATCCAACGCTTTTCTGGTGGATTCCAGATTGACGATGGCGCCTCGCAGGCGGGCGATGGCTGTATTTTCGGGAATGCGGTGGGCCTCCAGTTCCTGACGGAGCCTTTCTGCGTATTCCTGTGCAGCTGTCGTTTGCGCTTTTGCCTCTGCCAGTGCGGCGAACCTGCGTCCGGCGTCATGCTGACGGCGCAAAAACAGCTGTTCCTTTGCGGCTTCGATCTGAATGGACAGTGTGTTATGCTCCTGCTGGGCCTGTAACGCCGCCTGGTTCAGCAACTGCAGTTCCTCCAGCTGTCGGCGAACTTCGGCCAGCTCTGCTTCTGCGGCCGGCAGCTCGCCGGATTTGTTGTGCTTGCGGCGATTCAACTGTTTTTTCAGGGCGGAGCAGGCTTCTATATAAGATGTTTCCTCATCTCCGGTGGTGATCAGGGAAAGGATGCGCCGCTCCAGCTCTGCGTTTTCGGAAATACCAAGGCCGGTCTGCCGAATGAATGCACTGCGTTCGTATACTTCCCGGGGTACGCCCAGCAGTGCTTCGCCGCAGGTCTGGCTGGTAAGATTGGGAACTGGATTGCCTGTGCCTGTGTATTGCGCGGTGAAGTGTCCCATGGGCGCATTGGGCCGCCGGGTCTCCCTGAGAAGGGTGATGCGGCTGCCTCCGCTGCTGCAGTCCAGCTGCCCGGACATGGGCGCGCCGGACCACGGCGCATAGCGGTTTTTCTCAGCGATCAAACCGGCTTTGTCCCGCTGGCGGCTGTCGATGCCGTACAGCATAGACAGAAGAAAGGCGCACCAGGTGGATTTTCCGCTTTCGTTGGGAGCCTCGATTATATTCAGGCCGGGGCCGAGCTCCAGAGTCTGGTGATGCAGCCGACCATAGGTGGCGGCCAGACGATGAAGTTTCAGAGGACATCACTCCTTGCAGAGGAAAGGATGGAAAGATATGTTACAACATATTGTAGCATATTTAAGAGGCGAAGGGTATACTTTGTGCCAAAAATGCAATACTTCCATGTGCAACAAAAAACTTTGAAAAAAGTGAAAAAAGGTATTGACAAACGGGAAATAGTCTGATAATCTAATCAAGCTGTCGCGTGAGCAGCGCCGAAAATGGAAGATGAAGCAAAAAGTTTGAAAAACTTGAAAAAAGTTCTTGACAAACGGCTGCGGATTTCATATAATGGCAA
>SVLJ01000023.1 GCA_015067995.1 Oscillospiraceae bacterium
ATGTTCTCCGGGCTGACCGCTGCATCAGCGTCAACTCTCTGGAAGCCAGAGTTCCCTTTGGCGACCTGGACTTCGTGAAATACGTTATGGCCATCGATCCGGAAATGAAGCTGAATAAGTATGGTAAAGGCAAGTACCTGCTGCGCCATGCTTTTGAAGGTCTTGGCTATCTGCCTGATGAGATCCTCTGGCGGGAAAAAGCGGCGTTCTCCGATGCGGTGGGACATTCTATGGTGGACTACCTGAAAGCCTTTGCAGAAAAATACTTTACCGATGCAGAATTTGAAGCCGAAATCCTGGAATATGACCATGCCCGCCCCTTTACCAAAGAGTCCCTGCTCTACCGGGAGCTGTTTGAAAAATACTATCCAAATCAGAGCCAAATGATTATCGGTTTCTGGATGCCCAACAAGGATTGGGCCGGCTGCAATGTGAACGATCCGTCTGCCCGTGTTCTTTCCAACTACGGTGCAAGCGGCAAATAAGCGGGCAGGCCCGCAGCCAATTCGCACGATACCTGGCAGTTTTCGTTACGCATCCTGATTGTGCCCGGTATCGTTACCAAATCAATCATACTGGAGGAATCATTATGGAAAAGAAAGAACAGCTTTATGAAGGCAAAGCCAAGAAGGTGTTTGCCACCGACGATCCTGATCTGCTGATCGTCCAGTACAAGGACGATGCAACGGCTTTTAATGGTTTGAAAAAGGGCACCATCGCCGGGAAGGGCATTATCAACAATCAGATGAGCAATCGTCTGATGCTGCTGCTGGAAAAGCAGGCTATCCCCACGCATTTTGTCAGGGAGCTGAACGAGCGGGAAACTCTTGTCAAAAAGGTCAGGATTGTTCCTTTGGAAGTGATCGTCCGCAACATTGCCGCCGGTTCCTTCTCCAAACACTACGGTGTAGAGGAAGGCGTGGTTTTCGACAAGCCCACCATTGAATTCTCCTACAAGAATGATGCCCTGGGTGATCCGCTGCTGAATTTCCATCACGCACTTGCCCTGAAGGTTGCCACTTACCGGGAACTGCGAACCATCGAGCGGTACGCCATGCGGATCAATGGAATCCTGCAGGAATTCTGGGCTGCCTGCGGCGTAACGCTGGTGGATTTCAAAATGGAGTTTGGCAGGATCGCAGACGGCTCCATTGTTCTGGCAGATGAGATCAGCCCCGACACCTGCCGCCTGTGGGATTCCAATACCCATGAGAAACTGGACAAGGACCGCTTCCGTCGGGATCTTGGCGGCATAGAGGAAGCCTATGCCGAAATCATGCGCCGTTTAGAAGAACATCTGTAAGGAGAACCACTATGGCAAATACAGCAATCGTCGGCATCAACTGGGGTGACGAAGGAAAGGGCCGGATGGTCGACCTTTTGACAGAAGAATATGATATCGTCGTTCGCTACCAGGGCGGCGGCAACGCGGGTCATACGGTCATCAACGAATACGGAAAATTCGCCCTGCATCTTCTTCCCTCCGGCATTTTCCGCAAGGGTGTCATCAATATTCTGGGTAACGGTGTTGCGCTGGACCCGGAAAATCTCTGGAACGAAATTGAGGATGTTCGCAGCAAAGGTGTTTCCATTACCCCCGACAACCTCAAGATCAGTGACCGGGCATCGTTGCTGCTTCTCTGGCACCGGGAATTGGATGAGCTGGAGGAAATCCGGCTGAAGGACAAAAAATACGGTTCCACCAAACAGGGTATCGCACCCTTTTACTCGGATAAATACCAGAAGAAAACCATTATGGCTGGTGAACTGCTCCATCCAGAGCATCTGAAAGAACACCTGGCAGATCTTCTGGAGTGGAAAAATCTGACCATCGCCGGAGTCTATGGCAAGGAACCGATTACGGTATCCGAAATTCAGGAATGGTTCGATACCTGGTGTGAAAAGATCAAGCCCTTTATCTGTGATACCGGCATAATCCTGCGAAATGCGCAGGCAGAAGGAAAAAACATTCTGTTTGAAGCACAGCTGGGAGCCCTTCGGGATCTGGATTACGGTATCTATCCTTATACCACCTCCTCCAACGCCATCAGCGCCTATGCCCCTGTCGGTTCCGGCCTGCCTTCCGCAAAGCTGAACGAGGTCATCGGTGTTGTAAAAGCCTACTCCACCTGTGTGGGCGAAGGCCCTTTCGTGTGCGAAATGTTTGGGGACGAGGCGGATGCCCTGCGCTCCGCCGGCTTTGAATACGGCGCAAAAACTGGACGCCCCCGCCGTGTTGGTCCCCTTGACATTGTCGCAACACGCTATGGCGTCCAGGTTCAGGGTGCAACCAACATTGCCCTGACCAAGCTGGATATTTTGAGCTACATGGATAAGATCCCTGTCTGCACCAAATATCTTGTGGATGGTCAGGAAACCAGTGAATTTCCCTTCCCCTCCCTGCTTTCCTCTGCCAAGCCTGTCATGGAATACTTAGATGGATGGAAATGCGATATCAGCGGAATCCGGGAATGGGACGCACTTCCGAAAGCAGCTCAAAACTATGTGACCTTCGTTGAGCAGCAGATCGGATGCCGGATCGGCTATGTTTCTGTTGGTCCGGAGCGCGACAGCATCATCATTCGATAAGGAGAATAACCATGACAGATAAGTATGAATCCCCTTTGGGTTCGCGATATGCCTCCGATTATATGCTGCATCTGTTTTCTGCCGATATGCGGATCCAGACCTGGAGAAGGCTGTGGGTTTCTCTGGCAAAAGCAGAAATGGAGCTTGGACTGCCGATTACTGCCGAACAGGTGGCAGAGCTGGAAGATCACATCACAGACATCGACTTTGCCTGCGCCGCTCAGCGTGAAAAGGAAGTCCGCCACGATGTAATGGCCCATGTCTACGCTTATGGAAAGGCAGCTCCTTCCGCTGCCGGGATCATCCATCTGGGTGCTACCAGCTGCTATGTGACGGACAATGCGGACATCATCCTGTACCGGGACGGTCTGAAATACCTGCGTGGAGAGCTTTTGAAGGTGGTTGCAAATCTTGCAGAATTTGCTGACCGGTATAAATCCATGCCCACCCTGGGCTATACCCACTATCAGCCTGCCCAGCTTGTGACCGTGGGCAAGCGGGCGACCCTCTGGATGCAGGATCTTCTGTCCGATCTGGAGGAGCTGGATTTTGTCATCGGCAGCATGAAGTTCCTGGGCTGCCGGGGTACCACCGGAACAGAGGCCAGCTTTCTGGAGCTGTTTGGAGGCGATACCGGGAAGATCGATGAAATGAACCGGATGATCCGCGCAGACTTCGGATTTGAAGCTTGCTTCCCGGTCTGCGGTCAAACCTATCCCCGAAAGCTGGACAGCCGGATTCTGAATGTGCTGTCCTCCATTGCCCAGAGCTGCTACCGGATGGCAAACGACATCCGCCTTTTACAGCATGACCGGCAGATAGAAGAGCCCTTTGAAAAGAACCAAATCGGATCCTCCGCTATGGCCTATAAGCGCAATCCCATGCGCTGCGAGCGCATTTGCTCCCTGTCCCGTTACCTGATGGCGGATGCCATGAACGCTCCTATGACGGCCTCGGCCCAATGGCTGGAGCGGACGCTGGATGATTCCGCCAACCGCCGCATCTCCATGCCGGAGGGATTCCTCTGTGCCGATGCCGTCCTGCGTCTTAGTCAGAATATGACCAATGGGCTCCATGTCAATGAGAAGATCGTGGAGAAAACCGTTCGGGAATATCTTCCCTTCATCGCCACGGAAAATCTGATGATGGAGGGTGTCAAGCGGGGTGGCGACCGGCAGGAGCTGCATGAGATCATCCGCCGGTGTTCCATGGCTGCTACCGCAAGAATGAAGAACGGTGAAACCTGGGATTTGCTGGCTGACCTGGCAGAATATGCTGCGTTTGGCATGACAAAGCAGGAAATGGAAGCCGTTCTGGAGCCCGCCAACTACATCGGCAGATGTCCGGAGCAGGTGGAAAGCTTTCTGGCCGGAATCCGGCATCTGCTTTCGGATATCGGAAACTCCGATACCCAGATCGATCTCTAAGGAGGCTGCTATGGACGAAAAGATCCTCGTATTGGATTTCGGCGGACAGTACAACCAGCTGATCGCCCGGAGAGTTCGGGAACAGCAGGTTTACGCGGAAATCAAGCCTTATCACAAAATCACAACCCAACAGATCAAAGCAATCGGATACAAGGGCATCATCTTCACAGGAGGCCCCAACAGCGTCTATGGGGAAGATTCTCCGCATTTTGATCCTGAGGTGCTGAACCTGGGAATCCCGGTGCTGGGCATCTGCTACGGATGCCAGCTGATGGCCTGGATGGCGGGCGGTCAGGTAAGCAGCGCGGAAAGCGGCAGTGAATATGGAAAAACCATGCTCTACCGTAAGGAAAGCGGTTTGTTCCGGGATATTCCCCACACCAGTGTCTGCTGGATGAGCCACACGGACTATGTCAGCCGGGTTCCCAACGGCTTTTCCGTGATCGCCCGTACAGACAAGTGTCCCTGCGCTGCCATGCGCGACGAAAGCCGCAGGCTGTACGGTGTGCAGTTCCACCCGGAAGTGACCCATACGGCCTATGGCAAGCAGATGCTGCATAATTTCCTGTATGATATCTGCGGATGCACGGGAACCTGGAGTATGGATGGATTTGCGGAACAGAGCATCGCAAAATACCGCAGGGAACTGGCAGGAAAGAAGGTTCTCTGCGCCCTCAGCGGCGGCGTGGACAGTGCGGTTGCTGCTGTGCTGCTGCACAAGGCCATCGGAGATAACCTGACCTGTGTATTTGTCGATCACGGTCTGCTGAGAAAAAACGAGGGCGACTGGGTGGAGCGTATTTTCCGTGGTCAGTTCGGTATGAATCTGATCCGGGTAAATGCCGAACATCGCTTTCTGCAAAAACTGGATGGTGTTACAGCGCCGGAACGCAAGCGCAAGATCATCGGTGAGGAATTCATCCGGGTTTTTGAAGAAGAAGCACGAAAGCTGGGCAAGGTGGAAGTGTTGGTTCAGGGCACCATCTATCCCGATGTGGTCGAAAGCGGCGCAGGCGATGCCAGCACCATCAAAAGCCACCACAATGTAGGAGGTCTGCCGGAACGTATGGAATTTGAACGGATCGTGGAGCCCCTGCGGGATCTTTTCAAGGATGAAGTCCGAAAAGTGGGTCTGGAACTGCGGATTCCTGAGGAATTGGTATTCCGCCAGCCCTTCCCCGGCCCCGGTCTGGCAGTGCGGATCATCGGTGCTGTTACCAGGGAGAAGCTGGAGGTTCTGAGGGAAGCCGACTGGATCTTCCGCAGCGAACTGGAAAGCAATCCTGTCAAAAACATCGCCAGCCAGTATTTTGCTGTGCTCACCGATACCCAAAGTGTTGGTGTTATGGGAGATATGCGCACCTACGGCCACACCGTCGCCCTGCGCTGTGTGACGACGGATGATTTTATGACGGTGGACTGGACCCGTGTTCCCTTCGCGGTTCTGGAAAAAGCAAGCAGCCGGATCACCGGGGAGGTTCCCGGTATCAACCGGGTCGTTTTTGATATTACATCCAAACCGCCAGCCACCGTGGAATGGGAATAAATCACCGAGCGCTGCCAGCGGCAGAAAAAGCGAGATGATTTATTGCGCAGCGGTCGACAGATGACGCAGCGCTTCAGCGCAAGGAAGATGTCGGGCACCGCAAGCGGGGCATCCTATTGAAATCATAGACTTACTTTATTCTTGGAGGAACTCATATGTGCGGAATCGTCGGATATACAGGGACGCAAAATGCTGCTCCGGTCTTGCTGGAAGGACTGAAGAAGCTGGAATACCGGGGCTATGACTCAGCCGGTATTGCCGTCCTGAATGATGGCCGTATTTCCATCAGCAAGGTCACGGGCAGGATTGCCGGTTTGGCGGAAAAAACAGAGGATGGCAGACTGCTGCCCGGTGTGACCGGCATCGGCCACACCCGCTGGGCCACCCACGGTGCGCCGACGGAGCCCAACGCCCATCCTCATACCAGCAATGATGGCCGGTTTGCGGTCGTACACAACGGCATTATCGAGAACTACATGGAGCTTCGGGAGGAACTGACACGAAAAGGATACCATTTCGAAAGTGAAACAGACACAGAGGTAGTGGTTCATCTTGTGGAGATGTATTATCAGGACAATCTGAAACAGGCGGTCATGCGTACCGCCGCAAGGCTGAGAGGTTCCTATGCACTGGGTATCATCTGTGCCGACGAGCCGGAAAAGATTTTTGCGGTTCGGGAAGCCAGTCCCCTGATTCTGGGTGTGGGAATCGGAGAAAACTACTTTGCCTCGGATGTGACCGCACTGGTTGCCCACACCAGAAACGCAATTTATCTGGAAGATGGCGAATTTGCGGAGCTAACCCCTGATTCCATCACCGTGTTTGACTGCACCGGGCATATCATCCAGAAAAGGGTCAGCCGCATCACCTGGGATATCCAGGCGGCGGAAAAGGGCGGCTATGACCACTTCATGCTCAAGGAGATCATGGAGCAGCCAAGAGCGGTCAAAGCCACCATGGCACCCCGGATCAAGGGCAGTGAGATCGTTCTGGATGGTGTGGATATTGATCTGAAGCAGATCAACAAAATCATGATCACTGCCTGCGGTTCGGCCTATTACGCAGGCTGTGCGGCAAAATATGCCATCGAAAAGCTGTGCCGCGTTCCCGTTATCACAGAGCTTGCCAGTGAATTACGGTATTCAGATCCTCTGATTGATGAACACACCCTGCTCATCGTCCTGTCCCAGTCCGGCGAGACAGCTGATACCATTGCCGCCATGCGGGAATGTCAAAGACGAGGTGCCAAAACACTGGCCATCGTGAATGTGGTTGGCAGCACCATCGCAAAGATTGCAGACTGGTGTCTTTACACCTGGGCAGGCCCTGAAATCGCAGTTGCTACCACCAAGGGTTATACCACACAGTTAACTGTTCTGTACCTGTTCGCCCTCTATGCAGCAAAAAAGGTGGAAACCGTTGATGACAGCACCTGGCGAAAACTTCTCAGTGCCTTAAAGGCATTACCCAAACAAATCCAGCAGGCGCTGGACATGAATCCGGGAATTTCACAGCTTGCAAAGAAGTATCACAGCACCTGCTCCATGTTCTTCATTGGCCGGAATACCGATTATGCGGTTGCGCTGGAAGGTGCGTTAAAAATGAAGGAGATCTCCTACATCCACGCAGAATCCTATGCTGCCGGCGAATTGAAGCATGGAACCATTGCACTGATCTGTGAGGGCCAGCCTGTGATTGCGTTGTGCTGCAATGATTCTGTTTCCGAAAAAACCATGAGCAACATTGTAGAGGTAAAGGCCCGTGGCGCAGAGGTTCTGGCAGTCGCTTTCCGGGACAACGCCAGGATCGTTTCTCTTGCCGATGATATGCTGTATATCCCCAAAATCGATCCGCTGTTCAGTGCGGCAGTAGAAATTGTGCCTCTGCAGATTCTCGCCTACCATGTGGCAAAGGAGAACGGCTGCGACATCGATAAGCCAAAGAATCTGGCAAAATCCGTAACTGTGGAGTGAGAGACATGACAAAATATATATTTGTAACAGGCGGTGTGGTTTCCGGTCTTGGCAAAGGCATTACTGCCGCTTCATTGGGCCGGTTATTGAAATCCAGAGGTCTGAAGGTTGCCGCCCAAAAACTGGACCCCTATATCAACGTAGACCCCGGCACCATGAGTCCTTACCAGCATGGTGAAGTGTATGTGACCGAGGATGGTGCGGAAACAGACCTGGATCTGGGCCACTATGAGCGGTTTATCGATGAGGATCTGAACAAGTATTCCAATCTGACCACGGGCAAGGTCTACTGGAATGTGCTGAACAAGGAGCGCCGGGGCGAATACCTGGGCTCCACAGTCCAGGTCATTCCCCACATCACCAATGAAATCAAGGAATTTGTCTACCGGGTCGGCAAACAGACGGATGCGGATGTGGTCATTACGGAAATCGGCGGCACCATCGGTGATATCGAATCCCAGCCCTTTCTGGAGGCGGTTCGCCAGATTTCCTTGGAGGTGGGAAAAGAAAACAGCCTCTTTATCCATGTAACTCTGGTTCCTTTCCTCCGGGGCTCTGACGAGCATAAAAGCAAGCCCACCCAGCACTCTGTCCGGGAACTGCAGGGTATGGGTGTCAAGCCGGATATCATCGTTCTGCGCTGCGATGAACCCCTGGAAGACAGCATTTTCCAGAAAATCAGTATGTTCTGCAATGTGAAGTCCGACTGCGTCATTGAGAATATTACCATCCCGGTTCTGTACGAAGCGCCGTTGATGCTGGAAAAACAGAATTTCTCCGGAATCGTCTGCCGGGAGCTGGGGATCAAAACACCCGACCCCGACCTGAAAGAGTGGAAAGAACTCATAGAGAAGATCTATCACCGCAGCAGAGTTGTCACCATTGGACTGGTAGGAAAATATGTGCAGCTCCACGATGCCTATCTGTCAGTCGCGGAAGCACTGCGCCATGCGGGCTATGCGCTGAATGCGGATGTGGACATCCGGTGGATCGATTCTGAAACCCTGACAGAAGAAACCTATGGGGAAAAGCTCGCCGGTCTGGACGGCATTCTGGTGCCCGGCGGATTCGGCAGCCGGGGCATTGAAGGCATGATCCTGGCAGCAAAATACGCCCGGGAGAATCATATCCCCTACTTTGGGATCTGCCTGGGTATGCAGATCATGGTCATTGAGTTTGCCCGGTTCACAGGGTTACAGGATGCCAATTCCGGCGAATTTGATCCCGAAGGAGCCCACAAGGTCATCGACTTTATGCCCGGTCAGAGCGACGGGATCGACAAGGGCGGCACACTCCGCCTGGGTGCGTATCCCTGTGTGATCGAACCGGGCACGACGCTGGAGTGGTGCTATGGTGTAAACCAAATCAGCGAGCGCCACCGCCACCGCTATGAATTCAACAACGATTACCGGGAGGTTTTGACCCATTCCGGACTGTCCCTCAGCGGAACCTCGCCGGATGGACATCTGGTGGAAGCAGCGGAACTGACCCAGCGGCCTTTCCATGTGGGTGTGCAGTACCATCCTGAATTTAAGAGCCGTCCCAATAAACCTCACCCGCTGTTTGTTGGTTTTGTAAAGGCCGGTCTGGAGGGGAAAGCATGAGTATCCACGAAGAATGTGGCGTCTTAGGTGTATACAGCAGAACCACCGGGGATGTGGCCAGTCTTGTCTATTACGGCCTTTATGCACTCCAGCACCGTGGGCAGGAGGGCTGCGGGATCGTGGTCAATGAAGATGGGGTTTTCACTTCCCATAAGGGACTCGGCCTTGTCAGCGAAGTATTTACCCAGGAAGAAATGCAGAAGTTTCCCAACGGCGAGATTGCTGTCGGCCATGTCCGCTACGGCACCACCGGCGGCAACAATCTGAGCAACTGCCAGCCCATTCAGGTCAATCATCTCAAGGGCAAGCTGGCGGTTGCCCACAATGGCAATCTGAGCAATGCCCTGCCTCTGCGGCAGGAGTTGGAACTGTCCGGCGCAATTTTCCATTCCACCTCTGACACAGAAACCATCGCTTATGTGATTACCAGAGAGCGCATTTCCGCTCCCTCCATTGAAGAAGCTGTCAGCAACGCAATGAAAAAACTGGACGGAGCCTACTCTCTGGTTCTGATGTCCGCCACGAAGCTGATCGCCGTCCGGGATCCCCATGGTTTCCGTCCACTGTGCTATGGGCAAATGGCTGACGGCACCTATGTAGTGGCCTCCGAAAGCTGCGCCCTTCATGCGGTAGGTGCGGAAATCATCAGGGATGTGCTTCCCGGCGAGATCCTGACCATCGACCGCAGCGGCGTTCACAGCGACAAGCGGCACTGCGGCACCGCTCCGAAAAAGCTGTGTATCTTTGAATATATCTACTTTGCCCGCCCGGATTCCGTCATTGAGGATGTCAGTGTCCATGATGCCCGGATGAATGCAGGCCGAATTCTGGCAAAGGCGCATCCGGTGGATGCGGACATTGTCATCGGTGTTCCGGATTCCGGTCTGGATGCAGCTCTGGGATATGCTCGCGAGTCCGGGATTCCCTATGGCATTGGCCTGATCAAAAACAAGTACATCGGAAGAACATTCATTTCTCCGGGGCAGGACCACCGGGTGGATCAGGTGAAAATCAAATTGAGTCCCGTAGAAAGTGAAATCAGGGGGAAGCGGATCATTTTGATCGATGATTCCATCGTTCGCGGAACCACCTCCGCCAGGATCGTCACACTGCTGAAAAATGCAGGTGCGAAGCAGATCCATATGCGTATCTCCGCGCCCCCTTTCCGACACCCGTGCTACTATGGCACCGATATTGATTCTCAGGATCACCTGATCGCCTGCCATTACAGTGTGGAGGAAATTGCCGGAAGCATTGGTGTGGATTCCCTGGGCTATCTGCCCCTTGAGAATCTGCGGGATCTGTGTGGCAGCGATGGGTATTGCAGTGCCTGCTTCTCAGGCCGTTATCCCACGAACATCCCGGAGGATACCCGAAAGGATCAGTTTGAAGAAAGACTGTCCCGGCGTAAAACAGGAGGGAAAGCATGAACCGGCATTACAACAGGAAAATCATTCTGGAGGACGGCGGGGAGTTTTATGGCTACAGCTTCGGCACCGACCGGGAAACAATTGCGGAAATTGTGTTCAACACCTCCATGGTGGGCTATCAGGAGATCCTGTCCGATCCTTCCTATACCGGGCAGGCGGTAGTGATGACCTATCCGCTGATCGGAAACTACGGCATCTGCGCCGATGACTTCGAAACAAACACGCCCACGATCACAGCCATGATCGTCCGGGAATACAATGACGAGCCGTCCAATTTCCGGGCAGTGGAAACATTGCGGGATGTGATGCTGAAGTTTGGCATCGTGGGGCTTGCCGGTGTGGATACCCGTGCGCTGGCCCGGCATATCCGGGATAAGGGAATCTGCAAAGCGCTGATCTGTGATGCCATAACGCCCAATATCGTGGGTGTCGCCATGCTGAAAACCGCCGCTGCCCGCCGGGATCAGGTGGCACAGGTCAGCACCAAAGCACCCTGGACAGCTCCGGCGGAAAGATCGCACTTTCATGTGGCTGCCGTGGACTGTGGCATCAAGCATAATATCATCCGCAGTCTCAATCGCCGTGGCTGTGATGTGACCGTCGTTCCGTGGGATATTTCCGCAAATGCGCTGGAATCTCTGCACCCGGATGGCGTGTTCCTGTCCAATGGTCCGGGAAACCCGGAGGATGCAAAGCCTGTGATCGAGCTGGTGCGCCGGCTTCGGGGAAGGTATCCGATCTTCGGCATCTGCCTGGGCCACCAGATCATCGCCCTTGCCTATGGGGCAAAGACCTACCGCCTGAAATTCGGCCACCGGGGCGGCAATCACCCGGTGAAGAATCTGCTGACGGGAAAGGTGGAGATCACATCACAGAATCATTCCTATGCGGTGAATGGGAAAAGCCTTGACGGCACAGGACTGGAAGTGACCCATGTGAATCTTCTGGACAATACCGTGGAGGGGCTTCGGAGCGAAAAAGACCGGGTGTTCAGCGTTCAGTATCACCCGGAAAGTGCCCCCGGCCCCCAGGACAGTGCCTACCTGTTTGATGAATTTATCCGTGCAATGGAGGGAACCAGCCATGCCTAAGAGAACAGATATCCACAAGATCATGGTCATCGGCTCCGGCCCCATTGTGATCGGGCAGGCAGCGGAATTTGATTATGCCGGAACACAGGCCTGCCTTGCCCTGAAGGAGGAGGGATACGAGGTCATCCTCTGCAATTCCAATCCCGCCACCATCATGACAGACCCTTCCATTGCGGATAAGGTCTATATGGAACCGCTGACGCTGGAATACATTGCCCGTATCGTCCGCTATGAGCGGCCGGATGCCATCATCCCCGGCATCGGCGGACAGACCGGCCTGAATCTTGCCATGCAGCTGGAAAAGAAGGGGATTTTGCGGGAATGTCGGGTAGAATTACTGGGAACACCCAGCCGCAGTATTGAACAGGCAGAGGACCGGGAGCTATTCAAGGAGCTGTGCGAAAGCCTTGGCGAGCCGGTGCTTCCTTCCATGATCGCAAACTCCATGGAGGAAGGTCTGAACGCTGCAAAGGAAATCGGTTATCCCGTTGTCCTGCGGCCGGCCTTTACCCTTGGCGGTACCGGAGGCGGATTTGCGGACAATGAGGAGGAGTTCCGCCAGATCATGAAAAATGCCCTTGCGCTGTCTCCCGTCCATCAGGTGCTGGTGGAAAAGAGCATCAGGGGCTTTAAGGAAATCGAATACGAGGTCATGCGGGATGCCAACGACACCGCCATTGCCATCTGCAACATGGAGAATCTGGACCCGGTGGGCATCCATACCGGCGATTCCATTGTTGTCTGCCCATCCCAGACCCTGAGCAACCGGGAATACCATATGCTCCGGGATTCTGCCCTGAAGCTGATCCGCGCGCTGAAAATTCAGGGCGGCTGCAATGTGCAGTTCGCCCTGGACCCAAACTCCTTTCAGTATTACCTGATCGAAGTCAACCCCAGAGTGTCCCGCAGCTCCGCGCTGGCTTCCAAAGCATCCGGTTATCCCATTGCAAGAGTTTCTGCGAAAATCTGTATCGGTATGACACTGGATGAGATCATGCTTGCCAACACCTGCGCCGCCTTTGAACCTGCGCTGGACTATGTGGTGACGAAAATGCCCCGGTTTCCCTTTGACAAATTTTTCGATGCCAACAACCGGCTGGGCACCCAGATGAAGGCCACCGGCGAGACCATGAGTGTCGGCAGAACCTTTGAGGAAAGCCTCTTAAAGGGCATCCGCAGTCTGGAGATCGGTGTGTACCATCTGCATATGGATAAATTCGATGACTGGGACAGAGAAGAACTGCTGAGCTATATTGCTATCGGCACCGATGACCGGATCTATGCCATTGCCCAACTTTTTCGGTTGGGCGCGTCGGTGGAGGAAATCGCCGCAGAGAGCGCCATTGATCCCTTCTTCCTCCGCAAACTGCGAAATATCGTGGCAATGGAGGGGTATCTGAAAGAGCACCTCATGGACGGCGGTGCCCTGTTTGAAGCGAAAAAGTGCGGGTTTTCCGATAAAGCCATCGCAAAGCTCTGGGGTGTCAGTGAGCGGACAATCTACGCCCTCCGCAGAAAGCAGAACATCCGCCCCGGTTACCGGATGATCGATTCCTGCGCGGTGGAATTTGACAGCTATATCCCGTATTTTTACTCCACCTATGAAACGGAGAACGAATCTGTGGTGTCGGACAGGAAAAAGATCATCGTTCTGGGCTCCGGTCCCATCCGCATCGGCCAGGGCGTGGAGTTTGACTATTCCACCGTCCATGCCATTCAGACCATCCGGAAAGCCGGATACGAAGCCATTATCATCAACAACAACCCGGAAACGGTATCCACGGATTACACCTGCTCGGACAAGCTGTACTTTGAACCTCTGACAGCAGAAGATGTGATGAACATTATTCTGCTGGAACAGCCGGAGGGCGTGATTGCCAGTTTGGGCGGCCAGACCGCCATCAACCTTGCCCAGCCATTAACAGATCTGGGTGTGAAGATCATCGGCACCGACTGTGCTGCCATTGAAAAGGCGGAGGACCGGAACGCTTTTGAGAATCTGCTGGAGCGTCTGAATGTTCCGAGAGCCAAGGGTAAAGCCGTAACGAGAATTGAGGATGGCGTTGCGGCTGCCCGGGAAATCGGATACCCGGTGCTGGTGCGTCCCAGCTTTGTTCTGGGTGGGCGGGCAATGCAGATCGTTGCGGAAGAACAGCAGCTGCGCCATTATCTGCACACCGCCGTAGAGATCGATACGGACAAGCCCGTTCTGGTGGATAAGTATATCCGGGGCAAGGAGGTGGAAATTGATGCCATCTGCGACGGAACCGATGTGTTCGTTCCCGGCATTATGGAACTGGTGGAACGCACCGGTGTTCACTCCGGTGACTCGATCAGCGTATATCCCTCTTTCTCAATTTCTAATAAGGTCAAGGGCATGATCCTACAATACGCAAAAAAACTGGGGCCTGCCATTGGCATCAGGGGACTGTTTAATATCCAGTTCATCGTGGACGCCAACGAGGATGTGTATATTATTGAGGTCAATCCCCGGTCCTCCCGGACGGTTCCGTTTCTGAGCAAGGCTACCGGGTATCCGCTGGCGGATATCGCCACGCTGGTTGCGCTTGGCCACAGCCTGAAAGAGCAGGGTATCGATGTGCTGTACCCCGACGAGAAGAAGCGCTGGTATGCAAAGGCTCCTGCATTCTCATTCTCAAAGCTCCGTGGCCTGGATGCTTACCTCTCCCCGGAAATGAAATCCACCGGCGAGGCCATCGGCTATGACAGCTCCCTGACCCGGGCACTTTACAAGGCATTGCAGGCCTCCGGTGTGAAGCTGCAGAACTACGGCACGGTCTTTGCCACGATCTCCGATGCGGACAAGGAGGAGGCACTGCCCCTGCTGCGCCGGTTCTATCGGCTGGGCTTCAACCTGGAAGCCACGGCAGGTACAGCGGCATTCCTGAAAAAACATGGCATCCGCACCCGTGTCAAAGCCAAGGTAGACGATGGTTCCACAGAAATTCTCGACACCATCCGGCAGGGCCATGTGACCTATGTCATCAACACCATGGATGTCCGCTGCGAGGACATTCACTCCGGCTCCAGCCAGATCCGCCGCTGCGCTGTGGAAAACGGCGTGACCATGCTCACCGCGCTGGATACCGTCCGTGTGCTGCTGGATGTGCTGGAGGAGATCACATTGGGCATTTCCACAATTGACACATAAGGAGGATTCTATGCTGACCCCCAATATGCATTATTCAGAATTGAAGGATTCCTATCTGTTCAATACCATCTATCGCAAAACATCCGAGTATCAGGCTGCACATCCGGAGGAAAAGATCTACCGCATGGGTGTGGGCGATGTCTCCCGCCCGTTGTGCGAGGCCGTGATTCAGGCACTGCACGAGGCCGTGGATGACCAGGCAACGATGACGCATTTTCATGGGTATATGCCGGAAAGCGGCGCACCGGAGCTGCGGAAAGCCATCTCGGAATA
Source organism: Oscillospiraceae bacterium (assembly GCA_015067995.1). Lineage (GTDB taxonomy): Bacteria > Bacillota > Clostridia > Oscillospirales > Oscillospiraceae > Oscillibacter. Next base: position 15,106 of record SVLJ01000023.1, read on the forward strand.
CTATCGGCGGTTCTGTGTTTCAGTAGCAGCCGATGAAGTATTCGTATCAAGCGGCGCCTGCGATGATCTGGGAGATATTCTTGAGCTGTTTCACAGGGACAACACTGTGCTTGTGATCGAGCCTGCGTACCCTGAGTATGTGGATACCAATATTCTCTGCGGAAGGAAAGTCATCCACCTGGATTCCGGAGAGGAGAATGGCTTTTTACCGTTGCCCAGCGAGGAGATCCAGGCAGATATTATCTATATTTGTTCACCCAATAACCCCACCGGCGCAGCATATGATCGGGAAAAGCTGCGCAAATGGGTGGACTATGCCAACCGGAATGGAGCTGTGATCCTCTATGATGCAGCTTATGAGATCTTCATCGAAGATCCTGCCATTCCCCACAGTATTTTTGAAATTCCGGGGGCCGAAACCTGTGCGATTGAGATCTGTTCCTTGTCCAAAACAGCCGGTTTTACAGGTACACGGCTGGGATACACGGTTGTTCCCAAGGCGTTGGAGCGAATGGGGATGAATCTGAACACAATGTGGGCACGGAACCGGGAGACGAGAACCAACGGTATCTCCTATATCCTGCAAAAAGGCGCAGCCGCCGTGTTTACACCGGCTGGCTTGGCGCAGATTCAAAAGAATATCCAGGTTTACAAGGAGAATGCCCGGGTTCTGATGACCGCCTTTGACCGAAGTGGCATTTGGTACTGCGGCGGCAGGAATTCTCCGTATATCTGGCTGAAATGCCCGGAGGGCATGGGCGGTTGGGAGTTCTTTGATCACCTGCTGAATCAAATTCAGGTGGTGGGCATTCCGGGCGAAGGCTTCGGTGCCTGCGGTAAGGGATACTTCCGTTTTTCTGCTTTCGGAGATCCGGAAGACACAAAGGAAGCGGCGAACCGTCTTTGCAAGCTGCTGGGGAGGTGAGGAGTTTGAAAATTTCGTGTCTGCAAATGAATATGCACCTTGGCTGCCCGGACGAAAACTATGCACACGCGCAGCAGATGATACAGGCTGCAATGGCTGAAAAACCGGATGTACTGGTGCTTCCGGAGACATGGAATACCGGCTTTTTTCCAAGAGAGAATCTGACCGGGTTGTGTGATCAGGACGGGGAACGGGTGAAAGCGGAGATCGGCACACTGGCGAAAAAGTATCGGGCGAACATCGTAGCAGGCAGTGTATCCAATGTTAGGGACGGTAACGTGTACAACACCGCCATGGTCTTTGACCGGAACGGCAGCTGTATTGCTTCCTATGACAAAACCCATCTGTTCACCCCTATGGGGGAGAATGATTACTACACCCCTGGTGATCATCTGTGCAGATTTGTCTTGGATGATGTGAAGTGCGGTATTATCATCTGCTATGATGTGCGTTTTCCGGAACTGACCCGGAGTTTAGCGGTGGAAGGACTGGATATGCTGTTTGTCGTATCCCAATGGCCGAAAGTGCGGACCTTCCATTTGCATACACTCATTGCGGCCCGGGCAATTGAGAACCAGATGTTTGTGGTCTGCTGCAATTCCTGCGGCACTGCGGGTGAGATCGTCTACGGCGGCAATTCTGCCATCATTGACCCTTGGGGGCAAACAATTGCCGTCGCTGGGGAGAAGGAAGAAATCCTGACAGGCGCGTGTGACAGAGGTGCGCTGACAGAGATTCGAGGTACCATTCCCGTGTTCCGGGACAGACGACCTGAGTTATACAGCTGAAAGAAAGGCGGGAAAATCTGATATGGTATTCTGTGCGAAAGAAATGAAAAAATCCCTGATTCAATGGATCAGGGATTGGTTTGAGCAGAATGGATATGGCTGCAATGCCGTCATTGGAATCTCCGGTGGCAAGGACAGTTCTGTTTGTGCCGCACTGTGTGTGCAGGCGCTGGGAAAAGACCGCGTGATTGGTGTTCTGATGCCCAATGGAACACAAAGCGACATTGCGGACAGCCGTCAGCTTGTAGAACATCTCGGAATCCGCAGTGTTACGGTCAATATTGCCGGTGCCGTGGATGCCATCCATGCGCAGCTCAGGGCGGCCCGAATCGATGCGACCGCCCAGACGGAAATCAATCTGCCTCCCAGGATCCGGATGTCCGTGTTGTATGCAGTGTCCCAATCCATGAACGGACGGGTCATCAACACCTGCAACCTGTCCGAGGACTGGGTGGGCTATTCCACCCGCTACGGCGACAGCGCCGGAGATGTATCCCTGTTGGGAAAACTGACCGTTCAGGAGGTAAAGGCATTGGGCAGGGAAATGGGCTTGCCTGAAAATCTGGTGGAGAAAACCCCCTCTGACGGTCTTTGCGGCAGCAGTGATGAGCAGAAGCTGGGCTTTTCCTATGCTGTTCTGGATCGATACATCCGTGAAGGCGATTGTGAAGATCCTGTTATCCGTGAAAAAATCGACGAACTGCATCGTGCAAACCGGTTCAAACTGGAACTGATACCTGTGTTCGAGTCCGGTCTGGAGGAAAAAGCATGACCAGAGATCTAACCGTTGGAAATCCCGGGACTGTCCTGTGGAGGTTCTGCCTGCCGTTGTTCGGCAGTGTGATATTCCAGCAGATGTATAACATTGCCGACAGCCTGATCGCCGGAAAATTCATCGGAGAGACAGCGTTGGCAGCGGTGGGAAATGCTTACGAGGTGACACTATTGTTCCTTTCCGTTTCCTTTGGCTGCAACATTGGCTGCTCTGTGATTACAGCGCAGAAATTCGGTGCACGGCAGTACGGAGAAATGAAGACCGCAGTATACACATCCCTGATTGGAAGCGGAGTGCTGTGCGTGCTGCTGATGTCGGTGGGCTTTCTGTGTCTGGACTGGATGCTGAAGCTGATCCAGACTCCCGGAGATGTCTTTGCGGATTGTAAGGATTATCTGCGGATCTACATTTTGAGCCTGCCTTTTGTCTTTGGTTATAATGTGGCAACGGGAATCTTCTCCGCATTGGGAGATTCCCAGACACCGTTCTGGTTCCTGGCGGGATCGTCCCTGACAAACATTGGGATGGACGTGTTGTTTGTGGCTGTATTTTCCCTGGGTGTTCCCGGAGTTGCCTGGGCAACGCTGATCTGCCAGGGAGTAAGCTGCGTTTTTGCAATGGTTGTGGTTTTTGGGAAGCTCCGTCGGATTCGGACAGAAGGTGCGGTACAGATGTTCTCGGGGAAGCATCTGCGGCAAATTGCCATTGTGGCAATTCCCAGCATGCTGCAGCAGAGCTTCATCTCTGTAGGCAATATCGTCATTCAGGGGATCATCAATCCCTATGGCTCCGGTGTGATGGCAGGCTATAGCGCAGCGGTGAAGCTGAATAATCTGGTGACGACTTCCTTTACAACGATTGGAAACGGAATGTCCAATTATACAGCCCAGAATAGCGGAGCGGCGAATCCCGGTCGTGTTCGGCAGGGCTACTGGGCAGGGCTGAAAATGGTTTGGCTT
>SVLJ01000024.1:0-15244 GCA_015067995.1 Oscillospiraceae bacterium
ATTTGATGCCGCGCTTGACCATCTCCGCCACGGCGAAGCTGGCAACATCGTCAGCATAGGTGCCGGAACCGAAGCCGGCATCATAGCCCAGCTCCTTGGCCAGCTCGTGGGTAACGCGGGCGCCGCCACAGACCACGATGAAGCGGTCACGCAGGCCCTCAGCCTCCAGCAGCTCGATGAGCTCGGTCAGGTTCTGGATGTGGACATCCTTCTGGGTAACGGTCTGAGAGACCAGCAGAACGTCGGCATTCAGCTCCAGACCCTTGCGGATGAACTCCTCGTTGGGGATCTGGCTGCCCAGATTGTAGGCCTCGATCATGTCGTAGCGCTCCAGACCGTAGTGGCCTGCGAAGCCCTTACGGTTCATGATGGCGTCGATACCCACGGTGTGGGCGTCAGTACCGGTGGAAGCACCCACCATCACCACCTTGCGGCCGATGTTCTTCTGGATGTACTCGTTGGTATCCTCCATGCTCATCACGTCGGATTCCACGGTCACCACATGGATGTCATCGTAGTTGACGGTGTGCACACAGCTGCCGTACACCACATAGAAGGTGAACTCCTTGTCCAGTGCCTGATGGAAGGCCACGTTGGGCTCTTCCAGACCCATCTTCTTGGCGATCTGGCGGGCAGCCTCTTCGCCGCGGGCATCATCCTTCACCGGCAGGGTGAAGCTGGTCTGGACCTTGCCGTCGTTCATGGTGTCGCCATAGGGCTTCAGCTTGGTCAGGTCCAGAGTGGTATCAAAATCGTTCTTATGAGTATTGTACAGTCCGGAACTCATTCTGCAGCCACCTTTCCTTTCATGCGCTCAATGAAGGGATTGAAGTACTCAGCGCTCTTGATAACAACGCCGCCGAGACCCTTGCCGCCGTCCTTGGGACGCTTGACGTCTGCGAAGATGCCCTTCTCGATGGTGGTGAACAGGCCCAGCTCCTCGATCTCGCCCAGCAGGTCAGTTGCCTTGGTGAGCACGTCGTTGGCGCGGGACTGGATGATGCCGCCGTCCTTGTAGGTCAGCTCGGCACCCAGATCCTTCATGGTGCGGAAGATGTACTGGGCGTTCTCGATGGCCAGTGCACGGTCGGACATGAAGGGAGTGTGGATGGCCTCGGTCATCATGCCCAGCAGCTGCAGCCGCTGACCGGTGAGGATGGCCACCATGTTGAACAGAGCGTCCTGGATATGGCCGCGGAAGATGTTGCCGGTCATGAACTTGGTGGGGGGCATGTACTTCAGAGGAGCCTTGGGGAAAATCTCGCGAGCCATCTGTGCCTGTGCCAGCTCATAGAGGAAGGTGTTCTCCACAGAGGGATCCATCTCGAAGGCGTGGCCCAGACCCATCTGCTCCTCACGCATACCGGCGCGCAGGGCGAAGGCCTCGTTGAGGAACTGGGAAGCCAGCACGGTGTGAGCGCTGGTGATGGCGTCATCGGTGGTCAGGTAGTTGTCCTCGCCGGTGTTGATAATGACGCCGGCATAGCCGTTGATGATACGGGAGAAGTACTGGTCAACGATGGTGCGCTGCATGTTGATGTCGCGGAACAGGATGCCGTACAGAGCGTCGTTAAGCATCACGTCCAGGCGCTCCAGGGCGCCCATGGCGGCGATTTCAGGCATGCACAGGCCGGAGCAGTAGTTGCACAGGCGGATGTAACGGCCCTGCTCCTTGCCCACCTCGTCCAGTGCGGCACGCATCAGGCGGAAGTTCTCCTGAGTGGCGTAGGTACCGCCGAAGCCCTCGGTGGTGGCGCCATAGGGAACATAGTCCAGCAGGCTCTGGCCGGTGGTTCGGATCACGGCGATGATATCCGCGCCCTGCTTGGCACCGGCCTTGGCCTGGATGATGTCCTCATAGATGTTGCCGGTGGCAACGATGATGTACAGGTAGGGGCCTTCCTTGTCGCCGAACTCGTTGAGGAATTCGTTGCGCTGGCCCACGTTCTTATTGATGCGCTCCAGGGTAGCGTTGACGATGGGATCCACAGCGGCGCGGACCTCGTCTGCGGCATGGACGGGCACCTTGGCCAGATCCAGCTCGCCGGCGGCGATCTTCTCAGCCACCTGCTGGGGATTCAGGCCATACTCTGCCATGGCATTGCCCACATGGAATGCGGCGCCGCCGGGCAGCAGACCGCGCTCCTGCAGGTGATCCACCACCACGTTGGGCAGAGGCACTTCCATATCGTTGACTCCGTCGATGCCCAGGAGGCGGCAGACCGTACGTTCTACCGCCACAGTGGTGTGGATATCAATAAACTCCTGGACGTCATCGGCGATCTTGGAGGCGCTGGCACGGGCTTTCGCCACCAGCTCCATATTCAGATTCAGCTTGCTTTCCATAGTTCGCCTCTCTTCTGCTTAGTGATGATGACGATCTCTTCTTGCCAGAACGACAGGCTCCATGCTGCGCTGCTTGACGCCCTGAGCCAGATCGGCGACGCCGGTCTTGGCGATCTTGGGCTGAGCCTTACCGGTGCAGACATCGCAGTGGCACTCGCCCTCGTAATGCTTGGGCTCGGTGTAGGTGGTGATGACACCCTCGAAGTTACGCAGGATGACCTTGTGGGGAGTCTGGGAGATGACATAGTTGGGCATGACGGGAGTCTTGCCGCCACCGCCGGGAGCGTCCACGACGAAGGTGGGAACGCACAGGCCGGAGGTATGGCCGCGCAGAGCTTCCATGATCTCGATACCCTTGGAAACGGTGGTGCGGAAGTGGCTCAGGCCCAGAGAGGGGTCGCAGCAGTAGATGTAGTAGGGACGGACACGGATGCGGACCAGCTCGTTGACCAGCTTCAGCATCACATGGACGCAGTCGTTGACGCCTGCCAGCAGCACGGTCTGGTTGCCCAGGGGGACACCGGCGTCAGCCAGCATACCGGTGGCCTTGGCGGCCTCTTCGGTGATCTCCTTGGGGGTGTTGAAGTGGGTGTTCAGCCAGATGGGATGATACTTCTTCAGCATGTTGCACAGCTCGGGAGTGATGCGCTGAGGCATAACGACGGGGGTACGGGAGCCGATGCGGATGATCTCCACATGGGGGATCTTGCGCAGGTTGCTGATGACGTACTCCAGAGTCTCGTCTTCCACCACCAGAGCGTCGCCGCCGGAAACGACAACGTCACGCACTTCGGGATGGTTGCGGATGTACTCCAGGCCCTGGTCGATCTGATTCTTGGGCACGTTGCAGTCGTTCTGACCGGCAAAACGACGACGGGTGCAGTGACGGCAGTACATGGAGCACTGGTCGGTGATCAGGAACAGGACGCGGTCGGGATAACGATGGGTCAGGCCGGGGCAGGAGGAGTCAACATCCTCATGCAGGGGGTCAGCTTCCTCATAGGGAGCGAACTCCAGCTCGTTGCTGGTGGGGATGGCCTGCTTACGGATGGGATCGTAGGGATCGTCCAGGTCGATCAGGGACAGATAGTAGGGGGTGATGGCCATGCGCAGCTTGCCCAGGGTGGCAGCAACGCCTTCCTCTTCCTCGGGAGTCAGCTTGATGTACTGCTTCAGCTGATCCAGAGTCTCGATGCGGTTGGCTACCTGCCAGTGCCAGTCGTTCCACTGCTCGTCGGGAACGTTCACAAACAGGCCGTTTTCTCTGCTCTTTCTAAACATAGTGGTCACACTCCTGTATTATTTTAAAATTGAAATCAGACGTACTTCTCGTCGAACAGCTTGCGCAGCTTCTCAGACTCGCGCAGAACGTTCAGGGTGATCTCAGCGTGGTTCTTGGTGTAGCCGTTGCCGATGATCATCTCAACGTCCTTGCCGACACCCTCGGCGCCCAGAGCGGCCTTGGTGAAGCTGGTGGCCATGGAGAAGAAGTAAACCTTGCCGTTGTCGCGGACGGGCAGGATGGCGGACATCTCGCAGGACTCGATGTTCACGCAGCAGATGGACAGATCGTACTCCTTGCCGTCGTTGGCAGCCAGAGCAGCCTCCATGACGGCCACGGGCTTGGTGCAGTCAGCCACGATGACATCGGTGTAAACGCCCAGCTCCATCAGATCGGGGATCTGCTTGGGGTTGCGGACAACGCCCACGACCTTGCCATTGGGGCCGACCTTCTTCATGGCCTCATAGCCGCACAGCACGCCGGACTTGCCGTTGGCGCCCAGGATCAGAACGCTGTCGCCTTCCTTGGGCAGCTTGCGGGCCTGAGCGGGAGCACCGGCCACGTCCAGAGCGGCCAGGGCCAGAGGCTCGGACATATCCTCGGGCATCTTGGCGTACAGAGCGGACTCAAACAGAACAGCCTGACCCACGATGTCAACGCGGTCGATGTCCTTGTGGACGGCCAGGATCTTGTCGATCTTCAGGGGAGTCATGGACAGGGAGACCAGAGAGACAATCTTGTCGCCGACCTTCAGGTCGAAGTCGGGCTTGGCCAGCAGGTCCTCGCCGATGTAGGCGACCTCGCCCTTGAACATACCGCCGGAACCGGTGACGGGGTTCTGCTGCTTGCCGCGCTCGGCAACGATGCTCATGATCATTTCGCCGATCTTCTTCTCATCGCCGCCGCAGGCCTCTTCGATCTGGGTGAAGGAAGCGGAGTCAACGTTCAGAGAGGTGACGTTGCAGATGATCTCGTTGGAATAGAGCTTGGTCATGTCGTTGTCGATCTTCCAGGCAGCCTGAGTCAGAACGCCCTGGGGCTCGATGACGCGGTGAGTGCCGTACTTGTTACCCTTCATTGCCATAGTAAATTCCTCCAAATCAAATATATTATGTGGTTTGAAACAATATTTGTCTTACTTCTTCAGGCCCAGAATCTCGCGAGCCTCAGCAGCGGTGGCTACCTCGCGGCCCAGCAGCTTTGCCAGAGCCACGACCTTCTCCACCAGCTCGCCGTTGGACTTGGCCTTGCGGCCGCGCTCCAGATAGATGTTGTCCTCGAAGCCCACGCGGACGTTGCCGCCCATGACGATACCGGCAGCAGCCATGGTCCATGCGCCGCGGCCAACACCGGTGACAGTCCAGGTAGAGCCTGCGGGGATCTTGTTCACCAGGAAGGACAGGTTGTCCACGGTGGCGGGGGTGCAGCCGTTGACGCCCAGCACGAAGTTGAACTGCATGGGAGCACCGGGCACCAGTCCCTTATTGGCCATGTTGACGATGGTGTCCAGATGACCGATCTCGAAGCACTCATACTCGGGCTTGATGTTGTTCTCGATCATGCGCTTGCCGAAGGCACGCATGGTGGGCATATCGTTGACGAAGATATCGTCGCCGAAGTTGCAGGTGCCGCAGTCCAGAGTTGCCATCTCGGGCATCAGCTCGGTGGGCTGCAGGCGCTCCTCCGGGGTCATGCCGGTGGCACCGCCGGTGGAGGGGATCAGGATGGCCTCGGGCACTGCGGCGCGGATGGCGTCCAGCACCTCGCGGAAGCGCTCACGGTCCTGAGTGGGAGTGCCGTCGTCCTTGCGGACATGAACATGGATCACAGCGGCGCCGGCGTCATAAGCGCTCTTGGCCTCGCGCACCATTTCCTCCACGGTGTAGGGAACGGCGGGGTTATGCTCCTTGGTAACTTCTGCGCCGCAGATGGCGGCAGTGATAATCAGCTTCTCCATAACAGCACCTCTTGGTAGAATCACTTCTTGCCGCGCTGACGGTCCTTCAGCACAACGCAGGTGCCGGTGGCACGGCAGACCACGATGGGCTCTTCCAGAACGTCACAGGCGGAATCATTGATGTCGGGGCGGGGAACGATGACCTTTCTGGCCTCGAAGGACATCTTACGGGAAGTGTTGCCGATGTGGGTGATTTCGCCCACGGCCTCGATGTAGTCGCCGGCGTAGACGGGAGCCATGAACTCCACCTGATCGTAAGCCTTGAACAGGCCCTCGTCGCCGTCGTTCATGATCAGCAGCTCGGTGGCCACGTCACCGAACAGATGCAGCATGTGGGCTCCATCCACCAGGTTTCCGCCGTAATGTGCATCCTCGGCACCCATTCTGACTCTGATGATAGACTTCATAATGTTTTCCTCCTTCATTGTGTTTCAAGGTTGATCGATGATATGAAATGATATGTATACAATAAACGCTATTGAACGCAGAGGGGCCCCTGTATTCAATAGCGCTTCATGTAACCGCAATCGGTCATCCGCATCCATGTGCAGATGAAAAAGCGCGCTATTGAACGCAGAGGATTCCCCTGTGTCCAATAGCGCTTCATGTAACCATGACAGTCGCCGAGCACTGAGCCCTGCGCCCAGATATGCCGGTCAGGATCCGCGGCATACCTTCGGCGGTGAACACATTCCCTGCCCGCATCCGGGATCCTTCCCGTTGTCATCGGACAGCTACCTTGTTCTCCGCGCCTCTATTGCAAATATTCGGTTTTACTGGTTGGTGAGGATCTCGTCGATCCCCTGCAGGATCTCGGCCTTCATGTCCAGCAGGCGGCAGATGTTCACAGCGTCTCTGGGACAGTCCTGTGCGTCCTCCACACGGTAGAGACCATAGTTCATGTGGCGGCTGATGAGTTCCACGCCGGCATCGCCGCTGCGTCCGGCCAGTTCCTTCCGCACGGCGTCCAGATCCAGCTCCTTCAGGCCGATGACCTGATAGTGGGCGCTTCCCCACTGTGCCACCCGGTCATAATGGGTGGCCAGCACCGCAACCGCGTTCTGACGGTTCAGATACTTTGTCACCGCCTGCACGATGGCCGCGCCCTCGTCGGGGTTGGTGCCTCGGGCGAACTCGTCCAGCAGGATCAGGGGAAACTCACCCTCCATCTCCCGGACCATCTGGTTGAACCGCACCATTTCGCCGCCGAAGCTGGACAGGCCCCGGTCAACGGACTCCAGATCCTCGGAAATGATGTACACACTGTCAAACAGCGGCACGGCAGCCTTCACGGCAAAGGGGAAAAAACCGCAGTGGGTCAGCAGCACATTCAACGCAATGGTCTTCATGGCTACGCTCTTGCCGCCCATGTTGGCGCCGGTGATGACGGCGGCGCCTTTTCCAAGGGCAATGGACACCGGCGTGAAGGTCTTTTTCTGATCACGCAGCAGATCCAGCACCCGGGGATTGACCATATCCGTCATGTCCAGCGTGTCTTCCGTCAGCTCCGGCATGACGCCGCCGTACCGGCGAGCCAGCCGCGCCTTCTCCACCGTCAGGTCGATCTCCGCGATCATTTCCATGTTGTGGAGCATATCGGAAATATAGGGCCGCAGGTTTTCGGACAGCTCCTTACGGATGCGTCCTTCCTCATGCTCCTCCTCAGCAGCCACCAGTGTGCGGGCAGCCTGCAGAGATTCTCTCTCCTCCCCCGTCGCCCGGCGGATCTGCTCCTCCAGCGCACGCTTCTCCTTGCGGAGAGATCGCAGCAGCGGAGAGCTGCCGTCGGCGATATAGAAGGAGGCCACGCGGTTTCCTTCGGGGTCCAGCAGCGCCAGCGCCCCGTCGGTATCCTTCAGGGAGATACCCTCCAGCTGCAAAGCCGGCTGGAGCTCCCGGAACAGGGGCAGCATTTCACTGCACCTGAGCAGATAGCATTTGACTTCAAAGAGTTCGATCTCGTTCAGCGCCGTTTCCCGGCATTTCTGAACGGTGGCACGGATGTTCTTCACCGTCATGAACACCCGCAGCAGGCGATCCAGTGTCTTCTGGCAGCCGCCCTCGCCCTCCAGCACACGCTGCACATTGGAGAGCTGACGCAGCAGCTCTGCCCGGTCAGCCCGGCCAAAGGGCTTCAGCTCCCGGACCCGCTCCTCACCGTAAGGGGAATTGATCCGCAGGGCGTCCAGCACATACTGAAAGCCGATGCTTTCCTTCTGTGCAAAACTCAGGGTGATCATGTTGCTTCCTCCATGACATTGATGACCGGCAGGCCCACCCGGGCCTCCATCCGGGCCATCAACTCCTCTTTCGGGAAGTGGAACCCGTACGCGGAAAAGGGATTGACGGTGACGGCCATCAGGTTGACGCTGTCCAGCACCTGCAGTTCAGCGCCCCGCCGCCGCAGCTTTTCACAGCTTTCCTGCTTCAGCAGGAGCTTGGTGCTGTCTCTGACCACAAAGGAAAGGCCCTCCAGCTTTTCGCCGGACATCAGCAGCGGCTTCATGAGAAATTCGGATACCGCGCCGCCGAAGAACACCGCTCTGGCACCTGCCGCCCGCGGGTCACGCAGGGCGTTTTCCGGCGCCATGCCTGTCGGCACGGTCCACACGCCGTCATCCCCCGCAATCAGAATACTCCGTGGATCAGACATCTCCTCCACCGCTTGGCGAAGGGCGTCGTCCCGGGTTTCCGGCAGGGTGAGGATCTCGCAGGTATAGGCGGTATCCTCGATAACGGTGTCGATATTTTTATGATAGGATGCGCCGGTGCAGAGGATGGTGGCCTCTGTGACCTTCCGGCTGCACAGGGTTTTACGGCTCAATGCGCCGTCGATGATGACCTTTTCGGCGCCCATGCGGAAGAAGTCCTCCCGCACCGTGGCCAGCTGACTGGTCAGCGACGGCCCCGCAAGCTGGATATTGCCGTCGCTGCGGGCACGCAGCATCACCACATCTCCCATGGGAGTGGAGATTCCGGTGGCGGCAAGCACCTCCCGGGTCACATCGCAGTGGTGGAGGATCAGCTCCGAGGCGGTGGCCACAAGGGTCCCCTCACGGACGTAGATCCCCGGCTTCTGCGTGCCGGTGACCAGATCCTTGCTCTCACCGTCACGGCCGATGGAGGTCAGCCCCAGCACGCAGCCGGCAGCGGACAGCTCACGGATGATCTGGTTGAGCACGGTGGTCTTTCCGGCATTTTTGCACATGCCGATGATGGACACCGAGGCATACGGCGCGATCAGCTGGCGGAGAGTGGGCTTCACGGCTTAGTACAGCCAGTATTCCGGCTTGTTGACTTCGTCCACGATGGCACGGACGGAGACGTTCTCCTCGCCGGTGATCATGTCCAGCAGCTTCTCCTGTGCCTGGGCGGTGAGAACAGGGCCGGTGATGCGGCGGAACTTGTCAGCCAGCCAGTCCACACTGATGTTCTCATAGGCCTCGCCGCGGGGCTCGCACTCGTCGGAGAGGAAGGTGCGTCCGTCCTTGGTGACGATCTCGGCGCGGCAGATACGGCGTGCGGGGAACTGTGCATCCAGCTTCTCGTCCACCACAAAGCTCAGACGCTTCATCATCTCCAGCACCTTGGGATCGCCCAGATTCTCCTCGCGGACCTGTGCCAGACCGAAGTCACCGTGCACCAGAGCAGCGGCAACGGGATAAGCGATGTTGTACTGTGCCTCGTCGGCGGACTGGGGCACAATCTTGGACAGCAGGGTGGCGCGATGGAAGGTGCGGATGGCGGCAGACTCGATGTCGTCGGCGGTGATGCCGTTCTCCTTCATCAGACCCACGCATGCGTCGATGGCGGGATGTGCCCAGCGGCAGCAGGTGTAGGGCTTGAAGTACAGATCCATGACCTGCCACTTGGTGTTCAGGTCGTCCAGATAATGCTTATGCTCATCGGACTCCAGAAGATTCTTGTTGCCCACGAAGCCGCACTGGGATGCCTTGACGGCCAGAATGCCGGTCATGACGCCGAAGGGCACGCCGTCCTTGTTCATGGAGGGATACTCCACGCTGCGGATGCCGGGCACCAGCGGTGCGTTGAACTCTGCCACAGAGAGGACGTTGTTCATCTCCTCCTTGGTGAAGCCCAGAATGCGGCCCACGCCGGCAGCCACGCCAACAGCGCCGAAGGTGCCGCTGGAGTGTGCGTACTGATAGTAATCCATGATGGCGGCGCCGATACGGATGGTGGTCTCATAGGCTACCAGCATGGCGGTGAGGAACTCATCACGGCTGAGATTGTTCTCGTAAGCAGCGGCCAGCACGGCGCCCACGAAGGAGGTGCCGGGATGGGCGCGGGTCATGTTGTGACCGTCGTCAATGTCGTAAGCGTTGGAGGAATGGCCCATGGCGGTGGAGGCGCCCAGGAAGTTGAACTTCTTGGCAGAGCCGACCACGGGGATGTCGCCCTCGCCGAAGATGGTCTCAGCCAGCTTCACGCCTGCCTCGAACTGGCGGCTGCGGCTGCCGATGACCAGTGCGCCCATCAGGTCCACGAAGCAGCCCTTCATGCGCTGCTTGACTTCCTCGGGAACATCCTTCCACTGGGTATCCAGAATAAAGTTTTCCAGCTTGTAAGTAGTCTCAAAATGCATAGCTGTTTGCTCCTGCTCTCGTGCGGCTCCGGCCTCTTCCAAAGAGTCGGCAGTCCGCGTATTTTTTGCATATGTGCTTTTCCGAACAGAACGGAACGCCGGGAGGTTTTCCCAACTATCCAAAATAATAATATACTAATCTCCCCGGACTTGTCAATGCATTTCCGTTGGCGGGGAATGGCTTTTTCTGACAGCTGCGCCCTATCGGAAATCAGGCGTCGTAATGGTACTCCACGTTGAGATGATCGCCGGTAAATGCGTAAAGCATATTGGCATACCGGACCTTGAAGGTCAGGGTATCGCCGGACTTCCATTCTCTGCCGGTATCGGTGACGTCCACGATGGTATGGTCGCTGCTGCAGCCCACGATCTCCACGCCCTCGTCCAGCGGGATCATGGTGGCGGCGTCGCTCACATCCTGACTGCCCAGTGCCAGAATGGCACGGAGGCGGCGGCCCTTGTCCTCACGGGTGACGGTGTGGCCGGCCCAGTTCTTGGTGGACTCGCCCTTGGGCGCGGAATCCTTCACATGGATCTCCACGATCTCGGCAGTGATGCGCACGGTGTCCTCCCGGGTGCCGGGGAACGCCAGGCCGCGGCCCAGACGGATGTTCATGGGGTTGGCGATGGTGCCGCCCAGACGCAGGTGATTGACCTCCGGGGGCATGGCGTTGACGCCGTCCTTCAGCAGCAGCAGGTTGATGGAACTGCCGCCGGAAATGTAGTCCAGCTTGCGGCCGATGGCCTGCTCCACCGCCTTGGCGCCGTTGACCAGGAAGGTCAGGTTGTCCCATGTGGGCAGCACGCCGTTGAGGCAGGCATGGTTGGTGCCCACGCCCCGGAGCTTCAGGTTGGGCAGGCTCTCCACCAGCTTGGCCAGCTCCACCAGCTCGTCAATATTGTCCACGCCTTCCCGCAGGTCGCCCACGTCCAGCATGAGGATGATGCCGGGGCAGGTGCCGAACTTACCGGCAGCCTCGTCCAGCAGGCGCAGCACATCGGCGTCGGAATGCAGACTCAGGTCGGCGTAGCGGGCGGTATCGTCAATGTCGCTGCGGGTGGGGCCGCGGGTCAGAAGGGTCTCCTTCTCCGGGAAGGTCTCCTTCAAAGCCTTCAGGTGCTTGGCCCGGGACACAGCCAGCTGTGCGCAGCCGCCGTCGGCATAGGCGCGGGCCACCTGCAGGTCGCCGTCAGAAAACTTAATGACGCCGGCAACGTCAATGCCGTATTGGCCGCAGATACCGGTGAGCACCTGTGCATTGGTGCGCATGGCGTCCAGATTTACTTCCAGAGCAGGGAGTTTACGTACCTCCATAAGTTTCTCCTTCTTTCTGTGGTAATCAGTGCAATCTTCCAAAAATGGTGTTTTTCACCATTTATCAGTGTAGCGCGGACAGCGGTCGGCTGTCAATGAGAGAGTTCAAAATTTTCCCGTGCGCAGTCCGGCGGGGCAGGCCGTCGCCTGCCCCGCCGGAGGGTCGTATGTTGATATCAGTCAGTCCGGAATGACCGGGGGTTCTTACTTCTTGAAGTAGCTGTTCCAGTAGTACTCGGAGTTGCCCTGCACGTCATAGACGACCTTGTCGCTGACAAAGTTGAAGTTGAGGGCATGGCCGTACAGGATGTAGGGGACCTCGTCCACCACAGCCTGACAGTACTCCTCATAAGCCGCGATGCTCTCGGGAGTGCCGGTAATGGCAGTCTTCATCTTGGCGATGGCAGCGTTCTTGGCGTCGGAGTTCCACCAGCCCTGAGAGCCGGTAACGAAGGTGGAGTGCAGCACGGGGTTATCGTCGCGCTTCTGGACGTTCCAGCAGCCGATGTCATGACCGGTCTTGGGATCCTTGCGCAGGTTGCTGTGAGATCCGGAGTCCACCAGCATCAGCTCGATGTTCAGACCGATCTTCTCCATCTGGGAGACGGCGACCATGGCGGCCTTGTGCATGTTGTTACTGGTGGCGGCGGTGATCAGATAGACGATGGGCTCGCCATTGTAATTGGCCTTCTTCAGGTACTCCTTGGCCAGGGCCTGATCATGGACGTTCCACTCGTTGTCGGCCACGATGGTATTGTGATAGACGGTGTCAGCCTGAACGGGGGTGGGGACCAGTGCCACGGCGCTCTGATCACCGGTGACTGCCAGCATAACGGCATTGCAGTCCAGACTGGCACGGATGGCCTTACGGACGTTGACATTGGCGATGGGGCTGTCAGCGTTGGAGGGATCCAGGTTGAAGAACATACCGTGGGTCCAGGTGGTACCCTGATCATACTTGATCATGCCGGCAGCCTCGGCGGCGGGCATCATGGCAGGGTTGCCGATCCATGACAGATGATACTCACCGGCGATGGCGGCAGCGGTGCGGGAGTCTTCGCTGGTGTTGACGGCAATTTTGATCTCGTCGAAGTAGGCTCTCTTGGGAGCAGCCTTGCCGGTGGCGCCTTCAAACTCGTCAGCGACATACAGGTCATTGCGCACCATGTCGACCTCAACGTCGCTCCAGGAGACCAGCTTGTAGGGGCCGGAGCCGATGACGTCAGCATCCTCATTGATCTTCTTCTCGAGGGTGCCGCCGCGGAGCAGACCGTTGGGCTGCACCTCACCGCCGGTGACGGGATACTTGTCGCAGATCTCCTTGGGCATGACGGAGCAGCTGGTGCTGGCCATGATCTGCATGAAGTTAATGTTGTACTGCTTGTGGGTGAAGGTGATGGTGTCGCCCTCGACCTTGATGTCGCAGTCCTTGAAATACTTGTCCCAGGTAGCGGTGGTCGTGGAGCCGGCATAGCGGTAGAGGGATGCCCAAACGTCCTCGATGGTAATCTTATCACCGTTGGAGAAATAGCGCTCACGCAGGGTGATGCTGACTACCTTGCCGTCGGGAGATGCCTCATAGGTACAGACCTGAGGATAGTAGACACCTTCAACGCTTTTGCACAGGAAGCCTTCATAGATGCTGTCCATCCAGCGGCTGTTGCCCAGAGAACCTGCACCATCATGGGGGTCCTGAGTGCTGGTGGCGTTGCTGGATGCGGCGATGAAGGTGCCGCCGTACTTCCATGCGTCGGGGTCTTCCGCGGGTGTGCTGGTGGTGGGATTGCTGGGGGTAGCGGGGTTGCTGGTGGTGGGGTTGCTGGGGGTAGTGGGTGTGCTGCTGGTGGGCTTGTCACCGCCGCAGGCTACGAGAGCCATGACCATGACCAGTGCCAGGATCAATGCAAGTGTTCTCTTCATATTGTACCTCCAGTTTTTTATTTTTATCTTCACTCTGCCACGTAGCAGAGGAAAGACCGCAGGGGGTGGGGTGCCGGCTGACTGAGGGATCACCGAGTGGAAACAGCCGTCATTTACCAGATTATAGCGCAAAAGCGCCATTCTGTAAAGACAGTTGTCCGTTGTGCGCGGATATGGGCAATGACCGGGAGCCGATCTTCCGCTCCCGGCCGCATGGATTGCCCGGTGAAACGCTGTGCATGCAGCGTTTGTGTATGAAGTTTTAACGGTTTCTTTACTTGGCGCGGAGGGCTGCGGTGGCAGCCTCATCCACCACGAAGGTAACGGGATCGATGGCCACGCCGTAGACGTTCTTGGCGCGCTCCACGGACACGAGGCCCATCATCACGTCCTCGCGGACCAGCTCCACATCGCGCTCCAGAGGATCGCCGTAGCCGCCGCCGGAGGCGGTGAGGCAGGTAACGGTGTCGCCGTACTCCAGAGGAATGACGTCGCCCATGGTGTACTCCAGCACGCGCTCGTTGGGCAGACCCTCGTTGATGATCCACTGGCTGCAGCGACCGGGCTGACCGCCGAACAGACCCTGGGGCGGAATCTTGCCCTTCTGGGAAACGTGGCTCAGCAGGCCGTCATAGCCCATGATCTTCCACTTTCTGCGCTGAGCGAAGCCGCTGCGGTACTTACCGGCGCCCTCGGAGTCAGGCAGCAGAGCGCGCTCCAGGAAGACCATGGGAGCCTCGATCTCCTGTGCCTCCAGAGGAGGAATGGGGCAGTTGGTGACATGGCAGGCCATGGCGGAGAGGCCGTCCTTGGTGGCGCGGGCGCCCAGACCGCCGGGAACGATCTCGCCCCAGTACTGACGGTGGGTGCTTTCGCCGCCGCGGGGATGGGTCTCCAGATTGGTGCCGTTGCAGAAGTCATAGTTGTTGCCGCAGGAGTCGGCCATGACCTTGGTGGGAACAGCCTGAGACATGGCGCCCATGATCAGGTCCACCAGAATATGGTCGGTGACCATGCGCTGGAAGCAGCCGTTGGGAGCCTGCACGTTGACCAGAGTGCCCGGAGGGGCGATGACCTTGATGGGACGCTGGCAGCCGCCGTTGGAGGGGATGTTGTGGTCGGTGACGCAGCGCATGGCGTAGTAAGTAGCGGAGGTGGTGGCGGACAGGGGAGAGTTGATGGGGCCGCGGATCTGGGGATCCGTGCCGGTGTAGTCAAACTCGATGTCGGAGCCCTTGACGCGCACCGTCAGCTTCAGGGTGTAGGGGCCGCCGGCAAAGCCGTCGTCCAGGATCTTCTCCTCGTGGACATACTCGCCATCGGCAATGGCCTCGATCTCGGCGCGGGTCAGGCGCTCGGAGTAGTCCATCAGAGCCTCGGTGACCTCGCGGACGGTCTCCATGCCATACTTGTCAACGATCTGGCAGAAGTTCTTCACGCCGATGTTGCAGGCGGAGATCTGTGCCATCAGGTCGCCCTTCATATCACGGGGGGTACGGGTGTTGTTGAGGATAACGCTCCACAGGGCCTCGTTGCGGACGCCGCGGTCATACAGCTTGACAGGCTCCATCAGGAAGCCTTCCTGCCAGATCTCCACGGTCCAGGAGTCACCGGTCCAGATACCGCCCACGTCCTTGTGGTGCAGCATGGTGACGGAGAAGCCAACCAGATCCTTCTCCTTGTAGAAGATGGGAGCGATCATGATGAGGTCCTTGGTGTGGTGGCTGCCCAGAGACTCGCCGCCGGCATAAGGATGGTTGGTGAGGATGATGTCGCCGGGGTTCAGCTGCTCACGGGAGAAGAACTTGGTGAGCACGG
>SVLJ01000024.1:15344-18440 GCA_015067995.1 Oscillospiraceae bacterium
GGAGCGATCATGATGAGGTCCTTGGTGTGGTGGCTGCCCAGAGACTCGCCGCCGGCATAAGGATGGTTGGTGAGGATGATGTCGCCGGGGTTCAGCTGCTCACGGGAGAAGAACTTGGTGAGCACGGTGTTCAGGCAGGGACCCAGGCAGTTCAGGTGGATGGGCACGTTGGCGCCCTCGGACAGCATTCTGCCCTTGTCATCAAAAATGGCGGAGGAGCAGTCCATCATCTCTTTGACGATGGTGGAGTAGCTGCTGCGCACCATGGTAACGGTCATCTGCTCGGCAACGCTTCGCAGGGCGTTGTTGACGACCTCCAGCAAAATCGAATTGGCCACTTATTTCTCCCCCTTGCTCTTTACATTGGTATACATGATGATGTTCTGCATCTTGTCGATCTCAGCGTGGTGGCCGGGATAGACAACGGTGGTGGCGCCCATTTCGCCGATGACGGCGGGGCCCTGAATGATCTCGCCGGGCTCCAGAGTGTCGCGCTCATAGATGGGCACGTTGTACTCCTTGCCGCCGAAGACGCAGGTGCCGTACATCTGCTCTGCCTTCTTTTCACGCTTGGCAGCGGAGGCGGAGCTGACCACGTCGGGCTTGACGAAGGAGCCGATGGCGCTGACGCGGTAGTTGACGAACTCGATGGGGTCTTCCTTCATGCAGTGGCCATAGGCCTGACGATGCAGCTCGTGGAAGCCTTCCACCAGATCCTCGATGACCTGCTCGGTGACTTCACCGGCGGGCATGGGAACGCTGATCTCGAAGGCCTGACCGAAGTAGCGCATATCACAGGTGCGGACCAGCAGACGATCCTTCTCGGGAACATCCTGCTCCTCCAGGCTGGCGATGCCCTGCTCATCCAGCTTGGTATAGATCTCGTTGAGCACCTGAGGATTCACCTGCTCGCGGGTCAGCAGCTTGGTGTGGACGCAGTCGGACTTGATGTCGGACAGCACCAGACCCATGGCGCTGAAGGTACCGGGAGAGTAAGGCACGATGACCTTCTCCATCTCCAGCTCCTCAGCGATGGCACCGGCGTGCATACCGCCGCCGCCGCCGTAGCACACCAGAGCGAACTCGCGGGGGTCATAGCCCTTCTGCACGGAGATCAGCTTGATGGCACGGAGCATGTTGGAGTTGACCACCTGCAGAATACCTTCTGCAGCCTGCATCACGGAGATGCCCATGGGCTTGGCGATGTACTCCTCGATGGCAGCGCTGGTCTTGGCCAGAGCGTCGGTCAGGTTCTCCTCGAAGATCTCGGGACGGATATGACCGGTGACCAGGTTGGCGTCGGTAACGGTGGGCTTGGTGCCGCCGCGGCCGTAGCACACGGGGCCGGGGTCAGCGCCTGCGGAGACGGGGCCGACCTTCAGGGCGCCGCCGCGGTCAACATAGGCGATGGAGCCGCCGCCTGCGCCGATGAAGCTCAGGTCAACGGAGGGAACAGAGATGGGATAGCCCTCGATGTGGCTCTCGGTGGTGAACTTGATGACGTTGTCCTGGATCAGGGCCACGTCGGTGGAGGTGCCGCCGATGTCGAAGGTGATGATGTTCTTCTCGCCGATCATCTTGGAGAGGTAGTTGGCGGCGATGATACCGGCGATGGGGCCGGAGTCAGCCACGGCCACGGGCTTGGACTTGGCCACGTCAAAGGTCATGACGCCGGCGTTGCTCTGCATCATGTACAGGTCTGCGCCAATGTTGCCATCCTTCATGTGCTGCTCAAAGTCCACGATGTGGGATGCCATGTTGGGCATCATGTAAGCGTTGATGACGGTGGTGGAGGTGCGCTCGTACTCGCGGAACTGGGGGTTGATGTCGGCGGAGGCGGACACATAGCCCTCAGGCCACAGGCGCTGCAGCTCTTCCTTCACCTTCTGCTCGTGGGCAGGGTTGGCGTAGGAGTGCATCAGGCAGATGCCCACGGACTTGATGCCCTTGGCACGCAGCTCCTCCACGATGGCGGGGATCTCTTCCAGCTGCAGAGGCTCAGTCTCCTTGCCCTGGAAGTCGATGCGGCCGGAGACCTCAAAGCGCAGATTGCGCTTTACCAGAGGCTCGGGCGTTTCCATCTGAATGTCATAGATATTATCCTTGCGGTAGGCACGGGCGATCTCCAGAACGTCCTTGAAGCCCTTGGTGGTGATGAGGGCGGTAGCCTCATTCTCCTTCTGAGCGATCATGTTGACCACGATGGTGGTGCCGTACACCAGCTCATCGATCTCGTCGTTGCGGATGCCGCTGATCTTCACGATCTTCTCAATGCCGTTCATGATGCCGTTCAGCAGTGCCTTGGGCGTGGTGGGCGTCTTGGCATAATACATCCGGCCGGTGTCAACGTTGGTCAGAACAACGTCGGTATTGGTGCCGCCGGTGTCGATACCCAATCTGTACATATGATGTATCCTCCATTCGTTTGTTCGCAAAGCCGACTGCCCGAAAAGGCAGTCTGTGTTTTCCAGTGTATGTATTGATTATACGGCCTCCTTTCCCTCTTGTAAAATTCGGAATCCTGCCATATAATATTGAACAAACCCAATATTTCAGCGAGGTGAGCATCCCATGACACAGCCGGAAATCGAGGCATTTCTGTCCATCTGCCGCAACAAAAGCATCTCCAAGGCAGCGGAGGAGCTGTATATCAGCCAATCCGCCCTGAGCCTGCGCCTGAAGGCGCTGGAGGAAACGCTGGGCACGCCCCTGCTGCTGCGGGGCAAGGGCAAGCGGGAGGTCACCCTCACCGCCGCGGGTCAGACTTTTTACGAGCTGGCGCTGCAATATCAGGATATTGCCTACAAAATGGAAACGCTGGGACAGTCCACCATGGTGGAAAAACTCCGCATCTCCGCCATCAACAGCGTGGGAAATTATCTGCTGCCGCCGGTATTTGACCGCTTTATGGAGAAGTATCCCCGTGTGCAGCTGACCATTCAGGACATGGAGGCGGAGCGTGTTTCCCTCAGCATCGCGCTGGGGAAGACAGACATCGCCTTCACCACCGCCAAGGTACAGACCGACGAGATCGTGGCCACCCGGTTTCTGGCAGACCCCATGACGATCATCTGCGCAGCGGATTCTCCCTATCCG
>SVLJ01000025.1 GCA_015067995.1 Oscillospiraceae bacterium
TCATCATCCCACTGTGCATTTGCGGCAAGAATATACAACACTCGGTTCCTTACCAACGACTTTGGATGGTTCAGCAATGACGCAAAGGCATCAAAGTATTCATACCATTCATCGGTATCTTGACTTTTGGAAATGATTTTATCAGCAATGGCACAAGCATATTTGTCATCTTTTGCTGTTAACTTTGCAATTATACCCTGCATAGAAACTCACCTCCAAATTCTTATTTATCGTTCAGTTTACTTTATCATATTTTTCGGCCTGCATCAATACTTAGTGAAACTGCCAAAGATGTAACCCGTCAGTCCAAAAGTAAATTGGGACGCCAATTCCAAGGGGTTGCTTTTTCCGTTGGAAATACTATAATAGAAATGTTAGGCAGCGGGCAACGCCCCCGCATACATCCATTACAAAAGACAAGGACTTGATAAACATGACAAAAATTGATATTATTTCCGGTTTTTTGGGCGCAGGTAAGACCACTCTGATCAAAAAGCTGCTGGCAGAAGCCTTCCCCGGCGAAAAGCTGGTGCTCATTGAAAACGAATTCGGCGAGATCAGCATCGACGGCGGCTTCCTGAAGGAATCCGGCATCCAGATCTCCGAAATGTCCTCCGGCTGCATCTGCTGCTCTCTGGTGGGCGACTTCGGTCAGGCTCTGAAGGATGTGCAGCAGCAGTTTGCTCCCGACCGCATCCTCATTGAACCCTCCGGCGTGGGCAAGCTCAGCGATGTGATTGCCGCCGTGCAGAATGTCACCGACGAAAACACCGACATGACCCTCAACAGCTTCGTCACCGTGGCTGATGCCTCCAAGGTGAAGGTCTATATGAAGAACTTCGGCGAGTTCTACAACAACCAGGTGGAGCATGCCGGCACCATCATTCTCTCCCGTACCCAGAAGCTGTCCGCAGAAAAGCTGGACGCCGCCGTGAAGGCTCTGCGGGAGAAGAACCCCGACGCCGCTATCCTCACCACTCCCTGGGATCAGCTGACCGGCGAGACCATTCTCTCCGCCATTCAGCGCACCTCTCTGGCTGACGAACTGCTGGAACGCATCCACGCCGAACATCATCACCACCATCATGAGCATGATGAGCACTGCACCTGCGGCTGCCATGACCATGATCATGAGCATCACCACGACCATGAGTGCTGCCACGATCACGAGCACGAGCATCACCACGACCATGAGTGCTGCCACGATCACGAGCACGAGCATCATCACGACCATGAGTGCTGCCACGATCACGAGCACGAGCATCACCACGACCATGAGTGCTGCCATGATCACGAACACGAGCATCATGAGCACCATCACGACCATCATCACCGCGATCATGACGAGCACTGCACCTGCGGCTGCCACGACCATGATCATGAGCACCATCATCACGATCATCATGCCGACGAGGTGTTCACCAGCTGGGGCGCTGAGACGCCCAAGACCTTCTCCGAGGCCGATATCCACCGCATCCTGACGGCACTGGACTCCGGCGAGTACGGCAGCATTCTCCGTGCCAAGGGCATTGTTCCCACTGCCGACGGCAGCTGGCTCCACTTCGACTATGTGCCGGAGGAGCACGAGGTGCGCACCGGCGCCGCAGACTACACCGGCCGTCTGTGTGTCATCGGCGCACAGCTGAAGGAGACCGCCCTCACCGAACTGTTTGGACTGTAAAGGATCAGGTACACTATGGATATTCCTGTTTATCTGGTAGCCGGTTTTCTGGATTCCGGCAAGACCGATTTTATCAACGGCATTCTGGAGGACGGCTTCGCCAACGGACAGCGGACACTGCTGATCTGCTGCGAGGAAGGCGAGCTGGAATACAATCCCAAGGCTCTCAAGGACGTCACCGTGGTGACGGTGGAGGACGAGTCGGAGCTGACCTGCTCCTTCCTGAAGCAGTGCGAGAAAAAATATCGTCCCAAGCAGGTGCTCATCGAGTACAACGGCATGTGGATGCTGAACCGCCTCTATGAGGATGTGCTGCCCGCCAACTGGGTTCTGTATCAGGTGATGACCTTTGTACAGGCGTCCACCTTCGAGCTGTATGCCAAGAACATGGGGCAACTGATGATGGAGAAGATCATCAACGCCGACCTGCTGGTGTTCAACCGCTGCAACGAGGAGCTGCGAACCGCCCTGCGCAAGCGCAACCTGCGGATGGTGAACCGCCGCGCCGACATCTATCTGGAGAACGAGGACGGCACCAGTGAGGATTACGCCAACGACGACACGCCGCCCTTTGATCTGGATCAGGAGATCATCGACATTCCCGATGACGATTACGGCGTCTGGTTTGTGGATGTGATGGATCGCCCCGAGCGTTACCGCGGCAAGCTGGTGCATATGAAGCTGGTGATGTGCCACTCCAAGCAGTATCCCGGCGTGGACTGCCCCGGCCGCTTCGCCATGGTCTGCTGCGAGGATGACATCACCTTCCTGGGGCTCATCGCCCACGGCGAAGGGCTGGACCGCTTCCAGAACCACGACTGGATCGAGGTCACCGCGCGGATGGATATTGAGGAGCACAAGGCCTACGAGGGCACAGGACCGGTGATGAACATTCTCTCCATCGCCCCCTGCGAACAGCCCGCCACCGAGGTCGTTTCCTTCTGAGATGGCATATACGGAGCCGCTGCAGAATTTGCATTCTGCAGCGGCTCCTTGCGCTTCACCAGACAAATATCCGCGGCAGAAGGAAATCCGGATCATATTTTCCAAACCTTGCATTATTTTCGGAAATTCCATATAATACGGATAGTGTGTGTATCCTGTTTTACGAAAGGATCTGTTGCCTTGAAATTTCCGCTGAAAAAAAATCGGTACGAGCTCTCACCGCTGCTTTCTCTGCTGGCAGCGGTTCTGCTGGCAGGCTTCTATACGGTGCTTTGCCTTTGTCTGCAGCCCGGCAGCTATTTCGCCGTCTCCGGTGTGCAGCTGCTGCAGCTGCCGGTGCTCCTCGTTCTCAACGCACTGCCCATTGGACTGACGCTGCTGGCAGGTGCGTTCCTGCTGCGCAATGTATTCTGGTCTGCCGCGCTGACAGGCACTCTCTGGTGCGTTCTGTCCATTGCCAACCGCATCAAGATCGAATGCCGGGACGAGCCGGTGTTCCCCCGGGACTTCTACCTGCTGAAGGAGGTTGGCAGCGCCGTTTCGGATTATGACATCCAATGGCCATGGGTGCATATTGCCATCGTGCTGCTTTGTGCAGCTGCCCTTGTGGTTGCCGGATACTGCATCACATGCCGGCTGCCAAAGCTGCGCGGCATCAAAGAAAGCGTCCTGCGGGTCGGCGGCGCAGCCGTCTCTGTGCTGATTCTGGTGCTGCTGATCCTGACGGTGTACGCCTCCAACTCCCTGTACACCCTGTTCCGGGTCAGCAACGACTACTACGTTCCTTCTGTTTTTAACGAAATGGGCTTCCCCTACTGCTTCTGCCACCACTTCACCACCTATCTGGTGGAGCGTCCCACAGGCTATGACCGCCGCGAGGCAGAGGCCTGGGACTCCGCCGAAGCAGCAGCAAGCGCAGAGAACAAGGCTGTCCACGTGATCATGGTGATGAACGAGGCCTTCTCCGACCTGACCGACTGGGAGGGCTTCGCCTACACGGAAACCAACGACCCCCTGGCCGCATTCCATGCCCTGCAGACAAGCGGCAATGCCTTTTCCGGCCATATTGTAGTGCCCAATTTTGCCGCAGGAACCGCCAACACGGAGTTTGACGTGCTCACCGGCATGCAGACCCAGTTCATCGGTGCCGGCACCACCTCTGCCATGCGGGCAGTGAACCGAAATCTGGACAGTCTGCATCGGGTCTTCCGGGATGCCGGATACGACACCTCCTACGTCCATCCCGGCGACGACTGGTTTTACAACCGGGAAAACGTGCTGCGCTGGTTCGGCGCAGAGGAGACCCAGTTCGTGGATGAGATGAGTGACCCGGACTACAAGGGGCGCTGGGTCACAGACGTCAGTCTGGTGGAGCTGATCCGTCAGCGCTTTGACGCTTCTGTTTCCAACGGCCAGAAGGTCTTCAGCTATATCACCACTATCCAGAACCACATGTCCTACACGACAGACAAATACGGCGAGGGCTACCAGTATCCGCCTGTGGAGACAACGCTCTCGCTATCTGACGATGTGGCCTCACTGCTCTCCGTATATATTGAGGGCATCCGGGACGCCGACGCTATGCTGGGGTTGCTGGCAGACACCTTTTCCGCATCCGATGAGCCTGTGGTGCTGGCGTTCTTCGGCGATCACCTCCCCTATCTGGGAGACAACCGCATCGGCTATCAGGAGCTGAACTCCGATGCGGCGCTGACGGAAGATCAGGCCGAAAACCGTTTTTCCGCCTATGAGACCCCTTATATCGTCTGGGCCAACGAAGCCGCCGCACAGGAACTGGACTGGGAGAACGCTGTGTCCGCTCTGGAACTGCCTGACCGTATCAGCTCCAGCTTCTTCGGGCAGGTCATTCTGGAGCTTACCGGCAGAAGCGATGATTCTCCATGGTTCTCCTGGCTGGGCGAGCTGCGGCGTGAGCTGCCTGTGGTGCAGCCTGCCGCCTGCCTTACCGCAGACGGTGACACTGTCCCGCGCGCAGAGCTTTCCGAAGAGCATCAGCAGCTGATCCGCAAGCTGCACCGCTGGAGCTACTACAAGCTCACGCAAAAGGAGCTGGACGAATGAGAGCATCCGCGCAACGCACAGCTCTGTGCGGCCTGCTGGCAGCAGTTTCCGTGGTGTGTCTGATGATGGGCAGTCTGATCCCGGCAGCGCTGTACGCCTGCCCCATTCTGGCTATGGCCGCACTGCTGCCCCTGCGGGAACAATTCGGCCACTCCGCGGCACTGACCACCTATGCCTCCGTGTCTGTTCTGGCACTGTTGCTGGTTCCGGACAAAGAGCTGGCGCTGCTCTACGGATTTTTCGGCTGGTACGTGCCGCTGCAGCCGGCTCTGGACCGGCTGCAGCCCCGTCCCCTGCGGGCAGCCGTGAAGCTGGCTCTGGCCAATCTTGCAATGCTGACGCTGTACGG
The DNA here is from genome assembly GCA_015067995.1 of Oscillospiraceae bacterium. GTDB lineage: Bacteria > Bacillota > Clostridia > Oscillospirales > Oscillospiraceae > Oscillibacter. The sequence continues at coordinate 5,058 of SVLJ01000025.1, forward strand.
ACTGCTGATTTTTATCTTTCAGATGCAGTCCGTTCTGGAGGAGCTGGAAGGACTGAACGCCCTCTGGCTCATCATTCTTCTGCTGTCCGCCAACTGCCTGTTTATCCTGACGGACATCCTGCTACACCGGCTGGCCCGGAAATGGAGTTCCCGCTTTCACCAGCATAAATGACGCAAAAGCCGCTGCCCACGGGCAGCGGCTTTCTCAGCGCAAAAAGAGAAACGACCGATCTTTCGACCGGTCGTTTTGGAGCGGGCAACGAGGCTCGAACTCGCTACCTCCACCTTGGCAAGGTGGCGCTCTACCAGATGAGCTATGCCCGCGGAACAAGATGTATTATATCTCTCGTTCCTGCAAATGTCAAGGAAAATTTTCAGTTTTTTCAACATTTTCTTTCTTTTTTTCTTCAGCAGCTGCGGAAGCATCATTTTCAGGCGGCTGCACAACCTCTGGGGCAGGAGCATTCTCCCCTTCTCCTCCCACAGGGGCGGATTCACCGCCCTGTTCGCCCGGCTGCGAAGCTTCGACAGGAGGCTCGCCTGATGCAGGCAGCTTCCCATCAGCAGGCTGCTCACTTTCCGCAGGCTGCTGTCCTTCAGTGGGTGTCTCCCCTTCAGCAGGCGTTTCATCGCCCACGGGAACTTCCGGGTCCACGGGTTTTTCCGGTTCCTGAGGAGCCGCCGGTCTGGGCGGAGCGGGCTCCAGGCGGAATTCGATCAGGCCTACTTCACCCAGAGAGGGATAATATCTGGCAGTCCAGATCTGGCTGCCCGTCAATCCCCAGTCCTCTTCCACCGCCAGCATGGCACTGTTGACAAGCTCTTCGTCGCCCTCGTTCCAATAGCCCAGCCGGACAACCAGTTCCTTGCTTCCGCTCTCCATGGCGGCGGAAAGCAGGGATTCCAGGGCTGTTGCGCTGGTAGCGTTGACGATGGATTTCATCTGCTCTCTGGTGCAGCGGTAGCTGATGCGAACTGTTACCTCATGGTAATCGTGCTGCTGCTCGCTTTCTGTGATGATATAGCTTACCGCGTAGGCACCCAGCGGCGTATCCTTCTGAATCTCCGCCGCCGCACGTTCCAGCTCAGCTTCCACTGCTGCCTCACTGTCATCGCTGTACAGCCGCAGCGTGGCCTGCCGCTGGTATTCGCCCACCAGCAGCAGAAGATCATTCACGATATCCTGATAGTTTTCTGCGCGGAGAATATCATCGGCATCGCTCTCCCAGAACTTGCTGGAGTGCAGCTCCACTACCCGGTACTCCCGATCCAGAATGGAGGCGCAGCCGGTCAGAAGCAAACAGCAGACAAAAACGAGACTCCATCGACAGATGCGCATAGCCGCACCTCCTTCCTCTCCATCCTCAGGACTGCTCAGCAGCCCAACTCCTCATGTACCAGAATGACTTCGGTTTCCGCATTCATCATGGGACCCATCAGCACCACCATGCCGCGGCAGATCCGTTCGGGGCTCCTGCAGTCATAGCAGCGGTCGGCCTTCAGCGCGCAGGGCGTCTTCTTGCCCATCTGCTGGGCACGGATGGGACCGGCCACGTTGCGGGCGCGCCAGACAGCATCCTCCAGTGTTTCCGTCAGCTTATTGGCGCCCACCACCAGATAGACCTTCTTATGACCAAACAGGGTGGCAGACACACGGTTGCCGTTGCCGTCAATGTTGACGCTTTCGCCGGTCTCGGCCATAGCATTGACAGATGAGACATAGACATCCGTCTGCATAGCCTCCGGCAGTGCGCCGGGACCGTCCTCCCAGTGCCAGATGACCTTGTTATGGGCCTTCAGCATGTCATAGAGGCCCATGTCTTTCAGGGTTCGGGAGCCGCCGAAGGCCACGCTGACACCGTCAATAGCGCCATTGAGATAGGCTGCCGCCTCCTCCTTCGTTTCGCATACGGTAACGGTATAACCCCGCGTCTTCAGATTCTTTTCCACTCTGGAAAAATCAGCCATTGCCCATATCCTCCTTTTTATATTCGCCGAAGCCCAGACCCAGGACTTCATTGGCATTGCAAACCATCATAAATGCTTCGGGATCCACCTGATGCACCACGCGTTTGATCCGCACGATCTCCTTCTGCTTGAAGGCCAGCATGAGGATCTTTGTCTCCTTGCCGGTATAGGCGCCCTGTCCCTGCAGCAGCGTGACGCCCCGGGGCAGCTCCAGAAGCGTTCGGGACATCTCCTGCCACTTTTCGGATACGATATAGGCGATCTTGGAGGTATCCATTCCGTAGAGCACCGTATCCATGACACGGGTGCAGACAAACAATGCGGCCAAGCCGTACAGACCAGTCTCCAGCTTACCGAAGGCAAACACGGCGGAAGTCAGCACAATGCCGTCCGGCAGCATCATCAGCTTGCCCAGCGGCAGCCAGGGCATCTTCAGCCGCAGCAGACGGGCCACGATATCCGTGCCGCCGGTGCTGGCGCCCTGCGTGAATACCATGCCGATGCCCAGACCCATCACCGCGCCGCCGCACAGGGCGGCCAGCATGGGGTCCATGGGAGCAAAGGTGAAGTTGGCTGCGATAACGTCGATGGCGGTGGAGCCCACCAGCATGGACACCAGAGAACCTGCCAGCAGCTTGAAGCCGATATACTTCCAGCCCAGCAGAAACAGAGGAATGTTCATGGCAATGGTGAGTATGCCCACCGGCAGCGCGGGAATCACATGGTTGATGACCTGCGCCAGACCGGTGATGCCGCCCAGTGCCACATCGTTGGGGGCATAGAACAGGTCGAAGCCCAGAGCGTAGATCACAGAGCCCAGAGCAATGATCGCATAGGACTTGATGACAGACTTCCAATCAAATTTCATTCTCGTTTACTCCAGAAGACCGATCTGCTTCTCCTCGGAGTCCTCCTCTTTCAATAGTGCGCCGGCGGCAGGCAGCACCCGGACACGGTAACGGCTGACATTGGAAATGGCCGTTTCCTCCACAGGGCAGATCCTCTCCGGACGATAGTTCTTTTTCAGGTTGATCAGCTGCACACCCTGACTGGATCGGGTGGTTTTGGGCGTCAGCAGCGCCGTCTGGAAGATCACCACACGAGGCTCGGTGGAATACACCGCCAGTTCACGTTCCTCGGTAATGCGGATCATAGATACCAGCGGCGACTTGTCCGCATATGCGCCGGTGAGTTTACGGCGGTTGGAGGTGGTCCTGTAGGCCGTCAGTTCCACTCTGGCCGCCTTGCCGTTTTCAAACAGGAACAGCATACTGCCGGAATAGTCTCCGGGCAGCACGGCATAGATCACATTCTCGCCGGGATCCATGCCCAGTCTGGAGGGCAGGTAATCGCCCAGCAGCGAGGCCTTGGTATCGTCAAAATCGCTGATGCGGGTCTTATAGACCTGACAGCGATCGGTGAAGAACATGATCTCCGCATGGGAAGTGGTCTCAAAGCTCTGGCGCAGGCCGTCCCCTTCCTTATACTTCTGCTCGCCGCTCATACGCAGGCTCTGGGGCGTGATGCGCTTGAAGTAGCCCTCACGGGACAGGAAAATATGGACGGGGGTTTCCTCCACCACCTCTTCCTCCACCACGGTCTCGATCTCGTGGCTGTACACAATGGAGGTGCGGCGATCCTCGCCGTACTTCTTCATCACGGTGTTCAGCTCGTCCACGATGATCTTCTTCACCCGGCGGGCATCCTTCAGAATATCCTCCAGATCATCGATCTCGTCACGCAGGGCATCGGTCTCCTCCACGCGCTTGAGGATATACTCCTTGTTGATGTTGCGCAGCTTGATCTCCGCCACATACTCCGCCTGAATCTGATCAATGCCGAAGCCGATCATCAGGTTGGGAATGACCTCGGAATCCTGCTCCGTCTCACGGATGATCCTGATGGCCTTGTCGATATCCAGCAGAATGCGCTTAAGGCCCTTCAGCAGATGAAGCTTTTCCTTCTTTTTGGTCAGGACATAGTGCACCCGACGGCGGACGGACTCCGTGCGCCACGCCGTCCACTCCTCCAGCAGCTCCCGGACACCCAGCACACGGGGCGTACCGGCAATGAGCACGTTGAAGTTGCAGGGGAAGGAATCCTCCAGCGGCGTCTGCTTATACAGCCGCGCCATCAGCTTATCGGGATCGGTGCCCCGCTTCAGATCGATGGCCATCTTCAGACCGGAGATATCCGTCTCGTCGCGCATGTCGGATATCTCCTTGATCTTGCCGGCCTTGATGAGATCCGCCACCTTGTCCAGAATGGCCTCCACGGTGGTGGAGTAGGGAATCTCATAGATCTCAATCAGGTTCTCCGACTTGACATAGCGGTACTTGGCCCGCACCCGGACGCTGCCCCGGCCGGTCTCATAGATCTCCCGCAGGGCAGCAGGATCGCAGATCAGATCGCCGCCGGTGGGGAAATCCGGCGCCAGCAGTGTTTCCGTCAGATCACAGTTCGGATTTTTCAGATAGGCAATGGTGGTCTCGCAGACCTCCCGGAGATTGAAACCACAGAACTGGGAAGCCATGCCTACCGCAATGCCGCTGTTGGCAGATACCAGAATGTTGGGGAAGGTGGTGGGCAGCAGGGTGGGCTCCTTCATAGTGTTGTCGTAGTTATCCACGAAGTCCACAGTGTCGCTGTCGATATCACGGAACAGCTCGCCGCAGATGGGCATCAGCTTGGCTTCCGTGTAGCGGGGAGCCGCCCAGGCCATGTCACGGGAAAAGGCCTTGCCGAAGTTGCCCTTGGAGTCCACAAAGGGAGTCAGCAGAGCACCGTAGCCACGGGACAGACGCACCATGGTATCGTAGATGGCGGCATCGCCATGGGGATTCAGGCGCATGGTCTGACCAACGATATTGGCAGACTTGGTGCGGTTGCCGGTCATGAGGCCCATTTTGTACATGGTGTACAGCAGCTTCCGGTGAGAGGGCTTGAAGCCGTCGATCTCCGGGATGGCACGGGACACGATGGCAGACATGGCATAGGGCATGAAGTTGGTTTCCAGCGTGCCGGTGATGGGCTGCTCCACCACCGCCGCATGCAGGCCCATGACATTGGGATGATTGACTTTCTGCCGGGTTTCCTCCGGCTGTTTCTTTCTGGCCATTGATTCGTTTCCTTATCTCAAGATATTGGGAACACGCCGGAGATTATTTGGCGCGGTAGGCATACCAGAAGCCGGCGCCCAGAATAAGGCCGCCGCCCACGATGTTGCCCAGCGTGACGGGGACCATATTGCTGAAAATGATTTCCGTCAGCGAAAGCTCTCCGCCCGCCAGAACGCCGGCAGTAAAATAGTACATGTTGGCCACGCAGTGCTCGTAGCCCGCCATGATGAATGCCGCCACCGGGAAGAACAGTGCCACCACCTTGCCGGCAGCATCCTTGCCTACGGCAGCCATCAGAACACCCAGAGAAACCAGAATGTTGCACAGGATGCCCTTGAGGAAAGCTGAGCCGAAGGGCAGGATCTTTCCTGCCGCCGTGCCGATCAGCACCGATTCATGGCCTGCGAACACGCCGCCCCACACCACAGCTGCCGCCACAAAGGCAGCGCCGATGAAGTTGCCCAGATACACCATGCACCAGTTGCGCAGCAGACCCTTCAGGGTAATGCGCCTTTCCAGCAGAGCAATGGTCATCAGATTGTTGCCGGTGAACAGCTCCGTACCGGTGAGCACCACCATGGCAAGACCTGCCGGGAACACGCAGCCGGCAATGAGCCGTTTGATAGAGGGATTTTCCACCAGCATGGACGTCCATGTGGACGCCGCGCCTGCCAGTGCGATAAACATACCGCCAAAGATGGCCAGCACCAGCATCCGCCCGAAAGGCAGGCCGGCCTTCCGCTCACCGACGGCGTAAAAGCTTTCACAGGTTTCCGCAGGAGTCAGCATTCTCTTATCCATCGTTTTTCACCCAGCGCAGTCGCGCTTCTTTCTCTGTTTTTTACGAAATATCCGCGAGTTCCAAGTATTTATAACCGTTCTCCGCGATATGATCCTTCCGGCCCTGCAGGTTGTCGCCCAGCAGGAGATCGAAGACCTGACTCATGCGCTCCGCATCCTCCGGCATGACCCGGATGAGACGGCGGGTGGCAGGATCCATGGTAGTGAGCCGCATCATATCCGGCTCGTTCTCACCCAGGCCCTTGGAACGGTCTACCTTCACCTTCTTGCCCTCCAGCTCCTTGAGAACCTCGTTCTTCTCCTTGTCGGAGTAGGCAAACCACGTCTTTTCTCCGCAGTTGATCTCAAAGAGGGGCGTTTCGGCGATATAGACATAGCCTTTCTGAATCAGCGTGGGGGTCAGGCGGTACAGCATGGTGAGGATCAAGGTGCGGATGTGGAAGCCGTCCTCATCCGCGTCGGTGCAGATGATGATCTTGTTCCAGCGGAGGTTGTTGATATCAAAGACCGCCATGTCCTTGACATGCTTGTTCTGTACCTCCACACCGCAGCCCAGCACCTTGATGAGGTCGGTGATGATCTCACTCTTGAAAATGCGGGCATAGTCTGCCTTCAGACAGTTGAGGATCTTGCCGCGAACCGGCATGATGCCCTGATACTCCGCGTCACGGCTCTGCTTGACGCTGCCCATAGCGGAGTCACCCTCCACGATGTAGATCTCACGCTTGTCGGGATCCTTGGAGCGGCAATCCACAAATTTCTGGACACGGTTGGCAATGTCGATGCTGCCGGAGAGCTTCTTCTTGATGTTCAGGCGAGCCTTTTCCGCACTCTCACGGCTGCGCTTGTTGATGAGCACCTGTTCGGCGATCTTCTCCGCATCGAAACGGTTCTCGATGAAATAGACCTCCAGCTGCCCACGCAGGAACTCCGTCATGGCCTCCTGCACAAACTTGTTGTTGATGGCCTTCTTGGTCTGGTTTTCGTACGAGGTCTGGGTGGAAAAATTGTTGGACACCAGCACAATGCAGTCCTCGATGTCCGCCCAGGTGATCTTGGCCTCGTTCTTCTGATATTTGTTCTGCTCCCGCAGATACTTGTCCAGCGCGGAGACAAAGGCGGACTTGGTGGCCTTTTCCGGGCTGCCGCCATGCTCCAGCCAGCTGGAATTGTGGTAGTGCTCGATGATATTGACCTTGTTGGAGAAGCAGCAGGCCACGCTGAGCTTCACCTTATACTCCGGCTTGTCTGCACGGTCACGGCCCCGCCGCTCCGTCTGCCAGAACACCGGCAGCGTCAGGCCGCCCTCGCCGGCCAGCTCCGTCACGTAATCCGTGATGCCGTTCTCGTAAAGGAATTCCTGCGCTTCCTGCCCCTCATCACAGAAACGGAAGGTAATGCCGGCATTCACCACCGCCTGCCGCTTCATCACATCCGTAAAGTACTCCGCCGGAATGGCAATGTCCGTGAACACATCCAGATCCGGCAGCCAGCGGGTGCGGGTGCCGGTCTTTTTCTTCTGGTTTTTTGGCAGCTCCGTCTTCTCCAGCTGACCCACAATCTCGCCCCGCTCAAAGTGCAGGCGGTATTCATAGCCGTCACGCCAGACGGTGACATCCATATACCGGGACGCATATTGGGTGGCACAGGCACCCAGACCGTTGAGACCCAGAGAATACTCGTAATTGTCCCCCGTCAGGTTGTCATACTTGCCGCCGGCGTACAGCTCGCAGTACACCAGCTCCCAGTTATAGCGCTGCTCCTTCTCGTTCCAGTCCACGGGACAGCCACGTCCCATATCCTCCACCTCAATGGAATGATCAGCATGGCGGGTGACGGTAATCAGCCGCCCGTGTCCCTCGCGTGCCTCATCGATGGAGTTGGACAGGATCTCGAAAACCGCATGCTGACAGCCCTCCAGCCCGTCAGAGCCAAAAATCACCGCCGGGCGCTTGCGTACACGATCCGCGCCTTTCAGCGAGGAGATACTGTCATTGCCGTATTCCTGTTTTTTTGCTGTCATTCTGTTTCCTCCCGGGAGCCGCCGACGCATACTCCCCCATATTATTCAATCTATGCTATTTTAACACGGTTTTCTCACAACTGCAAGCATTCTGCACATTCCGGCAGGATATTGTCCCATCTCCGCCGAATTCCGTTTTTCCCCGCAAAAAAGTTCCCGCAGCGCCGGTTTCCATAAATGAGTTGTCACCCTGAAAACCGCTTGATTTTCAAGGTTTTGCACATTTTCCACAGGGTTTTCCACAGTCTTATGTAAACCCATAAAAAGCGCAAAAAGTACCTCCTTTGTCTCGGCCGCTTGTGTAGTAGCCCTCCCGCAGATGCCGTGGTAAAGCATCTGCGGGGATCGCCTTGGGATCCTCCGTGGTGCCCGCCGGATGGAGCACCGAAAAATGGCGTCCTGTCCAGCGTTCCTCTTGACAAATCGGTTTATTGCCTATAAACTAACAGCAGGATTGGTTTATAGGCAATAAACCAATCCTGCAAGGAGGTATCGTGTATGTATGAGAAATTGGGCGCTGTAGAATCCCGCTTTGCGGAGATCATCTGGCGCAATGAACCCCTGACCTCCGGGCAGCTGGTGCAGCTTTGCCAGCAGGAGCTGCAGTGGAAAAAGCCCACCACTTACACCGTGCTGCGCAAGCTGTGCGAGCGCGGCCTGTTTCAGAACGAAGGCGGCACGGTGACTGCCAGGATTTCCCGGGAGGAATTTCATGCCCTACAGAGTGAGAAGTTCGTAGAGGAGGCATTCGAGGGCTCTCTGCCTGCCTTTATCGCCGCCTTTACCACCCGCAAAACCCTGTCTGCGGAGGAGATCGCACAAATCCGGCAGATGATCGACCGATACGGGGAGGGATAAGCATGGAAGCTGTCTTCCTCCGCATTTTGAATATGAGCATCACCGCCGGATGGCTGGTGCTGGCGGTACTGCTGCTGCGGCTTGTGCTGCAGCGCGCTCCCAAGGCCATCCGCTGTGCCCTATGGGCACTGGTGGGCGTCCGGCTTGTGCTGCCCTTCTCCTTTGAGAGCATGTGGAGCCTGCTGCCCAGCGCCGAACCCATCCCCATGGACTCCCTGTACACCGGCTCTCTCACGGTGGCAACCGGCATCCCTGTGGTGGATCAGGCTGTGAATCCCGCCATTGCGGAGGTGTTTGCCCCCACCGTTACAGATGCGGTACAGTCTGCCACGCCGGTCACCGCCCCCACGGTGGTCAGTGTCACGCAGACGGCATCGGTGATCTGGCTCGCGGGCATGGTACTGATGCTGCTCTACACCGCCGTCAGCTACCTGCGTCTGCGCCGTCGGGTGGCAGCCTCCCTTCCTGTGGAAAACAGTCTCTGGCTGTGCGACGACATTGAAACGCCTTTCATTCTGGGCATTCTGCGTCCCAGAATCTATATCCCGTCTGCCATGCCGGAGGAGCAGGTAACGCATGTGGCAGCCCACGAGCGGGCGCACCTGCGGCGGCGGGATCACTGGTGGAAGCCGCTGGGCTTCCTGCTGCTGAGTATCCACTGGTTCAATCCGCTGCTGTGGCTGGCGTACATCCTGCTGTGCCGGGACATTGAGCTGGCCTGTGATGAAAGGGTCATCCGGGACATGGGTGCGGAGGATAAAAAAGCCTACTCCATCGCCCTGCTGGAAACCAGCATGCCCCGGCGGATAATCGCCGCATGTCCGCTGGCATTCGGCGAGGCAGGCGTCAAGACCCGCATCCGCTCCGTACTGCACTATAAAAAGCCCGCCTTCTGGCTGGCAGCGACAGCGGTTCTGGTATGCATAATTGCCGCCGTATGTCTGCTGACAGACCCCTATGACCGGCAGACGAGGCTGCTGGGCGGAGAGTATAAGGTCACCGAGGTTCTGTATGCCACTCCAAACTACAGCCAAAACCCGGCAGCTTATCCGAACCTCTGGCTGACCGCCGACAGGCGGCTGTATATGAGAACAGAGGGCCGCACGGAATCCGAAGACAGTCAATGGTCTTACACACCGACACCCGCGCGTTTTCTGAATGGAATGTTCTACGAGAAGTGGTGGACAGGCAAGCGTGGTCTCCCGGCGATTTCCGACGCATGGCTGTTCCAAACAGAGAACGACCGCTTTTACCTGTTCATGCAAACCAAGAAGGGTGAGACACTGCTGGCCTATGGCTGGGAGGACATCAGCGAACGGTATGAGGGACCTTCCGATGACAGCTCGGTTCTCTACCTGTGCCGTCTGGAAAACCAGTTCGGTGAAAATCACTTTGATGTGGATTTCTTCGCCCGCTCCCTCCGGGATACCGTGGGCAGCAGTGTGGAGCCCTTCGCCTACTGGTCTCACGCCTACAAGCCCGGCTACGCCGTGGTGGGCTTCCACGCCGGAGAAGGCAGCAGTCAGAACGAGATGTCAGACATGGGCTACGCCGTGTTTGAAACCGAGAACGGCGGCTATCTGCTGAAGGACTGGCACGTGTATCCCGGCTCCGCCCAGACCCCCAGCCGCATGGTCATGGCCGATCCCGCTGTGCTGGGCGATGCTGCCACCGACGCCAACACCTACGACGTGATCCTCTCCTCCAACCCATATCTCCACACGGTAAAGCGGGTCTATTACAAGGGCGACACGGTGCTGGGCGAGGCAAAGTATTTGGCGGACATCTCCTATTCCATGCTGATGCTGCCGTGGGATGCTTATCCGGAGGCTGACCACGTGTCGCAGTATTTCTACGACGAGGAGGGGCGCAAAATCGATCCGGACACCGGTGCCATCACGGAAGCCGACGGAACCGTGGTCTTTACTCCGCCGCCGACAGAGGGGGTATCTTCTGTCACCATCCCCGCCGCAGCGGAATACGGCGTGCAGCCGGAGACGAAATACACCCTGCCTACAGGGATGGCAAAGCGTCTCAACCTGATCTCTGACGACGACATCCGGAAGCTGGCAGACTATCCGGAGGCCGCTCTGGAGATCTACGGTCTCCGGGAACCGTGGGACGCTACGTTGTTCCTCCGCTGGGGCGATGCATCACGATGCTTTGAAGGGGATCATCTGAACACCGGTGAGCTGCGCTTTCAGCACTGTCTGACGGATACCGGCGGTGATGGAGTGCAGGAGCTGGCAATCATCGGACATACCGGCACCGGCACCGGTGTTTCCGTGGACAGTCTTCATATCTTCCAAAAGAATACCGACAGTATCGTCATGCATACATTCGCTCCTGACATAGGTCTTCTTCGCTATGTGGTGGACTCCATGATCGACTCCGGCACCCGCACCATCCGGACAAAAAACAGCTCTCTCCTCATTCCGGACGGATTGGAGCTCGATGATTTTGCGCTGGGCAATCTGGTGCATTTCTCCGCCGCGGAAGCTGGCATCACCGGCAGCTGGGTCATCCAGTTCGTGAAGGAGGGGACCGTCTTCCGGGGCGACTCCGACTACGCGGTACAGCTCTCCGCGGACATTCTCTTCTCCGAAGGTGTCTTCACGCTCACCAACTTCCGGCTTGGCCGGATTTCCTGACAAAAGCACCCGCCCTCCTGCACGCAAATGCGGGAGGGCGGGTATTTTGCTTATGTTTCCTTCAGCACTGTCCGGACGCAGGAGACAAAAGCCTCCACCACCGGCGAGAGATAATGGGTTTCCTTTACGGCAATGCCTATTTCCCGCTGGAAGTTCTGCAGCGGGATGGTCCGCAGATAATCCATAGGCAGCATGTCCACCAGCATTTTCGGCAGGATGGTGAAACCAAGACCGTTTTTCACCATGGTGACGGCGGAATAGTCGTCGTTGATCTGCAGGTGGCTTTTGGGAGAAAGTCCCGCCTGCGAGAAGAATTTGCCGATGTCGTAATTCATGCCCTCCGCCGGAACGATGAGGGTGCGTTCCGCCAGCTGCCGGGCAGTCAGCTCCGTATATCCGCACAGGGCGTCCCCCTCCGGCAGAACGGCCACCATGGGGTCTTTTCGCAGCGGCCAGACCTTCAGATGCGGATCGGCAGGCAGCGTCACAAAGCCGCAGTCCACCACATCGTTCAGCAGAGAGCTGACGATGGCGGAATAGTTATCATTCACCACAGAGATCTTCACTTCCGGGTAGCGCCGGGAAAAGCGGTTCAGAATTTCCGGCAGCCAGTGCAGCATAGCCGAAGAAAACGTCCCCACCGTAAAGCTGCCGGAAAACTCCTTCCGCAGCAGAGCGGCCTGCTCCAGCAGCGCCTGCTCCGCCTCCAGCAATTTCTCAATGGCAGGCAGCAGCGCCGCACCGTCTTCCGTCAGCTCCGCGCCCTGCCGCGTCCGCTTCAGCAGCGGCAGACCCAGCTCCTGCTCCACAGCCTTGATCTGATGGCTGATGCCCGATTGTGTGTAGCCCAGCTTTTCAGCGGCGGATGTAATGCTGTGTACCTCCACCACGGTACGGATGGCTTTGTATTTCTGCACCCCGCCACCTCCTTTGATATGAAATATTTTCATGGTGACCCAAATTTTCAGCGCTTTACTGAGAAAAAGTTTTTCCATACAATGTGGGCACAACAACATGCAAAGGTGGTGCCTGTAAAGAAAATGAAACACTGTCGGAACCGTCTGCGGACAAGTATCCGGCCGCTGATCTGTCTGGCGGCCATCGTCGTCCTGTTTGCCCTGTTTTCCGTACCCATGGGGCTGGCAAACGCCCTGAACACCATGATGAACACCGCCTATCGACTTCTGATGGACACAGCTTTCTACATCATGGCGCTGGCGGTCATCACCGGCGCCATCTCCGCCGTGTTTGCGGAATACGGCGTGGTGGGTCTGCTGAACAAAGTGCTCTCGCCTGTGATGCGCCCGCTGTACGGTATGCCCGGCGCAGCAGCCATCGGCATCGTCACCACATATCTGTCGGACAATCCGGCGATCCTGACGCTGGCACATGACCAAACGTATCGCCGATTCTTCCGGCAATACCAGATCCCGGCGCTGACCAATCTGGGCACATCCTTCGGCATGGGTCTGATCGTTACCGCCTTTGTTCTTGGCATCGACACCGGCGACGGTGTGAGCAGCAGCTTCTGCGCCGCACTGTGCGGCAACCTCGGTGCGGTGTGCGGCAGCGTTGTCAGCACACGGTTGATGCTGTTCTTCACCGCCGCCGGGATCGGAAAAGATGCCGTCCCTGCGGATATCGTACACAACGAACAGTCCTCCGCAGAGGACTCTGCCGGCAAAGGCGGCACACGGCTGCTCACCACCATGATGGACGGCGGCAAAACCGGCGTGGAGCTGGGCATGGCCATTATCCCCGGTCTGCTGATCATCTGCACCTTGATCATGATGCTCACCGGCGGCCCATCCGACAGCGGACAGTACACCGGTGCCGCATATGAAGGCATCGCCCTGCTGCCCGCCCTTGCAGAAAAGATCGACTTCCTGCTGAAGCCCCTGTTCGGCTTTTCCAGTGGGGCAGCCGTCGCCGTGCCGGTGACGGCACTGGGCTCCGCAGG
>SVLJ01000026.1:0-1180 GCA_015067995.1 Oscillospiraceae bacterium
AAGGGCGAGATCCATGCTCTGATGGGCGAGAACGGCGCCGGAAAATCCACGCTGATGAAAATGCTCTTCGGCATGGAGCAGCCCACCTCCGGCGAGATCTGGGTCAACGGCGAGAAGGTCGTTCTTTCCTCTCCCACCGTGGCCATCTCCAAGGGCGTCGGCATGGTGCATCAGCACTTCATGCTGGTTCCCAGCCTGACGGTGGCGGAAAACATGGTTCTGGGCATGGTGCCCACCAAGTCCGGTATGTTCATCGACAAGAAAAAGGCTGTTGAGCTGACTCGGGAGTATTCCGAGAAGTTCAACCTCTACGTGGATCCCGACGCCCGCGTAGTGGACATTCCCGTCGGCATGAAGCAGAAGGTGGAAATTCTGAAGGCTCTGGTGCGCGGCGCCAAGATCCTGATTCTGGACGAACCCACCGCTGTTCTGACAACGCAGGAAACCTCTGAGCTTTTCAAGGAGCTCATCAACCTGAAGAATCAGGGATATACGATCATCTTCATTTCCCACAAGCTCAACGAGATCATGCAGATCACCGACCGCATGACCATTCTCCGCGGCGGCAAGTCCATGGGCGTACATAACACCTCCGATGTCGACCCCGAGACCATCTCCCGTCTGATGGTGGGTCGCGACGTTGTCCTGAAGGTGGAGAAGGAGCCTGCCAAGCCCACCGATGTGGTGCTGCGCGTCCGGGATCTGGAGTATACCAATGAGTGGGGCAAGAAGATGCTGGACAATTTCTCCATGGATCTGCGCAAGGGCGAGATCCTGGGCATTGCCGGCGTGGAGGGCAACGGCCAGAAGGAACTGGTGGATATGCTCTTCAACTTCAATGTGCCTGACTACGGCACCATCACCGTCAACGGCGAGAATATTCTGGGTGTTCCCCAGCGGCAGATCCGTGAGAAGGGCGTTTCTCTGGTACCCGAGGACCGCATGATCCACGGCATTGCCGGCACCGCCTCCATTGAGGAGAACCTGATCTCCGACCGTGCCGGTGCCAAGGAGCTGAACAACGGTCCTCTGTTCAACATGAAGGCCATCCACAATCTGTCCGAGGAGCTGATCCGCGACTATAAGGTGCTGTGCAAGTCCGGCGCCCAGCAGGTGAAGATGCTCTCCGGCGGCAACATCCAGAAGGTGGTCGTGGCCCGTGAGTTCTCCAACAATCCCA
>SVLJ01000026.1:1280-17989 GCA_015067995.1 Oscillospiraceae bacterium
CCCGGCGGCCTGCTGCCCATCGTGGCCATCCTCATCGGCGCTGCCGCAGTGGGCGTCATGATGCTGATCCCCAGTATCCTGAAGGTAAAGATGGGCGTCAGCGAAATGGTCTGCTCTCTGATGATGAACTATGTGGTCATGTACTTCATCAAGTACACCCTGAACACCCATCTGGCAGACAAGACCCGCGGTCAGATCATGACCTATCCCTTCCGGGAGAATGCGGCCATCCCCCAGCTGATCGACAACGGCTCCAAGCTGTCCTGGGGCTTCGTCATCGGTATCATCTTTGTGATCCTCACCGCCCTGTTTATGTACCGCACCCGCTGGGGCTATTCCATCCGCATGATCGGCATCAATCAGGAGTTCGCCAAGTACTCCGGCATGAAGGTCGGCGGCGTCATCATTCTGGCACAGGTGCTGGGCGGCATGCTGGCCGGTATGGGCGGCGGCATTGAGATGCTGGGCCGCTACTCCACCTATGCATGGAGCTCTCTCCCCGGCTACGGCTGGACGGGTATTACCGTGGCCATTCTGGCCGGCAACAACCCCGCCATGGTTCCTCTGGCAGCCTTCTTCATGGCGTATCTGGAGAAGGGCTGCAACCTGATGAGCATTTACTCCGGTGTTCCCGCACAGCTCATCGACATCATCCAGGCTGTCATCTTCCTGTTCTTCGCTGCCGAGCAGTTCCTGTCCGGCTACCGCCAGAAGCTGGTGGTCAAGAGCACCCAGGAAGAGCTGGCGCGGCAGGCCGAGCAGGCCGCCGCAGAAGGGAGTGTGAAGTAATATGACTCTTTTTGAGATGATTTTTACTCCTGACTTCTTCTTTGCCATTCTGCGTATTACCGCACCTATCCTGTTCGCTACTCTGGGCGCTGTTGTGGCGGAAAAGGCCGGCGTCACCAACATCGGTCTTGACGGCATCATGATGATGTCCGCTCTGTTCGGCTCTCTGTCCGCTTACTGGAGCGGTTCCTGGTTCGTGGGCCTGCTGGTGGCAGTCATTGTGGGCATTCTGGAAGCCCTGCTGATGGGTGTGTTTGCCTTCAACCTGAAGACCAACATCATTCTGGTGGGTATCGCCGTCAACATGGTGGGCTCCGGCGGCACCCAGTTCCTGGTGAAGGTCATCACCAACATGACCGAGGGTACCGCTCTGGCTTCCACCACCTCCCTCATCACCAAGGCTCTGCAGATCCCCGCAGTGGAAATCCCCCTGATTAAGGATATTCCCGTTGTGGGTCAGATCCTGTCCGGTCACTGCATCCTCACCTATCTGGCCTTTATTCTGGTGCTGCTGGTGTGGATCCTGCTGTACAAGACGCCTCTGGGCCTGAATATCCGTTCCGTTGGTGAGAACTCCAACGCAGCTGCCTCTGTTGGTGTCAGCGTTCTGAAGATCCGCTACATCGCCATCGCCTTCTCCGGCGCCATGGCCGGCTTCGGCGGTGCGTTCATGTCCATGTATTATGCCATGGGCTGGTCTCTGGACATGGTGGCAGGCCGCGGCTTCATCGCTCTGGCGGCTCAGGCCATGGGCGCCGGCGAGCCCTTCGGTTCCATGCTGTCTGCCATCGTCTTCGGCTTTGCACAGGCACTGGGCATCAAGATCTCTGCACTGGGCGTGGATTCCAACCTGGTCTCCCCCATCCCCTACATCGTGACCATCCTCGGTCTGGTGGTCTTCGCTCTGGTGACCCGCGCCCGCGTCAAGCGTGCACGTGCCGCCAAGGCTGCTCAGGCTGCTGCCGAGGCAAAGTAACAAACCTTTCAGTTGCCGTCCGCTTTCGGGCGGCAACTGCATCATAAACTGAAATTTTTCCGGAAAGGAAGATGGACTTGAGCGAACTGAAAAAAATTCCTGTCATTCTGGACGGCGATCCCGGCCATGACGACGCCATCGCCTGGATGCTGACCAAGGCATCCCCTGTTTTTGATATTCTGGCAGTTACCTCCTGCAATGGCAACCAGACCATTGAAAAGACCACCAACAATGCCCTGCGTGTCTGCACGCTGCTGGGCATTGACGCCCCTGTGGCCCGCGGTCTTGACCGCGGCCTGCTCACCGATCCCATTCCCGCCGGCAATATCCACGGCCAGACCGGTCTGGACGGCCCTGCCCTGCCGGAGCCCGGCATGGAGCTTTCCCAGCTGGGCGCTGTGCGCCTGATGGCCAAAGCGCTGCAGGAGAGCGAAGAGCCGGTTACCATCATTTCCACCGGCCCCCAGACCAATGTGGCCGCTCTGCTGCTGGCCCACCCCGAACTCAAGAGCAAGATCGCCCGCATTTCCATGATGGGCGGCGGCATTGCTTACGGCAACTGGACTCCCGCAGCCGAGTTCAACATTCTGGTGGACCCCGAAGCTGCGGTTGTGATCTTCAACTCCGGCATCCCCGTACAGATGTGCGGTCTGGATGTTACCGAGCAGGCATTGATTTTCCCCGAGGACTTCGAGCGTATCCGCGCCGTGGGCAATCAGGTTGCCGTGGTTGTGGCAGAATGGCTGGAGTTCTTCTATAAGTTCCATCGTGAGATCGGCTATGCCGGCGCGCCGGTGCATGACGCCTGTGCTGTGGCTTCCCTGCTGCATCCTGAGATGTTCACCATCCGTGATCTGTATGTTCAGGTGGAAACCACCGGTGAGTATTGCCGCGGCATGACCATCGCAGACCATTACGGTGTTACCGGCAAGGCGCCCAACGTTAGCTGCGTGCTGGGTCTGGATCGTCAGGCCTTTGCCGACCTGCTGGTGGAGGCCGTGAAGGCCTATGATGGATGGGAGGTGCGCGTATGACCAACAAGATCCCCGTTTGGATTGACGTCGATACCGGCGTAGACGATTCCGCCGCTCTGCTGGTGGCCTGCAAGCTGCCCCAGCTGGATATCCGCGGCATTTCCGCCGTTGCCGGCAACGTGGTGCTGGCCAACAGCTTTGAGAATACCCGCCGTGTCTGCGCTCTGGCAGGCCGCAGCGAGATTCCCATCTATCCCGGCGCTGACCGCCCCCTCTTCAATGTGCTGGAAACTGCCTCTCACATCCATGGCGAGGATGGTCTGGGCGGCGCGGAGATCCCCCCCTCCCCCGCTCCTGTGGAGACCAAGCCCGCATGGGATGCTCTCTATGAGGCAGCCGTGGCCTGCGGCGGTGAGCTGCAGGTGATCTCTGTGGGTCCCCTGACGGATCTGGCCATTGCTTTCCAGAAGTACCCTGAGCTGAAGACTCTTATCAAGCGCATCCTTATCATGGGCGGCGCGGCCAAGGGCGGCAATGTGACGCCCTGTGCAGAGTTCAACATCGTTGCCGACCCCCATGCTGCACAGATGGTGTTCAAGGCTGGTGTGCAGGTGGTCATGTGCGGCCTGGATGTCACCATGCAGGCTTATTTGACCCATCCCGAGCTGGCACAGATCGAGAACTATGATTCCGATGTCTGCCGCTTCATGGGCACTGCCATTGCCCGCGCCAAGGCCTTCTACGCCGCCATTATTGCTCCCATCGTGTGCCTGCACGATGTCTGCCCGGTGCTGTTCGCGGCCTATCCCCATATTTTCTCCGGCGAAGAAGCCGGCGTCTACGTGGAGACCCGCGGCACCATCACCAACGGCAAGACCGTCACCGACCTGTGGAGCGACAAGCAGTTCCCGGAAAAGAACGCTTTTGTGGTGCTGGATGTGGACCGCGAGGCTTTTGCCGGTCTGGTGACCGATATCCTCACCAGCTACTAAAAATCGCATCATTCCCCCAGAACCGTGCGTTTTACGCACGGTTCTTCCTTTTTCTGCAGCATTCCGCTCCGTTCCCCCGAATGTGCAGAATATCTTCTCTCTGCGACGGGATTCGACGAATTTCCCATTCACGATATAGTATGATAGTCCCGCAGGCAACCCCTAAATATGGTATAAGGCAACAGCGCTCAAAACCGGCACAGATTTGAGCTCTGTTGCCTTAAGAGGAGGATACGATATGCCATTTTTGCCCGAAGAATACATTTTTCTGTTCAACACACTGACAGCGGCAGAGGAAACGCTGGCACAGCTGCGTGCCTCCCTGATGGAAGCGCAGCAGCAGGCGGAGGAACTGTATCTGCGTCGTGCGGAAGCAGAGGCGCAATCCGGCGCATCCGCATAGGCGGACGACAGAATTCCCCAAAACCCGTGGTGGTACGACAAAAGCTCCCATTGCCTTTTTGCCGTCAGTACGGTATCATAAATGTGGAAGCTTTCCAATATCCCACCCGTTAGAACCGTCTGCAGCCTGCGGACGGTTCCCTTTTTTCCCATGAAGGATATGAACTTTTTTCAAATAAAGTGTATTTTCTCTTTTCAAAGCCCGGCAGCAATGCTATAATAAATTAACGAGGGGAGTTCCCCCCGGTCACACGAAAGGAGCGATGTCTATGAAGTGCACCTTTTCCTGCAAGAAGATCAACCTGCGTGACTCCATCAAAGACTACACCGACAAGAAGCTGGCGAAGCTGGACCGCTATTTCCGGGACGAACCTTCCGCCGCGGTGACTTTCTCTGTGGAGAAAGATCACCTGTGCTCTGTTGAAATCACGATCCGCAGCGGTTCCACTATGCTGCGTGCCCAGAAAACCGCCCCGGATGGTGATATGCGCAGTGCCGTGGATGCGGCCTGCGGATATATCGAGCGTCAGATCCTCAAGAATAAGACCCGTCTGGCCAAGAAGCTGCGCAGCGAGTCCCTGCCCACCGTAGAGGATGACAGCTATGAGATCGTGGAAGAGAAGGAGTTTGACATTGTCCGCACCAAGCGCTTCTCTGTCAAGCCCATGAGTCCCGAGGAGGCCATCCTGCAGATGAACCTGCTGGATCACGAGTTCTTCGTCTTCCGCAACAACGAGGATTCTGCCCTCTCCATCGTCTATAAGCGTAAGGCCGGCGGCTACGGCCTCATCGAAACCGGCGAGGAATAATCGAAGCGTCTCAGGACTTCCGGAGCACTCGCTCCGGAAGTCCTTTTTCCGTATTCCTTCGACACATTTCGACAAAACCGGCGGAAAACCTTGTATTTTCAACGGAAATTTGCTACCATATGGCTGAAAATGGCACCCTGTCCGTCCGATTTTTCACGGAGGTTTTGTAAAGGCTAATCACCGGGCAGTTTGAAAGGAAAGGAGCTTTGCACATGGAATCCAATGAACGCGATGACCTCTTGGCAAACATTCTGCCAGCTCTTTCCACCCAACTGCGGTGTGCGCTGGGCAATCTGCATCTGGCGGCAGCATCGCTGGTTCCTGCGGAGCGCCGTGAACAGGACGCCCAGCTGGATCAACAGGCCGCTGTGCTGGATCAGAGCTTTTATCAGCTTCTTCGGCTGGCCAATAACCTGACGGCGGCTGCCTATTTGTCAGAATCCGACACACTTCCCCTGCGGGATTGTGATATTGTGGAGCTGGTGCGGGACATCTGTTTGCAGAGCAGCTCTCTGGCAGAGCATCTTGGTCTGCAGCTGTCCTTCTCCTGCCGGAAGGAGAGCCATGTCTGCGCCGTACACCGTGACAGTATGGAGCAGCTTCTGTTTCAGCTGCTGTCCAACGCATTCAAGTTTACGCCCCGTGGCGGCAGCATTGCCGTGGAGTTTACCGTTTCCGATGGTCAGGTGCGCCTCACCGTCAGCGATACCGGCTGCGGCATAGATTCCCAGAAAATGGCAGCCCTGTTTTCCGCCTGTTCTGAGGAGGAGCTGCGCCTGCCCTCCCACGGAGTAGGCCTTGGCTTGGCTCTTTGCCGCCGCATTGCCCAAGGGCACGGCGGAACCATACTGGTGGAGTCAAGAAAGGGCACCCGTGTCACCGTAGCCATCCCTGACCGCCAGAGCGGCACGCCTATGCTGAAGGATATTCCTTTCGACTATGCCGGCGGCTTCAACCGTACCCTGCTGGGTTTGGCGGACGCTTTGCCTGTGAGTGCGTTCCGTGTGAGACAACAGGATTGAGAAGATACCGGGCCTGCGGCAGCGCGGGCCCTTTTTTCTAAAGGAGCTGAGAGCATGCAAAAGAAGGTCATGATTGCCATGAGCGGCGGCGTGGACAGCGCCGGCGCCGCCATTCTGCTGCGGAATGCCGGCTATTCCGTCTCCGGTGTCACGCTGCAGCTGCACCACGGCAGCGATCTGTCCGACGGCAGTGGCCTTTCTGAAGAAGCAGCTGCGGCGCAGAAGTCCGCAGCTGCCATCGGGATTCCCCATACCGTGCTGGATCTGTGTTCGTTGTTCCGCGAGAAGGTTATGGGCCGCTTTGTGTCAGAGTACGCCGCCGGGCGGACGCCCAACCCCTGTATCGACTGCAACCGAGAGATCAAATTCGGCGCGCTGCTGGATTGGGCGCTGGAGCAGGGGAGTGACTATCTGGCCACTGGACATTACGCCCGGGTGGCGTTTGATGAAGCTTCCGGCCGATGGCTGCTGCTGCGTGGGCGTGATCACCGGAAGGATCAGAGCTATATGCTCTATCAGCTGAAGCAGGAGCAGCTGCAGCATATTCTGCTGCCGGTGGGTGATTATGAAAAGCCCATGATCCGCGCATTGGCAGAGGAAAGCGGACTGGACAATGCCGGCAGGCCGGATAGTCAGGATATCTGCTTCATTCCTGATGGAGATTATATGGCCTTCCTGCAGGAGTGGGGCATTCAGCCGCAGCCGGGCGATTTTGTGGACATGAACGGCCATGTGCTTGGGCGCCATCAGGGACAGGAAAGTTATACTATGGGTCAGCGCAAGGGCCTGGGCGTCAGCGCCGGTGCGCCGGTATATGTTGTCCGCAAGGATGTGGCAGCGGGCACGGTGGTACTGGGACCCAACGAGGCGCTGTTCTCCCGGGAGTTAACAGCGGAGCGGGTCAATTTCATCTCCATTCCCGAGCTGACCGCGCCCATGCGTGTTACTGCCAAAACGCGGTACAGCCAGAAGGAGGCCGAAGCAGTATTGGAGCCTCTGGCCGATGGCTGTGTGCGTCTGGTGTTCGACCAGCCCCAGCGGGCGGTGACGCCGGGACAGGCCGTGGTGTTTTACGACGGTGAGCGCGTGGTAGGCGGCGGAACCATCCGATGAAAAGCGTCAGCGCGCCGCAGCTGCGGCGCGCTGTGAGATTATCGTTGGCTGATCTCCCAGACATCCTGAAAAATCAGATCATCCACATCCTGGTTCTTACACAGGCTCATATTTCTCTCCTCCTTCGCAATGGATACTCCGCTAATATATGTTGCTGTTGGCGGGAAATTGCATAGAATCACGCAATTATCGGGAGAAATTTTTCTGAAAACCGGAATAGAATCAGCAATTTTACAATAAACTATTGACAAGGGCGTACAACTATGGTATTCTAACCCTTGCAAATATGTACGCCGGTGTGGTGAAATCGGTAGACACGGCGGACTTAAAATCCTCTGGTAGAAATACCGTACCGGTTCGAGTCCGGTCACCGGCACCAGATTTTCATATCGCGGAGTAGAGCAGTTGGTAGCTCGTCGGGCTCATAACCCGGAGGTCGCAGGTTCAAGTCCTGTCTCCGCAACCATGATTAGGGGTCGAAATAGATATCCCTACGACAAACCCTAGAGCCGCAACGGTTCTAGGGTTTTTTCGTCCCCTTTTTTTCGTTCGGGTTTTGTAGATATTTTTTATCGGTCACCAATTCTAAGCATGATGTGAACTAAATCCTAAGTCGTTTTGGGCGGATTTTTCGAGATTTTCTCGAGAGATCCGCCCTTTTTTTGTTTTTCCAAATGTTAATTTTTTGTGTCTGGAGGCGATGCGGGTGAAACGCCACTCCCCCTATCGAGCAAGAGATGCTCCCAAAATAAAATATTGAAAGTCAAAGGTCGTTTTGTGTGTATGGATTTCCGTACATAGAAAACGACCTTTTTGTTTCTGGAGTTCCATGCACAAGGCGACCTCCGAAAGGAGGGAAATCAATTGTCGGCATCCACTAGCCCACTGCCGTATACCGGCAATAAAAGCTGTATTGCCAACACCATATTTGATGTGATGCCGAAGCACACGGTTTATATTGAGCCATGCATGGGCAGTGCAGAAACATTCTTTCGTAAAGCACGGGCAGAGAAAGAAATCCTAAATGACTACAACGGAGACCTAGTCAATCTGTTTCGCGTCATCCAGAGCAACGAAAAACTTGCCTTTCTAATAGGAAGATTATATCTCTCAGTGAACTCTGAACAGATTTTCCGTATGAATAAGGCGCTGCTCAGAGAGGTGCCGAATGTATTGGATGATATCTGGGAGACATCCAAGTATGTCGAAAACATGACTTGGGAAGATGTCCTGAATGCCGCAGCATTTCTCGAAAACCAGGTCTACAGTTTCTCCTCCACTGGTCAAACCTATGGCATAGCACGAAGGGATATCGAGTCAAGACTTCCTCGGCTAATTTCTGCCTATGGGCGCTTACGGGATGCCATCATTCTGCATCGAGATTACAAGGATGTTATTACCTATGCTGCGTGTCCCGGTGCCTTTATATTCCTTGATCCACCATACAAAACCACCGAAGGAATGTACCAGAAAGCCAACTTCGATAGCAGTCAACACGCAGTCCTATTTGATTTCATGGCTGATATCGACCGAAAATTTGATGGCGAGGCAAAGTTCCTGATTACCTATAATAATTCTCCGTACATCCAGGGACTTGCCCAAGAAAAAGGGTTCAATTTGCGTGTGCAGCCACGACTTCATAGTATGCGGCAAGCTAAAGAAGCTGGCGCAACCTTTGAGGAACTGCTTATCGCAAACTACGACCTTGATAAGCAAGAAGAGGAAAACCGACGTCTCTTCTACCAGGAAAACAGTCAAATGACTTTGTTTGACTTCAAATGTGATTATATGGAGGACTAATTATGTTTCGTGCAAATATCCGAGTCAGCCCTGATACCGCTAAGTTACATGGTCTGGATGAGGATTCAGTGTTTGAGGTGTTCTACAAGGCACCGAATTTGTGCATTCGTCAGTTGAGCGAAGAAGAGCTGGAGGAACTCTTTGAACCTGATTATAACAAGGAGTGCATAGGATGTGCTCATTTTTGTAAGATTCAGGGATGCTGTCTTCTGGACATGGACGGTTAAGGGGAGTGTGTGAATATGGATAAAATCTATAGACTTCTCGGCAATCGCGGAAGAACCACAATTCCATACTCCTTGCGTATGAAGATGGGGTTTCGCTCAAATGACCTTCTGAGTTTTCGTCAGGATGGCGACACAATTGTCATCAGAAAGGAAAAGGTTTGTGACAACTGCGGTCAGGGAGATGACAGAGAACTGCTTACTGCTTCGAAAGAACTTCAGGACTTTGTCGCCTCCCTTCCTGTTGAGGCACAGCAGGAACTGTTTTTGCAGCTTTCTATCCATCTGACGAAATTATTCCATGGAGGCCAAAAATGACGCTAAAGAATCATCCGTATCTGTATCTGGGGTCAGTATCCGAGGCAAGACGGAATGATGAGCTGGAAATGTGGCGGGACAGCCACAAGCAGAACATCCTCTGCAAGCAGGCCATTGAGGAGACCATCCGAAAGGGCTTTGACGGGATGCATCTGGATCAAGACTGCGCCAAGAGCGTCATTGAGGAATATGGCTTCAAGCGCGTGGGATGGGTACTTGCCAGCACGCTACAGCAGAAAAAGGATGACGGCAGATTCAGTCCCCGGAACAAGGAATGGGCTGGCTCCACTTTCATCCCTCCGAGCGACCGTAACCACGACTTTACGGTGCAGAGCCATCCTGCCGTGCTGGATGGCTTCGTGAACCTGTTCCGAAAAGAACAGGAGCAGCTCCAGATGTTTGATCGTACCCACTGCACCACCATGACTGGACAGGAACTGGAGGGCAAGGTGCTGGTCATGAGTCCCTACACGCTGAAAGAATCCTACTGGGCTCCTGAAAATCAACTCTGGCTAGCGAGTGGTGGCTTTGGCTGCAGTCCCACAGCCGCAGGCAGAGCAGTGTACGCCACCTGCCTCGGCGACGGAGAGCACGCCCGATGGAATCGGGAAGATTTCATCGGCATTCTGGAAGAACAGCATATCCCCGCATGGGCGGAGGAGAAGCTGGCCGAACTTCGTCCTGCCCAACAGGAACAAACTGCCGGTCCCGTTATGGGCGGCATGACAATGGAGTGAGCATATGAATATTTCCTACTATACCATCGACGATATGCGCCTTGGCCACGATCCCAAGGGTATTACTGGCTGGCGTATCCGCCACTTCCTGAGTCTGGACAAGGCTCTGGCACAGTACCGTACCATGTCGCCCCGCGGCATCAAGACTTTGGGTGTGACGGACGGTGTCCGGGTGCTGGAGCTTGTCCGTTGTCAGCCCCTTTTCCCCGATGACAAGGAGGGTGAGGATGTTCTGGCCGCAGACTACAGGAACTTCCCTCTGTGGTGCAAAGTACCGGAAGTCGCGGAAGCGGAGCAGGAATGCATCGCCAGCCTGCGGTTGAGATACCTGATGGAGCAGGAGCGGATCATCCCCATCCCCACGGGAAAGAAGCTGTCCAAACGCTTCAAAGGGATCAGGCTTCGCTCCTGCGATCCCGCTAGCATCCGCTGGGTCTATGTGGCCGGTCAGGGACTGGTGCCGCCCAATGCACTGAAGTGGCCTCGCCCCACATTACCTCTCGTTCTGTATTACATGGTAGAGGGTATCATGAAAAATGGAGCCATCGTCACATTGGAAGTTACCCCCTGGGAATATGAGCAGTTAGCGTGCCGCACGAAAGAGTGGCACGCTCAAAAATTGTAAGGAGGAAAACCATCATGAAACAGAGCAAAACTCCCACTCCTGCCCCCTTGCAGGACAAAGCACCCGCGTCGCAGTACCCGCCCATCCATGTGGATGTCCGTATCCACTCCATCAAGACCCAGGGCAATGTGCTGGCCAATGCCACCGCAAACCTGAACGGCTGCTTCGCCATTCGAGGCATCCGGGTCATGGATGGCAAAAACGGGCCCTATGTGGCTATGCCTGACTACAAGTCTGGCGACAGCTACAAGGATATCTGCTTCCCCTGCACCAAGGAGTTCAAGCAGGAGTTCGACCAGACCGTGCTGGACGCCTATCAGCAGGCGCTCACCCAGCTCCCGCAGAGACAGCAGGAACAGGCCGCCCCCTCCATGGGGATGAGCATGACTATGTAAGAGGAGGAAAACCCAATGAAACGTAGAACGATCAGTATCAGCCTTTTGGCACTCGCCATGACCATGGCGATGTCCACTTCTGCCTTCGCAGCCAGTCCCGATGAGCCGCTTCTGAGCGGGAGCAGCACGGAACAGCCCGAGATCTGCTACCCCACCTATGTCGCCCAGAGCGAAGACGGCACAGAACTCCGTAAATACTATGACCTCGGCCCAGAGGATGACCCCGCAGGCATTCCCCGCAGCGACTTCGAACAGGACGGTTTCCACTATACCCTGACCGACCTGCTCAAGCAGGAGCTTCCCGAATATGAGGAGCGTCTGCACACCGAAACCGTGTCGGTGGCCAGCAAGAGCAAGGATATGGCAACCGTGCTGTCCGTGCTGCCCGAAAAGAAGGAATTCATCACCGAGGATGGCTTTACCGGTACGCTGACGCTGAAACTGGAGTCCGTTCAGGTAGAGGTATCCGGCTACGGCAGCACCACCAAAGAAATCAGCGCCACCCGCACCTATCCCAACCTGTCCGACCAGGACACCCAGTTCATTCCCAAGACCATCGAGCAGGACGGCAAGACGCTGACCTTGCAGAATATCGAGTGGCAGACCGATAACACCGCCACTGTCGACGGTTATGCCATGGGCGACCGGTATACTGCCGTTGCCACCTATACCGGAAGCAAGACCAGCAGCTATGTCAAGGGCTATACCGTGACTGCCGAGTACAGCGGGACCGTCAGCCGCATTGCCCTGAACAAGGTGCGGTATGTGGCCATCTTCGAGGGCGTGTGCATCGCCCCCGTTGAGGAGGAGCCTCTGGAGGATATCGTCCCCACTGATCCTCCTGTACAGGAACCCGGCGAAGCACCCGAATCCTTCAATTGGCCTGTTCTGCTGGTACCTCTGGGTGTGATCGTTGCGGCTGGCGGTGGAATCGGCATCGCACTGTTTATGAAGCGCCGCAGGGAATCTGATGAAAGCGAGGGTGATGCCGAATGAAAAGACTGATCACCACACTCCTGATGACAAGTCTGATGGCCTCTCTCGCCGTGACTGCAAGTGCGGCAGGCCCCATGTCCTACAGCATCGATGGCGTTGGCGACCCCGACTACGGCACGCCTACCTCCATTGAGGTGGTGCATACGGCAGATGGCGGGGCCATGAAGAATGAGGATGTAAGCAAAAACGCCGCTCTCATCCCTCCCGGCTTCGGAAGCGCCAGTGCCGATGCACTGAATACCGGCACATACCTGACTCCCAACCTCGCCCCCGCCACTGCTGTGGGTACCGGAGCCATCATCAACGGGACCGGTGCGAACATCATCTTCCCGACCTATTCGGCTGACGATATTTACAGCACCGGAAGCACCGTGGTCAGCGGCACCGGATACACCGAGGTGACCGATGACCTCTACTATTCCGGTGGGCATCTCGGCACGCTGAAGATCCCGGAGCTGGACTTGTCGGTCAAAATCTATCAGGGTACCGGCAGCTCCACTCTCGCCAAGGGCGTGGGCCATTTCACGGAAACATCCATCTGGGACGGCAACGTGGCTCTGGCAGCGCATAACCGCGGTGCCAACAGTTATTTCGGCGAGATCCACACGCTGAAGCTTGGTGACAGGATCACCCTGACCACGAAGCTGGGCACCAGGACTTATGAGGTATTCTCTGTTTTCAAGGTCAGCGAGACTGACACCAGCAAGCTGGCCTCCTCCACTGAAAACTTGCTGACCATGTATACCTGCGTGAGAAATCAGAGCCAGTACCGCTGGTGCGTGCAGGCCCGGCAAGTTGTGTAATATGCTTCGTTTTGAGGGCGTTATTTCTCCATCTTAATTCAATCTTTCTCTCGACTTGTTCCTTCTCTTTCGATATGTTTGGGTTGCAAAAAGCCCACAAAACTATTGAGAATTGGAGGAACATAATATGAGCAGAAAGAAGAACATTCTTCCCCTTGCCGTTGGCATCCTGGTAGGCATGGCAATGTCCGGCCCCGCCGCTCATGCCGCAGTAGAGTACCTGCAAGCCCTGCCAAGCACGAATGCCATCTACCTAGACGGACAGCAGATCCAGATGGAGGCATACGCCATCAACGGCAACAACTATGTGAAGCTGCGGGACATCGGCGAAGCGGTCGGCTTCAATGTATATTGGGACGGCGCGGTGCAGATCGACAGCAACAGTCCCTACACCGGAACCGCACCCAAAACCGAATCGACCACCACAGCGGAGGTGCCGAAGGCCGACTACAGTCAGGGCGAGCTCATGCCAAACCCGCAGGCAGGCAACACGGTCACCTGCTCAGATGGGTATGTGTACAAGATCACTGACGTGAGCAAGTACCAAAACAGTATGTTCGCCTCGGAAGAAACCGGAGCCTTGCCGGAGCCGACCTGCGACTGGAGCCTGCTGGATCAGCCGGAACTGCCTGCACCGGAAGCCAACCACTTCACCTCCGGCGGCAAAGAGTATATGTTCGTGCGAAACCTCTATGAAACCCGCCGGATGCAGTACACCCTCTACAACGCCATCGGGGATAACCCGCAGACATGGCAGGGTGGCAAGCCCGTAACAAGGGCAGACGGAAAACCGTTGGTGACCGTAAACCTGACCATCCCGAAAGATGCCAACGCATACAGCTTCTGGCCATGGCGAAGCAGCCAGATCACCAACCTGTTCAACTCCTGCCCTCCCGGAGAATACTTCCTCGAAGCATATGATGTGTACTGCGACGGAGCCTTCCGGTACACCGAATACTACATCTACGTGAAATAACGATCAAACAACCCCTGCGGAGCAGTGTGCTGAAATACGCACACTGCTTTTTTTGTTCCAATCCGATATCTGAGCGCCATTGGCATCCAGATAAATCAATCAAATTGGAGGTAAGTAAAGCAATGAAGAAACGAATCCTTTCGATGCTTCTCGCGGTCGTGATGCTGTTGGGAATGTTCCCCGGTGTCGCCTCCGCCGCCGACTCAGTCGAGGAAGCGCTCGGCGAAGTGGACATCTATAACGGTGGACAGAAGCTGAGTTACCTGTCCATCAACGGCAGGGTCCGCGAACTGATCTACACCTATTACAACTATGTGGATCGAAACGGCAATACCAAGGAGATCCCCGCGTATTGCGTCAATCCCAATACCAAGGGCGTTCCGCAGACCGTGGCCGAGGGCGAGAGTATCAAATATCTCGCTGAAGAAATCGGCAGCGACCCCAAGGTCATGGGCATCATCGCCAACGGCTATCCCCATCGCGGCCTTGGTGAACTGAAGCTGGAAAACAAGTATCAGGCGTATTATGCGACCAAAATGGCGCTGTGGTGCTACCTGTTGAGCAATTGGGACATCAACAACCTGAAGGTCAATCCCAACCTCACCGGCGTGGAACTGGAACGAGCCAACAAGATGCTGGCCGCAACCAAGGACATCTATCGCCGCGGCACCGCATGGAGCACAGTCCTGTCCCCCAATGTGACTGCGATCCCTGACCAGGAGGTAGCCTATCCCGCTACCGTCAACGGTCAGGAGTACCTGCAGCAGATCTTCACCGTCACTTCTGAAACCTGGGTGTGCGATTATTCCATCAATGTCGCCTTCACCGATCCTTCCGCTGTTCCCGCTGGCACCAAGATCGTGGACATGAACAACCGGGAGATTGATGTGATTACCACCCAGGCCACCGGCCAGGGCTACTCCGGTCAGTTCAAAGTCCTGTATCCCGTTGGCTCGGTAGAGGGTCAGTCCGGCAGCGTTCAGTTGAGCTTCCGCACCAATGTCTACAAGTACGCCATCTATTACGCGGTGTGCGCTGAGACTGACAAGTTCGGCAACCTTCAGAATTATATGTGCGACACCGACCCCACCACACCTCTGGCGCTGACCGCATACAGCAGCTACACCGATAACCCTGAAGAAGATCCCACCGAAACCAGCCTGAAGATCATCAAGTATGAGGAAGGCACGACCATCCCCCTGAAGGGCGCTATGTTCGAGGTAGTTGACCCCGAAGGCGCAACAGTCGGTACCTTCTCTACCAATTCCAAGGGCCAGATCGTCATCCCTCTGACCTTGGCAGGCAACTATACCGTGTATGAGCGTGAAGCCCCCAACGGCTATCTGCTCAGTGAGGAACCTGCCCAGAACGTTAAGGTAGAGTATGGCAGACAGGCCACCGTGACCTTCGAAAATGCCCCCTACGGCAATCTGCTGGTCCGCAAGTTCTCTGACTCCGGTATGCAGCTTCCCGGCGCAGTCGTCCGGATTGAGCATATCGAATCCGGCGCGGTCTATACCGGAGAAACCAACTACGCAGGCGTGGCCGTCTTCACGGAGATCGAACCCGGCGCTTACCGCATCACTGAGATCGCAGCTCCCGCAGGCTACATCATGAGCGACGAGGTCTACAACACCACCGTCATCTCCGGCGATACTGTGGAAGTCCCCATTGTCAACGAGGAAAAGCCCGGCCTTCGCATCATCAAGTACGATTCCAAGACCCACGAAGCTCTGCCCGACATCTCCTTCGAGGTGTTCAAAGACACCCAGTCCCTTGGCATCTTCAAGACCGATGAGTTCGGCGAGATTCTGCTGACTGACCTGGACCCCGGCACCTATTTGGCCAAGGAGGTCGCAACCGACTCCACTCATATCATCAATTCCAGTCCCCAGCAGATCGAGCTGGAGGGCTCCGATGGCATTCTGGAGCTGATCTTCTTTAATGATCAGAAGCCCGGAATCCATCTGGTCAAGGTGGACTCCACCACGCTGGAGCCTCTGCCCAACGCCCGCTTCCGCATTGAGCTGGTGGGCGGCACCTTCTCCAAGGAATATGTGACCGACGAGAACGGTGAGGTGGACATCACCCATCTGGAGCCCGGTGCCTATCAGGTGACGGAACTGGAAGCTCCTGACGGGTACCTGATCGATGATGCCGTCCGCACCATTCAGATCAACGGCAATGAAAACGCTAAGTTCGTTTTCACCAATACCAGCAAGCCCGTCATCAGCGTAGTCAAATATGACCCCGTGGCTGACAAGTATCTCCCCGGTGCCACCTTCCGCATCGCCAAGATTGAGGATGGCAGCCATTATCTCGACCGCGTCACGGACATCAATGGTCAGATCACCATCACCGATCTGGAACCAGGCGTCTACTCTGTGAAGGAGATGGCGGCTCCCTCCGGTTATGTACTGAACAGCCATGAGTATCATGTGGAGCTGTTCCCCGGTCAGGTGAGCCAGGTCGTGGTGGTCAACGAGGCCAAGCCGGATCTGCGGATCATCAAGACCGATGCCGATACCGGAAAGCCTGTTTCCGGCGTGACCTTCACCGTCAAATACGCTGACGGCTCCACCATCACCACCGAGGCCACCGATGAAAACGGCGAGGTCTTTCTGGAGGATATGGAACCCGGCGCCTATGAGGTCTGGGAGCAGTCTGTCCCCGAAAACTATATCCTCGACCCTGACCACCAGCACATCACCCTGGAGCCTAACCGCATCGGTACCGTTCAGTTCCAGAATCATCAGCG
>SVLJ01000027.1 GCA_015067995.1 Oscillospiraceae bacterium
TAGGCAGAACCGCAAGCGGTGATAACGATTTTTTGAATTTCGCGCAGTTCTTCCCTGGAAAAATCAAAATCATCCAAATGGATCATTCCGTCCCGAAGTCTGGGCGTAATCGTTGCTTCAATGGCTCTGGGCTGTTCCATGATCTCTTTGAGCATAAAGTGCTCGTAGCCGCCTTTTTCAGCAGCCTCAACGCTCCACGTGATCCGGCTGACTTCTTTGTGAACGGGGGAGCCGGTACAGTCGAACACAACGATGCCGTCCGCGGTCAACTGCGCAAACTCTCCGTCCTCCAGATAGATTGCATTTCTGGTATGGGACACCAAAGCAGTAACATCGGAGGCAAAGTAATTTTCCCCTACGCCGATGCCTAAAATCAGGGGGCTGGCTTCCCGGACAGCGAAAATAGAGCCTGGACAGTCGGCACAGAGGATGCCCAGCGCATAGGAGCCGGTCAATCTGGCCGTCGCTTTCATCACCGTTTCCTTAAAGTCTCCGGAATCATACAATTCCAGCAGGTGAACGATCACCTCAGTATCCGTCTGGCTGTCAAAACGATAACCCTTTTTCGTCAGTTCATCCCGAAGTTCCAGATAGTTTTCGATGATGCCGTTGTGGACCACGCTGAACCGTCCGTTGTTGCTCACGTGGGGGTGAGCGTTGATGTCCGTGGGGGCACCGTGAGTGGCCCATCGTGTATGCCCGATCCCCGTATGACCCGACAATGCGGTGCCGTCTTGCGTTTTTTCGCACAGGTTTGCGATCCTGCCGCTGACTTTCGCTACAGTGATCGCGTCATGATCCAAAACGGCGATTCCCGCAGAGTCATATCCGCGGTATTCGAGTTTCTTCAGCCCTTCCAGCAGCACGGGAGCTGCGTTTTGTTTTCCGGTAAATCCTACGATTCCGCACATAGCTCCACCTCAGCGCTTGATATACGCATCCCGTTCCGGACCAACGGAGACATAGGTCACAGGACAGCCAATGCGCCGTTCAACGAATCTTACGTAGTTCTGTGCTGCTTTGGGAAGGTTCTCCCAAGTGCGGATCTTGGAAATATCGCAGTGCCAGCCTTCCAAATATTCTACTATGGGTTCGGCCTTGGGTAAAGCGGCAGGGAACGGGAACTCATCGGTCACGACACCGTCCAGACGGTAGTTGGTGCAGACGGGAATTTGTTCCATATAACTTAAAACATCCAGCTTTGTCAGGGCGACGTCCGTGGCACCCTGGATCTGGACACCGTAGCGGGTCGCTACGAGGTCCAACGGGCCAACCCGGCGGGGGCGTCCGGTTTTGGCTCCGTATTCAAAACCTGCCTCCCGCAGGGCGTCTGCCTCCGGACCAAACCACTCGCAGGTGAAGGGACCCTCGCCCACGCAGGTGGAATATGCCTTCACCACGCCAATGACTTCATCTAGTTTTACACCGGGCAGGCCGGAGCCCACGGGGGCATAAGCAGCGATGGCGTTGGAGGAAGTGGTGTAGGGGTAAATTCCGTAATCCAAATCCCGCAGTGCACCGAGCTGTGCCTCAAACAAGATACTTTTCTCTTTTGTGTGCGCCCGCCGCAGGAAATCGCCGGTATCGCAAATATACGGCTTGAGTTTTTCACCATAATTGGTCAGCCAGGCCATCATCTGTTCCACAGTGTAGGGCTGTGCGCCGTAAATGCCGGCTAAAGTCAGGTTTTTCCACTCCAGCAGATCCCGTACATGTTGTTCCAGATATTCGGGATAGAATAACTCTCCGGCCATGATAGTCTTCTTCTGGTATTTGTCGGAGTAGAAGGGAGCGATACCCTGTTTGGTGGAGCCGTATTTTTTCTCTTTCAAGCGCTCCTCCTCCAAGCTGTCCAGAATCCGATGCCAGGGAAGCAGCAGAGAGGCGCGGTCGCTGATTTTCAGATTGGCAGGTGTGAGAAAAACGCCCTGTGCCTGGACCGTCTGCATTTCTTTCCACAGATTTTCCAGATCCAAAGCTACGCCATTTCCCAGAATGTTAACGACGCCTTTACGAAAGATGCCGGAGGGCAGCAGATGCAGGGCAAATTTTCCGTATTCGTTGATAACAGTATGCCCAGCGTTGCCGCCGCCCTGGTACCGCACTACTATATCGTAGTTCTCGGTAAGCAGGTCGACCATACGGCCCTTGCCCTCATCACCCCAGTTGATTCCCACGATCACACAATTTTTCATACACGGACCTCCTGTATTGAGTCTGACTGGTATGTGTTCAGATAAGAAGTAAATGGACAAATAAAAAGGAGACACCGATGTCAAAGGGCGCAAAATACCCTTTGAAGACATCGGTGTCTCCGAACCGTATTTTAGGGCAGATCGCGGCCGTTGTCAAGAGAACCTTGATGATTACAGGTCATTTCATGTCTTAGCGGTAAGATAGCGTTCTACATTTTCCAACAGAGGTATGCTGAAACGGAATTCCATTTTGAAGATCTTCATAAAGAAAGCTCAGGATTTTATCTTCACATATTCCGCTGCGCTGGCTCATGTAGGTCACAAGTGCTTCGATTTCGTTTCGCCTGGTGGAAGGTGTAAGCTTTTGAACATTTGTTACCAGGCGTTCCAATTCTACATTGTGTTCCATTTTATTTTCTCCTTTGTGCTTATGCACGTTGGATTTTCTGCTCAAATCTGTTTTTGTGTCCCGCTTCCGGCACGCTTGTCGGATACCCGCCGCCGAAACAGGCGGTGCAAAATCGGTCAGGCTCCATTTTTGTCAGGGAAACAGCATGATCCAAGCTCAAATAACCTAAGGAATCCACTCCGATGATTTTTGCAATTTCATCCACGCTGTGGTGGTTGGCAATCAGGTTGTCAGCGCTGTCGATGTCAGTCCCGTAGTAGCAGGGGGCAACAAAGGGAGGGGCACTGACACGCATATGAATCTCTTTTGCACCGGCATTTCGGAGCATATCAATGGTGCGGCGACAGGTGGTTCCCCGGACAATGGAATCGTCGATCAGCACCACACGCTTTCCTGCTACGGCGCTGGCGATGGGATTGAGCTTGATGTTAACACCCTGCTCTCTCTGATCCTGTGTAGGGGCAATAAAGGTTCGTCCGATATATTTGTTTTTTGTAAAGCCGATCCCATAGGGGATCCTGGATTCCTGCGCATACCCCAAAGCCGCGTCCAGACCGGAATCCGGTACGCCGATCACCACATCAGCCTGCACCGGATGTTCCTTTGCCAGAAAAGCGCCCGCTCTCTGTCTGGCAAGGGAGACGTTGTTTCCTTCAATCATAGAGTCGGGCCTTGCAAAATAGATAAATTCAAATACGCACAGCCTTTGTGTCACGCATCCGCAATGACTGCGGTCGCACTTGATTCCATCTGTGCTGACCGTTACGATCTCACCGGGCAATAGTTCACGCACAAGCCGTGCACCTACGGCATCCAGCGCGCAGGACTCTGAGGCAAATACGGTGCTCCCGTCAGGCAGTTCGCCCATGCAGAGAGGGCGGAATCCGTGGGGGTCCCGGACGGCGATCAGCTTGCTGGGAGAGGAGATGACCAGAGAGTAAGCACCCTCCAGTTGGTTCATTGCAGCAGACACAGAGGCTTCGATGGAAGGGTGGTTGAGTCGTTCCCGTACAATGACATAGGCGATGGCCTCAGAGTCGGTGGTGGTATGGAAA
Source organism: Oscillospiraceae bacterium (assembly GCA_015067995.1). GTDB lineage: Bacteria > Bacillota > Clostridia > Oscillospirales > Oscillospiraceae > Oscillibacter. Next base: position 3,660 of record SVLJ01000027.1, read on the forward strand.
ATGGAACCTCCCTTTTCCAGTGTATCTCTCAGATGTGTGGAATTGGTCAGGTTTCCGTTGTGAGCCAGAGCCATGCGTCCTTTATGGTGATTGATAACGATGGGCTGAACATTTCTCTTTTGATCGGATCCGGTAGTCGCATAGCGCACATGCCCCACTACAATGTTTCCCTGCCCCAGACTGCTCAGCCTTTCCGGTGTAAACACATCATTGACCAAACCCACATCACACCAGGAGGAGAAAACCCCGTCATCGTTTACAACGATTCCGGCACTTTCTTGTCCGCGGTGCTGCAGGGCAAACAGAGCGTAGTACGCAAGACTTGCTATATCCCGCTTCTGTTTTGAGAAAACACCAAAGACACCACACTCCTCGTGAATGTGGTGTTCTTTGACGGGATAACCATTACTTTTCATCATGACTGACCAACCTTCTCATGATTTCAGCATAGGCGTCCTCCACGCCGCCCAGATCCCGGCGGAAACGGTCCTTATCCAGCTTGTCACCGGTTTTTGCATCCCAAAGACGGCAGGTATCCGGGCTAATCTCGTCGGCCAGAATGATAGTTCCGTCCGAAAGTCTGCCAAACTCCAACTTGAAGTCTACCAGCGTCACGCCGCACTCGGCCCAGAACGATTTCAGGATCTCGTTGATGCGCAGCGCCATCGTACGGATGGTTGCGATCTCAGCGTCCGTTGCCAATTTCAAAGCCTTGGCGTGATCCATATTCAGAAGCGGGTCGCCCAGGGAATCATTTTTGTAGGAAAATTCAATGGTAGGTTGTTCAAAGACCGTGCCTTCTTCTACACCGTAACGCATAGAAAAAGATCCCGCCGCAATGTTTCGTACAATGACCTCCAGCGGTACAATGGAGACACGTTGAACCACCGTCTCGCGGTCGTTCAACTCCGTTACAAAATGAGTGGGGATACCCGCATCCTCCAACCGCTGCATCAGCCGGTTGCTCATCTTGTTGTTGATGATACCCTTGCCGACGATGGTGCCTTTTTTTAAGCCGTTGAAAGCAGTGGCATCATCCTTGTATTCCACGATTAGTCGCTGAGCCATTTCGGTCTGATAGACTTTTTTGGCCTTTCCTTCATAGAGCAGTTTCAGTTTTTTCATAATTCACTTCCCATTTTACTTTCCGCTGTCGCCATAGTTGGACAGCACTCTTGCCGAAGGATCGTTCACGTCACAACCATCCCAACTTTTGTTGGGCATCCAGAAGTCAATCACCATCTCACTTTGACCGGGGTAGTATTTTTCAAAAATCTCCCGGTAGAACAACGACTCTTTGGTGAATGGCCGGGCGTGGTTATAAGCGCATCGTCTGTGCTCAAACTCCTCGTCCGTATAGTGGCTGGCGGCGAATTCTTTCAAATAGTCCACCATGGAATGCCCCACCGCATCGGAGAAAGCGGCTTTTTCTCTGTATAGGATGCTTTCAGGCAGATACTCTCCTTCGAAGGCTCGACGAAGCAGGTATTTTCCCTTACCGTATTTGTTCAGCTTCTTTTCCGGGTCGATGGACATAACATATTTGACAAAGTCCAGATCACCAAACGGGACACGGGCCTCAAGAGAGTTGACCGAGATGCAGCGGTCCGCCCGGAGCACGTCGTACATATGCAGCTCCCGCAGGCGCTTTTCTGCCTCTTTCTGGAAGGCTTCTGCCGAGGGAGCGAAATCAGTGTATTTATACCCGAACAGTTCATCCGAAATTTCGCCGGTCAGCAGCACCCGAATATCCGTGTTCTTATGGATCGCTTCGCAGAGCAGATACATACCCATGCTGGCGCGGATCGTTGTGATGTCGTAAGTTCCCAGCACCATGATGACCCACTCCAGGGCGCTGAGCACGCTGTCTTTTGTGATAATGACTTCGGTGTGGTCACTGCCGATGTGTTCTGCTACCTCACGGGCATATTTCAGGTCGATAGCATCTTCGCTCATGCCGATAGCAAACGTCTTGATAGGAGTCTTACTCCTTTTGGCGGCAATGGAGCAGACCAAAGAGGAATCCAGACCGCCGCTGAGCAGGAAACCGACCTTGGCATCTGCCACCAGCCTTTTTTCTACCCCTGCGATCAGCTTTTCACGGATGTTGGAGCATATAGTGTCCAAATCGTCATGGCAGATGTTTTCCACTTTGGTCAGGTCACAGTAGCAGACGAACTGCCCGTCCTTGAAGTAATGACCGGGAGGGAAGGGCATGATCTTGTCGGTCAGATCCAGAAGGTTTTTCGGTTCGCTGGCAAAGAGAATGGAGCCTTCTTTGTCATAACCGTAGTACAGAGGTCGGATACCAATGGGGTCGCGGGCGGCGACAAAACCGCCGGTCTCCGCGTCGTACAGAATAAGAGCGAATTCCGCGTCCAGCATGGAGAACATCTCCACGCCGTGTTCTTGATAGAGGGGAAGCAAGATCTCGCAGTCTGACTGGCTGACAAAGGTATATTTTTCGGACAACTTCTGTTTCAGCTTCTCAAACCCGTAAATCTCGCCATTGCACACCAGAAAACTCCCGTTCAACCCGAACGGCTGCATCCCCTCCGGATGCAGGCCCATGATAGCCAGACGGTGAAAACCAAGCAGTCCGGCTCCGGTATCAACGATTCTGCTGTCATCCGGCCCGCGGGTGACCGTGCGGGAAAAGCCCTCCTCAAATGCCCGGCGGTCCGCCCTGGGGCTGCAGTATCCCATGATTGAGCACATAACAAATCCTCCAACCTGCACCGCCCCGGAAAACCGGGGCGGTGCTAATATTTATTTCAGGCCAAAAAGCAGTTCGCCGTAAGTGGGGAAGGGCCAGTATTTGGCTGCGGTAACCGTTTCGGCCTCGTCTGCCGCAACGCGCAGCTCATTCATCCGGGGCAGGATCTCATCCCGGATCGTGGCGGATTCCTCCTCGATACCGTCGACCATTTTCAGCTTCACAATGGCCAGTGACAGCTTTTCTGCCTTATCGTCCATCTGATCTGCCAGGGCAGAGAGTTTCTTGACCAGCTTCTTTTCGTAGTTGCAGGGGGTATCGGTATCCAGTGCCAACTTAGTTGCGGCGGCCCCGGACAAAGCGGCGGAATAGGCTTCCACAGCAGGCAGGATATCCTTCTGGACCATGTCCACCATGGTCAGCGCCTCGATGCGGACCACTTTGCAGTAGTTTTCCATCAAGATCTCGCACCGGGCCTCCAGCTCCGCAGCCGTATAAACCTTGTGGCTGGTGAGCATCTCTACATTTTTCTTATCTAGCATGTGAGGGACGCAGTCAGGTGTGGTACGCAGGTTGGAAAGGCCGCGTCTGGCGGCTTCCTCCAGCCAAGCATCTTCATAGCCGTTTCCGTTGAAGATAATGCGCTTATGCGCCTTGATGGTCTTCTGGATCAGAGCATGCAGGGAGCTTTCGAAGTTGTCGGCTCCTTCCAATTCATCCGCAAACTGCTTCAGCGATTCGGCCACCGCAGTGTTGAGCATGATGTTGCAGCAGGCGATGGAGTCCGAGGAACCCACCATGCGGAACTCAAACTTGTTGCCTGTAAAGGCGAAGGGAGAGGTGCGATTTCGGTCGGTGGTGTCCCGGGCAAATCTGGGCAGTGTGTGAACACCCAGCTTCATCTGGGTTTTCTCAGCAGCGCTGTAAGGTGTGTCGGTCTCAATGGCTTCCAGAATAGCGGTGAGTTCATCGCCCAGGAACATGGACACCACGGCAGGGGGGGCTTCGTTTGCACCCAGACGGTGATCGTTTCCTGCGGAGGCAACGCTCAGACGAAGAAGGTCCTGATAATCGTCCACAGCTTTTATGACCGCCACCAGGAATAGCAGGAACTGGGCATTTTCATAGGGAGTATCGCCGGGAGAAAGAAGATTCATGCCGGTGTCTGTGGACAGGGACCAGTTGTTATGCTTGCCGGAACCGTTCACGCCCGCGAAGGGCTTTTCGTGAAGCAGGCAGACCATGCCGTGCTTGGCGGCTACCTTCTGCATGACCTCCATGGTCAGCTGGTTGTGGTCGGTAGCGAGGTTAGCTGTGGTGTAAATGGGAGCCAGCTCGTGCTGAGCAGGGGCCACCTCGTTATGTTCTGTCTTAGCCAGAACACCAAGCTTCCAAAGTTCCTCATCCAGCTCAGCCATGAAGGCGGCGACCCGGGGCTTGATGGTGCCAAAGTAGTGGTCATCCAACTCCTGACCCTTGGGAGGCTTCGCACCAAACAGGGTCCGTCCGGTATAGATCAGATCCTTCCGTTTTCCGTACATGGCCTGATCCACAAGGAAATACTCCTGCTCAGGGCCGACACTGGGGGTTACACGCCTGACATCCGCGTTGCCAAACAACTTCAGCACACGCAGTGCCTGTTTGTTCAGTGCCTGCATAGAACGCAGCAGAGGTGTTTTCTTATCCAGAGCATGGCCGCCGTAGGAGCAGAACGCGGTGGGGATGTAAAGCGTGTTGTCCTTCACGAAGGCATAGCTGGTGGGATCCCAGGTAGTGTAGCCTCTGGCCTCAAAGGTGGCTCGCAGACCACCGTTGGGGAAAGAAGAGGCATCGGGTTCGCCTTTGATCAGCTCTTTGCCGGAAAACTCCATGATGACCCTTCCGTCTGGAGCGGGAGAGATAAAACTGTCGTGCTTTTCGGCAGTAATGCCTGTCATGGGCTGGAACCAGTGGGTAAAATGGGTGGCTCCCAGAGAAATCGCCCACTCCTTCATGGCATCGGCCACCGCGTTGGCCACTCCGGACTCAAGCTTTTTCCCCTGATTGATTGTCTGCTGCAGGGAGTTATAGACATTGGCCGAGAGTCGGGCCTTCATCATTCGGTCGTCGAACACCATGCTTCCGAACAGTTCAGGTACGTTCATCATTTCAGTCACCCTTTCCGGTAAATAAAAAGAGAGACATCGACGTCAGAGGGTGCGTAATACCCTCTGAGACGTCGATGTCTCTTTACGCCGCAAATCATACGCCGGATTTTTTCCATTGTCAAGAGACTATTTTTGAGAATTTTTTGTGACATATTTTTCGTTGACAAATTCTTTTTTCAGTAGTACACTCATGCCGTGGACGAGGATGTTCGTATGGAGTTAGTGCGCTCTTTTTACGAAAATTCCTCGTTATTTCTTTTTTGCGGTATCTTTTTTACCAAATCTGGAAGGTGGTATTCCTATGAAATTTACCCCTGCGGAAGTGATGCAGTATGTCAAGGAAGAGGAAATCCAGTTCATTCGCCTGGCCTTTTGTGATATTTACGGAAAGCAGAAAAATATAGCCATTATGGCCAGTGAATTGAAACGGGCTTTTGAGGTCGGCATTGCAATCGATGCCTCCGCCATCGCAGGTTTTGGCGGCGAAGTGCGCTCAGATCTATTCCTTCGGCCCGATCCCTCCACGTTGGTTCAGCTCCCCTGGCGGCCAGAGAGCGGAAAGGTGATCCGAATGTTCTGCGACATCACCTACCCTGATGGCAAGAAGCTGGATGAGGATACCCGGGGTATTTTGAAGGCCGCCATTGCTGCGGCCAAGGCAGAAGGACTTAGCTTCGCTTTTGGTGCCGAAATGGAATTCTATTTGTTCAAATTGGATGAGCACGGCAATCCCACTACGATCCCCTATGACAATGCCAGCTATATGGATGTGGCCCCGGACGACAAAGGAGAAAATGTGCGCCGTGAGATCTGCCTGACACTGGAGGAACTGGGCATCCAGCCTGAGTGCTCCCACCATGAGGAGGGACCAGGTCAGAACGAAATTGACTTTCGCTACTCCGATCCACTTTCCGCCGCCGATAATGCCGTGACCTTTCGAACTGTTGTAAAAACCGTTGCCACTCGCAGCGGCCTTGTTGCGGATTTTTCCCCTAAGCCTCTGCGCAATCATGCCGGCAGCGGCCTGCATATCAACATTTCTGTTAAAGGTGGGGAGAAACGGGATCTGCTGCCCCATGTAATCGCAGGCATGATGGAACATATCGCTGATATGACCCTGTTCCTTAACCCCTGCGAGAATTCCTATGAGCGCCTGGGGAAAAACAAGGCCCCGCGGTATATCACCTGGTCAAGTCAGAACCGATCCCAGCTCATCCGAATTCCAGCCGCTGACGAGGAGCACCACCGCGCCGAACTGCGCTCCGCCGACCCCTCCGCCAACCCCTATCTGGCTTTCGCTCTCTTGATCTACGCTGCTTTGGACGGGATCAAGCGTGGACTTATGCCGCCCCCCAGTACCGATATCAATCTGTTTTCCGCACCCGCTAGTGTGCTGGCTACCTTCGAGAAGCTACCCTCCTCCATTCAAGAGGCAATCTGCACCGCAAAGGAGAGCGAATTCATTCGCTCCTGCCTGCCTGATGCCGTGATCAGTGCCTATTGTAATAATCCGAGCTGAATTCTCAATAAAAATTCAGCAAAGGAGGAGGCAATATGGTCTTCCAGGAACGAACATACAGCGTCCTGCTGGTATCGGCATCGGACAAATTTAACGCTACGACGACAACTCTGCTCCCTGTGACAGATTACTGGCCCGTGACTACCGTGAAAAGCATTGCAGAGGCAAAACGCCGTCTGTTGGACCAGCCCTATGATATTATCCTTATCAACGCACCGCTCCCGGACGATTTCGGGATGCGGCTTGCCATTGATGCTTGTAATGAGAGCGGAGCCGGGGTGCTGCTGCTTGTAAAAAGCGAGCATTACAACGATATCTACTCCAAGGTTGTTGGATACGGTGTAATGACACTGTCAAAACCGACCACGCTTCAGATGGTGTCCCAGTCTCTGCGTGTTTTGTGCGCCACCCGGGAGCGTCTGCGCAAGGTGGAGGAGCGGCAGGCTACCGTGGAGGAGAAGATCGAGGAAATCCGTCTGGTGAACCGGGCGAAGTGGCTGCTGATTGAGTGCCTGAGTATGTCGGAAGCGGAAGCGCACCGCTATATTGAAAAGCAGTCTATGGACCTTCGTATCTCCAAACGGGAAGTGGCGCAGAAAATCATCGAGACGTATAAATAAGAAATTTTAATTCCCGGGTTGACAAATCAAGACCTGTGGTAGTATCATGCAGCTGTTGAACGAAGGCGTTCATCAAGGGATATTTATCCCCTGATGGACGCCTTCGTTTTTTGCTTTTTTGTGAGATTCGATCTTTGGAGGGGCACATATGACAAAGTATATTTTTGTAACTGGCGGTGTAGTTTCCGGTCTGGGAAAGGGAATCACCGCTGCTTCTTTGGGGCGGCTTCTGAAAGCTCGAGGGCTGAAGGTAGCCGCCCAAAAACTGGATCCCTACATTAATGTGGACCCCGGGACCATGAGCCCGTATCAGCACGGAGAAGTTTATGTGACCGAGGACGGCGCCGAAACCGACCTGGATCTGGGGCACTATGAACGATTCATCGACGAGAATCTGAACAAGTATTCCAATCTTACCACCGGCAAGGTCTATTCCAACGTCATTTCCAAAGAGAGGCGCGGTGAGTATCTGGGAACCACGGTTCAGACGATTCCACATATTACCGATGAGATCAAACGCTTCGTCTATAGCGTGGGCAATAAAGCGGAAGCCGATGTAGTCATTACAGAGATCGGCGGAACCATCGGAGATATTGAAAGTCAGCCTTTTCTGGAGGCCATTCGGCAGGTGGGGCATGAGGTAGGTAAAGAAAATGCCCTGTATATCCATGTGACTCTTGTTCCCTATCTGAAAGCATCTGGCGAACACAAGTCCAAGCCGACCCAGCATTCGGTCAAGGAGCTGCAGGGGCTTGGCATCTCTCCTGACATTATTGTGCTGCGCTGCGACGAGCCTATCATGGATGAGAGTATCTTCCGCAAAATCGCTAATTTCTGTAACGTAAAGCCGGATTGCGTGATTGAAAACCTGACCCTCCCCATTCTTTACGAAGCTCCACTTTACCTGGAGAAATCCGGGTTTTCTACCATTGTTTGCCGTGAGTTAGGGTTGGACACGCATCTGTCCGACCTGAGGGAGTGGGAATCCATGGTAGAGCGTATCAAGACCCGGTCCCAAATTGTGCGCATCGGTCTGGTTGGCAAATATGTTCAGCTGCATGACGCTTACCTGTCTGTGGCCGAGGCTTTGCGGCACGCGGGCTATGCCTTAGGGACTGCGGTGGATATTCAGTGGATCGACTCTGAGTCTATAACAGAGGACACCTGCTGTGAAATTCTCGGAAGTTTGCAAGGCATCATCGTTCCGGGAGGATTTGGTGACCGGGGGATTGAGGGAATGATCCTCGCCGCCCGATATGCCAGAGAGCAGCGTATCCCATATTTCGGAATATGCTTGGGAATGCAGATCGCGGTCATCGAATTTGCCCGCAATGTGCTGGGCCTGGTCGAGGCAACTTCCGGCGAGTTCGATGCAGACAACTCCTATAAAGTCATCGACTTCATGCCGGGGCAGAGCGATGAAATCGACAAGGGCGGTACCCTGCGTCTGGGCAGTTACCCCTGTGTAGTCACCCCGGGTACTACCATGGCCCGGTGCTACGGCGCAACGTTGATCCACGAGCGGCATCGTCACCGCTATGAATTCAACAACAAATACCGTCAAGCATTTCAAGAGGCAGGGCTGACCCTCAGTGGACTGTCTCCCGATGGCCGACTGGTTGAAACGGTGGAGCTGACGCAGCGACCTTTCCATGTTGGAGTCCAGTATCACCCGGAATTTAAGAGCCGTCCCAACCGGCCCCACCCGCTGTTCTATGGTTTTGTTGCCGCTTCTCTGGCCCTCGCCAACGAAAAGGAGTGAAGAAATGGTACCGCAATCTTATACCAGAAAAATCATTTTAGAGACTGGGGAGGAGTATTTTGGATTCGGATTTGGCGCCGACGTAGACCGGGTGGTAGAACTGGTGTTCAACACATCCATGGTCGGCTACCAGGAGATCATTTCCGACCCCTCCTATACGAATCAGGGAGTGGTGATGACCTATCCGCTGATCGGCAACTACGGAATGAACCGAGATGATTACGAGACGGTTTTCCCAACCATCGGCGGACTGATCGTGCGGGAATACAACGATTTTCCCTCGAATTTTAGAAGTTCGTCCACCTTGTCCGATGTTTTGGAATGTCACCAGATCCCCGGGATCTGCGGGATCGACACCAGAAAGCTGGCCCGCTCAATTCGAAATCACGGCAGCCAAAAGGCGCTTTTGACCAATGCGGATATGCCGCTGGAGACAGGTCTGGCGATCCTGAAGAATACAGCGATTCCAACCGATGCGGTTTCCCGCGTGAGCTGTGATGCACCTTGGGAATCTCCGGCACAAAACGAAAGGTTGCGGGTGGTGGCCATCGACTGCGGCATGAAACTGAACATTGTCCGCTCTCTGAATAAACGGGGGTGTTCCGTCATTATTGTTCCGTGGAACACCAGTCCGCAGGAGATTGAAGCTTATGCCCCGGACGGTGTCTTTATTTCAAATGGTCCGGGCGACCCCGCCGATGTCCCAGTGGTTATCAAGACGATTCGGGCGCTTCGAGGAGAAATCCCCATCTTTGGTATCTGTCTGGGCCACCAGCTAATTTCATTGGCCTACGGTGCCAGAACCTACAAGATGAAATTTGGACACCGGGGCGGCAATCATCCAGTACGCAATCTGGAGACCGGAAAGGTGGAGATTACGTCCCAGAACCACTCCTATGCCGTTGACTCGAACAGCATTTCCAGCACACGGCTGACCGTGACGCACCGCAATCTGCTGGACGGAACCATTGAGGGCGTCAAGTGTGAGCAGGACCGGATCTTCAGCGTTCAGTACCATCCGGAGAGTGCCCCCGGTCCCCAGGACAGCGGATATCTTTTTGACAAGTTTGTAGCTTTGATGGAGGAGGGACAGAGTAATGCCTAAAAGAACTGACCTCAAGAAGATACTGGTTATTGGTTCCGGACCTATCGTCATCGGACAGGCGGCTGAGTTTGACTATGCCGGGACCCAGGCCTGTCTGGCCTTGAAGGAAGAGGGCTATGAGGTGGTGTTGTGCAACTCAAACCCTGCCACCATCATGACGGACACCTCCATTGCAAATAAGGTCTATATGGAACCTCTTACGCTGGAATATATCGCCAAGATCATCCGCTATGAGCGTCCGGACGCGATTCTTCCCAGCATCGGTGGACAGACGGGATTGAATCTGGCCATGCAGTTGGAGGAAAAGGGGATTTTACGGGAATGTCGCACCGAGCTGCTGGGCACCAAAAGCACCAGCATTGCACAGGCGGAGGACCGGGAACTGTTCAAGGAACTTTGTCAGCGGTTAGGAGAGCCGGTGCTGCCGTCCGATATCGCAAATTCCATGGAGGAAGGGATGGCTATCGCACAGCAGATCGGCTACCCCGTTGTTCTGCGTCCGGCCTTCACGCTGGGCGGCACAGGGGGCGGTTTTGCCGACAACGAAGGAGAATTCTGCACCGTCATGAAAAACGCCCTTACGTTGTCTCCTGTCCATCAGGTGCTTGTAGAGAAGAGTATCAAGGGTTTTAAAGAAATTGAGTATGAAGTCATGCGGGATGCCAATGACACTGCCATTACCATCTGCAACATGGAAAATTTGGATCCGGTCGGCATACATACCGGCGATTCCATCGTGGTTTGCCCCTCTCAGACGCTGACAAACAAGGAATATCATATGCTTCGGGACAGCGCACTGAAAATCATTCGCGCATTAAAAATTGAAGGGGGCTGTAATGTCCAGTTTGCTCTTGATCCCGAGAGCTTCCAGTACTATTTGATCGAAGTAAATCCCCGGGTGTCCCGCTCCTCAGCCCTGGCTTCCAAAGCAAGCGGGTACCCCATCGCCCGCGTTTCAGCCAAGATCGCCGTGGGTATGACCTTGGACGAGATCCCCATTGCCAATACCCCGGCATCCTTCGAGCCTGCCCTTGACTATGTGGTGACCAAAATGCCCCGGTTCCCCTTTGATAAGTTCACCGATGCGGACAATTCTTTGGGAACCCAGATGAAAGCCACCGGAGAAGTGATGTGCATTGGCAGAACGGTGGAGGAGAGCTTGCTGAAGGCCATTCGCTCCCTGGAGATCGGCGTGTGGCACCTCTATATGCCAAAGTTTGATGACTGGAGCACGCAGGAGCTGCTGGACTACATTCCCCGCAGCACAGATGACCGCATCTACGCCATCGCACAGATGCTCCGATTGGGCTGCCCTCTGGAGACGATCGCAGCCGCCACCCGGATCGACCGTTTCTTCCTGCAAAAGCTAAAAAATATCGTAGACGAGGAAGATATTTTGCGTACAAGCCCCGGACAAAAAGAGGATCTGATCTGCGCAAAAAAGATGGGGTTCTCTGACCGGGAGATCGCGCGGCTCTGGGAGATATCCGAAGCAGATGTTTTCCAACTGCGGACTCGGTTGGGCATCACTCCGGTTTACAAGATGATCGATACCTGCGCTTCGGAATTTGAAAGCTATATTCCCTATTTTTATTCGACTTATGAGGACGAAAATGAATCCGTCGTTTCTGGGAAAGAAAAAGTAATTGTCCTCGGCTCGGGCCCAATTCGAATCGGACAGGGTGTTGAGTTTGACTACTCCACCGTTCACGCGGTTCAGACCATCAAGGCGGCGGGGTACGAGGCTATTATCATCAACAACAACCCAGAGACAGTCTCCACTGACTATACCTGCTCCGACAAGCTGTATTTTGAGCCGCTGTGTGTGGAAGATGTGATGAACATCATCCGGTTGGAAAATCCCCTGGGCGTGATCGCCTCTCTGGGTGGACAGACCGCTATCAATCTGGCACAGCCTCTGCGGGAGCGTGGAGTCAGGATCATCGGCACAGACTGTGACGCCATCGAGCGCGCGGAAAACCGGGATGCCTTTGAAAAGCTGTTGGTTTCTCTGCACATCCCTCAGCCCAAGGGACAGGCTGTTACCAATATTGAGGACGGCGTAAAGGCTGCAGCGGAGATCGGTTATCCTGTTTTGGTACGGCCCAGCTTTGTACTGGGTGGCCGCGCAATGCAGATCGTGGCAAAGGAAGAAGCGCTGCGGGAGTATCTGAAAACTGCCGTGGAGATTGACGAGGATAAGCCTGTCCTGGTGGATCAATATATCCGCGGCAAAGAGGTAGAAGTTGACGCCATCTGCGACGGCAAGACCGTCTTCGTTCCCGGTATTATGGAACTGGTGGAGCGCACCGGTGTCCACTCGGGCGATTCCATCAGCGTCTATCCCTCCTTCAGCATTTCGGACAAGGTAAAGGCCACTATTCTGGACTATACGAAAAAACTGGGGCTTGGAATCGGTATCATCGGCCTGTTCAACATCCAGTTTATTGTAGACGAGCATGAGGACGTCTACATCATCGAGGTCAACCCCCGCTCCTCCAGAACAGTACCCTTCCTTTCAAAGGCGACGGGCTACTCCCTGGCAGACATTGCCACAAGGGTAATTCTGGGGGTCAGTCTGGAAGAACAGGGCTTTAAAGAAATTTATCCCAAGGAGAAAGAACGCTGGTATGTGAAGACTCCTGCCTTTTCCTTCTCCAAGCTGCGGGGCATGGATGCATACCTCTCGCCCGAAATGAAGTCCACGGGAGAGGCAATTGGGTATGATACCAAACTCCATCGGGCTATGTACAAGTCGTTGATCGCCTCCGGAATCCATATGCTCAACTACGGTACAGTTCTTGTAACGCTGGCCGATGAGGATAAGGAGGAGGCGCTGCCGCTGGTGCGCCGTTTCTACCAAATGGGATTTAACATTGAAGCCACCATCGGCACAGCGCAATATCTGAAACAGCACGGAATCCGGACACGAGTGCGCCGCAAACTCAGCGAGGGCAGTGAGGAAATTTTGGAGTCTATCCGGGCGGGGTATGTTAGTTACGTCATCAATACCCGCGCGATTCTCTCCGGCGTCCATTACGAGGACGGCGTGGCCATCCGCCGCTGCGCCATTGAAAATGGTGTGACTATGCTGACAGCGCTTGATACCGTCAAGGTGCTTCTGGATGTATTGGAGGAGGTCACCATCGGGATCTCCACCATTGATGCGCAATGAGGAGGGATCGCGATGCAATTTACGAAAATGCACGGCCTGGGAAATGACTATCTCTATGTTTACGGCGAACCGGAACATCCCGCTGAATGGTCCGTTAAGCTTTCCAATCGTCACTTCGGTGCAGGATCCGACGGCATGATCTGGATCTGCCCATCTGAGATCGCAGACTTTAAAATGCGTATTTTTAATGCCGACGGCAGCGAGGCGAAAATGTGCGGCAATGGCATTCGATGCGTAGGTAAATATGTCTATGACAAGGGTTATACAGACAAGACACATCTTGAGATCGAAACGCTGTCCGGGATACGAACCCTTGACCTTCATCTCTCTGACGGCATTGTAGAAAATGTATCGGTAGATATGGGGAAAGCGGTCCTTTCAGATCCTGAGGATCTGGATGTAGATGGGACCTTTGTAAATTGTAATCCTGTATCGGTCGGAAATCCTCATGCGGTGATTTTTGTGGATGATATTGAGACGGCGCCACTTACGACACTTGGCCCGAAGCTGGAGCATCATGAGGCTTTTCCGGGCGGCGTAAACGTAGAGTTTGTGCAGAAGACGGGCAAAAACGGACTAAGAATGCGGGTTTGGGAACGAGGCAGCGGCGTGACCATGGCCTGCGGCACGGGGGCCTGTGCCAGTGCGGCTGCTGCCGTGTCAAAGGGGCTTTGTGAATTTGGCCAGGATATCTCGGTGCGGCTGGATGGAGGGGTGCTTACCATTCAAGTTGCATCTGATTACAGCGTCATTATGACCGGCCCAGCAGAATTTGTTTATGAAGGTGAAATCGTATGATCATACCCAACTTAAATTATGCGAACCTGAAAAACTCCTATCTGTTTGCGGGGATCGCGCAGAGATTGAGAGAATACCAGACCAAGCACCCGGAGGAGCA
>SVLJ01000010.1 GCA_015067995.1 Oscillospiraceae bacterium
AGGTCATCGAGGCAGGCGGCAAGAAGATCGCCTTCATCGGCATCACCACCCCCGAGTCCTTCACCAAGTCCACCCCCGCCTACTTCCAGGATGCTGAGGGCAAGTACATCTACGGCATCGCCGGCGGTAACGACGGCGCCGCTCTGTACGCCGCCGTCCAGAAGGCCATCGACGCCGCTTCTGCCGAGGCCGACTACGTCATCGCTCTGGGCCATCTGGGCGTGGACGAGGCTTCCAAGCCCTGGACCTCCGAGGAGGTCATCCTGCACACCTCCGGACTGGACGCCTTCATCGACGGCCATTCCCACACCACCATGGAAAACCAGAAGGTCATCGATAAGGACGGCAACACTGTCATCCTCACCCAGACCGGCGAGTATCTGGGCACCGTCGGCCAGCTGACCATCAACGCTGACGGCTCCATCACCACCAAGCTCCTCACCGCCGAGGATATCTCCTCCATCACTCCCGATGCCGCCGTCAAGGCCATCGAGGACGCATGGATCGCCGAGCTGGACGCCAAGCTGGGTCAGGTCATCGGCTCCACCGACATTGTCTTCGACAACTATGACGCCGAGGGCAACCGTCTGGTGCGCAAGCAGGGCACCAACACCGGCGCATTCACCGCCGATGCTCTGTACTACCTGTTTGACAACATGGGTCTGGATGTTGACGTGGCCATCATGAACGGCGGCGGCGTCCGCAACAAGGCCATCACCGGCGAGCTCACCTACAAGACCATGAAGGCCATCCACACCTTCGGCAACGTGGCCTGCCTGCAGACCGTCACCGGCCAGCAGATTCTGGACGCTCTGGAATGGGGTGCCAAGTCCGTGGGCACTGCCGAGAGCGGCGGCTTCCTCCATCCCTCCGGCCTGAAGTATACCATCGACACCACCATCCCCTCCACCGTTCAGGCGGATGAGAAGGGCGTCTGGATCGGCGGCCCCACCGGCGAGTACCGCGTGAAGAACGTGGAGATCCTCAACAAGGAAACCGGCAAGTATGAGCCCATCGATCTGACTGCCAAGTACAATCTGGCAGGCTACAACTACACCCTCCGCGATCTGGGCGACGGCTTCGCCATGTTTGACGGCGCTGTCAACGTGCTGGACTACGTCATGGAGGACTACATGGTTCTGGCCAACTACGTCCAGTCCTTCGAGGGCGGCAAGGTCACCGGCTATGACAATGAGGCTGACTGGAACAACATCACCGTTGTCACCGAGGCTGAGACTCCCGCCGAGCCCGAGCCTGTCACCTACGCCGTTGTCAAGGGCGATACCCTCTGGAAGATCGCTAAGAACACCTACGGCAAGGGCACTCTGTGGACCGTGATCTACGAGGCCAATAAGGGCATCATCAAGAATCCCAACATGATCTACATCGGTCAGACCCTGACCATCCCCGCCGCATAATTCTCCCCACAGCATAAAAGGAACGGCAGCTTTCGCTGCCGTTCCTTTTCGTTTTCTTTGTTTGGAACGCCCGTCAGAAGCTGACGATGAGTCCGTTCTGCATGGCGTAATAGGTGGTGAGACCGCGGCAGGAGCAGAAGCCAACGCTCTTCACCGGCAGCTCCCTGACGATGACATCCCGCAGGCGCATGGCGCCGGTGAGATTCTCGCAGTGGTGGATCACCACCTCCGCGCCGGTACAGTCCTTGCTCTCGCCCATGTGCTGCACCAGCGCCTTGAAGGTGCGCAGCTCGCCCTTGGCCTTGCCGCAGACGTGAATGGTGCCCTGGGGCGTGGCGTCGGCAATGACATGGATGCCCAGAGAATGGAGCAGGTTGCCCACCAGCGGACGCATCCGTCCGTTCTTGATGAGGTTGTCGTAGGCCTCCAGCGTAAACACCGTCCGCAGGGACGCCTGATACATCCGCAGCTGGTCGCAGATGCCGTCGAAGTTGGTGCCCTCGGGGTCGGCCTCCATCAGCTCTGCCGCTCTGCGGATCAGCAGCTCCATGGCGCCGGCGGTGGACTTGGAGTCGATGATGCAGATCTTCTTCTCCGGATGATCCTCCAGCACCATCTCCCGTGCCAGCACGGCGGCGTTGTAGGTGCCGGAAAGGTTGGCGGAAATGGTGAAGCAGATGCTGCAGTCACCGGCGATAAAGGCCTGTGCAAAGGCCTCCGGAGAGGGACAGGCGGTGGATGAGGCGGACTTTTCCGCCGCCATGGCGTTCAGCAGCTCCGGAATCACCAGCGCATCGTTGTCAATATATTCCGTTTCACCCACCAGAATTCGCAGAGGCACGGACTCAAACCGGATCCGCTCGTTGGTAAAGGAAGACTCCAGCACGTCGCTGCTGCTGTCGGTCACAATGTTCCAAATCATAAAAACCTCCGCAATCTGGTTTTGAAAACCACTTTTCCGTTTATATCTTACCGCCTCACGGACTCCTTGTCAATGCAAACGTGCTTCCTGATGAAACAAGATTTTTAATAGGGTTTGACCTTCCCGTCTCTCCGTGCTATACTGCATATCTACCCTGTTTCTTTCGGAGGTCACTATGTCCCGTTCTTCCGCCGATCTTGGCAGCGGCAATGTCCGCAAACTGCTGTTCTCTCTGGCGCTTCCCACCATCACCTCCCAGATCGTCAATATGCTCTACAATCTGGTGGACCGGGTGTACATCGGCCGCATCGCCCCGGTGGAAACGGTGGGCAAGCTGGCCCTCACCGGTGTGGGCGTGTGTATGCCCATCATCCTCATTATCTCCGCCTTCTCCTCCCTGATGGCTGCCGGCGGTGCGCCCCGGGCGTCCATTGCCGCGGGACGCGGAGAGCCGGAGCAGTCAGAAGCCATTCTGGGCAGCTGCTTCACCATGCTGCTTTGTACCTCTGCGGTGCTGACGGTTCTGTTTTCCGTCTTCGCCGAGGACCTCCTGCTACTGTTCGGTGCCAGTGAAAACACCATCGGCTATGCCCTCAGCTACATCCGCATCTATGTGCTGGGTACGGTGTTCGTCCAGCTGACGCTGGGTATGAATACCTACATCACCGCCCAAGGCTTCACCTCTGTCAGCATGAAGACCGTCCTCATCGGTGCAGGACTGAATACGGTGCTGGACCCCATCTTCATTTTCCTGCTGGACATGGGCGTGGAAGGCGCGGCGCTGGCTACGGTGCTCTCTCAGGCAGTATCCGCCTGCTGGGTACTGCGGTTTTTGACGGGCAAAACCACCCGCTGGAAGCTGCGGAGGGAGAACCTCCGTCCCCGGGCCAGAGTGGTACTGCCCTGCATCGCGCTGGGTCTTGCTCCCTTTATCATGCAGTCCACGGAAAGCCTGCTGTCCGTCAGCTTCAACTCCTCTCTGCAGAAATACGGCGGCGACATGGCTGTGGGCGCCATGACCATTCTCACCAGCATCATGCAGTTCGCCATGATGCCCCTGCAGGGTCTGACACAGGGCGCACAGCCCATCATCAGCTTCAACTTCGGCGCGCGGAACGCCCAGCGTGTCCGGGATGCCTTCCGGGTCCTGCTGACGGCCTGCGTCACCTATTCCATGGTGATGTGGACGCTGGTGCAGCTGCTTCCCCGGGTGTTCGTCGGCATCTTCACGCCGGACGCCGCACTCATCGAATACGCCGCGTGGGCGGTGCGGATCTACATGGCCGCCACCGGCATCTTCGGCATCCAGATCGCCTGTCAGCAGACCTTCATCGCTCTGGGCAATGCCAAAACCTCCCTGTTTCTGGCAGTGCTGCGAAAGATCATTCTGCTGATCCCGCTCATCTTTATTCTGCCCCACTTCTTTGAGGATCAGGTGTTCGCCGTGTTTCTGGCGGAGCCGGTGTCTGATACACTGGCCGTTGCCACCACCGCCGTTCTGTTCTCCCTGCAGTTTAAAAAAGCCATGAAAGCCATGGAGCCTGCGCCGTAACGCGCAGGCTCCTTTTGCGTTCGGTCCGCCGGTATTATCCCAGCCACGCGCCCGCCACCAGAAAAGCCACAGTCAGCAGCAGGAAAATGCCCATCAGCTTCCAGACGTACCGGAACCACTGGTCGTAGCCCACATGCCCCAGCGCCAGAGCGCCCATCAGCACCGCCGCGGTGGGGGTCACCATGTTCACAAGACCGGAGGCCGACTGGAAGGCGGTGACGATGAGATCGCCTCCCACACCGGCAAACTGACCCAACGGTGCCAGAATGGGCACCGACAACGTGGCAAGGCCGGAGGATGAGGGGATCAGTACACTCAGAGGCAGATAGATGAGATATACCAGCACCGTGAAGCCCAGCGCACCTGCGCCGGAGAGGGCGTTTTCGCCCCAGTGGAGAACGGTGTCCGTCACCGCCGCGTCGTTCATCACCACGGTGATGCCCCGGGAGATGCCGATGATGAAGGCCACGCCCAGCAGATCGGCACAGCCGGAGACGAAGCACTCTGCCAGCTCCTCCTCCCCCATGCCGTCGATGATGCCCGCCACGATGGCACCCACCACGAACAGGGCGGACAACTCCGGGAACCACCAGCCCAGCACCGGCAGAGGCAGTCCCATCTCGTCGAAGGGCACCACGCCGTAGACCATGATGACGAAGGTAATGACAAATACCGCAAGGATCACCTTCCGTTTCCCGGTAAGAGGCAGGGTCTCCCGGGCGTCCACGTGGAGCCGTCCCGCGCCCACGCCCACCACCGAGGCGGAGGGGTCGTGGCGCACTTTTGCGGCGTAGGCCATCACAAACCAGATAGCAACGCCCTCAAAGGCCACCCACATGGCAAGGCGCAGGAGGATGCCCTCCCCCAGCGACACCCCGGCAAAGCCGGAGGCGATGCCGGTGGCAAAAGGGTTGACGGTGGAGGCGATGACGCCTGCCCCGGCGCCCAGCAGGATCACGGAGATACCCACGATGGCGTCGTAACCGGCGGCCAGAAACACCGGGATCAGCAGCGGATAGAAGGCCATGGTCTCCTCCCACATGCCGTAGGTGGTGCCGCCCAGTCCGAACACCAGCATCAGAATGGGGATGAGATACTTTTCCCGTCCCCCCAGCAGGCGGATGACGTTGGACACGCCTGCGTCGATGGCGCCGGTCTTCATCACCACGCCTAAAAAGCCGCCCACCATCAGGATGAACACGCACACATCCACCGCGTCATAGAAGCCGGAGAAGGCCGCCTTCAGCACATCCCCCACGCCTGCCGGGTTGGACTCCACGGTGTGATAGGAGCCCGCCTGAGGCACGCCGTCCACGTAGTCATAGCTGCCCGCCGGGATGAACCGGGTGGCGACAGCCACTGCCACGATCAGCAGAAACAGGATGGTGTAGGCGGTGGGCATCCGGAATTTTCGTTTTTCCATGGTTTCCTCCGCTGCCGGTCCGTTACTTGCCGATGGTAGCCACCATGATGGCCTTGATGGAGTGCATCCGGTTCTCCGCCTCGTCGAAGACCACGGAATGGCGGCTGCGGAACACCTCATCCGTCACCTCGCGGATGTCGATGCCCTTGTCCTTCCACTCCTTTGCCATGCCGGTCTCGAAGTCGTGGAAGGCAGGCAGACAATGCATATACAGCACATCGGGGTTTCCGGTGGCCTTCATGGTGTCCTCGGTGACGCGGTAGGGCGTCAGCAGCTTGGTGCGCTCGGGGATGAGAGCCTCCTCGCCCATGGAGGCCCAGATATCGCCGTAGATAACGTCCGCGCCCCGGATGGCCTCCAGATCGTCGGTGATCTCAATGAGGCCTCCGGTCTGGCGGGCGGTCTCAAAGGTGGTCTTCACCACCTGCTGATCCATTTCCTCTGCCAGAGACTTGGGGCCCAGACCCACAAAGTGCATACCCATCTTGGCGGCGCCGATCATCCACGCATAGCACATGTTGTTGCGCACATCGCCGGGGAACACCACCTTCACCTTGTTGAGCGGCTTGGCGCAGTGCTCCTCGATGGTCATCATGTCGGCAAGGATCTGGGTGGGATGGTCGGCGTCGGTGAGGCCGTTCCACACAGGGACACCGGCGTGTCTTGCCAGCGCCTCCACATAGCTCTGGTGGAAGCCCCGGTACTCGATGCCGTCAAAGAACCGGCCCAGCACCTTGGCGGAGTCCTCCAGACTCTCCTTCTTGCCCATCTGGGAGCTGCCGGCGTCCAGATAGGTGACGTGTGCGCCCTCCTGGGTGGCTGCCACCTCGAAGGAGCAGCGGGTGCGGGTGGAGGTCTTTTCAAACAGCAGCACAATGTGCTTGCCCTTCATGGTAGGCTCACAGATACCGGCCCGGCGCTTGGCCTTCAGGTCGTGGCCCAGATCCAGCAGATAGCGGATCTCCGCCGGGGTAAAGTCCTGCAGGGTGAGAAAGCTTCTGCCTTTCAGATTCACTGCCATAGTTATCTTCTCCTGTTTCGTCAGTTATTGTGGGTCGTCGCGGATGAGGGGCATGGACATGCATCGGGGGCCGCCCCGGCCACGGGACAGCTCTGCGCTGGGGATGGTGTGGATGCGGATGCCCGCCTCCTCCAGAGAGCGGTTGGTGACGTGGTTGCGGGAATAGACCACCACCTCGCCGGGTGCGATGGCAAGGGTGTTGGAGCCGTCGCTCCACTGCTCCCGGGCGGCGTCGATCTCGCTGCCCTCGCCGCAGGGGATCAGCTTCACGCTGTCCAGCTCCAGATGCTCCTTCAGGATATCCTCCAGCCGTCCGTCCTCCTGCCGGATCTTCACCCGGCGGTTTTCGTCCAGCTCCATGACAAAGACGGTGATCTGCTGGAGGATGTTGGGATGGACGGTGAATTTGTCCCGATCCACCATGGTGAACACCGTGTCCAGATGCATGAAGGCACGGGTCTTGGGGATGTTGAAGGCCAGGATCTTCCGGAAGGTCTTGCTGCGGCTGAGAACGGTCTCCGCCAGCTGATCGATGGAGTCCTCCCGGGTGCGCTGGGAGATGCCCACCGCCAGCACCTGCGGGGACAGCACGAGGATATCGCCGCCCTCCAGAGAGGAGGTCTCGCCCCGGTCATACCAGCGGGGTGCATTGCGGTAGAGGGGATGATGCTCGAAAATGAACTTGCCGAAGAGGGTCTCCCGGTTGCGGGTAGGGGTGTGCATCCGGTGGATGGAGACGCCTGTGCCGATGGTGGCAAAGGGATCGCGGGTGAAATAGAGGTTGGGCAGCGGATCGATGGCAAAGGGATATTCCTCCTCACCGGCGGTGAGATAGTCGGACAGCCGCTGCTTGCCGATGCGCAGGTCACGCTTGCGGACGCCGGCCATGCAGGCGTCCACCAGCCGCTTGTCGTCCATGGGTGCGAAGTAGTCCTCCAGACTCTCCCGCAGCTTCTGATCCTCGATGCCGGCCTCCCGCAGGAACTCCCGCAGGAACTCGCCCCGCACCTCCGGCCCCGTAAAACTCTCCGCCACCAGATCCCGCAGGTACACCACCTCCACACCTGCGCTGCGCAGGCAGTCGGCGAAGGCGTCATGCTCCCGCTGCGCCTCCTTCAGATAGGGGATGTCGTCGAATAGCAGCCGTTCCAGATACTCCGGCATAAGGTTTTCCAGCTCGCCGCCGGGGCGGTGGAGCAGCACCTTCCGCAGGCGGCCGATCTCCGATGTGTTATGGATACCGGTTTCCAAAATCCATCAACTCCTTTTTGAACTGGGAAATACAATACTTCCGCTGCACCATAGGTTTTCAGTTTTTCAGCGTTTCATGCATTGCGCCGCAAAAAAGACGCATTGTGTTTTGACGAAAAATCCCGTATACTGTCAGTGATAAAACCAGCAAACGAAAAACGCCGCCTTAGCGGCGACGATACGGAGGATACCTCATGGAGCATTTTCTGGATACCGTGGAAACCATCCCGGAGGGCTTCGGCTTCCCGACGCTGGGGGGTGTGCACCTGATCTGGCTGGCGGTGCTGGGCACATTCATCGCAGGCAGCGTCATCCTCTACCGGCGGCTGGACGCCCACCGGCGTCAGAAGCTGCGGCGGCTCTATGCGGCTCTGCTTCTGGCGGACGAGCTTTTCAAAATGATCTGCCTCACCATCGGCGGCAACTATCTGCTGAAATATCTGCCGGTGCATCTTTGCAGCATCAACATCTTTGTCATCGCCTTCCACGCATGGAAGCCGGTGCGGGCAGTGGGCGACTATCTGTATTTCGTGTGCATCCCGGCTGCCGCGGCGGCACTGCTGTCCCCCACCTGGGCCACCCTGCCTTTTGGGAACTTCATGGTCTGGCACAGCTTCACCGTCCACGCGCTGCTGGTGGCCTATCCCCTGATGCTGACCATCGGCGGCGATATCCGTCCCACACTGCGGAACATCCCCCGCTCCCTGCTGGTGCTGGCAGGTCTGGGCTGCGTGGCGCTGGCGGTAAATCTGGCGCTGGACACCAATTTCATGTTCCTGATGTACGCCGAGCCGGGCACCCCCTTTGTCTTTTTCCAGGAGGCGCTGGGACATTACCTCATCGGCTTCTTCGTGCTGATACCGGCGGTGCTGGCCGTGATGATGGTTCCCATCCTGCTGGCGGATGCACGGCAAAAGCGCGCCGAAAAAGTATAACCGGACACAAAAAATCCGCTCTCGTAGTGAGAGCGGATTTTTCTTATGCCTCTTCGGTTTCCTCTGCGGAAGCATTCTCCGGGACGGGGGGCTCTTCCGTTTCTCCGAACACGGCAAGGAACTCCTTGCGGTCCATGGTCTCGTTGGCCAGCAGGTACTGGGCCACGTCCTCCAGAGCCTGACGGTTCTCCGTCAGCAGCTTCTCGCAGCGATCGTAGGCGGCGGCGATGACGGCCTTGACCTCTTCATCGATCTGCGCCGCCACATGCTCGGAGTAGCTGCGGCCCTGTGCCATGGTGCGTCCGATGAACACCTCGTCACGACCGGAGTCGAAGCAGACGGTGCCGATCTTTTCGCTCATGCCGTAAGCCGCCACCATCCGGTGGGCGATCTGGGTGGCACGCTGGATGTCGTTGGACGCGCCGGTGGACACATCGCCCAGCACCAGCTTCTCCGCCACACGGCCGCCCAGCAGGGAGACGATCTGATCCTCCATATACCGCTTGGAGAGGTAGGAGCGATCCTCCTCCGGCAGGGAGATGGTCATACCGCCGGTCTGTCCCCGGGGGATGATGGAGATCTGATTGACGGGGTCGTGATCCGGCAGCACGTGCATCACCACGGCGTGACCGGCCTCGTGATAGGCGGTGAGATTGCGCTCATGCTGGGGAATGACCCGGCTGCGCTTTTCCGGGCCTGCGATGACCTTGATCTTGGCCTCCTTCATATCCGCCATGGAGATGAAGCGGCGCTCGTTGCGGGCGGCCAGCAGAGCGGCCTCGTTGACGAGATTCTCCAGATCCGCGCCGGTGAAGCCCGGCGTGCCTCTTGCCACCTCGTCCAGAGAAACGTCCTCTGCCAGTGGCTTATCCTTGGCATGGACATCCAGAATTTCCCGACGACCCTTGATGTCCGGCAGACCCACATAAACCTGACGGTCGAAGCGGCCGGGACGCAGCAGAGCGGGGTCCAGCACGTCGGCACGGTTGGTGGCGGCCAGCACCACCACACCCTCGTTGCGGCCGAAACCGTCCATTTCCACCAGCAGCTGGTTGAGGGTCTGCTCGCGCTCGTCGTTGCCGCCGCCAAGGCCGGTGCCGCGCTGACGGCCCACGGCGTCGATCTCGTCGATGAAGACGATGGCGGGTGCGCGTTTTTTGGCCTGATCGAACAGGTCGCGGACGCGGCTTGCGCCCACGCCCACATACAGCTCCACAAAGTCGGAGCCGGAAATGGTCAGAAACTCCACACCGGCCTCACCGGCCACAGCCTTGGCAAGGAGGGTCTTACCGGTACCCGGCGGGCCCACCAGCAGCACGCCCTTGGGGATGCGCGCGCCCAGTGCGATATACTTCTGAGGGTCCTTCAGGAAGCCCACGATCTCCCGCAGCTCCTCCTTCTCCTCATCGGCGCCGGCCACGTCACGGAAGGTGACGGTCTTATCCTTGTCGGAAAGGGATCGGACGTTGGCTGTGCCGAACTTGTTCATCCGGTCTCCGCCGCCGGACCGCCGCCCGGCCAGGAAATACCAGAACAGCATTCCGCCGCCCAGCACCAGCGCGTAGGGCAGCAGGATCTCCAGCCAGTTGGGCTTGGCAGGCTCGGGATAGTCGTAGGAGGTGATGATGCCCCTGGCGGCCTGTTCCTTCACAAGGTCGCCGAAGTCATCGTAGAACAGCTGGAAGTCGTAGAGCTGATAGTGCAGCGTTTCGCTGCCCTCTGCGGCATCCCGAATTTTCATCACCAGCACCAGATCGGAGGTAATGGTGAACTCCTCCACCTTCTCCTGCTCAAAGAGCTGGCGCACCTGAGAGTAGCCGGGCTTCTCGCCGCCCATGGTGCTCTCCACCACCCACATAAGGCACGCGGCGAACACCAGCAGCAGCATCAGATATCCCGGAGCGAATCCGCTCTTTCTTTGTTTCACTTGGCATAGACCTCCGGTTTCAGAACGCCGATATACGGCAGATTGCGGTAGTTCTGGGCATAGTCCAGACCGTAGCCCACCACGAACTCATCCGGCACGGTGATGCCGACAAACTCGGCGGTGATGGCCTTGGCGCGGCGGGCGGGCTTATCCAGCAGAGTGGCAATGGTGACGGAGGCTGCGCCCTTGGTCAGCAGATATTCCTTCAAAAAGGCCAGCGTGTTGCCGGAGTCCAGAATATCCTCCACCACGATGATATCCCGGCCGGTGATATCCTGACGCAGATCGTAGTTGATCTGGACGCGGCCGGAGAACTCGGTGGCGTTCTGATAAGAGGACAGCGCCATAAACTCC
Organism: Oscillospiraceae bacterium; assembly: GCA_015067995.1. Taxonomy (GTDB): domain Bacteria; phylum Bacillota; class Clostridia; order Oscillospirales; family Oscillospiraceae; genus Oscillibacter. The sequence goes on from SVLJ01000010.1 coordinate 10,804, forward strand.
AGATCGCTCTTCAGAGGGCAGGCGCGGACAAGGTCGGCCATGAAGATAAAGCTTCCCTTCAGCACGCCCAGAAACAAGGGATTCTTCCCCTGAAAGCGCTCTGCGATCTCTGCGCCCAGCGCTTCCACACGCGCCTTCAGTTCTTCCTCGGTAACCAGGACCTTCAGAATATCCTTTTCCATTTCATGCACCATGGCGATTCTCCTCTGTTTCTATATAATGTTGATAAAATGTGACAAACACCGTCTCCGGATGGGAGCCCGATGCAAAATCCTGATCCATGCCGATCCCCGGCACAACGGCGCACTGTCCGTTGACCCGCAGCACCGGAAGCCGGTCACGCTGCTCCGGAGAGATTCCCGCGTCGGCACACAGCCGCTTGAGGCTGCGCCGCCCGCGGCTGCCGGGGAGGGTCATGCCGTCGTCCCGGCTCCACGGGGTCACCGTCAGCTCCGCACCTGCGGGGACAGACAGCACCCACGCTCCGCTGTCGGCCGACAAACACACCTGCCAGCGGCCGAAAAATACCGTTTCACCGATGGTGAGCACAGCCGCCTCCGGCGATTCCTCACTGCGCTGCACCAGAAGATTTCTGCCGTCCTGCCGGGCAATGACGCCGTAGGGCAGGCGCACCTCCCGTCCGGGCGGCCCCTGCAGAAGTCCGCACACCGCCTCCACATGGGCGGCGGAAAGATCCTTCCGGTGTCCGCCCACCCGACTCAGCAGTTCCAGCACGCAGCGGCTGCGCACGGCATCGTCCGCCCGCAGGCAGTCCGCTGCGGAGATGCCCAGGCCCCGTTCCATGGGGTAACATCTGCTCAGCAGTTCCTGTGCCCCACGGGTCAGGGCAGCTTCGTCACGCTCCAGCAGCAGGGCGGTGCGGGTCATGTTCTCCACCGCCCGTGGGTTCAGCTCACGCAATACCGGCAGCACCCGATGGCGCAGCACGTTCCGTGCGGCGTCCTCCTGCGCGTTGGTGCTGTCCTCCACCCAGACGAGGCTCTGCTCCGCGGCGTAGACCGCCAGCTCCGTCCGGGGAATTTCCAGAAAGGGTCTCACGATGCCCTGCCGCTGTGCCGGAATTCCGGTGAGGCCCCGGAGGCCTGTGCCCCGCAGAAGATTCAGCAGCATAGTCTCGGCATTGTCGTCGGCATGGTGAGCAGTCAGAATGGGGCTCGTTTCCCCCGCCGCCTCCCGAAGGAAAGCGTAGCGCGCCTCCCGGGCGGCTTCCTCAATGGAAAGTCCCCGTTCCTCCGCCAGCGCTCTGACATCTCCCCGGCCGCAGACCACGGGAATACCCCGCTCTGCGCACCAGCCTCGGACGAAGGCCTCGTCCCTGTCGGCTTCCTCCTGCCGCAGCTGATGGTTGAAATGGGCTGCCGTTACACGGATGCCCCGCACTCCGCCCCAGCTGTGGAGCAGCTGCAGCAGGCACATGGAATCCATGCCGCCGGACACTGCCGCCAGCACCTCCCGACCGGCAAGACCGGACAGGACTTCTTTCGCACGTTCCAGCATAGCTTCTTATTCGTCGTCCTCGTCGTAGCGGTTTTCCAGCGTGCTGAAGGCCGTGTATTCCGGCACCCAGCGCAGCTCCACCTTGCCGGTCTCGCCGTGGCGGTTCTTGGCGATGATGCACTCGGCGATGTTATGCTTTTCGGAGTCCTCATTATAATAGTCGTCACGATACAAAAACATGACGATATCGGCATCCTGCTCGATGGCGCCGGACTCACGCAGGTCGGACAGCATGGGCCGCTTGTCGTCGCGCTTTTCGTTGGCACGGCTCAGCTGGCTCAGGCAGATCACCGGCACGTTCAGCTCTTTGGCCATGATCTTCAGCATACGGGAGATATCCGACACCACCTGCTGGCGGTTTTCACCGGCATGTCCCTTGCCTCCGGCGGAGGTCATCAGCTGCAGATAGTCGATGACCACCAGACCGAGATTGTCCAGACGGCGGCACTTGGCGTTCATGTCCGCCACGGTGAGCATGGGGTTATCGTCGATGCGGATGTCCAAACGGTTCATAATGGTGGCGGCGTCGGCGATCTTCTGCCAGTCGGTCTCCCGGAGATTTCCGGTTTTCAGCCGACCGTTTTCCACCAGCGCTTCGGAGGCCAGCAGACGGGTCACCAGCTGCTCCGCCGACATTTCCAGTGAGAATACCGCCACGGTCTTCTGAGAGCTCTTGGCCACATTCAGCGCCACGTTCAGGGCGAAGGAGGTCTTGCCCATGCCGGGACGGGCGGCCAGCAGCAAAAGGTCGGATTTGTTCAGGCCGGTGATCTTGGCGTCCACGGCGGAAAGTCCGGTGGACAGACCCGGCAGATGGGTGTCGCTCTCGCTCATTTCCGACAGGCGGTCCAGCACCTCCGGCAGCACCTGCCGCAGAGGCACCATGTCCCGGGAGCCCTGTCCCCGGCGGATGGCAAAGATCTTCTGCTCCGCCGCCTCCAGCATGTCGGCGGCGTCGCCGGTGCCGTCCTGCACCAGAGCGGTGATCTCCGAGGCGGCCTGGGCGACAGAGCGCATCAGCGCCTTGTCCCTGACGATCTTCACATACTCCATCACGTTGGCAGAGGTAGGTGTGATCTCCATCAGCTGGACAAGGTAATTCCGGGTCACCCGCTCGTCGTAGGTGCCGTTGCGCTGCATCTCCTCCGCCACGGTGATGCCGTCCACCGGCTTGGCGTAGCTGAACATGGAGTAGATGGTCTCAAAGATCTCCCGGTTCTGCCGCAGGTAAAAGTCACCCGGCTGCAGCTTGTCCATGACCTCCTTGATACACTCCGGATCAATGAGCATGGAACCCAGAACGGCCTGCTCACCCTCCAGAGAGTGGGGCATCTGCCGCAGCAGCAGATCTTCATTTGCCATTGCTGTCACCTCTCGTACTTACAAACTTTGCCTGCAATCGGCTTTGCCGATCAGTTTTCCTCGCTGACCATCACGCTGAAGGATGCGCTGATCTCAAAGCCCAGCTTGGCCTTCACCGTGTAGGTGCCGAAGGACTTGATGGCCTCGTCCAGCACCAGCTTCTGCTTGGGAATATCCAGCGCAAACTGCTTGTTCAGTGCCTCGGAGATCTCCTTGGTGGTGACGGCGCCGAAGAGGCGTCCGCCGGTACCGGCCTTGGCGGCGATGCGCACGGTGCACTCCTTCAGCTTATTGGCGGTATTCACCGCCTCCTCACGCTGACGGGCTTCCTCGGCGCGGCGTGCCTTTTCCTTCAGATTCATGGTATTGATGGCATCCGTGGTGGCGGGGATGGCCAGCTTCTTAGGCAGGAGGAAGTTGCGGGCATAGCCCTCAGACACTTCCACCAGCTGACCCTTCTTGCCCTGACCCTTCACGTCCTGCTGCAAAATCACTTTCATATTCGTTTCTCCTTTGCGGTTATATACATTATCTATCCAGATAGTCCTCGATGGCAGCCATCAGCTGTGTCCGCACGGCTGCGGTATCGGAGTCCTTGACGCGGCCTCCGGCGATGGTGGAATTTCCGCCGCCGCCCAGTGCCTCCAGGATCACCTGCACGTTGATCTCACCCAGAGACCGGCCGGAGATGGCCACGTCCTCGCCATCCTGATACAGCACGAAGGACGCACGCACGCCCCGGAGGGTCAGCAGCTCGTCGGCTGCCTGCGCCACCGCCACACGGTCGGTGGTATTTTCCGGCGCGACGCAGACGGCAATGCCGTCGAAATGGATCTCCGCGCCCCGGACGATGTCAAACCGTGCCACCACCTCTGTCAGCGTGTTCTGGAACAGCCGCTGCACGGTGACGGTATCGGCGCCGGCACGGCGCAGGAAGGCTGCCGCCTCGAAGGTACGGCCGCCGGTACGCATGCTGAAATGCTTGGTATCCAGCACGATGCCCGCCAGCAGCGCCATAGCCTCCTCATGGATCAGATCAGATGCCTCCACCAGATACTGCAGCAGCTCTGTCACCAGCTCGGAGGCGGAGGAGGCGTAGGGCTCGTGGAAGTTCAGCGCCGCGTTTTCGATGTAGGAGGCGGCGCGGCGGTGATGATCAATGACGGCCACCCGGTTGCTGGCCTCCAGCACCTGCTGTGCCTGCACCTGATCGGGGCGGTTGGTGTCCACCACCACCAGCAGGGAACCGGGCTGCATCTCCAGGAAGGCGTCGTCGGGTGAAATGAACACATCGGCGTAGGCCGGGAGCTTTCGCAGCTCTGAAAGCAGCTCCTTGGCGGCGTTGCGTTCCAGATCGATGATGATCTTGGCCTTCTTGCCCCGCTTACGGGCAATGCAGCACACGCCTGCCGCCGCGCCCACGGCGTCCATGTCGGCGTAGGTGTGACCCATGACATAGATCTGCCTGGCGTCCTCAATGAGCTCGCCCAGGGCGTTGGCCATGACCCGGGACTTGACCTTGGTTCGCTTTTCCGTAGCCTTGGCGCGTCCGCCGTAGAAGCTGAAGTCCAGACGGTTGCGCACCACCGCCTGATCGCCGCCGCGGCTGAGAGCCATCTCCAGGGAGAGGCTTGCGTTTCGGTACAGCTCGGCAAACTCGTCGCAGTCCTTGCCGATGCCGATGGAGAGTGTGGCGTTGAGTCCGTCGGCCACTTTGGTTTCCCGGATGGCGTCCAGCACGGAGAACCGCTGGGCCTCGTAGTCGGCGAAATACTGCTCCTCAAAGATGTAGAGGTAATGGTCTTGATCGGTTTTCAGCAGCAGGCCCTTCCCTGCCGTCCACTGGTTGATCTTCTCATCGATCTGAGCCAGCACGGCGCTGCGCTGGGTGTCGGGACAGGCCTTCATGAGATCCTCATAGTTGTCGATCTGCATAATGGCGATCATAGGACGGCTGGCGTCGTAGGCGGCCTGCAGGGCGTCGGCCTCGGTGGTATCCACCCAGTAGGTGGTGGCCACCAGATTCTGCCGTCCGTCCTTGGCCTTGCTGCGCACCATGCTGCCGTAGACCTGGAACATGCGTCCGTTCATCCGTACCCGCTCAGGGCACTCCGTCTTGCCCTCCAGCAGCCACTGGACGGAGAACTCCGGCACGGTGTCCTCCACCCGCACCTCGAACAGATGCTCCCGTGCTCCGGCCAGCTGCAGGAAATTCTCGTTGCTCCAGATCACCTCGCCGGTGTCGGGCCGGAAGACCATGATGGGCAGCGGTGAATTGATGAGAGTGGACTTACTGGCGGAATCCACGCTGCCGGTGAGGCTGTCGATATACTGCAGGACGCTCTGGCGGCGCAGCTTGCTGCTGCTGCGGAAGTAGAAATAGAGCGCCGCGGTGATGAGGATCTCCACCACCGCCATGGTGCGGTCCACGGCGAAGGCAGCCAGACCAAAGGCCAGCATAAAGAAGAAATACAGCTTCATGTTGGGTTCCAGCAGGCGGGAGATTTTTTTATGCATAAAATCCGTCTCCTTCTGTGATTTTCTGTGATTTGTATGGTTTTTCCGCGCATCGGCGGGAACTGTTCTCCGTGCGCGCATAGTTGGGCATATTATAAGATTATATCAGTATAACAGATTATCCGCAAAGGTGCAAGAACAACCCTGCCGCCGATGAAAAAAGTCTTTTTCCGGTTTGCGCAAAAAAATGGTATACATTTGCGTCTTTCTGTGATATACTAATTTGGATGAAGCTCCTCCGGGAGCTGTTTGCTTTGTGTTTTGCCGGGAGTTTGTGTACCTCCGGTCAAAAAAATAGACAGGCCTGTCCGCCGCTGCACGCGTGCCGGACACGCCGCCCCCGCGCACCCGACGGAGAACTGACCCGCCTCCCTCCCGACGCGGCAAAAACCGAATATCTCCCCCACACAGGATGCATTTGTCCTCTCCTTCCGGCGATACAGGGCCGAAAGGAACGGCCATTCGGTGCGGTGCTGTTATTGCGTCCAAAAACGCCCTTTTCGGGGAGATTTTCCTACATATTGATTGTAAAAGGAGCATTTTATGGCAGAAAAACTGAAAATCATCCCCCTTGGCGGTCTGGACGAGGTGGGCAAGAACATGACCGTATTCGAGCACGGCGGCGAGACCATCGTGGTGGACTGCGGCATGGGCTTCCCCGGCGACGACATGTACGGCATCGATTCCATCATCCCCGACGTCAGCTATCTGGTGAAGAACAAGGCCCGTATCCGCGGTCTGTTCATCACCCATGGTCACGAGGATCACATCGGTGCCATCCCCTACGTGCTCAAGCAGGTGAACATCCCCATCTACTGCACCCGCTTCACCGCCGGTCTCATCCGGCTGAAGCTGGAGGAGCACGGCCTCACCAAGTCCACAAAGCTCACCACCGTGGAGCCCGGTGAAACGGTGAAGGTGGGCAGCAAGTTTCAGGTGGAATTCATCCACGTGAACCATTCCATCGCCGACTCCGTGGCGCTGGCCATCCACACCCGGATGGGCACCATTGTCCACACCGGCGACTTCAAGATCGACTCCACCCCCATTGACGGCGACGTCATCGATCTGGCCCGCTTCGGCGAGCTGGGCAAGGCGGGCGTTCTGGCGCTGCTGGCAGACTCCACCAACGTGGAGCGTCCCGGCTATACCCCCAGCGAAAGTCTGGTGGGCAAGACCTTCATGCGTCAGTTCTCCGGCTGCAGCGAGCGCATCATCGTCACCACCTTCGCCTCCAACGTCCACCGCATCCAGCAGGTGCTGGACGCTGCCGCCGCCTGTGGCCGGAAGGTGGCCGTCACCGGCCGTTCCATGGAGAACATGATGAAGGTCTCCACGGAGCTGGGCTACATGAAGGTGCCCAAGGGCGTCCTCACGGATCTCAACAAGCTGAAGGGTCTGCCCGCCAACAAGCAGGTCATCGTCACCACCGGCTCTCAGGGCGAGGAAATGAGCGCCCTGTACCGCATGGCCTTCTCCACCCACAAGCAGGTGGAGATCGGCGCCGGGGACAAGGTCATCATCTCCGCTTCCGCCATCCCCGGCAACGAGGTGACGGTGGGCCGTGTCATCAACGAACTGTTCCGCAAGGGCGTCAACGTGGTCTATGACCGGGCAGACATGCTCCATGTCTCCGGCCACGCCTGTCAGGAGGAGCTGAAGATCATCCACGCGCTGGTGAAGCCCCGGTTCTTCATTCCCGTCCACGGCGAGCAGCGGATGCTGCAGATCCACTGCCAGCTGGCCCAGCAGATGGGTATGCCCCGCAACCATGTGGCCATCGCCGAAAACGGCAGCGTCATCGAGCTGACCGCCAAGACCATAAAGCTGGGCGGCACCGTCCCCGCCGGCGAGGTGTATGTGGACGGCTCCGGTGTGGGCGATGTGGGCGCGGTGGTCATGCGCGACCGCAAGCGTCTGGCAGAGGACGGCATGGTGGTGGTGGTTCTGCCCCTGTCCGACTATGACGGCACCCTCCTCAGCACGCCGGAGATCATCACCCGCGGCTTCATCTATGTGAAGGAGTCCGAGGAGATCATGATTGAGCTGCAGAACGTGGCGCTGGAAGCCGTCATCGCCGCCACCGGCCGCCGCAAGCGCAGCCGGGACGACAACGAGATCAAGGGCGCCGTCAAGAGCGCCGTCAGCAACTACCTCTACAAAATGACCCGCCGCAACCCCATGGTGATCCCCGTGATTACAAAGGTCTGAGGCCGCTTTCCACAGCAGAGACAGCGTGCGTTGGAATTTCCGGTTTTTCCGGAAATTCCAACGCACTTTTTTATTATGAAAACCGTCTTTTTTGTTCTCTATACATATTGTACAATAGTTTTTACCCCCCCCCCACTTTATCACATTAATGCATTGTACCCTGTTGCTTTTTTCAGTTGTCTGTGCTACAATATATCAACTATAAAATGGCCTCGTATAATCAATTCCACATCGTGTGCTGCCCACCGGAATTCCCGGTGATGTGCCGGCATACCATGCATTGCAAACAGAGGGTTTTCAGATGAAGCAAATGTTCAAACGCAGCCTGTCGCTGATCATGTCGGCGGCACTCCTCTTACAGATGATTATATTCCCTTCCCGTGCGTCTGCTGCGGCGGCCGCGGAAGTCGCCTCTGACGGCAGCATCGTCTTTGGCGGGACCGTGCTGACCCACCACCAGACCCTGCGGGACGATAACGGCGCGTTCACCTTCACGATGCAGGTGAACTCTGCCCTTGTCCGTGAGGATGCCAACACCGCCCACGACGCCTCCCGCAACCACTACTTCACCGCGCCCATCACCGGTGACTATCTGGTGCAGGTGTGGGGCGGCAAGGGCGGCGCAGGCACCGACTATGTCAGTCCCGGCGGCAAGGGCGGCGCAGGCGGCTACGTGTACGGCGTGGTACATCTGACCGCCGGTGAGACCCTGTACTACCAGCTGGGCGGCGACGGTCAGCAGACTGCCGCCACCGACGAGGGCGGCGGCATCAACGGCGACGGCGGCCACCATGGTGACACCGGCAGTATGCTGGTGGGCGGCGGCGGCGGTTACTCCGTTGTCTACAAATTCGCCCCTCAGGAATTCGAGCGCAAATACACCGACGGCGCCGGTAATCAGACCTCGGAGATCTCTGACGAGGATCGCGCCACCAAGTACATCCTCATCGCCGGCGGCGGTGGCGGCGGCGGCGCAGGCAACGGCAACTCGCCCCTGCTGGGCATCACGGCCACCGGCACCGCGGACGGCGGCGCAGGCGGCTCCGTGGGCAGCACCTCCGGTGTGCTCTCCGGCAGCGGCTACGATGTGGAGGGCACCTTCTTCGCCGGTGAGAACGGCAAGTCCAGCGGCCCCTCCACCAACTATGTGGGCCGCGGCGCAACCAACGTCCCCGGTGCCATCGAAGGCACCGCGCTGGGCAGCCTGATCGGCCTTTTCAACGGCAAGGAGCCCAACGACTGGCGCGGCACCAACAATGCCAACTATTCCGGCGGCGGCGGTGGTTCGGGCAACCTCCGCGGCGGCGCAGGCGGCGCGGGCTTCTGCGGCGGCTCCGGCGGCGTCCAGTCCGGTCTGCTGAGCCCCACCTACGTGGGCGGTGGCGGCGGCGGCTCCTCCTTCATCGCCAGCACCGTCACCTACACCGGTATTGACAGCATCCTTGCCGCCTCCGGCAAGACCGGCAACCCCAGCAGCACCGGCGGTGGTGTGTATATCTGCGCACTGGAGAGCGACGAGCTGTCCTATCTCAGCGACCTGACCCTCACCGCGCAGATCTCCCCCTACTTCACCGTGGCTCCCCAGCCCAGTACCTATTGTACCGTCAGCTTCGACCCCGCCACCAACGGCCTCACCGTTTCCGGCGTCGACCTGATCAGCAATCCCTATCTCCGTCTGGAGCTTCAGTTTACCCCCGTCAGCGGCTTTGCCGGCGGCAACGACATTCCCCTGTGGAACGGTGGCTTCACCTGCACCTCCAACGTGGACAGCAGTACCGTTCTGCTGCCGGTTTCCGACCAGTGCGGCTATGTCAATCTGCCGCTGACCGGCTTTACGGCCAAGGGACAGAGCATTGACAGCGCTCCCGCCGATGAGCGCCCCGTTTCCGCGCTGAAGGGCTCCAACTATGAGGGCTGGGCAGGCAAGTGGATGTACGCCGGCATCCAGAACATCTCCGACTACACGGTGGATCCCACCGGCGATCCCACCTACAACGCAGGCTCTCAGACAGTTGCTCCCGTGGAGACCACCTATTATCCCATTTCCGTCACAGTGACCCCCAAACCCAATCTGCTGGCGGTGGTGGGCACCCAGGCGGTGGAAAAAATCTACCACGGCAAGTCTGCCATCAAGATCGGCGCAAACAGCGGAACCCTCAACGGTAACGCCGTGACTTACAGCAAGCATCTCTCCTACAACAGCGAAGAGCAGCGCTACGAGCTGAAGCTCAACACCTCCATCACAACCGACCCCGCAGCAGCGGCATCCAATGAATCCACACCATTCACAGACACTACCGCCGTGGTCAATGGTGTAATCAGCTATGACAGCCATCTCATCCCCGCCTCCGGTTACTATTACATCCAGGCCTGGGGCGCTTCCGGCGGCACAGGCGGCACAGGCCAGCTTGGTGGCAACGGCGGCAGCGGTGCAAACGGCGGCTACGTAGCCGGCTGGAAATACTTTGAGCAAGGTGAAACCGTATACTTCGTTGTAGGTTCCAAGGGCGCTAATGCTAACCAACAGTCCGGCGGCTCCGGCGGTGGCGCCTCCGGCATCAGCAGTACCAACACCACAAACAACAGCGGCTTCTACCTCGTCGCCGGTGGTGGCGGCGGCGGTGCCTGCGGCGCTTGGGGGCAGACCGGTAACAGTGCTGCGGAAAACAACAGCCAAACTTCCGGCGAGGCAACGGTAGCCATCTCCGGCTATAATGGTGGAAACGGCTCCTATTCGATTCTCGGAGGTTCTGCTGGCGCATCCAAAGCAAGCTATCACAGCACCAATATCATCGGTATCCAACCCACCGGCAAACCGGCACTGACCACCGAAGCACAGGCCATAATCAATACCCTCTCCTCCGACGAAAACACTGCCAATCCCAACGCAGCAAACGGCAACGGCGCGGTACGTTTCACCCTGATCCAGCAGGTCTACGAGGAGCAGGCCTCCATTGCAGACTACTTCATCACCGCCCAGCTTTCCGATTACTTCGTGCTGAATGGTGCAGCAGCCAGCAACGTGGTGTTCACCGGTCTGGCGGAGGGCAATGCCCCCACCGTCACCTACACCAGCATCGACGAACCCGGCGACAACGTCATCGCCATTTCCAACCTCGACCCCTATGTCACCGACACAGAGGCCGATGGTGAGCACGTTTTCTCCGCGGAATTCACCGTCACCCTCTATCTCAACCCCCGTGACGGCTTCCTGGGCGGCAACGACGTTCCCCTACTGAAGCCGGGCGCGGATTCCATGCGGATGCAGTACCAGCAGGCAGACGCCGGCGGCACGCTGCAGACACTGGGCATTGCGGCCAATCCGGAGACGGACTATGCCAACGTGGTCATCAATCCCACCAACGGCTGGACAGATGCCGTCACGCCCACCATTTACTCCACGGAGTCCAATCCCAAGACCATCACCGCCGGTGACACCGTGGCTCACAGCGAGCTGTACAACAAGGCGGCGCTGGAGACGAAAAAGAGCGAGCTGGAGGCGGCAGCCGACTGGCGCGACGACTTTGTGAACTTCACCTTCCACCTGATCAACCGCACCACCGAACTGGCGGAGAGCGACGATCCCCTGTACCCGCCCCACACCACCTATTACAACGTGGTGCTGGCACTGGAGCCCAAGGAGTCCTCCCCCAACGCGACATGCGTTGCCCCCCCGGTCACCGGCATCACGGAGATCCGCGGGGAGACGCTGGTAAAGGTGCTGCCCCGGATCATCTATCAGCTGACCGATCTGGTAAACAGCGACAAGGTTGCTCTGGCCACCACCAACGGCACCATCAAGGCGAATGTGGACTACACCGCCACTCTCTCCCCCGGGAAGGATTACGCCCTGCCCGGCGGCATTGCCGTGACCAAGCGCGAGGGCAGCAGCTCCGTCACCCTCACCGCCGGTACGGATTATACCTACAATGCCGGCACCGGCGTCATCTTCATCAGTGCGGCAGTCATCGGCTACAGCGAGATCACCATCATTGCCACGGCGGAGAAAGCCACCTTCACCCTGAATTACATCTATCAAACCTCCCCCACCGGCGCACCCATTCAGGGCAAAGTGACCGGTCTCTGTCCCGGCGACTCTCTGTTGGCCACACTGCCTCATACCCACGCCCCCGCCAATTATGCGGGATATGAATTCCAGTGGAGCTGGGAATACGGTGACGGCTCGGAGCTGGAGCAGATGCCCGCCGCCGATGTGTGGGTCATGGGCAGCTACGTCCCCAGGGAATACACCCTCACCATCCACTACACCTATGCGGTGGGCGGCGGCACAGCCGCACCTGACCATGTGGAGACCGTGAAGTACGGCAGTGCTTACTCAGTCACCTCTCCCACCATTTCCGGCTATATGCCGGATCAGGCCGTGGTGTCCGGCACCATGCCGGCCAATCATGTCACTGTCACCGTCACCTACACCGGCACTGCCAACCAGCTGAACATCCTCTACTTCAAGGAGCAGCCCGACGGTACGCTGGTGCAGTTTGACAGCTACCGTGACGACGATGTTGCCACCGGCACCGCCTACTCCGTCACCTCTCCCGCCGTGGACGGCTACACCGTGGAAAGCGGCAAGGAAGTCATCAGCGGCACCATGGTGACGGAGGGCGTCACCGCACAGGTGATCTACCGTCCCAACACCTTTGCTGTCACCATCGATCCCAACGGCGGCAGCTGCACCACTGCGGAGCTCACCGCGGTATACGACAATATTTACGGTTATGACCCGGAGGCCAGCGGATATACTACTGCAGGCGGCTATGCCGGTCTGACAGCGGCATACCGCTCCCTGCCCACTCCCGTCCGCATCGGCTTCGACTTTGAGGGCTGGTATCTGGACAAGGACGTCTGGGCACAGCCGGTGAAGGAGGACACTTCCGTCTCCCTGACCGCCGGTCACACCCTGTACGCCAAGTGGAAGGGACAGACCTTCTCCTACACCATCAAGCACGTCTATGACAACGGCCTGCCCGTGAATGATGGTCATCTGGACTATACCAACACCGAAATGACGGTGGGCATGGACATCCCGCCCGCGGGTTATGATGCCATCCCCGTCATCGACACGTACACCGCTGACAAGGTCTATAAAAACCTCGAAGGCACCATGCCCGCTCAGAATGTGGTGGTGACCATTACCTACACCAGTAACTTCCGCCACATCACCATTCAGTATCTCTACGCGAACAACGTAAAGGATGAGACTCTCCGCGGCAAGATGGCCCATGAACCTCACACCGGACAGGTGGAGATCGGCAAGGAATACAACGTTACCAGCCCCATCATCCCCGGTTATACCCCCTCTGAGGCAGAGGTCACCGTCATCATGGGCACCACGGATGTAGAGATCACCGTGTTCTACTACGATGACAACTCTACGCCGGTGGTCGCTGTCACTGTCACGTGGGGCTCCCTGTCCTTCCGGTACACCCACGGCGAATGGGACCCCCAGACCCACACCTACAGCACGGAACCCGTCTATCCGGTGACCGCCGGCACCAACTATGTCATGGTTACCAACAACGCCGAGTCTGAGATCAATGTCAATGCATCCTTCGCCTACGCGGCCAACAGCGGCTTTGAGGGTCTGACCCACTACTTCACTGCCACAGACAACAGAAATGCCGCCACCATCACCCAATCCGGCATGCTGGCTCCCGGCGGCGTGGCAGCCAAGGCCTTCCTCTGGCTGCAGGGCACGCTGCCCACGAATATGACCGGCAATCAAATCTCCGGTGTCTGCACCGTTACCATAACAGGAGGTGGTTGATTTGCAGCACAGCTTTATGATGATGGACGATTACGACCAGAAGGTAAAGATCGAAAAGGAAAACATCCTCTGTTACTCCAAGAAGCAGCTGGATCGTCTTTATCCCAACGGCGATTATCACATCATCGGTGAAACCAAGAAGAAGAACAAGAAGGAGATCATTTCCCAGCTGCGGGTCCGCAAGCTCATGCTGGACATCTGTAAGCCGGATCAGCACAGCGGACTTCTGTACCGCCGGGCAGGCTATGTCCGGATCGGCGGCGATGATTTCGTCGCCCTGCTGGTACCCCGCTGGCCGTTCCTGCTGATTCTGCTGCTCCTGCTGGGCATCACCGGCATCCTGCTGAGCCTTCTGCTCAACGGCCCGGCGCCCTCCACACCCGTCAACCCCGATCACCCCCTGCCGCCGGAGGATGTGCTGTCCAAGCCCATGGAGGACGACACCACCGAAAAGGCAGACGTGCCGGAGGGCGGCGGTTCTCTGTCCATGATTTACACACTGGACGCCAGACTGAGCCTCTCCACCGGCCAGATCGCCGTGTACTTCAAAAACCCCAACGCCTCCAGCCATAACGTAGCTCTGGAGCTCATCGTCATCTCCGGCGGCGAGGAATACGTCATCGCCCAGTCCGGTCTGGTGAAGGCGGGCTACGCTCTGGAAACGCTGGAGAAACTGGCAGGCTCCGCCTCCCTCAGCGAGGGCGTCTACACCGGCCTGTACCGGCTGCATTGCTATGACCCCGTTAGCGGTGAGCGGGCGCTGGTCTCCCCCGAGATCACCGATGTCAAGATCACCGTGATGAATTGAGAATGAGAAGGGAGAAACACATCATGAAAAAGCTTCTGGCATGCATCCTCGCACTGGCAATGGTCTGCGGTCTGGCCGTTACCGCATCCGCCGCAGGCGGCAACCTGACCATCAGCGCCAGCGGTACCCCCGCAGACATCGGCGACGTCACCGTCAACGTCACCGAGGGCGCCACCATCAACACCTACTATGTCATCGTGGCATGGGAAGACCTGAGCTTCAGCTTCACCAAGAACGGTCAGCGCTGGGACGCTGAGCAGCACACCTATGTCAGCACCGGCAGCGGTGCCTTCACCGGCGGCACCACCGCGGACATCACCGTCACCAACAAGTCCGACGTGGACATCTCCGTCACCGCCAACGTCGCGGACAAGAGCGCTTCCGACGGCTTCAAGGCCACCCTCAACAAGACCACCTTTGATCTGGATTCCTATGTAGGCCTCGCCACCCCGGACACCAACACCTTCACCCTCACCGTCAGCACTGACGGCACTCCCGGCACAGGCACGGTGAATGTGGCCGACGTCAGCGTTACCATCACCAAGAAGTAAGCCTCCCCCACCCTCTGTTCATTATTGATCAGCCGTTCCGGCAAAGGCGGCGCGGCTGACCCGTACATAATGAAACCCATCACAAAGAAAGGAAGATACATACTATGAAGAAGTTCGCATGTCTCGTTCTGGCTCTGGCCATGGTCCTCAGCCTGAGCATCTCCGCAAATGCTGTCTCTCCGATTGAGGCGTTGGATGGTACGGATGCCAAAGACGTCACCATCGTCGTTGACGGCTCTGGCGCAGAATCACCGCGCTATTATGTCACGGTAACTTGGAAGGATCTCAAGTTCACCTATAACAGCAACGGTGCCGGAAAAACATGGAATCCCGAGAATCATGAATATACATACACAACCGAACCCGGCTGGACTTCCACCGCGATCTCTGATGCTATTAAGGTTGACAACCACTCCAACGTGAGCGTGAAGGTCTCCACTGCCAAAGCTCTCGGTGCAGGTGCCAACGGAAAAGACTTCACCATTACGCCGACCGCCGACCAAACTCTGACCAGAGCAATTGCGGGCACCGGATTCAACACTGCCCCCTCTATCTCTTATGATATTGCTCTGACCAATGATGATGCCCCTACCGACCTGACCGCCGGTAACTATACACTGGGCACCGTCACCGTCACCATCACCGCTCCCTAACCTTTAACCATTACGGAGAACACCTATGAGCAAACTGGAAAAACGAATCCTGCTGATATTCGGCATGATCGTGCTGGCCGTTGCAGCCGCCGTCCTGATCCGGTGGGGCGGAGAGCGAGATGTGATCGTCAACGATTTCATTCCGCCGTCCTTTGACTCCGCCGCCGTTTCCGGATTCCCGGAAGGCGTGGACAAAACCATATACGGCACACTGATTCTTGCAGACGGGATCGCTGTTTCTCTCTATAGTGCCCCCACGGTCACAGACGGAGCAGCTCAGGTGTATTTCGCGTCCAATGAGATCAATACCGCCTGGGTGCGGCTGCGGCTTCTGGATGCGCAGGGTGCTCTCCTTGGCGAGACCGGCCTGCTTCGCCCCGGCGAATATGTGGAATCCCTGATTCTGCAGACCCAGCCGAAATCGGCGCAGGTCACGGCAAAGATCCTCACCTATGAGCCGGACACCTATTACAGCAAGGGTACGGCCACCGCGCAGCTGACGCTGCGCTTCGCGGACTGACCCCGCCCGGCCACAGGAACAAACGCAAAAAAGGATGACCCGGTCGCCCGACCGGGTCATCCTTTTTGCCCTCGTAAGGGGTCGTTCATTTCTTCGGATACGGCTTTTTCACATCCGTCCGCCCCAGCAGATAATCCACGCTGACGCCGTAATAGTCTGCCAGCGTGTGCAGAGCGGATACCGGCACATTCAGTCTCCCCAACTCATAGTCCGAATAGGTCGTCTGATGCACATTCAACAACTCTGCCACCTGTGTTTGATTCAGGTCGCGGTCTTCCCGCAAGTCACGAATACGAAGCTGGTACATAGCATCACCCAGTCATTATTATGACTTAAGGGAATATTCCTTATTGCATTTTAAGGGGTATAGCCTTAAAATATACCCGAGGTGAGGACATTGACCAGCTATCGGGAGTTGTATTTCCATATGTTCCGCGCCGCGGCGCAGGCCGTGGAGCATCTGGAGCAGGGACAGCCCCTGCTGGCTCGTACCTGCCTCATCCGCGCCCAGCAGGAGGCCGAGGATGCCTGTCTGGAAACCGATATCCTCCCGGAACAGTAACAGCAGCCGCTTGCGCGGCTGCTGTTTTTCTCAACGGCGGCCTCACGGCCACATGGAAGTTCTTTCTTCCGCCATTTCATAGGCGCTTTTGCTGTCCAAGTCCTGCTTCTCGTATGCGGCGTCACTCTTCAAGCGTTCCTGCCGGTCTCCGACACTCTCTTCCGCATATCTGCCGTTTTCCGCCCGTCTTCGGAGGGATGAGAGCTTAAGGCACAGCAGCAGGACCGCCACAGCGATCAGGCACCAGAGGATGATCATAACGGCCTCCCTTCGTCCACATACAGTCTGCCTTCGGGGTTTTTACTGGGGATCAGGCGTGTCGAACACCGTCTTGGCGCTGGCGGCCAGACCGGCCAGACCCTGCAGCTCAGAGGGGATGATGATCTTGGTGGCCTTGCCGTCCGCCACCTTCTCCATGGCCTCCAGAGCCTTCAGCTTCACCACCTGATCGTTGGGTGCGGATTCGTTCAGCAGCTTCAGAGAGTCTGCCAGCGCCTGCTGCACCTTGGCGATGGCCTCCGCCTCGGCCTCGGCGGCCATGATGCGGGCAGCCTTCTCACCCTCGGCACGGAGGATGGCGGCCTGCTTCTCCGCGTCGGCGCGGAGGATGGCGGACTGCTTCTCGCCCTCGGCCACCAGGATCTGGGACTGCTTGGTGCCCTCGGCCTGCAGAATGGACTCACGGCGCTCGCGCTCCGCCTTCATCTGCTTCTCCATGGCGTTCTGGATCTCCTTGGGGGGGATGATGTTCTTCAGCTCCACGCGGTTGACCTTGATGCCCCAGGGGTCGGTGGCCTCGTCCAGAATGGAGCGCATCCGGGAGTTGATGGTATCGCGGGAGGTCAGGGACTGGTCCAGCTCCATGTCGCCGATGATGTTTCGCAGGGTGGTGGCGGTGAGGTTCTCGATGGCGTTCATGGGATGCTCCACGCCGTAGGTGTAGAGCTTGGGATCGGTGATCTGGAAATAGATCACGGTGTCGATCTGCATGGTGACATTATCCTTGGTGATCACCGGCTGGGGCGCGAAGTCCGCCACCTGCTCCTTCAGGGACACCTTCTTCACCACACGCTCAATGAAGGGGATCTTGATATGCAGGCCAACGCCCCACACCGCGCGGAACGCACCCAGACGCTCCACCACATACGCACGTGACTGCTGCACGATGACGATGTTGCAGATGATGAGGATCAGCAGCAGGGCAACCAGAATCGCGATCATGATAAATTCCATAACATTTCCTCCTGACAATAGTTTGTATAATTACATATGTAATATTACTTTTCCACAGGCTTTACCAGCAGCTTCACACCCTGCATGGCCTCCACCCGTACCCGGCTGCCCGCGGCGATCACCGTGTCGTCGGCGCTGCGTGCCGTCCATGTCTTGCCGTCCACATAGACAGCTCCGGTGGAGTTTTCGTTGTCGATGCGCTCCGTCACCTTGGCCACCTCGCCCAGCACCCGGTCGGCATTGGTAGCCACGGCAGGGGCGGTGGTGATTTTGCTCAGCAGCGGACGGGTCATGGCCAGCGCCGCCGCGGACACCACCAGAAACAAAACGATCTGCACCGGCAGCGATGCGCCCACAAAGGCCGCCACCAGCGCCGCCAGAGAGCCGGCCACGAACCAGATGGAGACAAGGCCGGCAGTCATAGCCTCCACCACGGCGAACAGAATGATGGCCGCCGTCCATACAATGGTCATCACTTGGTCTGTGCCTCCTTTCAGATGATGGCTGGTCAGCAGAACCAGCACGGCAAAGGCCAGCAGGATTCCGCCGATCATGCACTTGTTTCGATAGGAAAGATTGCTGAAGAAATCCGAGAGGATGGTTTTCAGCGTCCGGTCATCCCGGAAGTCCTCCGCCTCCGGCTCCTCCCGCTGCTCCTCCGGCAGCTCGTCGGCAAAAAGCTCGTCCATGGTGGTGCCGTACCGGTTGCAGATGTAGAGGATTTTCTCGATCTCCGGATAGCCCCGGGAGGACTCCCACTTGCTCACCGCCTGACGGGAGACATTCAGCTGTGCCGCGAATTCCTCCTGTGTCAGTCCGTTCTTACGCCGCACCGCCTGCAGCCGTTCTCCGAAAGCCATGTGCATTCCCTCCTTCTGCCATCAGTATGCCGTACCGCCGGTATTTTTTCCACCAACTTCAGGTTTCCAGCGTCGGTTTTTGCCGAAATTTCTCCGCAACTTCAAGGTTACATGTTTAGTATAGCACATCTCCGTCCGCAAATGGATTTCATTTCGGTTACAATTGCACAACGTCAAACAATCTGCTATACTGTCTATAGCTATGCAGTTTGATCAAAGGAGAATGACCATGAAACTGACCGTCCCCTGCCTGTTCGGACTGGAGAGTCTGGTGTCCGACGAGATGAAGCGTCTGGGGCTGCAGGATGTCCGTGCGGAAAATGGCCGCGTGCACTGCACCGGCACGGAGCTGGACATTGCCCGGCTGAACCTCAATCTGCGCTGCGGTGCCCGTGTACTGATGGAGCTGGCCAGCTTCCACGCCCGGGATTTTGAGTCGCTGTTTCAGGGCGTGACCGCCCTGCCATGGGAGGATTATATCCCCCGGGAAGGCGAGTTCCCCGTAAAGGGCTACTCCCTCAATTCCCAGCTCCATTCCGTTCCCGCCTGTCAGGCCATCGTGAAGAAGGCCGCCGCCAAGCGGATGGGACAGGCCTACGGCATGGAGACTCTGCCGGAGACCGGCAGCCGCTATCAGATCCAGTTTGCCATCATCAAGGATGTCGCCACGCTGTATCTGGACACCTCCGGCGACGGTCTTTATAAGCGCGGCTACCGCGCACGCAACATGGGTGCTCCTCTGAAGGAGACCATGGCGGCGGCGCTGGTAACCCTCTCCCGCTACCGGGGCAAGGACCCCTTCTGCGACCCCTTCTGCGGCAGCGGCACCATTCCCATTGAGGCCGCCCTCATCGCCAAAAACCGCGCTCCCGGACTGGATCGCAGCTTTTCCGCCCAGCGCTGGAAGAATCTGCCCAGCAGCATCTGGAGCACCGCCGCTGAGGAGGCCATGGACAAGGAGTACCACGGCAGCTACGACATCTGGGGCGGCGACATTGACCCCGCCGCCGTGGAGCTGGCACGGCATAACGCGGAGCTGGCTGGTGTGGAGGACTGCATCCGTTTCGAGGTGGCCGACGCAGGCAAGTTCCGCCGTGACTCCGAATACGGCCAGCTGGTGACCAATCCCCCCTACGGCGAGCGTCTGCTGGAGCGTGCGGAGGCGGAGGCGCTGTACCGCAGCTTCGGTGCGGCCTGCCGCACCCTGCCCCCAAAGTGGCGGGTGCTGGTGCTCTCCTCCCACACGGAGTTTGAGCGCTGCTTCGGCCGTCCCGCCGACAAGAAGCGCAAGCTCTACAACGGCATGCTCAAGTGCGACGTGTTCCAGTACGGACGATAACAAGATCGATCAACCAGAGGTGTTTCCGCTGTGAAGCATATTTTCATCATCAATCCCACCGCCGGCAAACGGGACGCCACGGCGCATATTATGGAAATGGCAGACAGTCTGCGCGCCCGGCACGGGCTGGAGTGCACCTGCCTGCTGACAGAGCATCCCCGCCACGCCGAGGAGCTGGCCAGAGAGGCCGCCGAGAGCGGCGAGGATGTGCGGCTGTACGCCTGCGGCGGCGACGGTACCCTCCACGAGGTGGTCAACGGCGCGGCGGGCTATGACAATGCCGCCGTCACCTGTATTCCCGTGGGCACCGGTAACGACTTTCTGAAGAACTTCGGCGCGGACGCGGAGAAATTCACCGACCCGGAAAATCTCTGGGACGGGGAAGCCGTACCGTTGGATCTCATCGACTGCAATGGCCGTCTCTGCCTCACCATCGCCTGCACCGGTCTGGACGCGCAGGTGGCGGAGGATGTGCATCGCTACGGTGACCTGCCCCTGCTCTCCGGCAAGGGCAGCTACCTGCTGGCGGTGGCTGTCAACTTCCTGTTCCGGAAGATCAGCCAGCGCTGGACGGTGTCGCTGGACGGCGAAACCTTTACCGACGATTTTGCCCTCAGCGCCGTGTGCAATGGCCGCTACTACGGCGGCGGCTTCAATCCCATCCCCCAGGCACGGATGGATGACGGTGTGCTGAACACCATCCTCGTCCGGAAGGTCAGCCACCTGACCTTCGCCCGACTGCTGGGCACATATTCCGCAGGCCGTCACGAGGAACTGACCCAATGGGTACAGCTTTCCAACGCCCGGGAGGTGTGCATCTCCACCGAAAACGGCGCCGTTGCCGTCTGTCTGGACGGCGAATGCTTTCACAGCAGCCGCATCACCATGACCCTTTCCGACAGGAAGCTGCGGTTCTTCGGCCCGGCAGGCTGCAGCTGCAACGCCACCGCCAAAGGCACCGCCATCCACGCATAAGGAAAGATTTCCCCAATTCACAAATTCTTTACAGAAATTCGTCCCAATCCCCTTTACAAATCGGGCGCATTGTAATAAGATAGTCAGCGTTAGCACTCCACCTTTTCGAGTGCTAACGCTGATTGTGTTTATCGTAATATATATTATAAGGAGGCACATACCCATGAAACTCACCCCCCTCGCAGACCGTGTCATTCTGACCATGGTTGAGCCCGAAGAGACCACCAAGGGCGGCATCATCCTCACCGGCACCGCCAAGGAGAAGCCTTCCATCGCAGAGGTCATCTCCGTGGGTCCCGGCGGCAATGTGGACGGCAAGGACGTTGTCATGACCGTAAAGGTCGGCGACAAGGTCATCACCGACAAGTATGCCGGCACCAAGGTCACTCTGGAGAACGTGGAGTACGTTGTTGTGCGTCAGCACGACATTCTGGCAATCGTCGAGTAACTAATTCAAGAGGGGGCAGGCCCCCTCTTGAGAATCTCCCCCCAGTCCGCTGCAGCGCACTCGCTGCGCTCGCACGTTTGCGGACTGCAAAGTATGTTTTGCCACGCACATGTCGCGGCAAAACATGATCGAATATTATTTCGCCTACGGCGAAAGTATCTAAATTGGAGGTAAACTGTTATGGCAAAAATGATCAAGCGCGGCGAAGATGCCCGCAAGGCTCTGCAGGCCGGCGTTGACGCTCTGGCCGATACCGTAAAGATCACTCTGGGTCCCAAGGGCCGCAACGTGGTTCTGGACAAGAAGTTCGGCGCTCCCCTGATCACCAACGATGGTGTCACCATCGCCAAGGAGATCGAGCTGGAGGACGCCTTTGAGAACATGGGCGCTCAGCTGGTGAAGGAAGTCTCCACCAAGACCAACGACGTGGCCGGCGACGGCACCACCACCGCCACCCTGCTGGCTCAGGCCATGGTTGGCGAGGGTCTGCGCAATCTGGCTGCAGGCGCCAATCCCATCGTTGTCCGCAAGGGCATGGCCAAGGCCGTTGAGGCTGCCGTGGCTTCCGTCAAGGCACAGGCCAAGACCGTGGACGGCACCAAGGATATCGCCCGCGTGGGCGCTGTCTCCTCCGGCGACGAGGCCATCGGCCAGCTGATCGCCGACGCTATGGAGAAGGTTTCTTCCGACGGCGTCATCACCATCGAGGAGTCCAAGACCGCCGAGACCTACAGCGAGGTCGTGGAGGGCATGCAGTTCGACCGTGGCTATATCACTCCCTACATGGTCACCGATACCGAGAAGATGGAGGCTGTCATCGACGACGCCTATATCCTCATCACCGATAAGAAGATCTCCGTCATCAACGACATTCTGGAGCTGCTGCAGCAGCTGCTGCAGGCCGGCAAGAAGCTGGTCATCGTGGCTGAGGACATCGAGGGCGAGGCTCTCTCCACCCTGATCGTCAACCGTCTGCGCGGCACTCTGTCCGTGGTGGCTGTGAAGGCACCCGGCTTCGGCGACCGCCGCAAGGAGATGCTGCAGGATATCGCCATCCTCACCGGCGGTACCGTGATCTCCGAGGAAGTGGGTCTGGAGCTGAAGACTGCTACCATCGACATGCTGGGCCGTGCCCGTCAGGTGAAGGTCACCAAGGAGACCACCACCATCGTGGACGGCGCAGGCGACGCTCAGGCCATTCAGGATCGTATCGCTCAGATCCGTCTGCAGGCCTCTCTGGTGTCCTCCGACTATGACCGCGAGAAGCTGCAGGAGCGTCTGGCCAAGCTGGCCGGCGGCGTTGCCGTCATCAAGGTCGGCGCTGCCACCGAGACCGAGATGAAGGAAAAGAAGATGCGCATTGAGGACGCCCTCAACGCCACCCGCGCCGCCGTTGAGGAAGGCGTTGTGGCCGGCGGCGGCACCATCTTCGTCAACGTCATCCCCGCTGTGGAAGCTCTGCTGCCCACCGTTGAGGGCGACGAGAAGACCGGCGTGCGCATCGTTGCCAAGGCTCTGGAAGCTCCCATCCGTCAGATCGCTGCCAACGCCGGTCTGGACGGCTCCGTGATCCTGGAGCGTGTCAAGACCTCCGGCCAGCCCAACTTCGGTTTCGACGCCTATAAGGAAGAGTACTGCGACATGATGGAGTGCGGCATCATCGACCCCGCAAAGGTCACCCGCTCCGCTCTGGAGAACGCCGCTTCCGTGGCCGCCATGGTGTTGACCACCGAGTCTCTGGTGGCCGATAAGCCCGAGCCTCCCGCACCCGTTCCCGCTCCCGACATGGGCGGCATGGGTGGTATGTACTAAGCCATACGTCTATACACCATTCCGGATATCCGTGGGTTTTTCCCACGGATATCCTTTTGCTCTCCCGCCCATGTCGTCCGCCCACCGTCGCGGCATTGCGGCTGCCCGCCCCCGGCTTCCCTTTCAAAACCCACGCAAAATTTTCAAAAAAACATATTGACAATCTCCGCATCATCTGATATAGTAATTCGTGCCTGTCGAGGGCGATCTCTATGGCGGCGTAGCTCAGTTGGCCAGAGCATTCGGTTCATACCCGAAGTGTCACCGGTTCGAATCCAGTCGCCGCTACCATAACCAGAAAGCATCGGAAGATGCTTTCTGGTTTCCTAAGGCCCGTTGGTCAAGTGGTTAAGACACCGCCCTTTCACGGCGGTAACACGAGTTCGAGTCTCGTACGGGTCACCAAAAGTTGGAGGCTTAGCTCAGCTGGTTAGAGCGCCTGCTTCACACGCAGGAGGTCACTGGTTCGAGTCCAGTAGTCTCCACCAAAGAAAAGCACTGCTTCGGCAGTGCTTTTTCTTTGTTTTGGACTCGGCGCAAGGACATTCGCGCCGTTGTCCCAATTAACTTAAAGTGTTGGCGACACTTAGCTTCGGCAGTTTCACTAGTCATTGAAACAAACGAGAAAATATGATAGAGTGAATCAAAAGACAAATAAGAATTTGACGGGGAGAATAATCTATGAAAAAATATATTGGAAAAATCATTCTTATGCTTTCGTTTTTGTTTTGCTGTGGACTGCTTTTGGTGCTCATTTCACTGTCGAATGACAATCTTTTAGGACGAAGCGAGAATTGGGGGTTAATTGCTTTACTGCTAATTGCGACAGGACATTTTCTAGCATTATATAGAATTATCGACCTGCTTGAGAAGAAACCCAAAGAATAATTCATTTTGAAACGCAGAAACAAGCAATAAGTCGAACAGTTAGATAAATAAGAATTTGTCGCAGGAGGTGCGTAAAATGAAAAAAATATTGTTGGGAATTTTTCTTATGCTTTTAAGTGTATGGTGCTTAATTTTTGGCTCTATAGAGAATTGGACTCCGGTTCTGTTCGTTGGAGTATATCTACCGTTCGTAGCAATTATCGTCTTCCTTCTTGGTTTCTTTGATAAGGCTAACAAATAAATTCCAATTTGTCATTGTTAATTTGAGCGCATCGTCTTGACACACAAAAGCGCACAGACTTCAAAAACCTGTAAAGAAGGTTATGAGAAAGAGAAAGGGGGGATGGTTTATGAAAAAACATATGGCATGGATTTTATTTTTGCTGTCATTACTTTGCCTAATGGCGGCCGGAAACTTGATTTTGGTTCTTTTGGCAATATATCAGCAGCCTGCAAAGCAAGATAATACGTCATTCTTACCGACGGAAGCTGAACTTGGAACTTGCGAGATTTTTGTTAACAATATAACCTGCCGGGATATACATACGGTACATCAGGTTAAAGGGGAGCTTTGCGAAAGGATTACCACACTGGCTGCAAAACTGGTTCCGTTCAGACAGACGGTATGGACGGAGCGAGTTTTGGGAGAGCGAGAGGATGCTTTCGTAAGGTTTAAAAACGATAAGGTGCAGTATACGATTTCGTTTATTGATACAGACAAACAGCTTGCTTGGGACTATATTCATCGTGATGCGCCGGTCGTTGCCATTCAAAAGATTGAGTTTGACGAAGAGTACGGCAACCCACATATTATCTGGGGATGGGTTTGCACTATGACCGCAGCCGATTTCGCAGAACTGTTTGATATGGTTAGCAGTTATAGCGAACCATATCAAAGTTAAGCGAGAGAAATCCCACTCCTTTGTGTGATAAGGTAAGAAGAAATTGACCAATAAGAAGTTGGTGGGGTGATAGTATGAAGAAAATCAAAGAAATTTTTCTTTCAGAAAAAGGGATGGAAATTGTTAATGCGATATTCTTTCTGTCAATTATTTTCTCCAGAAGTGGATTAAGTGGCTTTCTGTTTATCGCCTATATTGTATGGATTGCTTATCTTCTGTTTTGTATTAAGCACACAAGCTCAAAAGACAGAAAGGTAATTTATTCTGGAATTGCAGTTATTATCATTTGCTTAAATCTATACTTTTTGCTGCGTGGATGATACGGTAACAAACTCCGATTTGTCTAACGGTTAGGTCGGAGCAAGAGCAATCCTGCTCCATTTCTTTTGGTGTTCGCACGGATATAGACGCACAAAAGCGCACAGACACAAAAAATCTGTGCGCTTTTGTGCGCTTTTTCTTCTGGAATCCACCGAAAAAGGTTGTATTCGCGGCGGAGGTGTGGTACAATATAGTTGCAAATATAAATCAAATAAATGCGGATTTAAGACTTTTGTGCATCAAAAAGTTTCGTCTTTTTGGTTGTAGTGATTTCGGCGGCAAGCCGCCGCAGCCTGCTTCACACGCAGGAGGTCACTGGTTCGAGTCCAGTAGTCTCCACCAAAGAAAAGCACTGCTTCGGCAGTGCTTTTTCTTTGTTTTGGACTCGGCGCAAGGACACTCGCGCCGTTTCCACTCTTGCCATTTTCTCATTTTGAGAGTACAATGTTGTGTTGAAAATTATGAACGGAGGAAATCATCCATGAAAATAGCAGTTACTTTTGAAAACGGCGAGGTCTTCCAGCACTTCGGCCACGCCGAACATTTTAAGCTGTATGAAGTCGAGGCCGGCCAGATCATCTCCGGCGAGGTTGTGGACACCGACGGCAGCGGCCATGATGCCGTAGCCAGCTTCCTGGCCGAGCAGGCTGTGAACGTTCTGATCTGCGGCGGCATCGGCGACGGTGCTCAGTCCGCTCTGTCCTCTTACGGCATCGAGATCTGCTCCGGTGCCGCCGGTGACGCAGACGCAGCCGTCAAAGCATGGCTGAACGGCGAACTGGAGTCCGCCGGTGTCAACTGTGACCACCACGATCACGACCACGGCGAGGAAGAAGGCTGCAGCTGTGGCTGCAGCGGCGGCTGCGGTGGCTGCGGCGGCGGCTGCCACTCCTCCACCCCCGGCATCGAAGGCCCCAATGTGGGCAAGGTCTGCAAGACCCATTATCGCGGCACACTGAATGACGGCACGGTCTTTGACTCTTCTTACGACCGCGGCGAGCCGCTGGAATTCACCTGCGGTGTGGGCATGATGATCCGCGGCTTTGATGCCGCCGTGGCCAACATGGAGGTAGGCCAGAGCATTGACATTCACCTGACTCCCGACGAGGCCTACGGTCATGCGGATCCCCGTTCCATCTTCACCGTGGAAATCAGCCAGCTGCCCGGCAGCGAGAAGCTGAGCGTTGGCGAGCAGGTAGTCCTGTATATCAACGGCGTGCAGCCCGTGCAGGTCAAGGTGACCGCCCGGGACGAGACCACCATTACCTTTGATGCCAACCACGAAATGGCAGGCAAGGAACTGAACTTCCACATCGAACTGCTGGAAGTCCAGTGAGCTCCGCCACAAAAGCTCCCGAAGCCGCAAGGCTTTGGGAGCTTTTTATCTTCACGGCGGAGCAATGCGGATTTTCATTTCTCCATTTCTTTTTAAGGACATTTTCAGCTGTGTGTTGTACGTTTGAAATATCCGGCGGCAAAGCGTCGGCAGAAATAAACAGCCGAAACGCCACCGGATATGTGCACAGCGAAAACATCTTCGGTCAGGTCTGGACTACTGCTCGATAACCATATATAATGATCATCAGCATATTATGCGGATCTCCATCCATGCGCCTGTACCGGGCAGCGGCTTATCCCCGGCACAGACGGAATCGCGCAGAGAGCACGCGGAACGCCCTCGTCTGCACATTGGTTTTAATTTGAAAATTCAGAATAAAGCGAGGTTCCTGTATGAAAAAGAGAGTCGTATCCCTGCTTCTGTGCGTCATGCTGCTGGTAAGCGCCATGCCTGCTGCCGCCGCTGCCGCCGACAGCAAAGCAGGCTTCACCGACATCACCGACAGTGAGACGGCTGAAGCCGCCAACGCCCTGCGGAGCATGGACGTGGTCTCCGGTACCACGGACACCACCTTCTCCCCCGAAAACCCATTGACCAGGGCGCATGTCTGCAAAATGATCATCAGCGCCATGGGTCTGCAGAATCAGGTAGCCAGCTACGCCCGGAAGACCCTGTTTTCGGACGTTTCCCCCACCTCCGTGTTTGCGGGGTACATCAATCTGGCGTATGACAGAGGGATTTTTCAGGGCTACGGCGACGGAACCTTCGGCCCTGGCAACCCCATCACCTACGGACAGCTGGCCTCAGTGCTGCTGCG
Organism: Oscillospiraceae bacterium; assembly: GCA_015067995.1. Classification (GTDB taxonomy): domain Bacteria; phylum Bacillota; class Clostridia; order Oscillospirales; family Oscillospiraceae; genus Oscillibacter. The sequence continues at coordinate 38,225 of SVLJ01000010.1, forward strand.
GATGCTGGGCTACACCTCCGGTGACATCGGCTCCGTCTGGCCCACGGACTATACCGCCTTCTGCGAAAGTCTGGAACTCAACGGCAGTCTGGAGCTGACTCCCTACCAGACGCTGAACCGCGGGCAGGCCGCAATTCTGATCTACAATGCCCTGAAAGCGGATACCGCCTCCGGAAAGGCATATTACACCACCATCGGCACCGTTGCCTCTACCCAGATGGTGACCGTGCTGGATACGGACGCCCGCCAGAACAACATCACCGGCCTGCTGCGCTGCTATACAGTCTCCGGCAGCAGCGTTTCCGTGAAGCACTTCCGTCAGGCTAATCCCGTCCCCGCAGCCTTTGCGGGTTATTCCGGCATTCTGCTGCTGAACAATGCCGGCAGAACGGTGGGCTTCCTCCCGGACGACTATGACAGCAGCGAGGGCATCCTGCAGGATACGGAATCGGACAGCATCACCATTTCCGGTGAGACCCTGGACACCGCCTCCAACGCGGTGGTCATCGTGGGCGAGAGCGTATACAGCTGGAGCAGCACCGGCTACCTGCAGGGCAGCCGCTATGCGGGAAAAACAATCCGGGTGTTCCGGGATGACATAGGCGACGTCACCTGCGTCTATATCTCGGTGGATGACGAAGCTCAGGCCCGGAAGCTGGCGGTAGCCTCCACTCAGACCGGCACGATTCTGGATACAGATGCCGCCGACGGCGATGAGCAGCACCTCCTGATGGCCTATCTCCCTTCCGGCAGCACCGGCACAGTGAAATATTTTGAGCAGGCCGATGCCCTGTCTGCGGATGCCATGGGCAAGTCCGGTGACATCCTGCTGAACAGCGACGGCGACGTGGTGGGTTTCCGCCCGGACACCACCGGCAAACAGCTGACGCTGCTGGCCGCCGACGAGGACGAAATTTCTGACGGCAGCACGGTGTACGAACCGGCTGACAACGCCGTGGTCATCGTAGGCGAAAAGGTCTACAGCTGGAGCGGCTCCGGCTACCTGCAGGCCAACCGCCATCTGGGCAAGAGCGTCCGTCTGTTCACAGAGAGCGGCGACGTCACCTGCCTGTTCATCCCGGTGGAGGACTCCGACGCCGAGGCAAAGCTGGCGGTAACCTCCACCCAGAACGTGATTCTTGTCAGCGCCGATACCGTCCGCGGCACATCTGCCGATGAGCTGACGGCTTGTGTTATCAGCGGCAATGCCGCCTCCATTTCATACTATGACCGCAAAGCCGACTTCACCGGCTACGAGGGACAGCTGGGCAAGCTGCTGCTGAACAGGGACGGCGACGCCGTGGGCTTCATCCCCTCCACCCGGGAGAGCAGAGACATCACCGTGGCCTCCGCCAAACTATCCGGCATCGTGGACAGCAGCGGCGCTTCCCATCGCATTCCCGGCAGCGCCACGCTGATCGCAGGCGACACGGTGTATGTCTGGAAAGACAGCGGATATCTCCGACTGAGCAGTAATTCCGGCAAAATGGCCCGCCTCTATTACGATGACGACGGCTCCGTGAGCTGTGTGCAGCTGCTCTCCGGCGGCACGGCTTCGGATACCGGGGCGATTCTGGCGGAAACCGTCACCGCCGCCGGTGAGCTGGTGCGGCGGCTGGGCATCAGCGGCGCATACAGCATCACCAAGAACGGTATGGCCGCATCTGCCGACGATCTGGCACGGTACGACATCGCCTACTTTGACGAAGCCACCCGCACGCTGCGCGCCTCGGACTATCAGTTCACCGGCTACTTGGAAGCCGCGTCCCCCAATGTGGCCGAGGCAGAGACCATCACCGTGGGCGGTCACGAATTCACCGTTCTGGATGCTGCGTGGGCGTCTCTGGACAACTACACGCTGGGCAGCCGCGTGACGCTGCTGCTTACCGACGATCTCAAGGTGGCCATGGCAACCAGCGACAGTAATATCGCTGCCGATATTCTGGGCGTTCTCGATTCCACCGGCAAATCCGTCACCCTGCTGGGCAGCGGTCTCACTATGACCGCGGACACCGTTTCCGCCCAGGAGAATCTGTACGGCACCATCGTCCGGGTCACCGTTTCCAGAGATCAGCTGAACTGCTACCGCTACACCTCTTCCGGCAGCGTCTCTCTGAACATCCCTGCAGGCACGCTGGGCAGCTATCCTCTGGCTCCCAACTGCGCCATCTTCGAGCACACCAGCTCCGGCAGCTACGGCAGCCACGTTTACAGCCTGTCCGGCGAAAAGGGCAAGGCCTCCTATAACTTCGATGATCTCCTCTGGACGGACACTCTACCCGCCGTTTCCATCAGCGCATGGCACCTGAACTCCGCAGGCAAGGTGGATATGCTGCTGCTGAAGGACGTCACCGGCAACTGCTATGAATACGGCGAGGCCACCCGCTATACCGGCACCGACGGTGTCAACGTGGGCACCAGAGAGCTGGCCGCCTACAACGACGCGGTGACCGTCACCAATGCCGCCGGTGAAAGCGCCAAGCGGATCTGCCAGCTGTATGACGCCAGAACCGGTGCATGGCTGGGCGTCTCCTACGGCAACTACAACGCCAACAGCCATCGGGTGATCTCCCTGAAGGTGCTCACCGAAATCACCGATGTGGATACCCGGCAGTTCTTCCTGTCCGATGACCGCTGGTATGTGACCGCCGATGCGTCGGAGATCCCCGTCAGCGATGCCGTACAGGTCTATGTGGAAGCCACCGACCGATGGCTCAGCGGCGAAACCGGCCTGAAAACCGCCATGGATATGGCGCAGGACATGACTGTGTACTATGACCGTTCTGTCACCAACGGCGCACAGATCCGCGTCATCGTAGTTCACAAGTAACCTGATTTCCCCATACAAACCCTTCCCCTCCCCGGCAGCGTTCCGGGGAGGGGAAAATTTTTTACAGTTTCGGCTTGACATTCGAGTTTACATGATGTAGACTGCAAATATAGACTACACAATGTAGACCGGAGGTTATGTATGAGTGAATTGCGAATGGGAGCCATTGAGTCTCGCTTTGCCGATATGATCTGGCAGAACGAGCCCATCTCCTCGCCGGAGCTGGTGAAGCTGGCCGCACAGGAGCTGAGCTGGAAGAAGTCCACCACCTACACGGTGCTGAAACGTCTTTGCGAACGGGGCATTTTTCAGAACAGTGACGGAACGGTGACTTCCCTGATCTCCAGAGAGGATTTCTATGCCGCACAGAGCGAGAAGTTCGTGGAGGAGACCTTTTCCGGCTCTCTTCCGGCTTTTCTGACAGCCTTCACCACCCGGAAGAAGCTGTCTGACGCGGAAATCAGCCAACTGCAGGAGTTGATCGACCGGAACAGGAGGTAACGCCATGCTGGACACGGTATTTATGCAGGTCATTGATATGACCAAAGCAGCAAGCATTGTCATCGTATGTGTTCTGTTGGTGCGGCTGCTGATGAAAAAAGCCCCCCGCATCTTCTCCTATGCCCTGTGGGCGGTGGTGCTGTTCCGGCTGCTCTGCCCGGCATCCATCCAGGCGCCGGTCAGCGTGGTGCCGGAAATGAAGCCGGTTTCGGAATCCTATACCCTCGCCGACGTGCCCATCTCCTTTGCGGGAGCCAGTCAGGCCATGCAGCAGGCGGTGGGCGATGCATGGAACGGCGGACTGGGCGTGCAGCATATCGGCACCACCACGCCCAACAATGACGGCGGCGTGGAGGTGGTCAGCTCCAGCTGGTGGGAGGTCTGGATTCTGTTCGGCCAGTACGTCTGGCTGGTGGGGATCGGCGTGCTGGCGGTTTACAGCACGATCTCCTGTATCCTGCTGCGCCGCAGGCTGGTGGGGTCTGTTCCGCTGGAGGACAACATCTATCTGGCGGACGGCATTGATTCTCCTTTTGTCATGGGTCTGTTCCGTCCCAAAATCTATCTCCCTTCCTCTCTGCCGGAGCAGGAACGGAGCTACATCATCCTCCACGAGCAGCACCACATCCGCAGAGGCGACCACATCATCAAGGCGCTGGCCTTCTTTGCCCTCTGCATCCACTGGTTCAATCCGCTGGTGTGGGCGGCCTTCATCCTGTCCTCCAAGGACATGGAAATGAGCTGCGACGAGGCCGTGGTGAAGCAGCTGGGCGAGGAAATCCGCGCGGACTATTCCGCCTCTCTCCTGAGCCTTGCCACCGGCAGACGCATCATTGCCGGTACGCCGCTGGCCTTCGGCGAAGGCGACACCAAAAGCCGCATTCAAAACATGCTGCGCTGGAAGCGCCCCCGGCTGTGGGTCACGGTAAGCGCCGCCGCGGTATGTCTTGTCATTGCCATCGTCTGCGGCCTTGATCCCCAGACCCACGCATACGCAGACCCGCCGGAGGACACCGGGGATGCGCCGATCGTCTCCGTACAGCCCGGCACACAGGAGGGGCAGCCGGTTCCCCCCGTCCCGCAGCCGAATACCCCGGAACCCTCACAGCCGTCTGCGGAAACCATACCGGACGCCTTACGGGACGTCTCCTATCATCTGGAGCTGGCCGCCGGTGAAGTCTTCCGGAACATGGGGTCGGCGGAGCGGATCGGCATTCTGGCAGAATACGAGGAGCTGCTGGATAACTATACCCTCATGGCACGGGAAACCGAGGATGGAAAGACGGCCTATATCGCAGGTCACTACAACGGCGCTCCCACCGAAAGTCCCCTCCACGGCATGTACAGCATGGAGTATAGCACCGGTGACGATCCATACTGCCAGCTTCTCTACCGCGAGTCGGACTCCGCCGCCGTGGAGGAGGCGCTGGCTGCCCAGCGAACGCCTCCTGTCGGCTGCCGCATTGAGGACAGCAGGATCTTCTGGTCTCCCGACAGCGGACTGGTGCTGATCCAGCCCGCAGATACGGCGCTGTCACTGGATGTGGCATGGAACCGTTACCTGTATACCCCCAACGGACGGGAATACATTCAGGACGCCGTTTCCCGCGGCATCGATGTATGCGGCCGCACCGACACCTACCTGTACGTGTATCTGATCTCTCCCCGCTTCGGCGAGATCGCCGAGCGCATCGCCCTCACCGGAGCGGAGGCGCAGGCCATTGCCTCGGAGGAACGGGTGCACATCACGGATGGCTTCGGCTTCTCCGCATCGCTGCATATGGGCGGAGAGACCACCTATTATAACGAGCGATCCGGCATTCCCCAGACGGTTCTGGATCTGGCGGTGGAGCGGTGCGACTACCGCTTCGGAGACCCCAGCTACATTACGGACACCATTCGCGAGGCGCGGCTGGACTGCGACTGGCTGGACGTCCCCCTCTATGCCGGCGAGAAAGACCTGCCCCAGCTGCGGAAGATCCTGAAAAACGCAGAACAGGGCTATGTGGGTGCCTGCGGCTACGGTGCCAAACTGACACTAACCTTTACCGGCGGCGAAAAGCTGACGCTGTTCAAGGGCTGCGACGGCTGCGACAGCATCGTATTCGGCTCCTACGGCGGCTACTTCCTTGGCAACCGGGAGAATACCGCCTTCTGGGAAATGTTCGGTCTTGACCCGGACAGCAAGCTGCCCCTTGGTGAAAACCCGCTTTCCATCGCCCCGCCAACGGAAGGCGACATTCACAACGCCATTATGACCAACAACCGCTGGACAAACGACCCCAACGCCCTTTATCCCTTCCGCACAGAGGCGCACCATATCTGGGGTATCCGGGAGGAGGGCAGCCGCTGTGCCGTATACGCGCTGGTTTACGCCACCACCCACGTGTGGGGGAATGGTCAGCCCACACGCCTGTATCCGGAGCAGCTCGCGTCTGCGAAAATGATCTTTACATGGGACGGCGCATGGCAGCTCACCGACTTCTGGATGCCCGGCGAGGACGAGGACGCCGCCTCCGGCATCCGAAAGCGCTTCCCCGCCGATATGGCGGCGCTGGCGCTGGGGGAAATCTCCTCCGACCTGTATGCCTCTCTGAACACACGGTGCAGCGAGGCCGCCGCGCAGTATTACGCCGCGCTGACGGACCTTCCGCCCGCCAAAACCTTTACCCCGGCAGATGTGAACTTCTCCGACCGGCCGCTGACCACCGTTCCCGATGAGATGACCTACGATGCGCGGCTGGCATGGGCGACGGCAGACCCGAACATGCAGCAGTCCCACACCTCTCTGGGACGGTATGCGCAGGGCGACGGCTGCATTGCATATCTGGGTGAATGGATCGGTACGCCCCATGGAAACCAGTACACCTTCCACCTTCGCTTTGCAGACGGCAGCGCCGCCAGCCTTCCGCTGCCCGGAAACGGCGGCTGGGGCGTTGTCCCGCCGGATACCATGACCTTCCGGGACGGCAGACTTCTCTATGAGATCACCTTCTCCACGGAAGCCGTCACCGACGAGGGAAAGACGCTGGTTCACCTGCAGGGCACCTATCACTACGAGGTGGATCTCTCCGCAAAAACCGTCTCGCTGACGGTGCTGCAGTAATCGAGACTGCCATCCGCATACACCGCTTCCATATCAGAAAAGGAGGCGTTGCATTTTGCAACGCCTCCTTTGTTCATGTTCCGTTGGATCGGCCGCGGGGGGCGCACGTCTCCCGCAGACAGCCGGCCAGCCGCGCCGCCGGTATTTTGCCGATGCTGTCCATCAGCACCACGCCCATTTCCGCCGCCCGGGCACGGACGGCATCCTCCGCCCGCATGGTGGAAAACACCATAGGCACCGCATGGATGCCGCCGAAATGGCGGGTCATGGTCATGATCTCGTAGAGATACTCCTTGGTGACGTTGGTGTTCTTGCAGCTGACGAAGCAGGGGACGTGTCCCCGTGTCAGCACCAGATCGATCTCGTTGTTGGGATTGCTGCCCCGCTGCGGCCTCCCGTTCCAGTCCAGCTTGACGCCGGTGCAGCAGTCGGCAAAGAGTCCGCAGTCCCGGGCAGCACGATACATCATCAGCTCCAGCAGGTTGCCTGCCTTTTCATAGAGGAAGGCGCTGGTATACGCGATCTCCAGACAGGCGGTGATCCGCATCCGGTCATGCTCCCGGCTCTCCTGCAGACTGTGCAGCAGGCCGGACTTTTCCAGCAGCCGGAAGATCATCTGACAGCCCCGGTACTGCCCTTCGGTCATCTCCTTCTCCATCACCACGCGGCCGTTCTCCCGGTAAAACTCGGAGGCAGTGTTACAGAAGGCGTTCCACGCCCGGAGATTCCCCCGGACAGACTCCCACAGGCGGGTCAGGTCACGCCCAAGGCCATGGGCGTCCAGATCGTACCGGATGGGCGTGCCGCCGTCCAGCAGCGCAATATCCCGCAGCTTGAGAAACTCTGTCACGGCAAGGGTTCCGGCAACATCGGCACGCTCCGTCCCCTCATCTGGATGGCGGTACAGACACGCGCCGGAGGCCGGATCATATTCATGGAGACGCATCCGCTCTGCCCCGTAGTGGGCCAGCAGCATACCCGCAGCCGCGATAAACACGGAGGAGCCGCCGGTAATGTCGAAATCGCAGCTGCCCTCTTCCTTCAGCAGCGCGTGGAAATGCTCCAGCGCACAGGAAATGCAGTGCTCCGGCAGCCCCAGAAACCGGCAGGGGATGTCAAACCGCTTCTCCACCCACCGGGTCAGTGCCCTGCGCTCCTGAGGGTCCGGCTCATTGGCACGGGCAAAATAAACAAAGACCACCTTCCGGTAGGTGCCCCGGAGCAGGGACACGATGTTTTCCAGCGGATCGTGGTCGTAAAACTCCACAAGAGTTCGGGCGGTATCCATAGTACAGCACCTTTCTGATAAAGTATGTATTATATGTTATGTATTATACCAAACCGCAGCCGCCGTTGAAAGTACTCCGCAGAATTTTTATCATTTCCTCTACAACAAACCGGCAGACTGTGCTATAATCCCTGTTAACGGTATCAGACCCGGCGGCAGGGCCGCCATCGGACAGTAAGGGAGGCCCATTTTGAACAAGAAGACCCGTCAGGAACGGAAATTGGAGAAGAAAAGCTTTCGCAATGCAGTGGAACAGGAATTGCGGGAGCACAAAAGTTCCTTCCTCGTATTCTACACACTGCGTATTCTGGTGATGGTAACGCTGGTGCGCCAGCTGATGCTGGGCAGCTATGAAAGTGCCTTCTTCTGCATTATGACGCTCCTGCTGCTGTATATCCCCAGCTGGGTGCAGGTGCGGCTGCATATTGAGCTGCCGCCCACACTGGAGATCATCATTCTCTGCTTTATTTTCGCCGCGGAGATTCTGGGAGAAGTGAACGCCTTCTATGTGAAGATCCCCGGTTGGGACACCATGCTCCACACCCTCAACGGCTTTCTGTCTGCGGCGGTGGGTTTCTCGCTGGTAATGCTGCTCAACGATGATGAGCGGCTGACCTTCGACCTGTCCCCCCTGTTTCTGGCACTGGTGGCCTTCTGCTTCTCCATGACCATCGGCGTACTGTGGGAGTTTTTCGAGTTCCTCATGGACATGGTCTTCCACAGCGACATGCAGAAGGACACGGTGATCCACGGCCTCTACACCGTGGCGCTGGACCCCACCCTCACCAATACGGTGGTGGCGGTGCCGAACATCCATGAAGTGGTCATCAACGGGCAGGAACTGGGGCTTGGCGGTTATCTGGACATCGGTCTTATCGACACCATGAAGGATCTGCTGGTGAACTTCATCGGCGCGGCGGTGTTCTCCACCATCGGCTATTTCTATGCCGCCAGCAAGGGCAAGCGCCAGACGGCAGCCACCCGCTTCGTCCCCAGCAAAAAGACCGCAGAGCGTGATTACTGGAAACAGGATCAGGAAAACCACTGACAAGGAGGATCGTTCTATGAAAATCACCGTCATCGGCGCGGGCAAAATGGGCAGCGGCCTTGCCATGCGCTTTGCTATGGCAGGCCACGATGTGACCATTGCCTCCTTTGACCGGACGCTGGCGGAGGAAGCCGTCCAAACCGCCCGGCAGCTCACAGGCCGTACGAACATCTTCAGCGGCGAAAATGCCGAAGCAGCCGCTTGGGCGGAGCTGGTGGTAATGGTGATCCCTGTCACCAGCCGCCGGGAGGTGCTGGAGTCTCTTCGGGACATCCTGCGGGAAAAGATCCTGGTGGACGTCACCATCCCCATGGCCATGGGCCCCATCCGCTACGCGCCGCCGGCCGAGGGCTCCAACGCCCAGGAAACCTATGCCATTCTGGGAGAAGGCAGCCGTGTGGCCGCCGGCTTCCACACCGTCTCCTTCACCCTGCTGCGCAAAGTGGATACCCCCCTTTCCGGCAGCACTCTTATCGTGGGCAGCGACCCCGCCGCCGTGGAAACCGTCATGTCACTGGCAAAGAGCATCGGCCTGCGGCCGGTGAATGCCGGCGGTCTGGAGTTCGCCCCCACGGTGGAAAGCCTCACGCCCATGCTGCTGGGCATCAATAAACGCTGCGGTGTAGGCGGCGCCGGCATCGATATCACCGGTATCTGACACAAACCGGCCTTTTCAAAAGAAAAGGCCGGTTTTTCTCTTGCGCACATTTTTTCCGTATGTGTTACGCCAGCAGAAGAAAGGCAGAAAACCATTAGGTAATCGCTTACACAACATAAGTAAAAACGTATGTGAACGCTCTTGCTCCCGGCAAAATTTGAACGTATAATAGGAAAAAGGCTCTGAAATCCGCATCTGTTGTCGACATCAGACAGCAGAAGGCGGGTTCTGCTACCTAATGAGAAGGAGGAGCTTATCCTATGGATCAACTGTTTTATCTGGGGTTCGCAGGCGCAGCCGTGGCAGGTCTGTTTGCTGTCCTGCAGGCGAAGAAGGTTCTGGCATACTCCGAGGGTTCTGAAAAAATGCGTAAGCTGGCCGCATCCATCCGCAGCGGTGCTGACGCCTATCTGAAGCAGCAGTATACCACCGTGGCGAAAGTATTCGTGGCGGTGTTTCTTGTTCTTCTGGCGCTGGCCTTCGGCAGCGGCGGAAAGATGCTCTCACGCTTCACCCCCTTTGCCTTTGTCACCGGCGGCGTGTTCTCCATGCTGGCGGGCTTCATCGGCATGAAGATCGCCACTGCCTCCAACGCCCGTACGGCACAGGCCGCCTATGAGGGACTCAACAAGGGCCTGCGGGTGGCCTTCGCCTCCGGCTCTGTCATGGGCTTCACCGTGGTAGGTCTTGGCATGCTGGATATCACCATGTGGTATTTCCTGCTGCGCTATGCCTTCGGCGTCACCAATCCCGTTGATGTGGGCAGCATCATGGTGATGAACGGCATGGGCGCCTCCTTCATGGCGCTGTTTGCCCGCGTGGGCGGCGGCATTTACACCAAGGCCGCCGACGTGGGCGCAGACCTCGTGGGCAAGGTGGAGGCCGGCATCCCCGAGGACGACCCCCGGAATCCCGCCACCATCGCCGATAACGTGGGCGACAACGTGGGCGATGTGGCCGGCATGGGTGCAGACCTGTACGAGTCCTATGTAGGCTCCATTCTGGCCACCTTCTCTCTGGGTACCATCGCAGGCTATGGCTGGGCAGGTATGCTGCTGCCGCTGCTGCTGGCCTTCACCGGCATCCTCTGCTCCATTTTCGGTTCCTTCCTGATCCGTACCAAAGAAAACGCAGATCAGAAGACGCTGCTGAACAGTCTCCGCACCGGCACTTACAGTGCCGCCATTCTGGCCGCTGTGGCCGCCGCGCCGCTGACATATTTCATTCTTGGCAGCTGGGGCGTATATATCGCCATTCTCAGCGGCCTCATCGGCGGCTGCGCCATCGGCTATTTCACTGAGTATTACACCTCTGACACCTATAAGCCCACCCAGGAGCTGGCGGCCGCCTCCGAGACCGGCACCGCCACCATCATCATCGGCGGCATCTCTCTGGGGCTGCGCTCCACCATGTCCTCCATCCTCATTGTGGCGGCTGCGGTGCTGGTAAGCTTCTATGCCGCCGGCGGCGCGGCATCCTTCAACGCCGGTCTGTACGGCATCGGCATCGCCGGTGTGGGCATGCTGTCCACCCTTGGCATCACCCTGGCCACCGACGCTTACGGTCCTGTGGCGGATAACGCCGGCGGCATCGCCGCCATGAGCGGTCTGCCGGAGCTGGTACGGCAGCGCACCGACGCGCTGGACTCTCTGGGCAATACCACCGCCGCCACCGGCAAGGGCTTTGCCATCGGCTCCGCCTCCCTGACGGCGCTGGCGCTGCTGGTCAGCTATGTGGACATCGTTCAGAGCCGCACCAAGGATGTGCTGGATCTCTCCCTCACCAATCCGCTGATGCTGGTGGGTCTGTTCGTCGGTGCCATGCTGACCTTCGTGTTCGCCGCCGCCACCATGAGTGCGGTGGAAACTGCCGCCCAGTCCATCGTGGTGGAGGTTCGCCGCCAGTTTGCGGAGATCCCCGGCATCATGGAATACAAGGCCGATCCCGACTATGCCTCCTGCGTCTCCCTGTGCACCAGAGGCGCTCTGAAGGAGATGCTCTCCCCCGCCCTGCTGGCCATCGTGGTGCCCATCGCCACCGGTCTGATCCTTGGCCCCACCGGCGTGGTGGGTCTGCTGGGCGGCGTGTCCGTCACCGGCTTCGCCGTGGCGGTGTTCATGTCCAACGCCGGCGGCGCATGGGACAATGCCAAGAAGTATATCGAGGCTGGCAATCACGGCGGCAAAGGCTCTGAGCAGCATAAGGCTGCCGTGGTGGGCGACACCGTAGGCGACCCCTTCAAGGACACCTCCGGCCCCTCTCTGAACATCCTCATCAAGCTGTGCTCCACGGTGTCCATCGTCTTCTCCGGACTGATTCTGGCAGTCCACCTTCTGTAACTTCACAACAGGCGAAACCGCCGGCGGATATCCGCCGGCGGTTTTTTGCTGTCTTTACCCCAGCCGCTCCACGAAATGCCGCAGCGCGGGACTGAGATTCTTCTCGTGCCACACTGCCAGAATTTCCTCCGTCTCCTCCTCACCCCGCAGGGGACAGAAAGTGATGTTGTCCACACTGCGCAGCTTGCCGATACAGTACTCCGGCACGATGCAGATGGCCTGCTCTGCGGCGATCATCATCATGATGCTCTCATAGTCGCTGGTACGCATGAGGATGTTTGGCTGATAACCGGCCTTCTGGTAGAGCTGGACGTAGTAGGCGTCGCCGAAGGAATCGCCGCCGCCGGAGGGAGACATGAACAGAATCGTCTCCCCCTTCAGCTCCTCCCGGGCCAGACTGGGACGCCGTGCCAGCGGATGGCTGGTGTACATGGCCACATACAGCGGCACCTTCTCCACCAGCCGGATCTGCAGGGAATCCTCCTGCCTGATGTTGGTGCTGTCCCACGTAAAGATGATGTCATACTCCATGTTCAGCAGTCCCGCCGCCAGTGCGTCGGTATCGTTGCGGTAGCAGGTGATGAGGATGTTGGGATATTCCCGGTGGAACTCCCGCAGCCGTCGGGGCAGACCGCTCTGCTCATAGCCCTTGGTAAAGCCCACCCGCAGGCTGCCCATCAGGCCGGTGGATGCCTCCCGGGTGCGCCACACCGCCGTATCCATATGCTTGAGAATGGCACGCGCCTCCGTCAGAAAGATCTGTCCGGCAGGGGTCAGGGAGATGGGTCGGGTGCCCCGGTCGATAAGTGCCAGCCCCACCGTGGTCTCCAGTGCGTGGATCTGTTGGGTGATGGCCGTCTGGGAAATAAAATACTGGGTGGCCGCCTTGGTGAAGCTCTGCTGCTCCGCCACCGCCACAAAATATTTCAGCTGATTCAGATTCATGACATCATCCCTTGTAGTATAAGTTTAACTTATTATATAATCGAAATCTGATATTGGCAATTCCTTTTTTTCTGATATAGAATAAGCTTCATCAATAACTCTGCAGGCCCTGCGCCTGCAGCATTTTCATGAAAGAGAGTTTGATTATGGAAAAGAGCCTGTTTATCCCCCTGCGTGCAGAGGGTCTGACTACCATGAAGATCCGCTACGACTTCAAGACCGGCAAGGTGAAGCTGTACGCCGCTAAGGAGTGGGAGAAGGATCACGACTTCGCCGGTTACAATCACAGCTGGTGGATCGACGGCATCTACACCGAGGACGCCCGCTATCTCAACACCAAAGAGGTGTGGGCGCTGTTTGAACAGCACGGCCAGAAGGAATATCTGGAGGAAGTCATCGACCTGCTGCGTGCCGGCCGCCACTTCGGCATCGACATCTACTATTATGAAAAGTACGATATCCGCTACATGATGAACGAGCACAGCCGCAAGTTGGGTCTGCTGAACAAGAGCCACGCCATTATGGCCGGCGGCATCCGCCGTCACTCCTACGACGAGCCGGAGATTGAGGTCATCATCGACGGCCTGAATCTGGGCCGCGGCATGAGCTTCAAGAACATCGCCGGTCACCTGCCCTTCGGCGGCTGCAAGGCCACCGTCACCATGGACCCGCTGGACATGGAAAATCTGGAGATCATGGGCTTCCTGGCATTCGCACTGGACAGCTGCCGCGACATGACCGGCCCGGACATGAACTTCCCCGTGGAAATGAGCGACGTGATGATCGAGCAGGGCTACTCCATGCAGTATACCGGCGGCGTCAAGGCCAAGACCGGCCCCACCGGCACTCCCACCGCCTACGGCGTGTATCTGGCCTTGCTGGAGGCCATCCACTTTCAGGAGGGCGTCCGCAGCGTGAAGGGAAAGACCGCCGCGCTGATGGGTCTGGGCGCTGTGGGCTGGTACATGGGCGAGCATCTGCTGCAGGGCGGTGTCAGCAAGCTGACGGTTGCCGACATCAACCCCGCCGCTGTGGAGCGTTTCATCGCCGAGCATCCCGGCTATGAGATCACGAGCTGCCCCGTATCCGAGGTGCTGTATCAGAATGTGGACATCCTCAGCCCCTGCGCCATCGGCGGCATTTTCAGCGATGAGAGCATCGCAAAACTCAACTGCAAATACATCTTCGGTTCCTCCAACAACGGTCTGAAGGCTTCCTCTCAGGAGGAGGAGATCCGTCTGGCCAAGCTGATCGCCGACCGGGGCATCCTCTATCAGGTGGAGTGGTGGCACAACACCGCCGGTGTCATCTGCGGTGCGGAGGAATACCTCTACGACGGCGACGCCGATTCCCTGCGCAAAAAGGTGGAGGAGATCATGCCCGCCAACACCATCCTCTCTCTGAACGGTGCAAAGGAACAGGGCATCACCCCCACCGAATGGGTCTACCGTTACTGCGAAGACCTGCTGTACAAGTAAATCGCAAGGAGAATATCATATGGAAAACAAGAGAGGCTTTTCCTCTACACTGGGCTTCCTGCTGAGCATGGCAGCCTTCAGCATCGGCATCGGCAACCTGTGGAAGTTCCCCTACATCGTGGGCGCCAACGGCGGCGGTGCGTTTTTGCTGGTATATCTGCTCATCGTCATTCTGGTGGGCATCCCCGGCTTCCTCATTGAGCTGACTCTGGGCCGCACCTCCGGCCTGTCCCCCATCAAGGGCATGGAAAAGCTGGAAGGCAAAAAGACCGGCTGGTCTGTCATCGGTGTTCTGGGCTGCTTCGCCATCTTCACCATCTGCAGCTACGCCACCATGATCGTGGGCGGCTGGACCGGCAACTACATCCTCAACCTCATCACCGGCTCCATGAAGAGCCTGGACAGTGCCGGCATCTCCAATCTGTTCGGCGCCACCGCAGGCTCCAATCTCACCATCGTCTTTTCCTTCCTGCAGGCGGCGCTGCTGTGGCTGTGCCTGATCTCCGGCGTGAAGATCGGCGTGGAGAAGGTCTGCTCCGTGCTGATGCCCACCCTGTTCATCATTCTGGTGGTGCTGGCCTTCTATTCCAACTCCCTGCCCGGCTCCGCAGAAGGCTTGCTGTGGTATCTGACCCCCAATCTGAAAAACGTGTCCATGAACACCGTTTCCGCCGCAGCCTGTCAGGTGTTCTATTCCATCGGTATGGGACAGGCCGGTGCCTTCGTATACGGCAGCTACATTGACAAGAAGACCAACCTCACCAAGTCCGTGGTGGCAGGCGCGGCTATGGATACCTTCATCGCCGTGCTGGCGGGTCTGGTCATCGTTCCCGCTCTGTTTGCCTTCGATCTGGAGCCTGCCATGGGTCCCTCTCTGGTGTACATCACCCTGCCCAACCTGTTCAACGCCATGGGCAGCTTCGGCACCGTGTTCGGTCTGCTGTTCATGATCTGCGTGTTCTTCGCCGGCTTCACCTCCATTCTGGGCGGCAGTGAGGCTCTGGTGGCCACCGTCTGCGACAATCTGCCCAAGCTGAACCGCAAGGTTGCCGCCACCATCGTCTGCACGGCGGAGTTCCTGTTCAGCCTTCTCTTCACCTTCTCCTTCCGCGGCGGCTTCTTTGCCGAGTTCAAGGCGCTGGGTCTGGGCTTCTTTGACTTCTTCGACTTCCTGGCCACCACCGGCATGGCGCTGGGCGTTGCCGTGATGCTGGTATACATCCTCTCCCGCTGGAAGTTCTACAAGTTCCAGAGTGAGGCCAATGAGGGCGCCGGCAGCAAGATCCGCGTCCACAGCTGGATGAAATACTATATCAACTATGGTTATCCCGTTGTTCTGGTCATCGTGTTCGTGTGCCTTGCGCAGATGTACTTCTGATTTCTTCAATCCTCCCGGCAGCAGCCGGGAGGATTTTTTTACCGTTCCGCCTGTACAACCCCATCCCCACATGATATAATGCAGTAATACATCAAAGTGCAGCAGGAGGCATGTTTATGAAAAAAATCCTGATCAAAAACGGCATCATCATCACCGTGGACCCTGCCGACACCGTCTGGCAGAAGGGCTGGGTACTGGTGTCCGATGACCGCATCGAAGCAATGGGCGAGGGCGACGCCCCTGCCGCCGAAGAGGGCTGGCAGGTCATCGACGCCAAAGACAAGGCGGTACTGCCGGGCATCGTGGATGTCCACACCCATGTGTGCGGTTCCCTGTTCAAGGGCATGACCGAGGATGCCCACAACGGCTTTTACGGCTTCGCCCTGCCTATGGAGCGGCTGCTGACACCGGAGAACACCTATACCCTGAGTCTGCTGGGCGCAGCGGAGTGCCTGATGGCCGGTGTCACCTGCATCAACGATATCTACCACTACATGCGGGATACCGCCCGTGCCGTCCGGCAGCTGGGTATCCGCGGCGTACTGGCCCACAAGATCATCGAAACGGATCTGGCAAAGATCCAGTTCGGCGACTACACCCGCATTCCCGACGAGGCCAACGCCCGGGTGGAGGAGAACATCCGCCTCATTGAGGAGTATCACAACACCGGCGACGGCCGCATCACCTGCAAATTCGGTCCCCACGCCACCGACACCATTTCCGTGGAGCTGGCCAAACGCATCGCGGAGCTGGGCCGTCAGTACGGCGTGGGCTTCCACACCCATGTTGCCCAGAAGCCGCAGGAGGTGGCCTTCCTGAAGGAGACCTACGGCCTGACGCCGGTGGAATACCTCTGCGAGACCGGTCTTATGGGACACAACCTCACCGCTGCCCACTGCGTCTACATCACCGACAACGACATCCGCCTGCTGGCGGAGGGCGGCTGCACCGTGGCGCACTGCGCGGAGATGAGCGGCAAGCGGGGCAACCTGATGCCGGTGAAGAAAATGTACGATGCCGGGGTAAAGGTCAGCTTCGGCACCGACTGGGTCACCATGGACCCATGGACCAATATGCGCATGGCCATCATCGTGGATCGCATCGGCGGCTGCGGACTGGACGACATCAACGCCCGCATTGCCCTGCGCCGCTCCACCATCGAGCCGGCCATCCATCTGGGATTGGGAGACAAGATCGGTTCTCTGGAGGTGGGCAAGCAGGCGGATATCATTATGATGGATCTGGATGCGCCCCGTCTGCGCCCCGTCTTTGACGAGCCCATCCCCACGCTGGTCTACAATGCCAACGGCGCCGACGTGGACACCGTCATGGTAGCCGGTGAAATTCTGGTGCAGAACAAGACTCTGCTGAAGGCCGACATGGGCGAGCTGCTGCGGGACGCCCAGCAGGTGGCGTCCGAGCTGTATGACGACTACCGGGCAGGCCGGTAATATCAGGAGGATATGAATATGAAGGAAGCATTCAACTGCGCCAGCGCAGTGCCCCCGCAGGGCCCTTATTCACACGGCAACAAGGCCGCCGGCCTGTGCTTCGCCTCCGGCCAGATGCCCGCCGACCCCATCACCGGCGTCATCCCCGAGGGCATCACGGAGCAGACCCGTCAGGTGCTGAAGAACATCGAGGCCATCCTCCGGGACGGCGGCTGCTCTCTGGCAGACGTGGTAAAGATGACGGTATACCTCAAGGACATGGAGGACTTCGCCGCCATGAACGCCGTGTATGCCGAGGTGTTTGCCGGTACGCTGTACCCCACCCGCACCACGCTGGAAGCCGCACGGCTGCCCAAGGATTCTCTGGTGGTAATGGACGCCATCGCCGCCATTCCCGACTGACAGGAGGCCATACATATGCATTATCGTGAGCTTTCCACCCCGGCGCTGCTCATCGACCGGGAGATCATGGAGGACAACCTCCGCTTCATGCAGGACTATGCCGATTCTCAGGGCGTGGCTCTGCGTCCCCACACCAAGACCCACAAGATGGCCTCCATCGCCCGCCGTCAGGCGGAGCTGGGTGCAAAGGGCATCACCGTTGCCAAGGTGGGCGAGGCCGAAGCCATGGCTGCTGAGGGGCTGACGGATATTTTCATCGCCAACGAAGTGGTGGGCGGCGACAAGCTGGCCCGTGTACGGAAGCTGGCGGAAACCATCGACATTTCCTTCGGTCTGGACAGCATCGAGCAGGCCGAGCTGGTGGAGCGCGCCTTTGCCGGCGGCAAGCCCGCCCGGGTGGTCATCGAGATCGAGGTTGGCGAGGAGCGCAGCGGCATCATCGAGGAGTCCGATTTCCGCGCTCTGCTGGCACACCTGAAGACCTGTCCCCACATTCAGCTGCTGGGCGTCTTCTCCCACGAGGGTCACTGCTACAATGTGGAGAGCAGGGAAGCCTGCCGGGAAGCCTTTGAGGTAGCGGTGAACCGCACCCTCGGTTTTGCCCGGATCATGGAGGAGCAGGGCTTTCCCGTACAGGTGGTGAGCATCGGCTCCACCCCCTCCCTGATGTTCGGCTTTGACATTCCCAAGGGCGTCACGGAGATGCGCCCCGGCACCTATGTTCTGATGGACGCCTCTCAGGGTCACGCCATCGGCACACTGGACCGCTGCGCCGCCACCATTCTCACCACCGTCATCAGCCGCCCCACGGCGGAGCGTGTCATCACCGACGTGGGCGCCAAGGGCATCACCGCCCAGACCCGCACCAAGGGTATCTGCGCCACCCCCGGTCTGGGCCTCATCAAGGGCTATGAAGGCGTTCATGTATTCGACGTGTACGACGAGCACGCCATCATCTACCACGCCGGCTTCCGGGACGCCGTCCGTGTGGGCGACAAGGTGGAGTTCTATCCCAACCACATCTGCCCGGTGGTGAACCTCTACGATCGGGTGTATCTGGTCAGCGGCGGAGAAGTGGTGGAGGAACTGAAGGTCACCTGCCGCGGTCTGCTCACCTGATCGCAAAACCCTTTTTCTGGGAATGACGAAAAAATTCATCGGCATTTTGACGAAATTTTTATGGAATTTTCGTCATTTTCCTCCTTGCACGGACAGTTGTCCGTCTTGCCTTTCTGTGAATAAATTGTTAAAATGTATATGTTCCTAAATCAAAAAGGGAGGTAAGTTTATGTCCAAAGTTCCTGAGACAACCCAGGCTGCGGAGAAGAAGACCGACGGTAAGCTTCTCATCAAGGTCGCCGCAGCCGCTGGTGTGTTCGCCACCCTCGGCGAGCTCATCGGTACCTTCAAGTTCCCCGTAGGCCCCGGCAACTTCATCCTGCTGCCCATGATCTTCGCAATGATCATCGCCATCATCCTCACCCCCGATGCGCTGGGCAAGAAGATCCCCTCTCTCAAGAAAATCATCGATGTCAAGGAAGTCAATCTGGCCGGCGAGCTGGTCATGTTTGAGCTGCTGTATCTGGGCGTGCCTCTGGGCATCTCCGCTGGCAAGAACATCATGCAGGTTCTGGAAGCCGGTCCCGCTCTGATCCTGCAGGAGTTCGGCAACCTGGGCACCATGATCATCGCACTGCCTCTGGCACTGGCTCTGGGTATGCGCCGCGAGGCTGTTGGCGCCACCATCAGCATCTGCCGCGAGCCCACCATGGGCCTCATCGGCGAGCACTACGGCATGGACTCTCCCGAGGGTCTGGGCGTCATGGGTACTTACATGTGCGGCAACCTGTTCGGCACCATTTTCTACGGCCTGCTGGGTTCCCTCAGCCCCCTGACCGGCCTGCATCCCTACGCACTGGCCATGGCCTGCGGCATGGGCTCCGGCTCCATGATGACCGCTTCCTACTCCTCTCTGGCAGCTGCTGTGCCTGAGATGGCGGATTCCATCACCGCATTCGCCGCCACCTCCAACGTCATGACCAACCTGACCGGTCTTTACATGGATCTGTTCATCGCCTTGCCTCTGGTCAACATCCTGTATAAGTTCTGGAGCAAGATTCTGGTCCGGAAGAAGGAGGGCTAAACAATGAAGAAGATTTCTCTGGAAAAGACCATGGACCAGCTGAAGATGCTGGTGGTCCTTGGCGTTATTACCTACATCGTTCTGGTGGTCAATAAGGCCCGCGCCGGCGGCGCCCTTACCCCCGATTATCTGATCAATCTGGCCATCGGCGTGGTCGTCATCGGCCTGATCTGCCTGCTGGGTCTGAAGATCAAGGAAGTCGTCCCCCTGAAGATCCCCGCCTTCGCATGGGCTTCCCTGCTGGGCACCGTGCTGGCCTTCCCCTTCTGGCCCTGGCACGCATGGTTCCTGAATGTCACCGGCGGCGTTGGCGCCGGCGTGGCAGGCACCGTGATCCTGGCTCTCACCGGTATCTCCATCGGCACCAAGCTGGCTGACCTGAAGAAGATCAGCTGGAGAATCGCCATTGTTTCCATCTTCGTTTTCTGCGGCACCTTCTTTGGCTCCGCCATCGTTGCCCAGATCATCATGAAGGTTCAGGGCATCATCTGATATCCGGCAACTTTTACCGGGCAGCATCAGTTACTGATGCTGCCCGATTTCTAATCACAAGGAGGATTGATTCTCTATGGATAAGCAGCAACTGAAGCAGGCGGTCATGACCGCCATCGACGCCCGCCGGGAGGACATCCTGTCCATTTCCCACGAGATCTACAAGCATCCCGAAACCGGTTACCGTGAGTTCAAGACCACGGAGCTGCTGGCGGACACACTGGAGAAGGAAGGCTATGAGGTGGAGCGGGGCATCGCCTACACCGGCT
This sequence comes from Oscillospiraceae bacterium, assembly GCA_015067995.1. GTDB lineage: Bacteria > Bacillota > Clostridia > Oscillospirales > Oscillospiraceae > Oscillibacter. The sequence goes on from SVLJ01000010.1 coordinate 58,553, forward strand.
GCCGCGGCAGAGCCGCAGGTGCCAAGGCCGGCCCCAAGATCGCCGTCATGGGCGAGCTGGACTCCGTCCTGTGTCCCACCCACCCCGACTGTGACGCCGCTACCGGCGCCATGCACGCCTGCGGCCACCATCTGCAGACCACCGTCATGGCAGCTGTGGCTATCGGTCTGAAGCCCGTGCTGGATCAGCTGGGCGGCAGCGTGGACTTCATCGCCATCCCCGCCGAGGAATGCATCGAGCTGGGCTATCGTGACGAGCTGAAGCGCACCGGGAAGATCACCTATCTCAGCGGCAAGCAGGAATACACCTACAAGGGCGGCTTTGACGATGTGGACATCGCCGCCATGATCCACAGCTTTGATCTGGACGCCATGGGCAAGAAGGTGGCCGCCACCAACACCGGCACCGGCTTCATCAACAAGAGCACCCGCTTCATCGGCAAGGAAGCCCATGCCGGCGGCGCTCCCTGGGACGGCATCAACGCTCTGAACATGGCCGATATTGCCATCGCCGCCATCAACACCCAGCGTGAGACCTTCAAGGACACCGACCGCGTCCGCATCCACCAGATCATCACCAAGGGCGGCGACCTGCTGAACGCCGTGCCTGCCGATGTCCGGATGGACACCACCATCCGCGCCATGAACGTTCCCGCCATGAAGGACGCCTGCGCCAAGTTTGACCGCTGCGTCCACGGCGCCGCCATCGCGCTGGGTGGTCATGCCGAGATCTCCGACACTCCCGGCTACCTGCCCATGTTCCCCGACGCCACACTGGCAGAGACCTTCACCGAGAATGCCAAGCTGTTCTACGCCCCCGAGCAGATCTCTCCCCAGCTGGAGTCCACCGCTTCCTTCGACATCGGCGACCTGTCCCACTTCATGCCCATCCTCCACGCCATGACCTCCGGCGTCTCCGGCGGTCTGCACTCCCGTGAGTTCCAGATCACCAACGAGGACGACGCCGTCATCATCCCCGCCAAGATCGTGGCCTGCACCATCATTGATCTGCTGGCGGACGACGCCGCTCTGGCCAACAAGGTGGTTGCCGACTTCCAGCCCCGGATGACCAAGGAGGAGTATCTGGCCTATCTGAAGGAAATGACCGTGGAAAAGAGCTATTGAGGAGAACAAATCATGCAGAATCGTAAAATTGCCCTCTTGGGCTGTGGCAATCTGGGCCGCATCATCATGACCGGTATTCTGAACGGCACCGTGGCCGGTTATACCCCTGTGGCTGTGATGGACGTTTCCGAGGCTGCCCGGAACGCCATGGCGGAATACGTCGGCTGCAAGGCCTGCGCCAGTCTGGATGAGGTGTTGGCCTGTCAGCCCGACATCGTGGTGGAGGCCACCGCCCCCAATCCCCTGAAGGCGCTGGCACTGCCCATCCTGCAAGCCGGTGTGGATCTGGTGTCCCTGTCGGTGGGCGCCTATGCCGACGATGAGTTTGCCGCCAAGGCCAGGGCCGCCGCCGAGGAAAGCGGCGCGCACATCTACCTGCCTTCCGGCGCGGTAGGCGGCTTTGACGTCATCAACGCCGTGAAGATGATGGGCGGTCTCCATGCCCGCATCGTCAATACCAAGCCCCCCTATGCGCTCAACGGCGCTCCCATGCTCAACGGCCGCCTGCTCTCCGAAACGGAGACGGAAGAGCTGTTCCGGGGCAGCGCACGGGAGGCCATCCGCCAGTTCCCCCACAACGTCAACGTGGCCGTGGCGGTGGGCATCGCCTCCACCGGCGTGGACGAGACGGAGGTGGTGGTCACCAGTCAGCCCGGTCTGGAGCTGAACTGCCACCGCATTGAGCTGGAGGGCGTCTTCGGTGAAGCCGTCATCGACATCCGCTCCGCTCCCTCTCCCGACAATCCCAAGTCCAGCACGCTGGCAGCATGGAGCGTTCTGTCTCTGCTGAGTCGCCTGCAAAGCCATATGTGCTTCTTCTGATCACAATGCTCCGCCCCGGCGGGACAGAATTTCTGTCCCGCCGGGTTTTTCATCTCTTTACCACACGCTCTCACTAACACTCTAATAAGCCAAAACGCACCATGGCCGTTTGTTTTTCCACGAAATACACAGAATAGGATTTTCTCCCTTTCCTTCACAGAAAATTCAAAAAAATTATGAAAAAAGACTAAAATTCTCATAAAACATATTGACGAATCGTTAATTTTTTGTAATAATTTCAAATCGGGTCGCCTGTTTTCTGAGCGCGGACTGTCTCTGGCGGAGAGATACGCACTGCGGTTTGGGATGTGGAGACCACAATTAATATTTTTTATGAGGTGACATTTCATGAGCAAAAAGAATGCCCCCCAGAAGACCGGCCTCCTCGATCGCGCACTGAATGCCGTCGAGCGTGCCGGTAACAAGCTTCCCCATCCCGTAACCCTGTTTGCCTGTCTGGCTCTGTTCGTCGTGGTCCTGTCTGCCGTTTTGGCCGCCCTGGGCGTGTCCGCTACCGGTATGCTGGTTTCCGGCGGCAAGCTGCAGGAGACCACCGTTACCGCCGTCAGCCTGCTGACCCGTGACGGTCTGGCCTACATCTTCTCCAACGCAGTGAGCAACTTCACTTCCTATGCTCCTCTGGGCATGGTTCTGGTTGCCATGCTGGGCGTCGGCGTTGCCGAGCAGTCCGGTATGATCAACACCCTGCTGAAGAAGGCCGTTAAGGTCACTCCCACCAAGCTGCTGAGCCCCATGATGGTGTTCCTGGGCGTTATGTCCAACATCGCATCTGACTCCGGCTACGTTATCCTGATCCCCCTGGGCGCCATGATGTTCCGCGCCTGCGGCCGTCATCCCATTGCCGGTCTGGCCGCTGCTTTCGCCGGCGTGTCCGGCGGCTTCTCCGCCAACCTGCTGATCGGCACTCTGGATCCCCTGCTGGCCGGTATCACCCAGTCCGCTGTTACCATCATCGACCCCACCTATCAGGTCGACGTCATGGGCAACTACATCTTCCTGTGTGTGTCCACCTTCATGATCACCATTCTGGGCACCATCATCACCGACAAGGTTGTTGAGCCCCGTCTGGGCAAGTACGATCCCTCCATGGGCGAGGGTGACGAGGACACCGATCTGACCACCATCACCGACGCTGAGAGCAAGGCTCTGAAGAAGGCCGGCATCGCTGCCCTGATCTATGCTCTGATCATCGTGGTCTGCTGCGTCATGCCCAACTCCTTCTTCCTGAACGAGAACGGTTCCCTGTTTGGCCGTCCCGCTTCTCCCTTCGTCAACGGCATCGTGCTGATCATCGCTCTGCTGTTCTTCATCCCCGGTGTTGTGTACGGCAAGGCTGTCGGCAAGTTCCAGAACGATAAGCATGTTGCTTCCGCCATGTCCAAGGCCATGGCCGGCATGGGCTCCTTCCTGGCTCTGGCTTTCGTTTCCTCTCAGTTCATCAACTACTTCAACTACACCAAGCTGGGCACCATCATTGCTCTGGCCGGTGCTTCCTTCCTGGATTCCATCAACATCGGCCTCATCCCTCTGGTCATCATCTTCGTGTTGTTCTCCGCCTTCATGAACCTGTTCATGGGTTCCGCTTCCGCCAAGTGGAACATTCTGGCTCCCGTGTTCGTCCCCATGTTCATGCTGCTGGGCTACAGCCCCGAGCTGTGCCAGCTGGCCTACCGCATCGGTGACAGCTGCACCAACATCATCACTCCCATGATGACCTACTATGCCGTCATCATCATCTTCGCTCAGAAGTATGACAAGAAGGCTGGTATCGGCACCGTCACCGCCACCATGCTGCCCTACAGCGTGGCTTTCCTGGTGGTCTGGACTCTGCTGTTCATCATCTGGCTGCTGGCGGGACTGCCCATCGGTCTCAACGCGGGTCTGTACTATCCCATGGTTTGATCCCGGTCGGATCCTGAACTTTACGGCATAATTTTCGGGCCGCAGCGGAATACTCTGCTGCGGCCCTCTTTTTAAATCAATTTAAGGAGGAATTCTCTTATGGCAATCGATAAGAAGGCACTGCTGGAGCGCTTCCTGGAGTATGTCCAGATCGACAGCGAGACCGGCAACGAGGGCGCCATGGCTGCCCGTCTGGTGGAGGATTTCAAGGCCATCGGCTGCGAAGTCACCACCGACGATGTCCACGAGGCTGCCCAGACCACCGGCTGCAATGTGTACGCCACCCTGCCAGGCAAGGCCGGTCTCGAGCCCATCATGTTCAGCTCCCACATGGATACCGTTGTTCCCGGCAACGGCGTGAAGCCCCGTGTGGATGCTGACGGCTACGTCCGTTCCGACGGCAGCACCGTTCTGGGCGGCGACGACAAGGCCGGCATCGTAGCCATCATGGAGGCCATGAAGGCTGCCCGCGATGTGGAGCATCGCACCGTGGAGGCCGTCATCACCGTTCGCGAGGAGAGCGGCATGTTCGGTGCCAAGAATCTGGACTACAGCCGCATCGTTTCCAAGAACTGCATCGTGCTGGACTCCAGCGGCGGCCCCAACAAGATCATCACCGCTGCCCCCGGCCAGAACAAGATCCGCGCCACCATCACCGGCCGCCGCGCCCACGCAGGTCTGGCTCCCGAAACCGGCATCAGCGCCATTCAGGTAGCCGCCAACGCCGTGGCCGCCATGCAGCTGCTGCGCATTGACGAGGAGACCACCTGCAACATCGGCACCTTCAAGGCCGAGGGTCCCACCAACGTGGTCAGCGAGACCGCTTTCGTGGAGCTGGAGGTCCGCAGCCGAAACAACGAGAAGCTGGAGGCTCACACCAAGCATCTGGTGGGCTGTCTGGAGAGCGCCTGCGAGAAGTTCGGCGCCAAGCTGGACTGCAGCGTTTCCACCAGCTATCTGGGCTACAGCCATCCCGCCGATCATCCCCTGGTGCTGAAGCTGTCCGAGGTTGTCCGTGCCGCAGGCATGACCCCCGAGCTGGCTGCCAGCGGCGGCGGTAGCGACGCCAACATCTATGGCAACAATGGCATTGACGCTCTCAACATGGGCGTGGGCATGGAGAAGGTCCACACCACCGGTGAGCAGCAGAACATCGCCGACATGGAGAAGGCTTCCGAGATCTGTCTGGAGCTGATGAAGGCCTGATCCTTCCGCATGATCCCTCAACCGTCCGAACCGGCAAAGGTTCGGACGGTTTTTTGCATATTCTCCCTGTCATCCGGGCATAATCTCCCCATTCTGATTTCCCGGAGGTCATTTTCTGTGAAGCTTTCCAAACTCTCCGCATTGCTCCTTGTTCTCTGTCTGCTGTGCGGCTGCACCGCCGGCGGCTACACCTCGGTATCCTCACTGGGCAGCGCGTCCATGGCCGCACTGCCTGCTGCCAGCTGGGGGCTGTCCTTCCCGGATGAGGGCGCCACCCCCATCGGCAACGCCACCACTGAAGAGCTGGCTCGGTACAACGGCTGGTATGTGGGCGACACATCGGAAAAGGTCATCTACCTGACCTTCGACTGTGGCTACGAAAACGGCCATACCGCTGCCATTCTGGACGCCCTGAAAAAGCATGATGCTCCTGCTGCCTTTTTCGTGGTGGCTGCCATGGTGAAATCCGCTCCCGACCTTATCCGCCGGATGGCAGAAGATGGACACATCGTGGGCAACCACACCTATAACCACCCGGACATGTCTGCCATCACCGACCAAAGCGCATTTCAGGCGGAGCTGGATAAACTCTCCGACCTGTACCGGGAAACCACCGGACAGGAGCTGCCCATGTACTACCGTCCCCCCAGAGGCCTCTACAGCGAGGAGAATCTGAAGCAGGCTTCTGCCCTGGGCTACAAGACCATTCTCTGGAGTCTGGCCTACGTGGACTGGTACAACGACGACCAGCCCACCGACGAAGAGGCCTTCAGCAAGCTGCTGCCACGGATCCACAACGGCGCCATCGTCCTGCTGCACCAAACCTCTGCCACCAACGCCCGGATTCTGGACGAGCTGCTGACCCGCTGGGAGGAAATGGGCTACCGCTTCGCCTCACTGGACGAGCTGCCTCCGCTGTAACCCACTTCCCTTTTTTGTCCCGGTCTGCTATACTGTAAAAAACGTATACAGCAGAAAGGCAGATGAATCCCATGCATGACGAACTGACTGAGGTGGATATCCGAAAAATGCAGGAGGAGCTGGACTACCGCATCCGGGAGCTGCGCCCCCAGCTTATCGAAGAGGTGCAGACCACCCGTGCCTTCGGCGACCTCAGCGAGAACTACGAGTATAAATGCGCCAAGCAGGCGAAAAACCGCAACGACAGCCGTATCCGCTACCTGCAGGCCATGATCCGCACCGCCAAGGTGATCCGGGTGGAGGAAAGCGGCGGCATCGACCTCTTTGATACCGTCACTGTCTTCCACGAAGGCATGAAGCAGGAGATGACCTTCCGCATCGTCACCACCCTGCGGCAGGATGCCCTGAAGGGACTCATCAGCAAGGAGTCGCCGGTAGGGAAGGCACTGCTGGGTCACAAGGTGGGCGAACGGGTCACCGTGGAGGTCAGCCCCACCATGAAATACGGGCTGGAGATCCGAGCCATCGAAAAGGGGCAGGATGACGACAGTCTTTCCATCAGCAGCTACTGATGGTCTGCGTTCAATATCTGACAATATTTAACAAAGAAGGAGCGGTTTCCGCTCCTTCTTTATTGCGTTTAAAGAACCTTCATGGTATATTGGTTTTGATTGAGCATCTTTTTCAGGAGGGTTTTATGCTGCACATCGGCTGTCATCTTTCCTCGTCCGCAGGGTTTGCCGCCATGGGACGCACGGCGCTTTCCATCGGTGCGGATACCTTTCAGTTTTTCACCCGGAATCCTCGGGGCAGCAAGGCCAAGGCCATCGACCCGGAGGACGCACAGGCGCTGATGGCGCTGCTGAAGGAGCATCACTTCGCCCCTCTCATTGCCCACGCTCCCTATACTCTGAACCCCTGCTCCGCCGCCGCGGAGACCCGGCAGTTTGCGCTGGAAACCATGGCGGACGACCTGCGCCGCATGGAATATCTCCCCGGCCAGTACTATAACTTCCACCCCGGCAGCCATGTGGGACAGGGCATGGAAGCCGGTATCGGCCTCATCGCCGATACCCTCAATGCCATCCTGACGCCTGAGGTGACCACCACTGTCCTGCTGGAAACCATGTCCGGCAAGGGCAGCGAGGTGGGCGGCCGGTTTGAGGAGCTGCGTGAGATTCTGGACCGGGTGGAGCTGACGGACAAAATGGGCGTGTGTCTGGACACCTGCCACGTTTCCGACGCCGGGTACGACATCATAAACGATCCCGACGGTGTGCTGACGGAGTTTGACCGTGTCATCGGCCTTCGTCGGCTGAAGGCCATCCATCTCAACGACAGCAAAAATCCCCCCGGCAGTCATAAGGACCGCCACGAGGTCATCGGCGCCGGGCATCTGGGACTGGAGGCGCTGTCCCGCATCACCCGGCATCCCGCCCTGCGGCATCTTCCCTTCTGCCTGGAAACCCCCAACGAGCTTCCCGGCTATCAGGCGGAGATCGCACTTCTGCGGAAGCATTGGAATTGACGGCAAAGGAGCATTCCTGCTATGGAATATCTGAAAATGTTTATCATATTGGGCCCGCTGCTGTTTCTCACCGGCTTTGTGGATTCCGTGGCCGGCGGCGGCGGACTGATCTCCATCCCCGCCTACCTCTTTGTGGGACTGCCGGTACATCTGGCCTCCGGCACCAACAAGGTGGTCAACGGCATCGGTACAGCTTCTGCCACATGGCGGTTCTTCCGCAGCGGCAAGATCCGGATGCGCATTGCCCTTTGGGCTGCAGCCGGTGCGCTGGGCGGCGCATTCATCGGCGCACAGCTGGCGCTGCGGATGCCGGAAGCCATCCTGCAGGCGTGTCTGCTGGTGGCGCTGCCGGTGGTAGCGGTATTTCTGGCAGTGAAGAAGGACTTCGGCAAAACCGGTTCTCCTGTTGGCAAGGAGCTGCCTCCCGCAAAGGAGCATCTTCTGAGCCTGCTGATCGGCCTTGTCATCGGCCTGTACGACGGTTTGGTAGGCCCCGGCACCGGCACCTTCCTGATCATGGGCTTTACATTGGTGCTGGGCATGGATCTCATCACCGCCTCCGGCTGTGCCAAGGTGGTAAATCTGTCCTCCAACATTGCCTCCGCCGCCGTGTGGATCGCAGGCGGCAAGGTCATCTGGAGCATTGTGCTGCCGGCGGTGATCTTCGTGGTGGCCGGCAACCAGTGCGGTGCCCGGTATGCCATCCGGGGCGGCAGTGACAAGGTGCGCGGCATGATCTTCGTAGTGCTGGGCATGCTGTTCGTCAAAATGATCTGGGAACTGGTGGTATAACAACGATAACAACAATGGGACCTGCCGTCCCCCAAACAGCGGCAGCCCCGTCTATATATACTGTACCCCTCAACACACAAGCAAAAAGGAGAATGGTAATATGGATATTTTCTCTTTGTTTACCCTCTGCGGCGGCCTCGCCTTTTTCCTCTATGGCATGAACGTCATGTCCAAGAGTCTGGAAAAGATGGCCGGCGGCAAGCTGGAGCGCATGCTGAAGAAGATGACCTCCAACCCCATGAAGAGCCTGCTGCTGGGCGCGGGCATCACCATCGCCATCCAGTCCTCCTCCGCCATGACGGTGATGCTGGTGGGTCTGGTAAACTCCGGCGTCATGGAGCTGGGCCAGACCATCGGCGTCATCATGGGCTCCAATATCGGCACCACCCTGACCCCGTGGATTCTGTCCCTTTCCGGTCTGGAGGGCGATAATTTCTGGATGCAGCTTCTGAAGCCAGAGAACTTCTCTCCTGTGGTGGCACTCATCGGCATCATCCTCATCATGGGTTCCAAAAAGCAGCGCAAACAGGACGTAGGCCGCATCATGGTGGGCTTTGCCATTCTGATGTACGGCATGGAGCTGATGAAGAATGCCGTCAGTCCTCTGGCGGATATGCCGGAGTTCAGCAGCCTGCTGACCGCCTTCAACAATCCCATCATCGGCGTACTGGTGGGCGCGGTGTTCACCGGTCTGATCCAGTCCTCTGCCGCCTCTGTGGGTATCCTGCAGGCGCTGGCGCTTACCGGCAGCATCACCTTCGGCATGGCCATGCCCATCATCATGGGTCAGAACATCGGCACCTGCATCACCGCCCTCATCAGCTCTGTGGGCGTCAACCGCAACGCCAAGCGGGTATCCGCGGTACATATCTCCTTCAATCTCATCGGCACCGTCATTTTCCTGATTCTGTTCTACGGCGGCAACATGATCGTTCCCTTCCTCTTCATGGATGACCCCATCGACGCCGTGGGCATCGCTCTGTTCCACACCATCTTCAACATCGGCACCACCGTTCTGCTGCTGCCCTTCTCCCGCCAGCTGGAGAAGATCGCCTGCCGCATGGTGAAATCCGAGTCCAAGGCGGAGAGCTTCGCCTTCCTGGATCCCCTGCTGCTGCGCACGCCCTCCATCGCCGTCAGCGAATGCATCGCCATGACGGACCAGATGGCTAAGCTGGCACACGAGAGCGTGCTGCTGGGCATTCAGCAGATGAAGGAATTCTCTCCCGAGCGGGAAGCCATCCTGCTGGAAAACGAGGACAAGCTGGACCTGTACGAAGACCGTCTGGGCGCCTATCTGGTGCAGGTCTCCCGGAAGGGCATCTCCATGGAGGACGCCCGCCACGTCACCCGCCTGCTCCATTCCATCAGCAACTTCGAGCGTATTGGCGACCACGCCCTGAACCTCCACGAGTCTGCTCAGGAGCTCCACGACAAGGAGCTGACCTTCTCCGCAGCCGCACAGGAAGAGATCGCCGTGGCCATCGCCGCACTGGAGGAGATTCTGGAGCGTACCTTCCGCAGCTTCCTGGACCGCAGCGGCGAAGCCGCCACCCGGGTGGAGCCGCTGGAGGAGACCATCGACCGGCTCACCGAGGAGATCCGTCTGCGCCACATCGACCGTCTGCAGCGCGGTCAGTGCACCATCCAGCTGGGCTTCGTCCTCAACGACCTGCTCACCAACATTGAGCGCGTCTCTGACCACTGCTCCAACATCGCCCTGTGCGTGCTGGAGTCTGAGACCGGTGTCCACGACTCTCACACCTATCTGGAGGATCTGAAGCTGAACCCCGACTTCCTCCGGGATCTGCAGGCCGACCTGAATGCCTATCAGCTGCCTCCCCGCGCCTGATCCCCATACAAGCTTTATGCACCGGTTTGTCTCGAGCAGGCCGGTGTATATTCATTTGTTTATGCATAATTCCCGCAGTACAGGCGGTTTCTGCGGTTAAAGCTGCACTTTTTTCCATGTTTGCACCGGTATCCGCGCATATTTTTCCAGTGCCTGTATTGACAGGAATGGCAAAAAGTGCTATGTTAGGCGTGCCCCGGAGGTTACTCCGGGGTCGGATGCTGTACAAAGCATACCAATTCGAACATTTGAGAAAAGGAAGATGATTATGAAAAAGTTTCTGACCCTTCTGCTGGCTCTGGCCATGGTGCTGTCTCTGGCAGCCTGCGGCGGCGCCACCGAGAACAAGTACAACACCATTGAGGCCGGTAAGCTCACCGTGGCCACCAGCCCCGACTATGCTCCCTATGAGTTCTATGCCATCGGTGCCGACGGCACTGCTACTCTGGCCGGCTTCGACATCGAGCTGGTGAAGTACATCGCCAACTACCTGAAGCTGGAGCTGGAGATCATCCCCATGGACTTTGACGGCGTTCTGCTGGAGCTGGCCAACGGCTCTGTGGATCTGGGCGTCGCCGGCATCTCTCCCGATCCCGCCCGTGCCGAGAACATGGACTTCTCTGACATCTACTATGAAGGCGGCCAGGCTTTCATCACCGTGAAGGACAAGGCCAATATGTTCTCCGATCTGGCCTCCCTCAACAACCCCAACGCCTCTGTTGGCGCCCAGAACGGCACCATCCAGATGGATCTGGCTCAGCAGTACAGCGCCAAGGCTGACATCGTCACCCTGACCAAGGCCACCGACATCATTGCCGAGCTGGTTTCCGGCAAGCTGGATGGCGGCTACGTGGAGTATGACGTGGCTGTTGCTTATCAGGTCAACTATCCCGAGCTGCACATCGTCTGCGAGGTTCCCTATGAGGTGGAAGGCAACGCTGTCGGCGTGAAGAAGGGCAACGAGGCTCTGCTGAAGGGCGTCAACGAGGCCATCGCCGCCTGCATCAAGGACGGTTCCTTCTCCAAGTACGTCGCCGACGCTCTGGAGCAGGCCTCCGGCAACATCCACGAGGGTCTGCTGGACAACAAGTAATCTCACACTTGGATTCCTTCCCGGTGTCTTGCCGGGAAGGAGTTCTTCTCTTAAACAGAAAGAAAGGAGACTCCATGTATGGGAAGTCTGCTTGATATCTCCCGTTTCCCCCGGTTGCTGCCCTACACGGAAATGTTCGCGCAGGGCCTCGCCATTACCATTATGCTCTCTCTGGGCACTGTGGTGGTGGGTGCGATTCTGGGCGTGATCCTGGCGCTGATGCGCATGAGCGACATCCGTCCCTTCCGGGCGCTGGGTCTGGATAAGGACGGACATCTGCGGGGCGAAGGGTTCCTGACCACCCTCAGCAAGTTCAACCCCGTGGCCTTCCTGGCCACCGCCTACGTGGAAATCCTGCGTTCCACCCCTGTCATCGTGCAGATCGCCGTCATCTACTACGGCATTTTCGGCATCATTGACCTGCCCACCTTCTCCCTCTTCGGCATCACCAAGTTCCATCGGTTCTTCCCCGGCGTGGTGGCGCTGGGCATGAACTCCGGCGCATACCTGTGCGAGATCATTCGTTCCGGTATCCAGTCCATTGACGGCGGCCAGACCGAAGCCGCCCGGTCTCTGGGTCTGAGCCAGAGTCAGGCTCTGCGGTTTGTGGTGCTGCCTCAGGCCATCCGCAACATTCTCCCCGCCATTGCCAACGAATTTGTAGTCATCATCAAGGAGTCCGCCGTTACATACACCATCGGCGTGCAGGACATCATGGCGGTGGTGCAATCCGTCAAGGGCGCTACCTACCTCATTCTGGAGCCGCTGCTGGTGGCTACCGCCCTGTACTTCTGCCTGTGCTTCCCCACCTCCAAGATCGTCGCCCACTTTGAAAGGAGAATGAGCCGTGGCAACAAACGATAATGTCATCATCAAAGTTACCGGGCTGAAGAAGCATTACAACAAGGGCGCCATCCACGCTCTGGACGGTGTGGATATTGAGATCCGCAAGGGTGATGTCGTGGTGGTTATCGGCCCCTCCGGCTCCGGCAAGTCTACGTTTCTGCGCAGTCTGAACCTGATGGAGGAGCCTACCAGCGGCGAGATTCTCTTCAACGGCGTGGACATCACCAAGAAGAAGATCCGTGATGAAAACGGCAAGCTTGTGAAGCTGAACATCGATGAGCACCGTCAGAAGATGGGCATGGTGTTCCAGCACTTCAACCTGTTCCCCCACATGACCGTGCTGGACAACATGACTCTGGCCCCCGTCCAGGTGAAGGGTGTGGACAAGGCAGCCGCTGAGGCAAAGGCCATGGCGCTTCTGGAGCGTGTGGGTCTTGCCGACCGTGCCAACGCCTATCCCATTCAGCTCTCCGGCGGTCAGAAACAGCGCATCGCCATCGTGCGTGCTCTGTGCATGGAGCCTGAAGTCATGCTCTTTGATGAGCCCACCTCCGCACTGGACCCCGAAATGGTGGGTGAGGTGCTGGATGTCATGAAGCAGCTGGCCGAGGAAGGCATGACCATGGTGGTGGTCACCCACGAGATGGGCTTTGCCCGTGAGGTGGGCGAACGTATCATCTTCATGGACGGCGGCAAAATCATGGAGGAGAACACCCCCGAGGAATTCTTCTCCAATCCTCAGTGCGACCGTCTGAAAACCTTCCTGGAAAAAGTCCTATAAATAGACATCCCCTCTGTGCCGCGGCACAGAGGGGATTTTTGCGTTATCATTTACCGAGCTTCTGCCCGATCAGCGCCATGTGCGCCGTTGTAGGAGCTATGTCATAGAAGGTGATCTCCACCATGCGGCCGGGATAGCACAGGAGATACCAATCCATAGGGCCGGTGTCCTGCCTGCACAGCCGATAGGCCTCTTTCGCGCCCCAAGGAGCAGCGTCCACCGGCTCATAGATATTCTTGAACCCTTCCGGCACACGGTCGTCTTCTCTTTCATCCTGCTCCGCCAGCAGCCAGCCCTTGCAGGCGCTGTACAGCAGCGGGAACTTTACTTCCGTGACGGTATAATCCAGCTTGGGCAGGGTGGAATATCCGGGCGCACCCAGCCGGGGCCACTGACGGCCGTTCCACTGCTCCAACAGCCAGCCCACATTGCCCCTCCAGCGACAGGAATATTCGTCATACTCCACCGCCGTCAGATCCTCCACCCGCAGAGGCAGCGCATCTTCGTAGTACTCCCGCTCCTCCCCCTGATAGAGATAGGTGCCTGCCGCGCCGTCGTCATAAATCAGCTGACCGGGATTCTCCATCACACCCCAGACCAACACACCGATCAGTACCATGGCCAGTACAAAGCTGCCTGCCAGTGTTACGATCAGGTTCGTTCTGGCCGATACCCCCAGCTTTTTCATCAGCTTCATCAGCCCCCGGACGATGACAATGATGACCGCCCCATACAGGATGCCGAAAATAGCCGCCCGCAGCATGGCGGCCTTCATCAGGCTTGCCAGCCACAGCCCCAGCGTCACAAACAGCACCGCCAGCGCTCCCATGGACACCCAGCGGGTGGACAACGCAGGCGTCAGGAACACACCCTCGCTCTCTGCCAGAGCCGCTGCCTTCCGGTGCCAGCGGAGGTAATTGCCGATCTCCCATGCTCCAAGAAAGATCAGCAGCAGCCAGCAGACCACGGACATCATACCGGAGCCGGTAAGGAAGTCCAGCGGATCATCCACCAGCTGCACGCCCTGCAGGATCAGCTGCAGCAGCGCCAGCACCATCAGAAGGATCTGCTGGCGGATCACACTCCGTTTTGCCGCCCGGTGGATATTCTCCACCCGCACGGCGGCGTCCGTCTCCATGGGAACAGGGTCTTCCGCCTCATTGTAAAAGAACTGCCACTGAGCCGCCTGCGCCGCCAGCTTCCAGCCGCTCCGCTCCGCAAATTCCCACATGGTGCGCTGCTCCTCCGAGGGGCCGGGATCATAGGCTGACGCCTTGTGGAAAAAGGTCACCGTGAAATGCACCTTCTTCGGCTCTATCCGCCGGTAGCGCCAGACGGCGCTGTCCGCCTTGTCGATGAGCCAGCCTTTTGCGGCCATCTTTTCCAGATGGCGTTCCATAGCAGGAAAATCCATGAACGTATACATGGTCAGCTGCCGCTTTGTCTCTTTCATCAGCCTTCCTCCTCTCCCATGAGCCGGCGATAATCCTCCGCCTGCGCCCGAATCCGCTGATACTCCTTCTCCAGCATCTCTCTGCCCTTCCCGGTCAGAATATAGCTGCGGCGGCGGCCCTCCACCCGGGTCTCCCGGATCATGTCCTCCTCCACAAACTGCTCCAGCAGATTGTACAGCGTACCGGAACCCACATGGACGCGCCCTGCCGTCATGGCCGGCACTCGGTCCAGAATATCCATACCACAGCACTCTGTCCGCAGGCACAGCAGCACATAGAACATCTGCTCCGTCAGGGTCTGAAACTTCGCTCTGGGCATCCTGCACCACCGTCCTCTCCATTCTCGATATTCGAGTTATCTGTCTTCAGTATATTCTCGATATTCGAGATTGTCAAGAAAAATGTTCGGGCCGGAGGTTTCTCCGTCCCGAACACAGTGCGTCTTATCCGGCTGCCTGAATTCCGGTATAGAGCTGATAGTATTTGCCCTGCTGGGCGATGAGCTCGTCGTGGGTGCCCCGCTCGATGATGCGTCCCTTTTCCAGCACCATGATGCAGTCGGCATTGCGGACAGTGCTGAGCCGGTGTGCGATGACAAAAGTGGTGCGTCCGTGCATGAGACTGTCCATGCCCTGCTGCACCAGCGTCTCCGTGCGGGTGTCGATGGAGCTGGTGGCTTCGTCCAGAATCAGTACCGGCGGATCGGCCACCGCCGCCCGTGCGATGGCGATAAGCTGCCGCTGACCCTGAGAGAGATTGGCGCCGTTGCCGGTGAGCATAGTGTCATACCCCTCCGGCAGGCGGGAAATAAAGCCGTCTGCGTTGGCCAGCTTCGCCGCGGCGATGCATTCCTCATCGGTGGCATCCAGCCGTCCGTAGCGGATATTCTCCATCACCGTACCGGTAAACAGCTGCGTCTCCTGCAGCACGATACCAAGAGAGCGGCGCAGGTCTGCCTTTTTGATTTTGTTGATGTTGATGCCGTCGTAGCGGATCTTACCGTCCTGAATGTCGTAGAACCGGTTGATGAGGTTGGTGATGGTTGTCTTGCCTGCGCCGGTGGAGCCGACGAAGGCGATCTTCTGTCCCGGCAGGCCGTACATCTTGATGTCGTGGAGCACCATCTTCTCCGGCACATAGCCGAAGTCTACCATGTCGAAGACGATGCTGCCCTGCAGCTCGGTGTAGGTGACAGTACCCTCTGCCTTGTGGGGATGCCGCCACGCCCACAGACCGGTGCGTTCCGCAGCTTCCGTCAGCTGACCGTGCTCGTCATACCGGGCATTCACCAGCGTCACATAGCCGTCATCGGTCTCCGGCTCCTGATCCATCAGGGCAAAGACACGCTGTGCGCCGGCCAGTGCCATGATGATGCTGTTGGCCTGCTGGGAGACCTGAGAGATGGGATGGCTGAAATTGCGGTTCAGAGTCAGGAACGCCATCAGCGTTCCCAGTGTCAGGCCGCCGAAGCCGTTCACCGCCAGCGCCGCACCCAGTACGGCGCACAGGGCGTAGCTGCAGTTGCCCAGCTGTGCCACGGTGGGCATCATAATGTTAGCGAACTTATTGGCGTTGTTGGCGCTGCGGCGCAGGTCTTCATTGAGCTTCAGGAATTCCTCCAGCGTAGCCTCCTCACGGCTGAACACCTTCACCACCTTCTGGCCCTCCATCATCTCCTCGATATAGCCGTTGACAGTACCCAGCGCCTTCTGCCGCTCCACAAAGTACTTGGAGGAACGGGCAGCCAGCTTGCCGCTGACAAACAGCACCACCGCCGTCATCAGGCAGGTGAGGACGGTGAGGGGAATGCTGCGGGTGAGCATGGTGATAAACACGCTGACGATGGTAACGGCGCTGGAGATCAGCTGCGGCATGCTCTGGGAGATCATCTGCCGCAGGGTGTCGATGTCGTTGGTGTAGACGGACATAATGTCGCCGTGGGCATTGCGGTCAAAGTAGGAGATGGGCAATGCCTCCATCTTCTCAAACACGCGGGTACGCAGATCCCGCATAGTGCCCTGAGACACATTGATCATCAGCCGGTTCTGTCCCCAGGAACAGAGGATGCCCAGCGCGTAAATACCCAGCATTCCGGTCAATGCCCGGATCAGCGGCGCGAAGTCCGCGCTGCCGCTCTCCACCATGGGAACAATGTAGGTATCCATCAGTGTCTCCAGAAACAGCGCGCTGCGCACCATGACAAAGGCGTTGCCTGCAATGCAAAGCAGCACCAGAATACAGTGAGGCGCATAGCTGCGGAAGACGATGCCGAAGATCCGCTTCAAAAGCTTCCCGGGGTTTTCCACCTTGGGTCTTGGCCCCTGCATCCGTCCCCGGGGGCCGGGGCCTCTCATAGGTCCTGCCATCAGCCTTCACCTCCCACTTCGTCAAAGTCATCGCTGCCGCGGGTCTGGTTCTCGTAGATCTCCTGATACACCGGGCTGGCGGCCAGCAGCTCCTCATGGGTGCCGAAAGCCAGCACCCGCCCGTTGTCCAGCATCAGAATGCGGTCAGCGTCCTGCACACTTGCAATGCGCTGGGCGATGATGAGCTTGGTGGTCTCCGGCAGATACTCACGGAACGCCTGTCGGATCTTTGCATCGGTGGCGGTATCCACCGCGGAGGTGGAATCGTCCAGAATCAGCACCTTGGGCTTTTTCAGCAGCGCACGGGCAATGCACAGCCGCTGCTTCTGACCGCCGGACACGTTGGCGCCGCCCCGCTCGATGTGGGACTGATACCCCTCCGGCATCTGGCGGATAAACTCATCCGCGCAGGCCAGCCGGCAGGCCTCCACGCACTCCTCTTCGGTGGCGTCGGGATTGCCCCAGCGCAGATTCTCCAGCACCGTTCCGGAGAAGAGCACATTTTTCTGCAGCACCACGGAAACCTCTTCCCGCAGGGCGTCCAGATCGTAGCTGCGGACATCCCGGCCGCCCACCATAACGGAGCCCTCCGTCACGTCATAGAGCCGGGGGACAAGATTCACCAGACTGGACTTGGCGCTGCCGGTGCCGCCCATAATGCCGATGGTCTCGCCGGAACGGATGTGCAGGTCAATATTCTGCAGCACCGGCTTGCCGCTGCCGGTGGCATAGGAGAAGGACACATTGTTGAAATCGATGCTGCCGTCGGGAACGTCAGTCAGTGCCTTGGGCGGGCTCACCAGATTGCTTTTTTCATTCAGCACCTCTGTCACACGCTGGCCGGCAGCGGCGGACATGGTCAGCATAATGGCCACCATGCCCAGCATCATCAGGCTCATGAGGATATTCATCACATAGGAGAACAGCTGGCTCAGCTCACCGGTGGTCAGCTCGCCGCCCACGATCATGTTGGCGCCGAACCAACTGAGAGCCATATTGCAGCCAAAGACCGCCAGCATCATTACCGGATTCACAAAGGACATTCGGGTCTCCGCACCCACAAAAGCGCGGTACACATCCCCGGCAGCCTTCCGGAACTTCTCATTTTCAAACTTTTCCCGGACGAATGCCTTCACCACCCGGATGCCCGCCACATTCTCCTGCACACTGGCATTCAGGGCGTCATACTGCTTGAAGACCCTTCGGAAATTCCGGGTGGCGGGAATCACCACCGGCAGCAGGATCACAAGCAGCGCCACCATAGCCACAAGGAACACAAGGCTCAGCTTCGGACTCACCGACACCGCCATGATGATGGCAAAAATCATGGTCATGGGTGCCCGGATGCACATACGGGTCATCATCTGGAACGCATTCTGCAGATTGGTAACGTCGGTGGTAAGCCGGGTCACCAGACCTGCCGTGCTGTAGCGGTCGATGTTGGCGAAGCTGAAGGTCTGGATATTCCTGAACATGTCTGCCCGGAGATTGGCCGCAAAGCCGGTGGACGCCTTGGCCGCCAGACGGCCCGCCAGCACGCCGAAGGCCAGTGCCAGCGCCGCCATGACGATCATCATGCCGCCGTAGCGGTATACGTTCTGGATGTTGCCTGCGTCGATGCCCTCGTCGATGATCTTGGCCATCATCACCGGCATCAGCATCTCCATGGCAGCCTCCAGCATAGTCAGAATGGGCGTCAGAATGGCCTCCTTGCGGTAGATGCCGATCCTCGCCGCCAGTGTTTTCAGCATGCGGAACTCCCCTCCTTCTTCCCAGCGGCGGACACGTTTTCCTCCAGCTTCCGCAGCAGAAGCAGCAGCACCTCCTGATCCCGCTGCGTCAGTCCTTCCGTGATCGTTTTTTCAAACTCTTTCAAGCCCTGCCACACCCGTGCAGCGAGGTCCATAGCCTTCTCGGTAAGCCGCAGTTCCTTCAGTCGGCCATCGTACTCCACCGACGTTCGGGTGACGAGTCCGTTCTTCTCCATCAGCGCCAGCATCTTGGAGGTGGTGGCGCGGGTGATGGAAAAAGCCGCCTCCACATCCTTCTGATAGATGGGGCGCGTCTGGTTGTGATACAGAAAGCCGATGACACGCCCCTGCATATCCGTAATTTCCTGATCGAACAGCTCCGAAACCACGGCATCCGCCCGACGCTTGATCATCTGGTTCAGCACCTTCAATTCCTGACAAACCGATCTTTGTTCATTCATAATATCGCCTCCAAATTGTTTGCCAGCAAACATTATAGCACACACACTCCCTGCGTCAATCCCCACTCTGAAAACAAATTGTGAACTCTGGGCAGCTGAAAAAATACCCTCCGCCAGCTTGACGGAGGGTATCAATATTCTGTTTACTTTTCCAGCAGATATTCCCGCTGCAGAGGGCCTTCCGGCAGGTTCTTCCCCATGACGATGCGGTAGAGCTGTGTCACCTCGCGCAGCAGCGTTTCCCGCTCTGTGTCGGAGGTGAGGGCTTCGTACAGCTCATCCACCGGCCACGCCACCTGCTGCTCACCGGGTTTGTACACACCCTTGAGGAAGGAGAAGGTGACCTTTTCCACCCGGGCGCCATCCAGATACAGGTGCGCCGCCAGACCGTATTCCCGCAGGTGCTTGGCCTCCACGGCGTAGAAGCCGGGACACATGCTGAAGTTGCCCAGACTATAGGCGCAGGGCACGCCGTCCACGTATTCCGCACGCTGCAGCACATGGGAGTGAGAGGCCACTACCGCGTCGGCTCCGGCTTCCATAGCCACCTTCGCGGCATATTCCGAAAACTTGCCCACCCGGGTGTTGAACTGGCCGCCGATATGGGGGAAGAAGATGACGAAATCGGCGTTCTTCTTGGCTTCCCGGATATCCGCCGCCATCTGTGCAAAGCAGGCGTCCACCTTCTCGTGGTTGATGATCCCGTCGATCTGCACCGGCAGATACGGCAGCTGATACTGCTTGCGAATCTCGTTCTGCTCCGCCCGCTCCAGCTGGGGGTACAGCTCATCCACCCATGAAGTGGGATAGATCTTCTCGTCGCAGACGATGTTGCCGAACACCGCCAGACGGTTCAGGTTCTTGGCCACCGGATCGTCCTCGGTGAGGGACTTGTTGATGCCGTAGGTATAGGACACCACGGCGAAGCGCACGCCGCCCCGCTCAAAGTAATAGGCACCCTGACGCTCCCGATCCGGCAGCGTGGTGCCCACATAGGGCAGGCCGATCTTATCCAGCGTTTCCATGGTGCGCACTGCGCCCTCGGCGCCGCGGTCCAGGGTGTGGTTGTTGATAAGGGACACCAGATCGATACCCGCTTCCTTCGCCGCCGTGCCGAAGGAATCCGGTGCGTTGAAGGAAAAGAAGGTCTGGGTATACTCCAGCTCCTCACCGGCCAGAGTGGTCTCCATGTTGCCGATGACGTAATCCGCCTCCCGGAACATGGGGACGACCTTTTCATACATAGGCGCAAAATCGTAGGTGCCGTCCGGACGCTTTGCCGCTTCCAGAACAGCAGGTTCGCACATGATATCGCCGACAATGGTGATTTTCATAGAGCCACCTCGCAAATTTCATAGTTACTTGCATTTTATCATCACCGGCCGATATTGTAAAGTCAGCGTTTCTGTTATTAAATATACGAAGCCGTTACATTTTAAGAAAGAACCACGCTCTCCCATGGAAAGCGCGGTTCCCGTTCAATTCCGTTTCAAACACCGCTCCATCACCCGGTACAGCGGCTGGAACAGCACCAGCGTCATCACGAAGTTGCCGCCGCCGTGGAGCAGATCCATAGGGATGCCCGCCACCCACCAGCCGAAGCCGCCGGCAGCGCCCATGAGGATCATATGCATGGGCAGGCACAGTGCGCCGAAGGCAAGGCCGTAAAGCCCCGCCGCGCAGGCCCACAGCAGGGGCGTGGGCTGCAAACGGCGCAGCAGCATCACCACTACGCACCACAGCGGCCAGATGTACACATACATGGGCCACCATGTGCCGAAGCCGTACAGCAATCCCTCCAGCAGCACGAAGACTGCCGCGATCCAGAAGGTCTTCCGCCCGAAAAACAGCGTGTACAGCAGGAGCAGCAGCGTCACCGGTTCGATGTTGGGCAGCAGAGCCATGGCCTCTTTGGCACCGAACAGCACCGCCGTGCAGACTGCCAGCAGCGCCAGCTCCCGGGCAGACGTCTTAGTACTTCTCATGGGCGAAGGTATACTCGCTGCCGTCTTCCACCGGCTGCATGTCCAGTCCGTACTGGCCATACTCGCCGTTCACATACACCGCCCAGTAGGTGGAATCCTTGCTGAAATCCGCCGTCACACCGTTGACGGAGTACAGGGTAAAGCCGTAGGGGCCCGGCTCGCCCTCCAGCGTCAGCACTTCCTCGGCGGCCTCCTTCAGAAATTCCGCATCGGTGGAGACCTCAAATCGCTCGGTCTTTCCGTCAGCGTATTTCACGGCGATGACGATGTCCTTTTCTCCTGCGGTGGCCTGCGGGCCAAAGGCAAACCATGCCCCCAGCATCAATGCCGCCGCCAGAACCACAACACCCACTGCCAGCCAAGTCTTCTTGTTTTTCATACCAATTTCCTCTTTTCTTTAGATGTTCCCTGCCTGTGGCTCGCAGGCAGAGGGAAAATGAAAGACCGCGGCAGCGATGATCGCTGCCGCGGCCGTTTTCCCACGGTGAACAGAGCCACTGCCCCCTGCCGGGACAGCGCTTTCCACGAACAGAGCAGGTCTCCTGACTTGCGATCCGGAAGGGCATTTGCTCTTCCACGCTCCACTCCTGTCTTCTCAGGTTTCCCCAATGACGGACTCACATCCCGCGCCGCGATGCGGCGTTTCGGAGGGAACTCACGCTTACAGTGCCGGCAGCGTTTCGGACTCACACCGAATTCTCTCATCTTCAGGCCTGTCCCGCAGGACAGCCGCACCCGAAGTCGCTCTGCCGTATGAACTTGTCAAGCAGATTCTACCACTCCCCCGCCGGGAATGTCAACCCCCGGCAAGGGAAAACCGCCGCAGGATCGCAGCACCCCTACTGCACATCCCGCGGCGGTTATCCTATTTATGAAAAACAGCTCGCACTGATCCTATATGCGGTTACGGCCTCCGTGCATGCGGTAAATTTCAGGCGCGTGGAGGCAAACCGGAAATCACCCGGTGACCGCGCTGTTTTCATGCGGTTTTGATGTACGCTTACTTCTCCCAGTACATATTCCAGTAGTACTCGGATGCACCCTGAACATCCCAGACCAGACCGGGCTTCAGGAAGTTGTAGTTGATGAGGTGACCGAACAGGATGAAGGGAACCTCGTCCACGACGGCCTGGCACCACTCCTCATAGCCCTCAACGCTGGCTGCGGAGCCGGTGGGATTGGTCTTCATCTTATTGATGGCAGCGGTCTTGGCGTCGCTGCTCCACCAGCCCTGAGTGCCGGTGACGAAGGTGCTGTGCAGCACTGGGTTATCATCGCGCTTCTGGACGGTCCAGGCACCGATGTCATGGCCGGTCTTGGGTTCGGAACGCATAGAGCTGTGGGAACCGGCGTCCACCACCATCAGTTCGATCTTGATGCCCACTTCCTCCAGCTGAGTGCTGGCAGCCATGGCAGCCTTGTAGAAGTTGGAGTTAGCGGTACACAGCCACTTGATGGCCTCGCCCTTGTAGCTGGACTTGGCCAGATACTCCTTGGCCAGCTCCTTGTTGGCGATGTTCCACTCGCCGTCGGCAATGATGGTGTTGTCGTACACAGTACCGGAGACGATGGGAGTGGGCTCCAATACGTTGGCCTTCTCGTCGCCGCTGATGGCCAGCAGCACAGCGTTGCAGTCGATGGTAGCGCGGATAGCCTTGCGGAGGTTGACATCCTGAATGGGGCTGGCAGCGTTGGAAGCATCCAGGTTGAAGAACATGCCGTGGGTCCAGGTGGTACCCTGATCCACCTTCTGCAGCCCCATGGCCTCAGCTGCGGGCATCATGGAGGTGCCCACCATGCCCAGGTCGTACTCACCGGCCAGCATGGCTGCGGAGCGGGAGCCTTCGTCCTTGTTGATGGCGATGGTGATCTTGTCGGCATAGGCCTTCTTGGTGCCGCAGCGGCCGGTGGCACCTTCGACGTAAATGGGCTTGTACACGTCGTTGCGGACCATGACAACCTTCTCTTCGCTATAGCTCTCCAGCTTATAGGGGCCGGTGCCGATGACGTCAGCCACTTGGTTGATGACGCTGTCGGCCGGCAGATCGCCGCCACGGATCAGGCCGTTGGCCTGCAGCTCACCGCCAACGACGGGATACTTCTCGCAGATTTCCTTGGGCATCACCTGGTAGTTACCACCGGCGTTGCAGAAGGAGGAAGTGAAGTTGACATTGTACTTCTCGAAGGTAAAGGTGATGGTATCGCCCTCGATCTTGATGGAGGTGCCCTTCCACAGCTTATCCCAAGTGGATGTAGTAGCTGAGCCGGCCACGCGCTGGATGGAAGCCCAAAGGTCATCCATGGTCACCTTATCGCCGTTGGAGAAATAGCTCTCCCGGAGGGTGAGCTTCACCATTTTGCCGTCATCAGACTGTTCAAAATCACAGACGACGGGATAAATCTTGCCATCGGCACCCATGGCTGCCATAGGCTCAAAGATGTGGGTCATCCAGCGGCTGTTGCCCAGAGAGCTGATGCCGTCATGGGCATCCATGGTGCTGGTGGCGTTGTTGGAGCACATAATGAACTCGCCGCCGTACTTGTCGGCGTCGGGGTCCACTGCGGGCTCGGCGGGCTTATCGGGGTTTGCAGGGGTAGAGGTTCCGGGGGTAGAAGTGCCGGGGGCAGAAGTGCCGGGAGTGCTGGTGGGAGTACTGCTGGCAGGCTTGTCGCCGCCGCAGGCCACCAGTGCCATGGTCATGACCAGAGCAAGGAGCAAAGCAAGAATTCTTCTCATGATTGGGTCTCCCTTCTTTGTTGTATGTACCCCTTCGGGGGTAAGAACAATATAACGGCAGATGTCCCTGCTGTCAAACGGTGAAATCTTTATTTCACCGCGCAAAAAACGACGAAACAGGCCGTTTATTCGTACATAGCGCACAAATAAACGGCCCATTTTTATCGGAGTTGCACAACGAAATAAAGCATTTTCCTTTCATTTAACGCAGAAAAGAATTCCATCTTTTCTGCGTCACAGAACCAGCGTTTTATGGAGATACGGTGTCTCGTCCAGATATGCGTCACAGTACCGCAGGAAGCACTGAAACACCGGTGTTCCAAGTTGGGATTTGCTGGTTAAAATCCAACTCTTCTGCATTGGCGGTGCCGGGTCCAACCGCCGGATGGTCAGTCTGCCCGGGCGGCGTTCCATGGACCACCGGGCAATTCTTTCCGGAACGATAGACCAACAGTTCCGGTCATCCATATAACTGTGAATAGCCATCATGGCCTCCACTCGTATCCGGGGCGTCACGCGATCCGGGAAATATTCCCGCCGCCACGGAGACGGCTCCACAGGGTCGGTGGTCGCTATCCAACTATACCGGATCTCATAGCGCCCATCCAGCTCTGCAGGCAGGATGGGCCGATCCGGCAGAGGCGTGTCCACCGGGCACAGGATGCAGCGCTCCTCATCAAAAAAAGGGATCCAGACCGCCTGCGCATGCTCAAAGGGGTTACCGGGCCAGATGGCGGCATCAAACGCCTGCCGGTCCATCATTTCCACAACTGTCTTCTTGGCACCGTTCAGCAGCCGCACCTGCAGATTCGGGATCTCCCGCCGCATCCCCTGAACGATGTCGGGAAACATATACTCGATCATATCTCCCCAGCCGTTGAGTCGGAATGCAGGCTCTTGCTCGTCCTGAATATAGCGTTTGATCTGTCGATCCGCCGCAGTCCACTGCATGGCCACGGGGATGAACCGCTGGCCCTCCGGGGTCAGCCCCACCTTGCGGATGCCCCGGCCACGCAGCAGCAGCTGCACCCCCAGCTCGCTTTCCAGCTGCCGGATGGACTCCGACACCCGGGGATGGGTATAGTGCAGCACACGGGCGGCCTCGGCAATGCTGCCGTTCTCCACCACTGCCATGAAAATGCGGATGTTCTGCTGGTTCATGCTGTTTCCTCCCTGCGGGATTGCTTCTTAGTGCTCCGGGGAACTGCGCTGGGCAGTTCCCCGGAGAAAGTCTTACTGCTTGTATGCGACCTTGCCGTCGATGATGGAGATATAAGCCTTACCGCCGATGTAGACCAGGGGGTCCTTGGTCCAGATGACCACGTCGGCGTCCTTGCCAACCTCAAGGCTGCCCACACGGTCGGCAATGCCGATGTGCTTGGCAGGATTGATGGTGATGGCACGCCAGCCCTCCTCCATGGGGAGACCGGCATCCACGGCGAAGCCTGCGCACATGGGCAGGTTCTCGATGGGGATCACGTTGGCGTCGGTGATGATGCTGATGGAGACGCCTGCCTTGTGCAGGATGGCGGGAGTCTCGAAGGTCTTGTTGGCCAGCTCCGGCTTGCTCTTGGAGCCGAAGGAAGGACCAACCAGAGCAGGATAGTCATAGGTTGCCAGCTTCTCGGCGATCATGTGACCCTCGGTGCAGTGATCCATGGTGAGCTTCACGCCGAACTCCTGGGCGATGCGGATGGAGGTGAGGATATCGTCGGTGCGGTGGGCGTGAGCCTTCAGGGGGATCTCGCCGCGCATGACGGGCAGCATGGCCTCCAGCTTCATGTCGAAGGTGGGATTCTTGCCGGCGTCCTTGGCCTCCATGTAGTTGCGGGCCTTGAACAGCAGCTCACGCAGCAGAGCAGCGGTGGCCATACGGGTGACGGGAGCCTTCTTCTGGCTGCCGAACACGCCCTTGGGATTCTCGCCGAAGGCGCACTTCATGGCAACGTTATTCTTGATGACCATGTCATCCACGCAGTTGCCGGCCAGCTTCATGGCCACGAATGTGCCGCCCACCACGTTGGCGCTGCCGGGGCCGGTGCAGATGGTGGTAACGCCGCCGCGGATGCCGTTCATCAGACGGCCGTCCTCGGGACGGATGCCGTCGATGGCACGCATCTCGGGGGTGATGGGGTTGCTCTTCTCGTTGTAGTCGGCGCCCTTATCGCCGATGATCTCCTCGCCGATACCGATGTGGCAGTGTGCCTCCACGCAGCCGGGAGTCACCAGACGGCCCTCGGCGTCGATGATCTCAGCACCGGCGGGAGCAGTGAGATCAGCGCCCACAGCGGCGATCTTGCCGTCGTCGCCCAGCAGGATGCAGCCGTTTTCGATGTCGGGACCGGCCATAGTCTTGATATGACCGTTCTTAATAAAGATCATATTCTTTCTCCTTACAGGTCAGTCCTTACTGCTTGTATGCGATCTTGCCGTCGATGATGGAGATATAGGCCTTGCCGCCGATGTAGACCAGGGGATCCTTGGTCCAGATGACCACGTCGGCGTCCTTGCCAACCTCAAGGCTGCCCACACGGTCGGCAATGCCGATGTGCTTGGCAGGATTGATGGTGATGGCACGCCAGCCCTCCTCCATGGGGAGACCGGCATCCACGGCGAAGCCTGCGCACATGGGCAGGTTCTCGATGGGGATCACGTTGGCATCGGTGATGATGCTGATGGACACGCCGGCCTTGTGCAGAACGGCAGGGGTCTCGAAGGTCTTGTTGCTCAGCTCCGGCTTGCTCTTGGAGCCGAAGGAGGGGCCGACCAGTGCGGGATAGTCGTAGGTGGCCAGCTTGTCGGCGATCATGTGACCCTCGGTGCAGTGATCCATGGTGAGCTTCACACCGAACTCCTTTGCAATACGGATGGAGGTGAGGATATCGTCGGTGCGGTGGGCATGTGCCTTCAGCGGGATCTCACCCCGCATAACGGGCAGCATGGCTTCCAGCTTCATATCGAACTTGGGTTCCTTACCGGCGTCCTTGGCCATCTGGTAATCACGGGCCTTGAACAGCAGCTCACGCAGCAGAGCGGCGGTGGCCATACGGGTAACAGGAGCCTTCTTCTGGCTGCCGAACACGCCCTTGGGGTTCTCACCGAAGGCGCACTTCATGGCAACAGGATTCTTGATGACCATGTCATCCACACAGTTGCCGGCCAGCTTCATAGCCACGAAGGTGCCGCCCACCACGTTGGCGCTGCCGGGACCGGTGCAGATGGTGGTGACGCCGCCGCGGATGCCGTTCATCAGACGGCCGTCCTCGGGACGGATGCCGTCGATGGCACGCATCTCGGGTGTGATGGGGTTGCTCTTCTCGTTGTAGTCAGCGCCCTTGTCGCCGATAATCTCCTCGCCGATGCCGATGTGGCAGTGCGCCTCCACGCAGCCGGGAGTCACCAGACGACCCTCTGCATCGATGACCTGCGCACCGTCAGGAGCGGAGAGGTCTGCGCCCACAGCGGCGATCTTGCCGTCGTCACCCAGCAGGATACAGCCGTTCTCGATGTCAGCGCCTGCCATGGTCTTGATGTAGCCGTTTTTGATGAAAATCATATGCGTACTCTCCTTTATGTTTCTGTGCGCAGCTTACAGCTGCTCCATTTCTGCCACAAGGTCAAAGACCATGTTGGTCAGGGTAATCCGATAAGGGGTGAAAATGTGACCGGCATCCAGCTCCTGATAGGTCACGTCCATGCCACGCTCCTTCAGGAGGTTGTAGAGGGGCATGATGTGGCTTTCCGGCGGCACCATGGTATCCTTCCTGCCGCCGATGAAGCGCAGGGGCATGGTCTGGGGGATCTTGTCTGCCAGAGCGTCAAAGCGCCACTCCTTGGAATGGGCGGCAATGTCCTCCCGCAGATAGTTGTCATGAGGCATCCGGAAATAGCCCTTGGCGGCGGTCTCCATCATGGCGTCGAACCGCTCCGGCTGATCCTCATAGCGCATGGCCATATCGCAGGGAGCCATGATCACCGCGCCCCGGACGCCCACGCCCTGTGCCAGCGCATTGAGAGCGGTGAAGCCACCCATGCTGTGACCCATGAGGTAGATGCGGTCGGGGTCCACATGATACTTTTCCGCACGCTCCTTGATCCACGCCACCATGGTGAAGGTATCCTCGATGAGGTGGGAGAAGCTGTAGTAGCCGTGTCCGCCCCAG
Organism: Oscillospiraceae bacterium; assembly: GCA_015067995.1. Classification (GTDB taxonomy): domain Bacteria; phylum Bacillota; class Clostridia; order Oscillospirales; family Oscillospiraceae; genus Oscillibacter. The sequence continues at coordinate 86,358 of SVLJ01000010.1, forward strand.
ACGCCGCGGTAATTGAAGTACAGGGTGGCGATACCGCCCCGGCGCAGCACCGGAGGCATATCCATGTTCTGCTCCAGTCCCGGATAGCCGTGGAGCATCACCAGCACGGGGGCCTTCTCCTCCTCCGTGGCCAGTGCAGGCAGCATAAAGCGGCCGAAAATCTTGTCGCCGTGGCTGTCGGCAATAAAGCTGACGGTCTGAGCGGGCACCGCCATGGTGCTCTCATCCACGTCCATATACAGATGGTTTCTGTCCAGCATAACTTTATTTCTCCTTATTATTTTCCGCGCTTGATGACCTTGCCGCTGCGGGTGTCCTGCGGCTCGCCGTCCCGGACAGCCACCACACCGTTCACCAGCACATGGTGGATACCCTGGTTTCTTCTGCAGGGATGCTTGTAATCCGCCGTGGCATGGAGGCGGTCATAGTCCAGTACGCACACGTTGGCGTCCCAGCCCTCACGCAGCAGGCCCTGCTCCGGCAGCTTCAGTGCCTGAGCGGTGTCCCACGTCAGATTCTTGACGGATTCCTCCATAGTGCGCAGACGGAAATCGCGCACCAGCTCCAGACGACGTACCATGGTGCCGGTGCTGCGGGGATGACCGCCGCCGGCACGCTCCGGGTTACGGAACTCGTTATGGTCAGAGGTGTCGGAGCCGCAGAACACATGGGGATGCGCCATCAGCCGGATCAGATCCGAAGCGCTCTGGTTGAAGTACACGCCCTGTGCGCTGCCGCCGTTGGCCAGCAGCACCTCGCACAGCGCATCCACAGGCTCACCGCCGATCATCTGGGCGATCTCCGTCAGGGTCCTGTTTTCCCATTCCGGGGTCTTTTTCGCCGTGATGATGAGCGCTCCCTCAAAGCCGGAATGATAAATGCCGCTTTCAAACTCATCCACCTCATGGAAGATGGAATGGACGATCTGCCGGCGCACCTCCGGGCTCTTGATGCGCTCCAGCCACACATCCGTGCCGCCCAGCAGATACTTGGGCGGGATCTGGCTGGACAGGGGCGCGGAGGATGCGGTGTAGGGATACTGGTCGGCATAGGTGACTACGCCACGGGCATTGGCGGCGTCGATCTCCGCCAGCAGCTTCTCCGCAAGGCCCTCGTTGTGCTTGCCCATGACCTTGATGTGGGAGATGAACACCGGGCAGCCGCTCTCCTCGCCGATGCGGATGGCCTCCTGCACTGCCTGCAGGCAGTTGTTGCCTTCGCCGCGGATGTGGGAAACGTAGGTGCCGCCGTAGGGTGCGGCAGCCTTCATCAGTTCAATGAGTTCCTCTGTCCGTGCATAGACAGAGGGTGCGTAGACGAGGCCGGTGGAAACGCCCAGGAAGCCCGCCTCCATGGCGTCCTTCACATAGGACTGCATTTCCTTCATCTGTTCCGGCGTTGCCAGCGCGTCGGTGAAGCCCTGTACCTTGCCGCGGATGGGGCTGTGACCAATGAAATAGGCCACGTTGGTGCCGTGATGCACCGCCTCCGCCGCCTGCATGAAATCGGACGGCATGGCGGCTTTTACCGTCAGGCGCTGGGACTGCTCCGGCGTCACGCCGTACTTGCGGGCATTTTCCGGATACCACGGTGCAAAAGAGCTGCCGCATTGACCCGCCACCTGCGTAGTAACGCCCTGCAGCAGATAGTTGTAGCTGCCCGAGCCGCCCTCGCGGAACACGCTGCGGTCGGAATGGCTGTGGCTGTCGATAAAGCCGGGCGTCACCTGCAGACCGGCGGCGTCGATGACCTCTTTGGACTCGCTGTCGATGGACGGCGCGATCTTTGCGATCTTTCCATCCCGGATAGCAACGTCACCACGGAACGCCGGGGCGCCGCTGCCGTCCACAATGAGTCCGTTTTTGATGAGAACATCAAACATACGGTAAAGCCTCCCGTCAGAAGTCGTTGCGGATGATACGTCCGGCACGAACGCCGGTGTAGACAGCATCCTTCACGGCGATCTTGCCGCCCACGATAACATAGTTGAGGCCCTCGGCATGGAGACTGCAGTCCACAAAGTCGGCACGGTCGATGATCTTGTCGGCATCGAAGATGCAGATATCGGCGTCCATGCCCTCCCAGAGGAGTCCCTTGGTCTTCAGGCCGTAGACACCGGCAGCCATGGAGGTCATCTTCCGGATCATTTCCGGCAGAGAGGTGACCTTCCGCTCGCGGACATAGCGGCCCAGAACACGGGGGAAGCTGCCGCGCAGGCGGGGATGGTACACGGGATTCTCCTTGGCCACGCTGCCGTCGGTGCAGATCATGGCACGGGGATGTGCCAGCACGGTCTCCACGTCGGCCTCGTTGATGGTGAAGTAGCAGGCGTTGCCCTCCATGTCGCTGTCCACCAGCAAGTCATAGACGGTATCATAGTGGCTCTTGCCCCAGATCTTGGCGATTTCGGAGACACGCATGCCCTTGAACTCGGGATGGCCGGGGCAGTTGGTCACCAGCACCCACTCCAGATCCTCGCCGTGACGGCGCTTGGTGGCCTCCATGATCTCACGGCGCTGCTCGGGATCCTGCAGAGCCGCCTTGACGCTGGCTCTGCCGGCAGCCTGACGGGGCTTGGGTACGAAGGCGGCCATCAGGCCGGTGCTGGACGCGGTGTAGGGATACACATCGCACCAGATCTCCATGCCCTCGGCGTTGGCGCGGTCGATGAGTGCCAGAGAGTGGTTCACCTTGCCGAAGTTGGCTTCCTTGGTGACCTTGTGGTGGGAGATGACGCCTCTTGCGCCGGACTCGCGGATGATGGTGATGAACTCCTTCACCGCCTCGATCATCTCGCTGTCCTCGCTGCGGATATGTGCCACCACCAAAGCGTCCATCTCACCGGCCACCTTGGCCAGCTCGATGAGCTCCGGTGTCTTGGCGTAGGTGCTGGGCACGTAAATGAGGCCCAGAGAAAGGCCCATGGCGCCGCCGCGGATACCTTCCCGCAGCAGCTCCTTCATCTTCTCCATTTCCTCGGCGGTGGGCTCACGGTTGTCAAGACCCATGGTGGCCTTGCGCAGGGAGCTGTGACCCACCATGATGCACAGGTTAGAGCCCAGCTCCGCATCCTTGTAAGCCTCCAGGAAGCTGCCCATGGTAGCGAGGCACTTCTTCTCCTCCGGGAGGGGATAAGCGCTGAGGGCGGCAGGAGCCACAGAGCCGCCGCACTGGCCGCCCACGGAGGTGGTGATGCCCTGCTCCACCTTCTCGATCATGTCGGGATATTCCAGAATGGCGTTGTCGGAATGGCTGTGGGAATCGATGAAACCGGGGGTCACGGTGAGGCCGGTGGCGTCGATGACCTCCGCAGCGTCGCCTTTGATATTCTTCGCAATGCGGACGATCTTGCCGTCCTTCACGGCGATATCCGCCAGATAGCGGGGGCTTCCGGTTCCGTCCAGAATGTTACCGTTCTTGATAATCAGATCATACATAGCAATATGCCTCCTTTACAGTGCCTGCGCCGGGCGCAGCAGCAAAAATGCGTGTCGTGCAAACAGTCCTTCGATAAATGCGTCCAGTTCGTTGCCGGTGAGAGAGGTGCAGCTCTCCTCTGCTCCAAACCGGCCGGTCAGACTCTCTCCATCATAGAATACGCTGAACGCGCCTGCGCCGAGACAGTCCTCCCAGCACAGCAGCACATCGCCGGGGAGCAGGTCTGCGCGGTCAAAATATGTAGTGCGGGGGCCGACGGGCATGCTGCCCATCTCCGGAGTGATGACAGCTCTGCCGCCGAAGGCGGAATACACCGCCAGATCACGTCGCGGCTCCTGAGGCCAGCGGGACAGTACGTCGCCCTTGGTGGAATCGTGGAGGAAGAAATGGGTATACACGTATTTCTTCTCCAGCGGCTCTACGGTCACGCCCAGCTGGGCGTAGGCCTTCGATGCCGCAGCCAGTGCGGTCATGCCCTCTGCCAGACCGGCGGCGGTCACCCGCTGCACGGTCTCCCACTGTGCGGCAGTCATGGCGCTGCCCAGCAGGACGCGGTGAGCGTAGATCTCCAGTCCGTTGACGGTGACGGCAGGGCCATCCAGATACGGTGCGGTGTTGGAACGATCCACCCGGACACGGAAGGTGACCTGCACCTCACCGCAGCCGGCAATTGTCATGGGACAGTCCTCCGCCTCGGCCAGTACAGAACCGGCAGGGGCGCGGAAAGTGATGTCCAGCGGACGCTCCTCCTCACTGCAGTTGCGGACGATGACACGGTATTCCACCTCACCGCCGGGGACAGCCTGCCGCAGACCCGGCGTGCTGTTTTCCACGGCGCACCAGAGATCTCTGGCGGTGGTGGCGCGGGCGATGGCATTGGCGGTGGGCTCGCCCACGATGTCCAGCGGACGGCTGACGGAGAAGCGTACAATATTGTCAGCATACAATGCCCGTCCGGCCTCCTCGGTATCCTCCCGGACGAACAGGCGGCTCACCGGCTTTACCCACAGGCCGCCGTTGTCATAGAAGTTGTTGTGCCCTTCCTGATAGTCGTAGCTGTTGGGCTTCTTGCGGGGCGGAGAGCAATCGGTGATGCGGTCATCCCCCAGATACATGACGATATGGCCGCTGCCCACCTGCCGCTGATAGGTAACAAGGTCGCCGGGCTGCAGAACGGCGCGGACCTCCGCCTCGATGCGGTCAAAATCTTCCGATGTCTCCTGATGGGTGCGCTCGTAATAGTAGATTCTCGGCTCCAGCTGATCCACCATGTGCCACGTCAGGTCTGCCGGCAGCAGATAGTCGAAGGCCTGCAGATACAGGGCGGTGGTGTAGCCGGAGCAGTCCAGAAACTGGGTATACTGGCTGTTGGCCGACTCCGGGGGCAGATATTTGCGCCGCCGGGGCGTCAGCTCCAGCACGCGATCCATGCTGCGCTGGTCGTACTGGATATAACGGCCTCTGCGCAGAAAAGCGTCCGTGACCGCCAGCAGGATCTCCAGCTTTTTCTTCTTTTCCATGTTCATCCTCCAAGTTTTCTCCCGGCAGTGCCGGAGAGGTCTAGGGATATTACAGCTTTACGCGAATGATATCGCCGTCGATTTCAAACTCGGTGCCGTAGGGCTTGCTGGCGTACACCAGCTGATCATAGATCTCCATGGGATCGGCAGCCAGGGGAATACCGGCCATGTTGTAGGGCTTTTCAGAGCGGCCAACCTTGATGGGCAGGATCTCCAGCTTGGTGAGCTTGCCGTCCTCCATCTCCCAGTAGGGCAGCATGGTCTTGTAGTAGCGCTCATTGAGGGTGAAGCTGCCGGGAGCCAGCTTGCGGAACAGGGCGTCGGCGCCCACATCCTCGGGATCGTAGTTGCGCACCTCGCAGATGTCCATGGGCAGACGGGTGGCAAACTTGATCTGGAAGATGAAGTTTGCCAGGCTGTAGAAAATGGGCTTGCCCTTGTAGATCTCAATGCCCTGCATCACGTGGGTGCCGTGGCCGATGACGGCGCTGGCGCCGGCGTCGATACAGGCGTGGGCATAATCCTGCATGAAGTATTCCGCAATGTAGTCATCGCCGCCGCGGATGGAGTGGCAGTGGAGGGACACGATGGCATGGTCGCAGTTCATCAGCGCAGCGGTGATGTGCTTGCACATGCGGTCCAGATCCTTCTGGTTGCAGGCGGTTTTGTAACCGTTCTTCTCGGCCAGACGGAACTTCACACCGTCCATATCCAGCAGTTCGGGATTGACGCCGTAAGTATAACCCTGAGCCATGGACTTTTTCTTGGCACCGTGCATATCGGTCTTGTCAATGATCTCCTGCAGCACTGCCATCTGCTCGGCAGTCACATGATACTCCTTGGTGCTGCGGAGCAGGTTGATGCCGGGACGGCTCTTGAAATCGTGATGGGGATCACCGGCGCGGG
>SVLJ01000028.1 GCA_015067995.1 Oscillospiraceae bacterium
TGCTTTCGGGAGAATTGACTACTCCCTACTCACCCACAACTTTGGTTCGCACCGTTTCCGATGCGTTCCGCTGGTGCTTTCTTTTCGTTACGTTGTTTAATTTACAAGGTACACGCCGTTTTCGGCGTTGGATCTTTATCGTAACACAAGTTCCTCGGTTTGTCAACAGTTTTTTACATTCCCCTTTGAAAAACCTCGTTTCGCGTGACGACTTTGTTAGGATAACAGAGGTTCCTTTAAATGTCAACACTTTTTTTGTGGTTTCGTGATTATTTTCTGTTTTTTTGCAGACCCCCCTTTTCTCGTCCAACTATACTAATATTTCTAATGTCAGATATTAACTACGCTTATTAATTTCCCGTTTTTTCCAGAAGTCATTTGTTACTTTTGCTTATTTCCCTTCTTTTCAGCCGATTTCAGCAGCGCACATCGGTCATTTTGCAGCACACCGTCTACCACAGCAGACAGCAGGCGATCCAGCTCTACGCCGATCTCCTTCCCCCTGAACCCCAACGCCATCAGATCCGCACCATTCACCGCCAACTGCTTCAGTGAAAAGCAGGTATCTTCTTTCAGAAGATCGTTGAGCAAAGCTTCCAGCAAGTCGATCTCTTTCTGGCGATACAAGTAATCCGGCGACTGGGCAAGGTTGTCCGCCCGTTTGATGGCCAGCAAACGGCGCAGATCATCCTCTCCCAGCAGACGCAAGGCGCGGCGTACACCTTTCTCTGTCGGCTGAATCGGCCAGTCATGTCTCTCCACCAGGGTGAGAATGATCCGTTTGCTTTCATTGTCGTATTTCAGCCTGTTCAGAACAGATGCCGCCAGTTCACGGCTTACCTTGGGATGTCCGTAAAAATGGCCGCAGCCGTCATCATCCACATGATAGCAAGACGGCTTTCCCAGATCATGCAGCAGCATCGCCATCCGCAGGCGTGAATCCCGCGGCACCGCTGCAACTCCGTGTATGGTATGCTCCCATACATTATAACAGTGGTATCGACTATGCTGCGGAAAACCCACCACCGGTAAAATCTCCGGAATAAAAACGCCCAGTACATCCACATATTCACGCAGGATCTTTTCCGTCCCCAGACCACAGAGAAGCTTGTCAAGCTCCACCCGAATACGTTCGGCAGCGATCATTCGCAGCAGTTCCCGATTCCGATGAATGCTCTCCGACGTTTCCCTTTCAACGGAAAACCCCAGCACAGAGGCAAACCGCAGTCCACGAAGAATGCGCAGCGAATCCTCTCCAAACCGCCGATCCGGTTCACCGACACAGCGCAGGCAGCGATCTGCCAAATCCGCCAGTCCATTCATAGGGTCATTCACTCGACCGGACACATCCATAGCAATGGCATTGACCGTGAAGTCGCGCCGAGCCAGATCCTCCGACAAAGAACGGGTAAACCGCACAGAATCCGGATGCCGACAGTCTCTGTAACTGCCATCCGTCCGATAGGTAGTAACTTCCACATGTCCTATATCTGTACGAATCGTCACAGTTCCATGCTGCAGGCCGGTGGGAACAGCGCTCTCACCAAAAAGAGACAGTGTCTCCTCCGGCAGGGCGGAAGTCGTGATATCCCAGTCACCCGGCTCACGCTGCAAAAGCAAATCACGAACACAGCCGCCCACACACCATGCCTCATGACCGGCGTTCATCAGCCTTCGCAGCACACATTTTACCGCTTCCGGAATTCTTTGCACACTTTCGCCTTCTTTCGATTGCAATTCTCATATCTGCGTATTATAATATGTTGTTACGTATTATAATACAATCTTTTCCCCGGATTTTCAATCCGCACATTAGAATGAGGAGCGTTTCACCGTATATGATGAACAACCCATTTCCTATACAGAATTATATTCACGCCGGCAACCGGGTACACCTGGTGGGTATCGGCGGTGTCTCCATGTGTCCGCTGGCTGAAATCCTGCAGGGCATGGGGCTGACCGTGCAGGGCTCGGATATCAGCAACAGCAAGTCCGTCCAACATCTGACGGAATTGGGTATTCCGGTATCCATCGGGCATAATGCCGATAATCTCGGCGACTGCGATTTTGTGATTCGCACCGCCGCCGTACACGATAACAACCCCGAGATTGCAGGTGCCATTGCACGAGGCATTCCCGTTTACGAGCGCGCACAGGCTCTGGGCGCTATTATGCAGGGGTATCCCAACGCGTTGTGTGTGTCCGGCACCCACGGAAAAACCACCACAACATCCATGTGCACGCACATTTTTATGGCAGCGGAGGCAGATCCCACCGTGATGATCGGCGGCACGCTCCCTCTGCTCCATTCCGGCTATCGGGTCGGCGCAGGCAACACCATCATCCTGGAATCCTGCGAATACTGCAACAGCTTCCTTTCCTTCTTCCCCACCGTCGCCGTGATCCTGAATGTGGAACCCGACCATCTGGACTTCTTCAAGGATCTGGAGGATATTCAGCGTTCCTTCCGCCGTTTTGCGCAGCTGACGCCATCATCCGGATGGATCATCGCCAACGCCGATGATCCCGGTGCAATGGGCGCTCTGCACGCTCTGGATCGTCCTGTATTCACCTTCGGCATCGACAATCCCGCCGACTGTATGGCTGTCCAGCTCAGTTACGAAGACAGCTTTCCCGCCTTTGATGTGGTGATCCGCGGCGAGACCTACGCCCATGTCGCTTTGCAGGTGCACGGAAAGCACAACGTGCTTAACGCGCTGGCAGCCGCAGCCTCCGCTTACGCACTGGGCATCTCCGGCAGCGCTGTGGAGCGCGGTCTGGCTACCTTCACAGGCGCCGGGCGTCGTTTCGAATTCAAAGGAACGTATCACGGCGCAGACATCTTTGATGACTATGCGCATCACCCCGACGAACTGCACGCACTGCTGGACTCCCTCAATGAGCTGAACTATAACCGGGTCATTCTGGCATTCCAGCCTCACACCTATACCAGAACAGCTGCACTGTTTGACGACTTTGTCCAGGAACTGCGCCGGGCAGACACCGCTGTGATTGCCGAAATTTATGCAGCGCGGGAGGCCAACACCCTGGGTATTTCCTCCAACGACCTCTGCCGCAAGATTGACGGTTCCGTCTATTGCTCGACGCTGGACAAAGTCACCGACCGGCTGGCAGAGTTGGCATGTCCCGGCGATCTGATCCTTACTGTAGGCGCTGGCGACATCTACCGTGCCGGCGAAAAACTTCTGGAAAGAGAGTAACGTTTATGACCATCTCCCCTCTGTATCACAATACCCGGCCAGACGGCTCCCTTCTGCCGCAGGAGGCCGCCGCTTTCGATCTGCTGGAACAGCTGGGCATCGAATATGACCGCGTCAGCAGCGAGAGCGCCGATACCATGGAAAAATGTGCTGCCATCAGCGAAATCATCGGTGTACCCGTGTGCAAGAACCTATTTTTGTGCAACCGGCAGAAAACCGAGTTTTATCTGCTGCTGATGGAGCCCGACAAGCCGTTCAAAACCAAGTACCTCTCACAGCAGATCGGCTCTGCACGACTGTCCTTCGCCTCCGCGGAGGATCTGGCGGACAAGCTGGGGGTAACACCCGGCTCCGCCACCGTGCTGGGTCTGATGAACGACCCCGAACACCGGGTACATCTGCTGATGGATCGCCCCATTTATGAGGCTGAGTACATCAGCTGCCATCCCTGCATCTGCACCAGCACGCTGAAGCTGAAAACCGCCGATATCCTCCGACTTTTCCTCCCCCACACCGGACACGAACCCAAAGTGGTGGATCTGCCTTGGACAACGGAATAAGACACAGAACCGCTGCCGGATCGGCAGCGGTTCTGTTATGCGTTCTTACTATTGTAAATATGCAGCTTACTTCTTCTTGTCACCAACGAAGATGATGAACACCACTGCGCACACTGCCATCAGATAAGGATAGAACAGATAGGGCAGGAAGTTCATGACAGAGTAACCCGCAGCAGCCAGACCGGCGCCGGAGGCTGCGTACAGCAGCTGCGCACCATAGGGCAGAATGCCCTGAACAACAGAGGCAAAGATGTCCAGCAGAGATGCCGTACGACGAGGATCGATATCATACTCGGTGCTGATATCCTTGGCGATGGCACCGGTCATGATAATGGCCACCGTATTGTTGGCAGTTGCCACATCCACCGCCATCACCAGACCGGCAATACCCAGCTGGGCCCCCTTCTTGCTGCCAATGTGGCTGCGGGCAAAGGAAAGGATCGCGTCAATGCCGCCGTATGCCTTGATGAGGGAGCTGATGCAGGCCACCACGATGGAGATCACAGTGATGTCATACATACCGGTAACGCCGCTGCCAAGACCAGCCAGCAGATCCACAAAACCGGTACCGGTCACAAGGCCCACGATCATGGACAACACCGTACCGGCCACCAGCACGCCGAACACGTTGAAGCCCACCAGTGCGCCGGCCAGAACCACCAGATACGGAATCACCTTTAGAACATTGTAGGGCAGGATCTCGATGACACTGCTCTGCCCCGGTGTAATGACCCAGAACAAAACAAAAGTGATAATCGCCGCGGGCAGGACAATGAGGAAGTTCATCTTGAACTTATCCTTCATCTCACAGCCCTGCGTGCGAACTGCAGCAATGGTGGTGTCCGAAATCATGGACAGATTGTCGCCGAACATAGCGCCGCAGATCACCGCCGCTACGCAAAGAGGCAGCGAAAAGCCGGTGGTCTGGCTGACACCTGCCGCAATAGGAGCCAGCGCAGCAATGGTGCCGACACTGGTGCCCATGGAAGTAGAAATAAAACAGGCAATCAGGAACATGCCGCACACCGCCATCCGGGCAGGTACCAGAGACAGAAACAGATACACCGTGGAATCCACGCCGCCGGCCGCCCCAATGGTACCGGAGAAAATACCGGCCAGCAGGAAGATCAGGCACATGGTAATGATGTTGTCATCTGCCAGTCCCTGGGCGATCACATGGATCTTTTCATCAAAGCTGAGTTTTTTGTTCTGCAGGAACGCCACCATCAGCGCCACAAGAAACACAAACACCGTCGGCAGCGTATAGAAGCTGCCCAGGGCAATACCACCACCGATATATAGCAGCAAAAACACGGCTATGGGCAGTAACGCCTTCAGATTTCCCTTGTTCTCATTCATAACTTTCTCTCTCCTTCTCTCTTTTGCGCTTAAAACAACGGCAGACCGCTTCGGTCAGCCAACGTCTTACTATAAGTCATCCAGAAAATAGCGGTGAACCTTCCCGATTATCGTTCCGCGTCCAACGGCAACACCAGCCGCGTAGCCGTCAAACGTATCTACAAAGAAGAACTCTTCGCCATCCCGCAGAACGGTCTCTCCCATCAACATGCCGATTCCGGCGCCGGCACGCTTTGCCAGCGCCTCCCGGCGTACCCAGCTTTGAAAAAACGCCTTCTCCGATTCAACGCCCGCGATGCGCCGCATGGCTCTCTCGCTGACCGGCCGGATCCGCTCAATATCCACGCCCACCGGCTCGTCCGATAACCCCACCAGCACCGCACCTGCGGTATGGCTGATGTTAAAATGCACTCCCGAATACTCCAAAAAGCGAGGCTTTCCCATGGAGGATACTGTCATTTCGGGAATCGTCCGCCATCCGTACCGCTCCCGCAGCGCCAAATGGAGCACGGTATAGGCACACAGCACCTCAGCACGTTTCTCGGACTTCTGCACCCGCAGCAGCCGCTGGCGACGACTTTCCGGCAACAGGCGCAGCATAGCACTCTCTTCCCGCTCCGTCAGCGATCTTTCAATCCGTGCTGCCCACAGACCGACGTCCATAGCTCCACCCCCGTCACCACGACAGTGTCCTTCTCCGGCAGAATCATTACCGCTATTTTACTCCCAATTCGCCGACAATGTAAAGGGGTATCCCCTGAAAAAGCAGAATTCCATCCGCAAATCTCCCTCATTTCCTCCGAACACCCCGCTTTTGCAAAAGTTTTCAAAAATTTTTTCGCAAAAAAAGAGGGAATCTTGATTTTTTGGGGTATATCTAATTAGAAACTAATGCTTGTCCCTTCGGGGACATTTTCTATCTCCGTCAGAAAGGAGCGGTATCATGGCATTTCCCCAGCCGTTTATGGATGAACTGATTGCACGCAGCGATATCGTGGACATTGTCGGCAGCTATGTGCCGCTGAACATCAAAAGCGGCAGCTACTGGGGCTGCTGCCCTTTTCACAACGAAAAGACTCCCTCTTTCCACGTTTTGCAGGACAAGCAAATCTACTACTGCTTCGGCTGTAAAAAAGGCGGCGGTGTCATCAATTTCGTCATGGAGATCGAAGGACTCACCTTTCCGGAGGCCGTCCAGTTTCTGGCCAAACGCGCCGGCATGGAAGTTCCGACAGACAACACAGATCAGGATGTCGCCAGAAAGCGCCGGCGAATGCTGGAACTGAACCGCGACGCAGCCAAATTCTATTACCAGACCCTGCTCCAACCGGAAGGCCAAGGAGTACGAGATTATCTGGAACGCCGACAGATCAGCAAAGCCACCGCTGTAAAATTCGGCATGGGCGCATCGCCGGACAGTTGGGACGCCCTGATGATGGCCATGATCCAAAAAGGCTATACTAAGGCCGAGCTTCTGAGCGCGGGACTTGTGGTTCAGGGAAAGAACGGAAAGCTTTATGATAAATTCCGCAACCGTCTGATGCTTCCGGTCATCGACGTACAGGGCAATGTTGTCGCCTTTGGCAGCCGCGTACTGGACAAGTCGGAGCCGAAATATATGAACTCTCCGGAAACGCCGGTTTACAGCAAGCGACGCACCCTCTACGGACTGAATCTGGCCAAAAAGAGCAAGCGACCCAACATCATTCTGTGTGAAGGAAACCTGGACATTGTCACTCTGCATCAGGCAGGATTTGACAACGCAGTTGCCTCCATGGGCACAGCACTGACGCCGGAGCAGATCCGGCTGCTCAGCCGCTTCACCAAGGAACTGATCCTCTGCTACGACAATGATAACGCCGGCAAAATCGCTACAGAAAAAGCCCTGCAGCTGCTGAATAACACCGAATTCACCGTCCGGGTTCTGCAGCTGCCAAAGCGCAGAACAGAAGACGGCGAATATGTCAAGCAGGATGCGGATGATTTTATCAAGCTGCAGGGCGCAGACGCATTTGAGCGGCTGCTTACCGACAGTGAAAACGGCATTGAGTTCCGCATGGCACAGATCGCCGGAAAATATGATCTCCGGGATGATCAGTCCCGTATCGCTTACTGCGAGGAGATCAGCAATCTGCTGGCAGCACTAACCAGCGCCGTGGAACGGGAAGTCTATACCAACCGCGCTGCCGAAGCCGCAAAAATTACGCCGGATGCCATGCGTCTGGAGGTAGAACGTGCCACACGGCGCAAATCCGCTCAGGAGCGCAAAGCACAGCTCCGCAAGGATCTCAACCCCGCCGCCCAGCTGCAACCTCAAGAACGCTCCCTGCGCTACGAAAATGTAGCCTCCGCACTGGCAGAGGAAGGTGTCATCCGCCTGATGCTGCTGGATGACAGTCTGTTCCCAGAAGTGTACCCTCTGCAGCCGGAAGAGTTTTCCGCTCCCCTGCTGGGCCGCGCATTCTTCCTTCTCTGGGAAAAACGCTGTGCCGGGCAGCCGGTAACGCTGGCATCTCTGGCCGCAGAGCTCTCTCCAGAGGAGATGAGTCATCTCACCGGGATCTGTCAGAAGCCTGAATCTATGGACAATCGGCACAAAGCGCTGGCAGATTACATACGCATCATCAAAAAAGAGCACCAGAAGCGAAACGCATCCGATGCGCAGGAAGACCCGCTGCTGGCCGCCACACAGAAATACAGAAACAAATCGGGTATAGGAGGAAAGCAACATGGATGAACATAAGGGGATGACCCCGGAGGAACTGGAAGCACAGGCCAACGCCATTCTGGCTGCCGCCGATCTGGAAATTATGGATGCACTGGAGCCTATGGAGCCTCAGCCCATCCGCAAAAAGAGCAAGAAGAAGTCCGAAAACACAGAAAAAGAGGCGCAGGCCATCGCGCGGCTTGAAGAAAAGGTCATCGCCACTCTGCCTGCAGCCGCACTGATCAACGCCAACGAGAAGCTCCTTCTGCTGATGTCCAAGAGCAAGAAGAAGGGCAAGGTGGATTCTTCTGAACTGATGGAAGTCCTGGACGAGATGTCTCTGGAAAGCCATCAGATCGATCAGGTATATGATTCCCTGGAAGCGCTGCAGATCACCATCGGTTCCGACGAGGACATTCTCTCCAGCCTTCCTGATGACGAACCCGACGATGACGAAATCGCCGACGTAGAAGAAGAAGAACTGGTGGATCCCAACACACTGGTCAATAACTTCTCCATCGATGACCCCGTGCGCATGTATCTCAAGGAAATCGGCAAGGTTCCCCTGCTGAATCCCGATGAAGAAAAGCATCTCGCACAAACCATGTCCGCCGGTAACGAAGCTCAGCAGAAGCTGGAAGACGATGCCGCTTTAAAGGAAAATGCCGAAGCAGATGACAACGCAGAAGCCACCCCCCTCACCGCCGAAGAAATCACCGTTCTGAAGAAGCTGGTTTCCAAGGGCGAAGCTGCCAAGCAGAAGCTGGCAGAGGCCAACCTGCGCCTGGTTGTTTCCATTGCCAAGCGCTATGTGGGCCGTGGCATGCTGTTCCTTGATCTGATTCAGGAGGGCAATCTGGGTCTGATCAAGGCCGTGGAAAAGTTCGACTATACCAAGGGCTATAAGTTTTCCACCTATGCAACCTGGTGGATCCGTCAGGCCATCACCCGCGCCATCGCCGATCAGGCACGTACCATCCGCATCCCCGTGCACATGGTGGAGACCATCAACAAGGTCATCCGCGTCTCTCGCCAGCTGCTGCAGGAGCTGGGACACGATCCCTCTCCCGCAGAAATCGCCGCTGAGATGGCCATGCCTGTGGAAAAGGTTCGTGAGATCCTGAAAATTGCTCAGGAGCCAGTCTCTCTTGAGACTCCCATCGGCGAGGAAGAGGACTCCCATCTGGGCGACTTCATTCCCGACGAAGGCGCCTCCGAGCCCTCCGAAGCCGCATCCTTCACTCTGCTCCGGGAGCAGCTGATGGAGGTTCTGGACTCCCTGACTCCCCGCGAAGCCCGGGTTCTGAAGCTGCGCTTCGGCATTGAGGATGGTCGTTCCCGCACGCTGGAGGAAGTGGGAAAGGAATTCAACGTCACCCGCGAGCGCATCCGTCAGATCGAAGCCAAGGCTCTCAGAAAACTGCGCCATCCCAGCCGCAGCAAAAAGCTGAAGGATTTCCTGAACTGACCCTAATGTGAAAAAGAGGAATGCAGGTTCACAAAGTGACCATGCATTCCTCTTTTTTCATTGTAGGATCATCCGTTGATCATTTGCAGGAGCAGCCAGACCGCAGGCTGATTTTCCCGGATCCATTCCACGCCCTGCTGTTCGCCGACTCGGATGGCAGCGGCCTTCCACGCATCGAAATATTCCTGCCCGGTTTCTGCGTAGAGCCGGAGCCGAGCCTCCGGCGCGAGATCATCGAGAACCTCTCTCATCAGATGTCCGCGCAGTCCGGTCTGGCCGCCCTCCAGAAACCTGGAGAATACGTATCTCAACGTATAATTTCCATAGTAGATCAGCTCCCGGTACTCGCCGAGATGAACGGCAACGTAGTCCTGGGGTCTGGAGGTTGTTGTAAATGGTGTTACAAATGAGGATTCGATCGCATCAAAGAGCTGTTCTGCAATGCGGTCCGTATCCACGCCACCGTAGCGCACGGCCTGATCGTAACAGTCCTGTTTCCGCCGAACAAGATCATTTTCATCCAGAAGTTCAAGCAAAACGCTGTCTGCCAAGTCCTCTGAGCACATACTGAATTGCTCATAAATTTCTTTAGCAAGTGCGTCCCATGATCCAGCAGGCCTCGCAGGAAACCACGAATCAGAAAGACGGTATCCTCGCTGTTCCCTGTATTCAAATGTCATCTTTATGGGCTCATACCAACTCTCAACTTCATGGAATGCAGCACCGGCAAATCCATATTTGTCGAGGAGCGACATTGCGAACACTGTTACCTTTCCGGTCTGCTCTGTTTCCTGATGAAGAATGACATGACTCTCCACGTGGAGCAGACCGTCCGGCTCATCGCTGGCATAGCGTTTTAAAGTCGCAGCGGAAATTGCAGCATCGAGCGTGTCACCATATTCTATGCCAGTTCCACCCGAACCGTAGTCAGGCGCAGGCACATCCGTGATCCCGTATGTCAGATCGATATACCCACACAGGATGTTGTTTACGAAAAGCTGGTCAGCTACGGCCATCGTCCAGTACCGACCTCCGCTCGGAGTTTGGTGAGAGATCGTTGTCATCTCGGAGAGATTGAATTCAATCAGCGTGCCATCTTTGGAGCAGTAGTAGAGCAATCTGCCTCCGAGATTGAGAGCGCAGTCAATATCAAAGGCAGGCATCTGCGCGGCCTGTACCCAGTTGCCGCTTTCAGCCAGACTGAGAAGCTTGGCTGCGTCTCCACCTGTCAGCTCCACGGCTGCTTTCAATGTACCTCTCCCGATCTCCGCCACAGTGTTCTCCGCTATGGCGAAAGCAGTAGGCTTCGGTTCTGCCCAATACCGGATATTGAATTTGTCCAGATCAGCAATGGTCGCTCTGCCGCTATTCAGAGCGGCTGCAATATCCTCCTGCGTGCCGTCGGCATATTGGACAATGACATACTGGCTATACAAACCACTAAGAAAGTATTCGGTATTCTTATCCTCATAAATCTTTTCAACTGCTGTGTCATAGGCGAAATTTGGATCATTAGTAGGATCAATAATCTCGCGAATGGCATCGTTTGGCACAGTCTGACCAAGAATCTGGATGGCGCTGTCTTTAAACACTAACTGTCCGGTGGACAAAAGCCCGCCACCAAAATAGGCATTCTTGTCTACATACAGCTGGCCACCTCTTTCATCCTGCCGGAGCCTATAATTGGATCTTCCTCGGTCTTGCAGACTGTAACTTGCCCCGTTTGCATAGTCATAGATGATGACCCGGTTATCAATCATACCCGACCCCCAGCTGATTGTAGAACACAATTCGGGAAAACCATCACCGGTGAGGTCGCAAAAATAGGTGTTCCAGATGGGCATTCCGGTATACAACGAAGTAACTTCGTTACCCTTAACAGCCACCATTTCCCCGTAAGACCAACGCAAGGTCACATTCGGAAACTCTGGGATGTCAATTTCAAGGCTGCCGTCCCACTGCATTTCATTGGGTGCGTCCAGATAATCAAACCATTTTGTTACATCAGCAGAGTATTCATTATCCAAACTCAGCATGGCAAGGAGTTTCTCATAATCTCCATCACACATCCGGTAATACCTGTCTTTGCCGGTGTTCCCATCATAAATGTTCGCCGTGTCCGTATCAAACACCTTCAAGCATACGCCATCCAGCGTAATTTGAATGGATGCCTTGCTGTTTTTGTCGGTGTCTCGCTGCACATTTCGGCTGATCCCCGTTTGCGCGGTCCAGTCCGCCAGATCTAAGAATTTCGCCAGTTGAGATCCGCCAATGATATATCTACCCTGATCCTCTGACTTTGAAGCAGGATGTGTATCAGTTTCTGCAGCAATAGACACCAGATTCTCATAATTCAAAAACGAGAGATCCTGCTTGGTTTCTGGATTCGTCAACAGACACACCGCAAGCACAACGCAAACGATGACAGCCATCAGAACAATCCAAACTTTGGGTTTCTTCCACTTTGACAGGTTGTTGATGCGCCCCTTGGTATCGCCCTCGCCAAAGGCCAGAGGCGTACCAGCAATGATGCGACGTCCGGTAGCCAGTGTCAGGAGCGAAGCGGAATAGTCCGCGCGGACATCGCTGCCGGCTTTACGGATCACCGCCTCGTCGCAGCTCATCTCCATATCCTTACTGGCCAGAATGAATGCCGCCCAAACCAGCGGATTGAACCAATGGATAGCCAGAGCGAAAAACGCCAGCACCTTTATAATATGGTCGCACCGCCGGATGTGGTGTTGCTCGTGGAGAATGATATACTTCTGTTCGTTCTCCCCCAAATTGCATGGCAGATAGATTCTTGGACGGAACAAGCCGACCACGAAAGGCGACTTGATATCGTCTGCAACGAAGATGTTATCCTGCAGAGGAACGGCCACAGCCAGCTTGCGGCGAAGCCGGATATAGGAAACGATGCTATAGACGGACATGACCAATACGCCTGTCATCCAGACATATGTGGCGATGAATATCGGCCCCTCCAATGGGTCAGCTCTTAACTGTTCTTCACCTCGGGGCAGCACATCATTGATCACATTACTAACACCAGGCACAGGCAGGACAACAGCAGGATACTCTGTATGAACGATATCAACCGGCACATATTCTATGATACTGGTCATCGTGCCGCTCTCCTCTGTTGGCGCATCCAGGAGATTATACAGAGAATAGCCCGACTCGACAGACACTGGACACAGGAGCCGGAACAGAACTACGCCCCACAACGCATAGGAAATGGCTTTGGGTGCTTTCTTCAACAGCAGACGCAGCAGAATCACAAAAACAATAGCCACGCCCGCCGTCATGCTCATGTTAAATAGTTTCGGCATAAATGTATAGAAGGACATCCGGTCACCTCCTCATGCCATCAATAACCTTCCGCAGTTCCTCAATCTCCTGTTCAGAAAGCTTCTTTCGCGTTCCGAACGCAGCGAGAAACGCAGGCAGCGAGCCGCCAAAGGTCTCCTCCACATACTGCTCACTGTGTCGGGCATAGTATTCCTCCCGTGAGATCAACGAAGTTACAGTGCCATCTTCATTCTTGAACAAGCCTCGCTCACATAGGCGTCGCAAGACTGTATGAGAAGTGCTCTTCTTCCAGTTAAACTCCTCTGCGCCGATCTTAGCCATTTGGCCGGATGTAATGGGCTCCCGCTCCCAAATGATATCGGCAAATCGGGCTTCTGCAGTTCCCATTTTCAAATCTGACATCGATACCACCTCCGTGCTACATACTGTAGTACACACATGTATACTACAATCTGTAACACAGAATGTCAATAGGGCATCGGTAACATTTATCAATTCTTCAAAAAGAGCACATGCAGGGATGCATTCTTTGCGTGCCGAGAGGTTTCACCCCGCGCCGCCACTTCCAGTTTCTGACAGTGGCGGCGTAGTTTTCCTATTGGTCATTTTTATGGAAAACATTGACTTTTCACCAAAATTCCGTATAATAATTTGTAATCGGTCGGCGGACATTTTTTAGAATTATGTCCTCAATTGCAAAGCAGCTCCGCCGTTCGCCGATTTGTCCGGAGCCGCCTGCCGATATCCATGCAGAAAGAAATCCCCTGTCCGCAGATCGCTTCCAGGCCCTCCGGTTTTCCCGTGGATATCACATACTTCGAAAGGAGAAATGAACAGATGAATGACATCGTAGAGATCCGCTGGCATGGCCGCGGCGGCCAGGGCGCCAAGACCGCATCACTGCTGCTGGCGGACGCCGCCTTCAACACCGGCAAGTACGTACAGGGCTTCCCTGAGTACGGCCCCGAGCGCATGGGCGCACCCATCACCGCATACAACCGCATCAGCTCTGAGCGCAGCACAGTTCACTCCAACATCTACTATCCCGATTTCGTGGTGGTGGTGGATGAGACGCTGCTCTCCTCTGTGGACGTCACTGCAGGTCTGAAGACCGAGGGCGCCATCGTCATCAACTCCAGCAAGGCGCCGGCTGAGCTGCGTCCCCTGCTGAAGGGCTATACAGGCCGCGTCTGCACCATCGACGCCGGCCGCATCTCCGAGGAGGAGCTGGGCAAGAACTTCCCCAACACCCCCATGCTGGCTGCCATCGTCAAGGTCAGCGGCGTTGTGGAGCCTGACGCATTTATCAAGGATATGGAGGCTTCCTTCCACCACAAGTTCGCCTCCAAGCCCCAGGTCATCGAGGGCAATATGCGTGCATTGAAGCGTTCTATGGAGGAGGTACAGATAGGATGAGTCATCTGGCAAAAGACATGACCCCTGAGGTCACCTGGCGGGACATTACTCCCGGCTGCAACATCTTTGAGGGCGGCACTTCCGAAGCAGTGGAAACCGGCGACTGGCGCGTGCTGAAGCCTGTCATAGACTGGGCCAAGTGCAAACAGTGCCTGCTGTGCGCTCCCGTCTGCCCCGACATGTCCATCCCTGTGGGACAGGACGGCAAGCGTGGCGAGTTCAATTATTTTTTCTGCAAGGGCTGCGGCATTTGCTCCAACGTATGCCCCTTTGGAGCCATCACCATGGTCAAGGACGAAAAGTAAGGAGGGGAACGCACAATGGGTATCAGAGAAAGACTGTCCGGCAACGAAGCCGTTGCCTACGCAATGAAGCAGATCAACCCGGATGTTATGGGCGCATTCCCCATCACTCCGTCCACCGAGATTCCCCAGTACTTCTCCACTTACGTGGATAACGGCGAAGTGGACACCGAATTTGTCACCGTGGAGTCTGAGCATTCCTCCATGTCCGTGTGCATCGGCGCTCAGGCTGCCGGCTGCCGCGCTGTCAGTGCCACCAGTTCCTGCGGTCTGTGCTACATGACCGAGATGCTGTATGTGGCCGCTTCCGATCGTCTGCCTATCACACTGGCTGTCAGCTGCCGCGCACTGTCCGGCCCCATCAACATCAACAATGACCACTCCGACGCCATGGGCGTCCGTGACACCGGCTGGCTGATGCTGTTTGCCGAGACCAATCAGGAGGCTTACGACAATTTCCTGCAGGCCATGCGCATCGGTGAGGCAGTGGGCCTGCCTATCATGATCTGCCAGGATGGCTTCATCACCTCCCACGCCATCGAGAACATCGAGCTGGTGGAAACCGAAAAGGTGAAGGAGTTCGTGGGCGAGTACAAGCCTCAGCATTATCTGCTGAACAAGGACGAGCCCATCGCCGTAGGCGCTTACGCCACGCCCGTTTATTACATGGAGTCCAAGCGTCAGCAGGCACAGGCTATGATGGACGCCAAGGACGTAATCCGCAAGGTTGGCGCTGAGTTCGGTGAAATGACCGGCCGTACATATGAGCTCATCGAGAAGTACATGATGGACGATGCGGAGGAGGCCATCATCATCATCGGCTCCTCCGCCGGTACCGCCAAAGCCGCTATCAACGGGCTGCGTGCTCAGGGCAAGAAGGTGGGTCTCATCAAGATCCGTTCCTTCCGTCCCTTCCCCGCCGAGGATATCGCCGAGG
>SVLJ01000011.1 GCA_015067995.1 Oscillospiraceae bacterium
GTGATGTTCAGCGCCTTGGCCTTTTCCTCGCTCATGAGCATGGTGACGGCTGCACCGTCGGCATAGGGAGAGAGCGCCTTGTCAGCGGCGTTGGGCTTGGCCAGCCACTCGTCCTTGTCCACGGTGACGGTGCCCTTCTTGCGTACCTCGTAGGAGATGGGCAGGATCTGAGCAGCGCAGTCGGCATTCTGTGCCTTGGCGATGCTCTCCTCGGCATAGGCCACAGCCTCGGCACTGACTTCTGCGCCGTGAGCCAGCTCATACTGCTCCTGACGGCCCATAGGCTCCGGCTGGGTATACAGCTCCGCCTCCTCGATGGAGTCAATGAAGGTGCGGTGCTGGGGATAGAAATGGTTGCGGACGTCACGCAGGACGAAGGGTGCTGCGGAATAGCTGTCTGCGCCGCCGGCCAGAATGATGTCCGCGTCGCCGCAGGCGATGATCTGGCTGGCGTCAAAAATGGACTGGGAGCCAGAAGAGCAGGCGCGCTGCAGGGTATAGCCGGGAACATTGTCCGGCAGTCCCGCCTCCAGCCAGCCGAAGTGGGCCAGATTCATGGGGTATGTATTCATCTTCACGTGGCCGAAGATTACCTCGTCCACATCCTCTGCCGTAATCTTTGAACGGTTCAGCACTTCCTTCATGACGATGGCAGCCAGTTCTTGCTCATCATACTCGCTCAGAGCACCGTTCATCTTACCAACCGCAGTGCGTACGCAATCGGTGACAACTACATCTCTCATCGCTATTTGTCTTTCCTTTGATTAAAATGTTTATATCCCAATATAGCTTTTCTTTAAATCCTATAGCATTGACAACTCAAAAAAGCAACGTATAATACCTTCAATTCCCATAAGTTTAAACTTGTTAACTGTTCGGGGTAATTGTGATGATTACACTTCTTCAATTAAATTATTTCCGTAAATTAGCGGAAAAAGAGCTCCTGACAAAAACTGCTCAGGAACTTCATATCAGTCAAACGGCGTTGAGCTATACAATTATCAATTTGGAAAAAGAATTAGGTGTACAACTGTTTGACCGTTCCAAGCGCACAATCAAGCTAAATGATGCCGGTCGCATCTATTTGAAATACGTTAATGATATTTTCGTATCTCTAAATAACGGACAAGCTGCGATTCAAGATATTAATATTGCAAATGAAAAGCTGGTTCGTCTAGCCACAGGAGCAACCTCCGTATGGTCGTCCTTATTCCATGATTTTTGCAAAATATATCCTCATCACAGTCTGAAGCAATCCAATCACACCATTCTCCAACTAGAAAAAGCGCTGATAGACATGACTGTTGATTTTGTGTTGGCTGGTGAAAACGATCTACAGATTAGTGGCATGGAAAAAACGCTGTTTAAAACCGACGACATTTACTTGTGTGTTCCTCAGTCACATTCGCTAGCAGACCGGGATTCCGTCTGCATGGATGAGCTACACAGAGAAAACTTTATCAGTCTCAATGAGTCTGCTCCCTGGACAGCCTACTGTGAATGGCTGTTTAACCGGGCGGGTTATACCCCTCATGTGGTGCTGGAATGCGACTACACCCTGCGCGCCCCGCTGATAGCGTCAAACTTCGGTGTCGCTTTGACTTCTGGTTCTGCAAGAGAAGCGGATTTGCTTAAGCCCAACAAATATATCCGCATTGCAGATAGCTACGCCGTCCGTCGGATGTATCTTTACCACAACCCTCAGCGGTATATAACCCAGGCGGCACAGGACTTTCTGGAGTTCTGCGTCCGCTATTATGAAACCGACCAAGATAAAATGGTATGAGAAGAAGGGAGCGACTTCGCCCCCTTCTTTTCTTTTTCATTACTTGCCGCCATTGACCAGAATCCACTGGCCGTTGAGGTAAGAAGCGCGCTCACTGGCCACAAAGGCGATAACTTCGCCGATCTCCTCGGGCTTACCCAGACGCTTCATGGGATTGGACTCGATCATAGCGTCGTAGACCTTCTCAGGCACCGCATCGTACATAGCGGTCTTGGTGGCACCGGGTGCCACGCAGTTGACGGTGATACCCTTTGCAGCCACTTCCTTGGCCAGAGAGTTAGTGAAACCCTCCATGGCAGCCTTGGTGGCAGCATAGTTGGTCTGACCCACGATGCCACGGACGGATGCAGAGCTGATATTGATGATACGGCCGTAGCCACGGTCGCGCATCTGGTTGATGAGCTCATGGCACCAGTAGAAGGTGCCGTTGAGGTTGGTATTGATGACCTGTGTCCACTGATCAAGGGACATCTTGTGGAACATGCCGTCCCGGGTGATACCGGCGTTGTTCACCAGAATATCCACGCGGCCAAAGTGCTCCAGAATCTGCTTGGCGGCAGCTTCCACCTGATCAGCCTTGGAGATGTCGCACTTGACGGCCAGAGCCTTTTCGCCCAGGCTCTCGGCCACACGGCGGGCAGCCTCATAGTTGTAGTCCACAATGGCAATGCCCTCAATACCCTCACGGTCAAAAATGCGGGCGGTGGCCTCACCGATACCGGCACCAGCGCCGGTAATCACAGCAATCTTATTCTTCAGCATGATTCGTTCCTCCAAAATATCTTATTTAGCCGATGGTACCGTTTTCCTTCAGCATATTGATCTGCTCGGGGGTATAATTGAGACTGGCCAGGATGTCATCATTGTTTTCACCGTACATTACCGGCTTGCCCAGTGCAAAAGCACCCTGGGAGCCAAGACGTACGGGGCATGTGGGCAGGATTCTCTCCTGGCCGTTCTGGCACTGATACTTCTGAATGTAAGTATTGGCCCAGGCTTGCTCATCCTCCAGCACATCGGCAAAGTGGTTGAGTCTGCCACAAACAATATCCAGGTCACGGAAAATCTGCAACCACTCATCGGAAGTTTTGCCAGCAAAGGCTTTTTCAAACAAGGGAACCAGTGTTTCCGCAGCCGCCATGGAGTCGGCCATCGTGACTATCCCCAGTTCCTTCAGGATATCCGTCATACCCAGTGCGCCGAAGAATCGCTCCGCATAGCGCTCAAACTCGAAGAAGGTGCAACGAATCCACTCGCCATCAGAACAGCGGAAAGGCAGGTTAGTGGGAACACCGAAATTGCGTTTTTCAGGGAATCCATGACAATAGGGCTTTTCGGCCATGACGATGGATCCGCCAAAAGCCCAGATACCGGCATTGTACAGAGACATGGTAACGAAGTCGCCCCTACCGGTGCGCTCACGCTGATAGAGGGCGGTCATCACCCCTCCGAACAATGTAGTACCAGCGATGGTATCGCCCATGGCGTAGCGGGAATTGACGGGATAGCTGCCGGGGGCATCAATGCTCATATCGGCAGAGAAACCAGGCCGGGACCAGAAAGCAATGTTATCGAAACCGGGAGCGTTGCAGTCTGGTCCTTCATAGCCGTAGCCAGTGAGGGTAGCGTAGATTAATCTAGGATAGCGATCTTTCAGAGACTCGTAATCCAGCCCCAGCTTCACCAGAGACTGGTTCCGGGTATTGGTAATCAGCACGTCGGCATCTTCCAGCAACTTGAACAGAAGTTCCTTGCCGTCATCGGTCTTCATGTTCAGGCTAATGGACTTTTTGCCAACATTGAAAATATCAAACAGGGGATTTTCATCGTGGCCGGTTTTGGTGTGGCCCATGGAGGTGGCACGCCATGCGTCGCCACCGCGGCCCTCGATTTTGACAACCTCCGCACCCATATCGGCGCAAATGCGGCCTACGATAGGGGCGGCCACATAGTTGGCTAGCTCGATGACGCGGATTCCATCTAACGGTTTATTTGGCGCTGTCATATTCAAGACCTCCTACTACCATAATTTATAGTTATATAAAACATATAGTGACTCAAAAACATCAAGTATTTTGCCATTTTTATAAATGACACGAACTGTAGTATTAACGGTTCAACTTATAGATTACTATAAATCATGATTTTAAAAATAACCAACGTGTTTTTACATATGTAATCATAAGTTACAATTTATTAAACATCTACGGGCTTCTTCATTCCTAGGCTGCTATTCGGAGATATATCAAGATTCCTCTTGGCATACAAGATAAATCTTGATATATTAAGCGTAACAACAAGCGAGGAGCGATAGAGATGAAAGCAAATGAAATTTTGTTAGAGGTAATAAACAACACAAGGAAGCAGGATGGTACTCCGTACACGCAAACTCAGCTGGCTGCAGATTTGACCGATAGAGCTGTAAAGAGGGGCGAAAAGAAAGTAACCGTAGCTGCGGTGAATGACCGCCTGAAGAATGAGAACATGAGAATCAGCAACTTCATTGAGATGCTGGATCTGATGGGCTATGAGGTAGTTGCTCGTCCGAAGAACGACAAGCGCGACGAATATGTAGTAGAGCATGGCACTGACAGAAAGCGAGTGAAGTAAGATGGCCCGATATTTTTACGGTCGTGTATCTGCGAAGGACCAGAACCTGGCGCGTCAGATTGAAAGTGCAAAGCAGTACAAAAACATAGACCGTGTTTTCAAGGACAAGCAGAGCGGTAAGGATTTCGATCGTGATGATTACCAGAAGATGAAGGAAATTCTGGTAGCTGGGGATGAAGTAGTCATTCACGCGCTGGATCGTCTGGGTCGTAATAAAGATGGCATAAAAGAGGAGCTAGCGTGGTTTAAGGAACACGGTGTTATCGTCCGCACTCTGAATGTGCCAACGACACTGATTGAGTATCCGGAGGGCCAGGAATGGCTGATGGAAATGGTAAATAATATTCTGATTGAGGTGCTGGGCGCATTTGCCGAGCAGGAGCGAGAAAATACGCTGAAACGTCAGGCAGAAGGAATTGCCGCGATGCCTGTGGATGAGAAGGGTCGTAAAATTAGCACGAAGCCCGGAAAAGAGGGGCGCACATATGGTCGGAAAGAAAAGCGTCCTGAAAATTTCGAAGAAATCCTGCATAGGCAGCGTAGCGGCGAGCTGACGTTGAAAGAGGCACTGGCCGAGGCTGGTGTCGGTCGTACCAGGTGGTATGATCTGGCCCGCGAAATGGTAGGATAATATATTACAATGTATAGTAAAGATAATAATCTAATAATAAGATTATCAAAAAAATGGCATATAATCTAACAGCTTTTTTGTTTGCACCTTTACAACATTTCTTTGTGATAGTTTTATTTTTTCTACAGTGTATTACTTGTGAATCCATCTATTTTCGACAAAACCGCCTTGCGCATATCTGCATTCAAAGACGGCAGAGCATTGCACGGCTCTGCCGCCTTTGTTGTTTGATAAGACAAAACTTGAATGCATGTCTCCACTATCCAGATTTTATAGAGTGTATTCCGGGCACGGATACTCTCTGCTTTTCTGTTTTTGTCAGAACCAATTTTGAAAAAGGATCGCCAGAACTTTCGAAAATTCGTTGACTTTATCGTTTTCCTTTGATAAAGTGACTTTATATTGCGTTTCGGGGCATCCTATGTCATTAACCGCAGAATCGCCCACAAACATAATTTACCAATTCATTTGCACCCACGGAGGTTCTTCAATATGCAGAATGAAAATCTGAAATTTCTCATGAAGATCGATCCCGAAGTTGCCGGCTCTATGCAGGAAGAGCTGACCCGGCAACGTCGTAACATCGAACTGATCGCATCCGAAAATCTGGTCAGCGAGGCCGTTATGGCCGCCATGGGCAGCTGCCTGACCAATAAATACGCAGAAGGCTATCCCGGCAAGCGCTACTACGGCGGTTGCTACGCGGTGGATATCACCGAAGAGCTAGCCCGCAAGCGCGCCTGTGAACTGTTCGGCTGCAATTATGCCAACGTGCAGCCTCACTCCGGTGCCAACGCCAATCTGGCGGCCTTTTTCGCGCTTCTGCAGCCCGGCGACACCGTTCTGAGCATGAGCCTGGCTCACGGTGGCCATCTCAGCCACGGCAGCCCCGTCAACATCTCAGGCAAGTACTTCAATATCGTCTCCTATGGCGTGGAAGATGACACTGAAATGATCGACTACGACAAGCTCATGGCCGCTGCCAAGGCCTGCCGCCCCAAGATGATCCTGGCTGGTGCCAGTGCCTATCCCCGCACGCTGGATTTCGCCAAGTTCCGTGAAATCGCAAATGCGGTGGGGGCTTACTTGATGGTGGACATGGCACACATCGCAGGTCTTGTTGCCGCAGGCGTCCATCCCTCCCCCATCCCCTATGCCGATGTGGTGACTTCCACCACCCACAAAACCCTCCGCGGCCCCCGCGGCGGTTTGATCCTGTGCAATGATGAGGATATCTACAAGAAAGTCAACTCCGCCGTCTTCCCCGGCACTCAGGGCGGCCCTCTGGAGCATATCATCGCCGCCAAGGCCATCTGCTTCGGCGAGGCCCTGAAGCCGGAATTCAAGGCTTACGGCCGGCAAGTAGTGAAAAACGCCGCTGTTCTGGCAGAAGAACTGGTGAACAAGGGATTCCGCCTGGTTTCCGGCGGTACCGACAACCACCTGATGCTGGTGGATGTCCGTAACTTCCACATCACCGGCAAGGAGTTTGAGCGCCGTCTGGACGAAGTGAACATCACCGTCAACAAAAACTCCATCCCCAACGATCCCGAGAAGCCCTTCGTCACCAGCGGCATCCGCGTGGGTACCCCTGCTGTCACCTCCCGCGGTTTTGTTGAGGAGGATATGCGCACCATCGCCCGCCTAATGGGCATGGCCGCCCGTAATTTCGAGGGTTCTGAACCGCAGATCCGCGAGGAAGTGGCCGTCCTGTGCGACAAATACCCCATCTATCCCTAACAATATGCCAAAGGAGTCGCTGCAGAATTTGCATTCTGCAGCGACTCCTTTCTTTTTCTTCTGTGGAAATCTTGCTGTCTACAGGCAGTCACCGCATCCGATACCCGTCATGGCTCACACAGTACCGAGCCGCCCATGCAGACCGCCTTACGCGTCAGGTCTGCGGCACAAACAACAAAATCCGCCAGCTTGCCAGGAGCGATGGAGCCGATTTCTCCGTCCCTCCCCAGCTGCTCCGCAGGTATCCGGGTAGCGGAAAGGATAGCTTGCTCCCGGGGTATGCCAAATGCCACCGCTCTGCGCATACAGTCATAGAGGTTTGCGGCAGAACCGGCCAGCGTGCCGTCAGAAAGTCTGACAGCTCCGTTTTGCAGAAAAATTTCCTGCCCGCCCAGTTCGTATCGGCCATCGGGCATCCCGCAGCAGCGAAGGGCATCAGACACCAGACAGATGCGGCCGGGAAACAGGCGGAAGGCCATCCGCACCGCGGAGGGATGGACGTGTTCCCCGTCACAGATCAGCTCCGCCACGACATTTTCACGCTCACTGGCAGCGCCGATGACACCGGGACTGCGGTGATGGATGGGGGGCATGACATTATACAAATGCGTCAGGTGAGTGGCTCCGGCGGCAAACGCAGCCTCCGCTTCCCCATAGTCCGCATCTGTGTGAGCCACAGAAACGACACATAGTTTTGCGGCTTGCCGGATAAACGCCTCTGCGCCGGGCAGCTCTGGGGCAATATCCACGATGCGGAGCAGTCCGCCGCAGCCGTCATAGAGCTTCCAAAAAGCCGGGAAATCCGGTTCTTTCAGATAGGCGCCGTTCTGAGCGCCTTTTTTCTTTGCAGAAAGAAACGGTCCCTCCATGTGGATTCCCATCAGTCGGGCGCAGCCATCCGGACGATGCTCCGCAAAGCGGCGAGCAACAGAGAAGGCGCGTTCCAACGCTTCGTAGGGCAGCGTCATGGATGCAGGAGCAAAGGATGTCACGCCATTCCGCGCCAGATATCCGGCCATTTTTGCAAGGCCGGCATCATCGCCGTCAGAGAGATCAGCGCCTGCGGCGCCGTGGATATGCAGATCCACAAGGCCGGGAATCACATACTGTCCCTCCAGATCCACACCGGCTTCCTCCGGCACGCAGGAGAGTATCTCAGCGAATCGTCCGTCCTCCACCCGGAAGCTGCCATGGCGAAATGTGCCGGCTTCTGTAAATATGTACGCGTTTTTGAACAGCATGAAACAGCCTCCTCAGAAGACGATCCGCTGCCGGGCAGGGCCGCGGCGGGTCATCGCAATTATACCACGATCTCTGCACGGCTTCCGCCGGAGCGATCCTTTTTCACCACAATCTGCCGGTCGATTTTCTCCTTCAGCTCTGCCACATGGGAGATGATACCCACCAGACAGTTTCCTTCGGTCAGTCCAGCCAGTGTCAGGTATGCCTTGCTCAGGGCTTCGCTGTCCAGTGAGCCAAAGCCCTCGTCCACAAACAGCGTGTCCAGCCGGATACCGGCAGACATCTGTACCTCATCCGACAGGCCCAGCGCCAGAGCCAGCGAGGCAAGAAACGCTTCTCCGCCGGAGAGGGTGTTTACACTGCGGCGGGTGGTATTGATGTGATCGATGATGTCCAGATCCAATCCGCTCTGACTCTTTTTGTTGTCAGCCTCCTGCCTGCGCTCCAGATCGTACTGTCCGCCGGACATCTTCCGCAGACGCAGGTTGGCACGTTCCAGAATGCAGTCGAAATAGGTGGTCTGGATATACGTCTCCAGCATGATCTTGTCCTTGCCGGACAACGCGCCGTTGGCTGTGTCGGAAAGCGCCTTCATCCATGTGCAGCGCTCTTCCAGCTCCGCCAGTTCTTTCGCCTTGAGGGTGATCTGCTTCTTTGCAGCGGCATTGGCACTGATGCGGACATGAATGCTTTTTGCCTCTGCAGCCCGGGAAGCCTTCTGCGCAGTCAGTTCCTCTTTTTGTGCAGACAATGCGGCCGTATCTGCGTCGGATTCCTCTGCCAGCTGCCCGCGCAGCTGCTCCATGGCGGCGCGAATGGCTGCCAGCTCCTCCTTGCAGCTACCGCAGTCCCTCTCAGCGACAGCCAGCGCGCGCTTCAGCGTCTCCCGCTTCCCCGTCAGAGCAGCCTGCTCCGCCAGCACGGCAGACTTGTCGGCAAAGGTAAGCTTTTCCCGCATGGCGGCCAGCTGTGCGGTCAATTCCGCGGAAGAGGCGGTCAGTGCGGCAATTTGCTCCTTGACTGCTGACAGCGTCTGCTCTGCACGAACAAGGCTCTGCTCTTTCTGGGTGATCTGCCTGTCCAGTTCCGCCTTGCGCTTCTCTTTCTTCTCCGCTTCCGCCATCTGCGCCGCCACTTGTTCCATCTGTGCAGCCAGGGCCGCTTCCTGCTCTCTTGCCGCGGCCTTCAGCATTTCCTGCGGGATATCACCCAGCAGCGCAGCGCTTTCCTTCCGGAGCGTTTCCTCCGCAGCAGTCACCGTGCCCCGCTGGATGCTGGCCTTTCCGCTGGCCAACCGTGTCTTCTGCTGGGCAGCTTCATACGCGGTCTTTGCCTTTTTGACGTCCGCCTCGGTGGGTGCTGTGTCGGACACCGCCGCAAGGCAGGGATGCTCCACAGAGCCGCACACCGGGCAGGGCTGTCCCTCTGTCAGTGCCGCGGCAATGATCCCCGCCTGTTCATCCAGAAACGCCTTGTTTTTCGCATCATATATCTGCTGCCGGCGGGAAGACTCCTCCTCCGCCTCCAGATAAGCCCTTTGCAGCGCTTCCAGCTTATCCTTTTCCGCTTCCAGCCCATTGGCGGAAGCCATCAGATGGCTGAATGCCGATCTGCGCTCAGACAGCAGTTCTCTCCGTCCCTGCAGCTTTTCTTTTTCTGCGGCAGCTGCTTCCAGTCCGCTTCGTTCCTCACGCAGTGCTGTCAGCGCCGCCCGCAGCGCGGCGTCTTCTTTCTGTGCCGCCGCCTGTGCGGCGTCAGCCTGTTTCCGCGCCGTTTCCTTTTCTGTCAGAGCTTTGCCTGTTTGAGCAAATGCATCATAGTCAGGCAGCAGCAGCTCCAGCGCCGTGATCTCCCTGCCCAGCCGTTCCTGCTCCGGCACAGTGGCCTGTGCGGCAGCCAGCTTCTGCGTAAGCTGCTCCAAAGCGGCAGTCTTCTCCTGTTCTTCCGCGATCTTTTTCTCCAAAGCCGCTTTCGCCGTCTGATATGCTTCGGCACGGATCAGCTGCGCCACCACAGTCTCCAGCTGCCATTCCAGCTGCTGCGCCTGTCTGTCCAGCGTTTCCTGCCGCGCAGCGTCCTCAGCCAGCAGCTTTTCCAGCAGCTCCATCACCTCGCTGACAGGCAGCTCGCCCCGCTGCGCCTTTTCGGTGTCTGCTGCCAGCAGGGAATCCTCGTGGCAGACGATGCCCTCCATGAACTGGCGAATACCGGCGCTGACCTGCTCATACTGCGCTTTCACCGCCCCGGTCTTTGCGCTCAGCTGATTCTGCAGGATCTCATACAGCTCCGTACCGAAAAGATCCCGGAAAATCTCCTTCCGCATCTTGGTTTCCGCCTGCAGAAGCTTGCGGAAATCCCCCTGAGAAATCATTGCCACCTGAGCAAACTGCTCCCGTGTCAGGCCGATGATGTCATGGATAGCGCCGTCCACATCCTTCTGCCTTGTGACCACATGCCCGTCGGGATATGTCAGCTGTGCCGCAGCCAGCTGCGGCGTGGTTCCGTCCCCGCTTTTCTTGGCACGCTTGTACCAGGGATTGCGGCGGACGGTATATTCCTTTTCTCCATGCGCAAATGTCAGTTCCACAAAGGTAGGATCCTCCGGCCTGGCATACTTGGAGCGCAGCATATCTGCGCTGCGGTTGCTTCCGCTGGCCTCTCCGAAAAGGGCGTAGGAAATGGCATCAAAAATGGTGGTTTTTCCGGCGCCGGTATCGCCGGTGATGAGATACAGTCCGCTGCTGCCCAGCAGCCGAAAGTCCAGCTCCTGCGTCCCCGCATAGGGTCCGAAACCGGCGATGGTCAACTGAAGTGGTCTCATGCTCTGCCCTCCCGAATACTCTCGATCAAGCCCTGCACAAAGGTGCGCTGCTCATCGCTCATGGGCCGGTTGTTTTGTGCTTCATACAGCTCTTCAAAGAGCTCCAGCGGCGATTTCCGCTTGACGTCCTCCGCACTGCCGATGATCTGCGTGGTGCGGGTGCGGGTGTTGTCATAGACCAGCCTGATCAGGTTGGGATAAATGGTGCGCAGACGCCCCACGGCCTCGGGCACA
Organism: Oscillospiraceae bacterium; assembly: GCA_015067995.1. Classification (GTDB taxonomy): domain Bacteria; phylum Bacillota; class Clostridia; order Oscillospirales; family Oscillospiraceae; genus Oscillibacter. Next base: position 11,065 of record SVLJ01000011.1, read on the forward strand.
TCCTCCTCATCGGTGAGGATAATGCGCAGGTAGTCATCGGCAACTATGGTGGAATAGTACGCCCTGTCTGTCAGCTGGGCAAAGGTTCCGCGGAGCTCCCGCATATCATGGCGTGGAATCAGGGGAACGGTACGCAGATTCAGCTCGCCCTTGCCCTCCATTTCCACAACGGTGACACTCTTATAGTGTCCCACCTCGGAGAAGGAGTATTTCAGCGGCGTTCCGCAGTAGCGCACACGGCTGGAACCGATATTCTGCGGGCCGTGGATGTGCCCCAGCGCCACATAGTCGAAGTCCGCAAAGACAGATGCATCCACATTGTCGCTGCCTCCGACGCTGATTTCCTCGGAATCGCAGGTGGCAGCGCCGGTGACAAACTGATGGGTCAGCAGCACGTTGCGCTTCTCCCGGTCAATCCCCATATGCTCAATAGCCACACCCACGGCATCGGTATAGCTTTCGATTTCCGCATCCGGAAAATATCGCCTGACGTGAGCAGGCTTCACAAAAGGCAGCAGATAGAAGTTCACCGCACCGTGCTCATCCGACAGGGTAAGTGCGTCCACCTTTCCGTTGTATACGGGGGAAATGTGGATGCCGCTGCTCTCAAACAGACGGCCTCCGAAAGCCAGCCGCTCGGGGGAATCGTGGTTTCCGCTGATGATGAACACGCTCAGCCGCCGCTTTGACAGACGGCAGAGAAAATCATCCAGCAGCGTCACTGCCTCTGCGGAGGGTACGCTTTTGTCATACACATCTCCGGCAATGAGAACCGCATCGGCTTTTTCCTCATCGACAATGCGCAGGATCTGTGTGAGAATGTATGCCTGATCTTCCAGCATGGAGATTTCATCGACCCGCTTGCCGATGTGCAGATCAGACAGATGGATCAGCTTCATAGGACACCTCCGAAGCGTTTTTTTGTATTATAGCAGAACGACAGGCGGCACGCAATCGGAACGCTTCCCCGGCGCGATTGCCGTGATCGTTCTTGTCTGCCGGAGAACCCTGTGCTAAAATAAGGCCATCGCAACGTAAGGAGGCGCGCCATGAATCTGTCGAAGTCCAAATACTGTCTGCTGTGGCAGTGCCCCAAGCTGCTGTGGCTGGATACATATCACAAGGAGCTGCGCACAGAGAACCCCGCTCTGGCCGAGCGGATGGTGGTGGGCAACGAGGTCGGCGATCTGGCCATGGGTCTGTTCGGTGATTATACAGAGGTCACCGTGATGAAGGACGATGGCCGCCCGGATATCCCGGCCATGATCGAAAAGACAAGGCAGTGCATCGAAAACGGTGTGGAGAACATCTGCGAGGCATCCTTCAGCTATGACGGACTGTACTGCGCGGTGGATATCCTCCGCCGGGAAGACGGCGGCTACGCCATTTACGAGGTAAAAAGCTCCACCCATGCATCCGATATCTACGGTGTGGACATCTCCTACCAGAAGTATGTGCTGGAGCATTGCGGCATCACGGTCACCGGCACCTATCTTGTGCATATCAACTCCGGCTATGTCCGCGGCGAGGAGCTGGATATCCGCCGGCTTTTCCAAATCGTGGATATGTCCGAACTGGTGGCCGAAAAAACGCCGCAGCTGCCCATGCGGCTGCAGCTGGCGGAAAAGCTTCTGGCTCTCAAGGACGAGCCCACTCTGGACATTGGTATGCATTGCGAGGATCCCTATCACTGTGATTACTGGGAATACTGCACCCGTCACCTGCCCACGCCCTCTGTGTTTGATCTCTACCGCATGACCACCGCAAAGAAATTCAAATACTACCGTCAGCAAAAGGTCTCTTATCAGGATCTGCTGGCTGTGCCCGATCTGAACGAAAAGCAGCTGCGCCAGATCCAATTCCACCTGACCGGCTGCGGAGCCTATATTGACAAGGCGGGAATTCAGGCTTTTCTGAACACGCTGTCCTATCCCCTGTATTTTCTGGACTTTGAGACCATGCAGCCTGCCATCCCGCTGTACGAAGGCACCAAGCCCTACGCCCAGATCCCCTTCCAATATTCGCTGCACTATATCGAGGTGCCGGGCGGCGAGCTAAAGCATAAGGAGTTTCTTGCCGAGTCCGGCACAGATCCACGCCGCGTCATTGCGGAAAGCCTGTGCCGAGACATTCCCATGCACACCTGTGTAACCGCTTACAACAAGAGCTTTGAGTGCAGCAGACTGAAGGAGCTTGCCCAGCAGTTCCCGGATCTGGCATCGCATCTTCTGAACATTCAGGAGAACATCCGGGATCTTCTGGTTCCGTTCCAGTCCGGCCATTACTATAACCGCGCCATGGGCGGCAGCTTCTCCATCAAGAGCGTGCTGCCTGCGCTGTTCCCCAACGACCCGGTTCTGGACTATCACAATCTGGAGTGCGTGCACAACGGTGCCGAGGCCATGACCATCTTCCCCAAGATCAAGGACATGTATCCGGAAGACCAGTCCGCCGCCAGAGCCAGCCTGCTGGCCTACTGCAAGCTGGATACCTACGCAATGGTCAAGGTCTGGGAAGCGCTGGAAGAAGCCGTGAAGTGACGCAAAGCCCGCCGCAGAATGAAAATTCTGCGGCGGGCTTTTTTCGTATCTCTCTTCAGAAAGCGATCTTCATGATCAGTGCCACGCCGCAGAGGATCACTGCGCAGCACACATACAGCCAGCGGCCGACGTTGTACCAAAGGCCGCCGTAGGGACGCTCAGCGCCCTTGTTGATCTCAGACATGAGGTCATCCTTCTTCATGACCCAGAACCAGGACAAAGCGCCCAGCGTTGCGCCGATGGGAATGATGTAAATGGAAACAATGTCCATCCAGGGGCCCCACTGGAAAATAGGCTCCATATGCAGGCCGAAGCCAAGGCAGATCACGCCCAGCACCACCAGCACCATGCGGCGGCTCAGCTTGGGGAACCGATGCTGCAGGGACTCGCCCACCGCCTCAAACATGTTCTGCAGGGAGCTGATGCCGGCGAACACCATGGCAGTATACAGGAAAATGGCGAACACCTGACCGAAGGGGATGTCCTGCAGGATGCGGGGCAGGGTAACAAACAGCAGAGCGGGACCGGCACCCACGTCCAGGCCGTAGGCAAAGCAGGCGGGAATGATCACCAGAGCAGCCACCAGTGCGGCAATGGTGTCAAAAATCGCCGTGCGGACAGCCAGCGGCACTACGCTTTCCTTCTCGTCCAGATACGCACCATACACGATCATGCCGCTGCCGGTAACAGACAGGGAGAAGAATGCCTGTCCCATGGCCCAGACCCACACCATGGGATCCTTCAGAGTCTCCCAGCGGGGAGTGAACATGAACTTGTAGCCCTCAGCCGCGCCGGGCAGCAGAGAGACACGCACCGCCAGAATCACAAAGATAATGAAAAACGCAGGCATCATGATCTTGTTGCTCTTTTCGATGCTCTTGGCGCCCAGCAGCAGCGTCAGCAGCGTGCCCACCACCACGATCACATGGAAGGGGATCACGGAATACGCCGTGCCGGAGAATGCGTCAAACCATGCGCCGGTATCCACATGCATCAGTCCGCCGGTGACAGAGTCGAAAAACGCCTTCAGCACATAAGAAACGATGACGGCGTAACCGATGGCAATGCACATGGAGCCCGCCAGAGGCAGCCAGCCAACAAGTCCGCCAATACGCCCCATGCCCTCGCCACGGGTAGCCCATGCTTCACGGTAAGAGCCAAGTGTACCGGTACGGGCACGGCGTCCGATGGCGTATTCCGTGGAAAGACCCACTACGCTGAACAGCGCCACAAAAAAGAGGTACGCCACCAGGAAGGCAAATCCGCCATGGGAGCCCATCTTGGCGGGAAAGCCCCACACGTTGGCCATGCCCACGGCAGAGCCCACAGCCGACAGTAAAAAGCCCCACCGGCTGAAATTTCTCTGTTTCTTCTGGTCCATTTTCATTTCCTCCATGGATATGTTGGTTGTAGTCATACCTTGATACCATATAATGAAAACCGGATTTTGTCAAATGAATTTGCGGTATTTCCCCGCTTTGGGCATAACAAAAGGCACCCCCAAAGGGGTGCCTTTCGCTATCTCAACTCACGAATGAGTTTTTGATGGTTACAGGTCAGGAATTACTTATCCTGATCACCGTAAGCGGTGACGTAGATGACAGAGATGGTCTCCTCGTCAGCGTCATAGATGCAGGAGATGGTGGTCTTGATGCCGTCGGTCTTGCCCTCCAGAGCCAGCTTGGCGGCGCTGGTGGGAACGTCATCGTAACCATAGTCAGAGCTGCTGCTCAGCAGGTTGACGATCTTGGCGTCGTTGGCGTTGAAGTCAACCAGGCCGTCGACGGTCAGCAGGCCCTTGTAGTTGCCGCCCAGGGTCTTCTTGACCTTGACAGACTCGGTAACCTCGGTCAGGGTGTAGGTGCCGTCCTTCTCAACAGCGTAGCTGTAGAAGCCAGCAGCCTTGACAGCGGCCACGGTCTTGGCGGTGACCAGGATGGTGGTCTTCTCGCCGTTGATGTAAACGGTGACATTGTAGCCCTTCTGGGTCTTGCCGTCCTCGTCAGTGTAGGGAACCTCAACAGCAGTGCTCAGAGCGCCCTTGACGTAGATCAGCTCGTCGCCGGCAACGCCGGTAGCGGCCTTCTCGTTGATCAGGACATACTTCAGGACGTAAGCGGTGTCAGCCTTGTCAGCCTTCTCGCCGTACAGGACAGCGCCATCCTTGATCTGCTTGATGGTACCGGTCTTGGTGGTGATGGCCAGATCGGTGCCGGTCTCGGAGATGTAGATGGTCTTGAAGCCGTCGGTGACATAGAAGTCCTTGCCGTCAACGGTGATCTTCTTCACGTCAGCAGCATAGATGTTGCTGCCGGTGAAGGTCTTCACAACAGCCTCATCGTCCACGGTGGTGGTCAGAGCGGCAACAGCCTCGCCGGTCTCTGCGTCGATGATGGTCTTGTAGGTGTTGTAGGTCTCATAGGTGAAGGTGTCATACTTGGCCTGATGTGCCTTGATGCCGGCAACAGCATCGTCCTCAGTGCCGTAGACATACTCGTAGGTGGGAGACACCTGCAGATTGACGATCTCGCCGTTCATATCCACAGCCTGCATCCAGAAGGCGTAGGTGGTCTTAGCGTCCTTGTCGGGCTGGCCGTACTCGTCGTTCTTGGCTGCAACATAGTCATACTTGTTGTACAGCAGGACGGGAACGATCACGCTGCCCTCGACGGTGCCGTCAGCGGGAGCATAAGCGAAGACCTTGTTGGAAGCGTCCAGATAGAACTCATAGGTGGTGGTGTAGGTGTACTTGGTGTTGTCCCAGACAAATGCATTGACTTCCAGCAGCTTGGCCTCGGCGGTCTCGCCGGTGCGGCCCTGATACTTGGTGCCGTCAATGTAGATGTAGTCGGTGGAACCGCTGGTGTCGATCTTGGTGACCTTGCCGGTGATGACCTTGGGCTCAGCAACGGTCAGGAACACGCCGGTGGGCTTGGTGGTCAGAACGACCTCAGCCTCGGTCTCGTCCTCTTCGATCATGGCAGCCCAATCCATCTCGTTGGAGATCAGAGCAACGCAATCGTCCTCTTCCTCAGCGGTCTTGTAGACAACGGTATCGCCCTTCTTGACGGTGATGTAATCATCCTCATCGATGGCGACGGTATAGATGTCAACAGTGTTGCTGGTGGTCTTCTTGGCGATGACGGTCTCATCATAGATGATGTAGGTGCCGGAGTTGACGGTCAGACCATCATAGGTGGGAGACACCTTGTACTGAACAGCGGGAGCAGTGGTGTCGTTCTTCACGTAGTTGGCAACGCCGTAAGTGGTCTTGATGGGAGTGCCGGCAACGATCTTATCAGCAGCAGCCTTATCCAGCTTGGTGCCCAGCAGAGCGTTGACCTCAGCGTACTTCAGGCCGTTCTTGGTGGAAGACACCTTGACTTCCTCAGACAGAGCAACCAGGCCATAGACCTTCTCGGACTTCTCGATCTCAACAGCGTCGAAGTCGTAGTCGCCCTCGCCGTCAGCGTCCTTGTAGTAGACGTTGACAACATGGCCAACCATATCCTTGGAAGCAGCAATGGCATACTCCTTGCCGCCGATCACGGTGTAGTCCTGATCAGCAGTCTCGGGAGTGGACTCAACGATGACCTTCTCGATGACAGCCAGCTTGTAGTTCTTGCCGGCCAGGGACTTGGTCAGGTCGGTCTTGGGAACGACGGTCTGCTGGGTCAGAGAAGCATACAGAGCGGCGTCGGTAGCGTCGTCAAACTTCTCCTCGCCGACCATGTAATACTTGTTGCCCTCGCCAACGTACTTCATGCCGTTGAAAGCGATCTGAGCAGCGTTCTCACGGGACAGGTTTGCGGAATAGACGACATCCTCAGAGATGCCTTCCAGCAGACCCATGTCCTCAGCCTTGGCGATAGCCTCGATCTGCCAGCCCTTAGCGGTGAAGTCGATCTCCTTCTCGCCCAGAGCGACCAGGACCATCTTCACGAAAGCATTGCCGGAAACGGGGTTGGAGCGCTGGAAAGTACCATCACTGTAACCGTTGACGATGCCCTTCTCAGCGCAGTAAGCGATGAAGGGAGCGGTGGAGCTGGTGGTGGGAACATCGGGGAAAGGCTTCTCAGCCAGGCCAGCGGCCTTGACAGCCTCAGCCTTCTCGGTGCCCATCAGCATGTAGGTGATGATCTTGGCGGCAGCGCCGCGGGTCAGGGTACCGGTGGGGTCAAATGCACCATCGCTGCCCTGCAGGATGCCCAGAGCGTTCATCACTTCAACTGCTTCCTTGTTCTCAATGTCAGCAGCATCGGTGAAGGCGGCTCCAGCGCCGACAGTGACCAGGGACATGACCATGATCATTGCCAGCATGAGGGAAAGGAACTTCTTCATGTGGATTTCCTCCTTTAAGATTTACCTTCGGGGATTCGCCGCGGTTTGCGGAGGTGTGTTCCCGCCCACTCCCTACACCTTAAGAGTGGGAGAGGTTTGTCCGCTTGCCGCGCCGGATGCCCTCCGGCATGTGTAATGTGAACTTCAGTGGAAAGCCGTTTCATCCCGGCGCACATACCGTGGCATGCCGTTCCCGTATCTGCTCCGGAACTCGGCAGAGCCTTCCCCATCTGTTCAAATGCATCATAACAGGAGTTTTTTTCCGTTTCAAGACCCCCGGGGGTTTTGTTACGGACACGTAAAACGCCGTCAAACAATCCGTATCTCCAATTAAATATTACGCCAAACAATTCCATCTTGAAATAACACATTTCTAACATTTGAAACAGTTGCCGTTTTTTGCCGCCGTCAGCCGCTGCGGCATACATTTTATACCGGTTCCCGGGGCGCATTCTGCGGGAGATAATAGCGCTGCCCCTCCTTGACCAGCTTTCCTTCCTCCACCAGACCACGGAGGATCCAGCTGCAGGATCGGATCTCCACCTGCAGCAGCGCCGCCAGTTCCTTCCGGTATGCGCCGGACTCACGCTCCAGATATTCCCGGATCACCGGATAGTGCTGTTCCGGCGGCACAACACTGCCTGCCCGGTAATACCGGGCGCCCACCAGCACCAGCTCTCCCTGCTCTGCCAGCCGATGAAGCAGACCGTAGGCGGATGCCTTGGTGATGTTCAGCAGCTTCATGGCCTCGTTGCGGTCAATGTGTCCGGCAGTCTCCACATACTGCAGAATTGCCGCCGCATGTCTGTTCTGGCGCTTTGCAGCATTGGCACGCAGCAGCGTTTCGGCGGAAACCGTCTCCAGTCCGCCCCGGATCAGTGTCTGCCGCGCCACCACGCCCAGCCGCACCGGATCGAAGGGACGGTGAGACCGGGGTGTCAGCAGCACATGGGCGTCCTCCCCGCCGGAGCGCGCCGCTTCCATCTGCTGCAGCCACAGCTCCACCGTCTCATCCATAGGCACCACCCGGTCCGGCAGCAGAATACACGCCGTGTCCAGATCGATCTGATCCCATGTCAGGGCAGCGATCTCCTGCAGATTGAGGCCCAGCTGCCAGGTCATCCACAGAGCAAGTCCCGCCGGTGTGGGGCCCTCCTCCTGCAGCAGTGTCCACAGCCGATCCTCATCCACCTCGGCCTTGGGATTTTTCAGCCGCGCCGGCAGATATTCGGAATAGTTGGTATACAGCGTACGAATGGAAATTCCGCTGATCCGCACCACATATGGCCAGTCATGGGTCTGCAGCTGGCGGATGATGAAATCCTCCTGCAGGTCCGAGGGCGCCAGTTCCGGCAATCCCCCCGCATCCAGTACCGCCCGCACCTCGCGGTAGATGCTGATATGGTGCATGTGAGATCGGCGGCCATCGGTGATGATGACATATTCCGGCCATCCTTTGGCCTTCAGATATCGGTTATACCGTTCCCATAAGCACCGGTACAGCTCCTCATCCATGGGAACCTGCCGGTCCGGCAGCCGGATCTCCCGATCCTCAAAGGCCATATCCGTCCATTTCAGCTGCTGCATTTCCCGTGGGGAGATCCCCGCATTCCACAGCAGCCGGAGAATGACCTCCATGATGCCGTCCCTGTGCTCTGCCAGAATTTTGGTCAGAGCAGCCTCTTCCTGTGCCTGCATCCGCTTTTTCAACACAGCTGCACCACCTCCGTTTTCCAACATCATAGCGCAGGAAAATTTTAGCGGCAATACTCTCCGGCAATTTGTTACAAAATCGTAAGATATCGCCAAACAGCCTGTGAAATGGATTGCTCAATGGCAGACCGTGCTCGTGGATGGCAAAATATGAACGCCGCCGGAGCTTCTCCGGCGGCCTCCAGCAGGTTTTGATGCAGAATCGTCCGCAAACGCAAAAAGACCGCAGCGAAAGCTGCGGTCTTTGGTGGACGGTATAGGACTCGAACCTATGACCCCCTGCACGTCAAGCAGGTGCTCTAGCCAGCTGAGCTAACCGTCCGTGCGGAACAGGTATAGAATACACAATGTCCCCCCATTTGTCAACACCTTTTTCTTGAAAACTCAAAATTTTTTTGTTATACTCCATTCAGGATCTCAGAAGGGAGAATATATCATGCGAAAATGCGCTCTGGTCACCGGCTCTTCCCGCGGCATCGGCCGCGCAGTTGCCATCCAGCTGGCACGGGAAGGCTGGCCCGTCTGCATCAATTATATTCAGCACCGGGACGCTGCCGAGAACCTGGTTCGCCAATTGCGCAGTGAAGGATACAGCGCCATCGCCATTCAGGCAGACGTAGCGGACCGGCAGGCTGTCAACGCCATGGTCGCCGCTGCCGAAACGCAGCTTGGCCCCGTGGAGCTGCTGGTCAACAACGCCGGCGTAGCGGGACAGGCGCTGTTTCAGGATGTCACCGACGAGATGTGGGACCGCTACATGGGCGTCAACCTCGGAGGTGCCCGAAACACCATTCAGGCCGTTCTTCCGCACATGCTCTCCGAGAAGCGCGGCTGCATCGTCAACGTCTCCTCCATGTGGGGTCTGCGGGGTGCCAGCTGCGAGGTGACCTACTCCTGCACCAAGGCCGCGCTCATCGCTCTCACACGCTCTCTGGCTCTGGAGCTGGCTCCCTCCCATATCCGGGTCAACTGTGTCGCCCCCGGCGTTATCAACACCGATATGGTGCAGGTGCTGGGACAGGACGTTCTGGATGAGCTGGCTGTGCAGACACCGCTGGGACGGCTGGGCACGCCCGAGGACATTGCCCACGCAGTGTCCTTCTTCGCCTCCGAGAAGGCCTCCTTCATCACCGGTCAGGTGCTGACTGCCGACGGCGGTTTCATCGTCTGATATATATATATATACGGAATGCTTCCCGGCGCAGCTGCGCCGGGAAGCATTTTTGTCCTTTATCGGTTTGTCCGCATCTGTTCCTTCAGTTCCGTATACTTGGCCGCACTGCCCCGCGCCAGCTCCACCGGGTATTTGGCTTCATTGCGGTCGATCTTGGCGTTCATGATCTCATCCAGATCCAGTCCGCACACATCTGCCATGAGAACGCAGTAGCTCAGCACATCCGCCAGCTCCTCCCGGACTTTATCCAGTTTCTCCCGGCACTCCACATCCGTACCGCTCCACTGGAAGATCTCCAGCAGCTCCGCCGCCTCCAGGCTCATGGAGATGGCCAGATCCTTGGGGGTATGGAACTGCCGCCAGTCCCGGTCGTCCCGGAATTTCAGCACCCGCTGAATGGTTTCATCTCTCAGCATATCGTCACTCCTTGATGGCCCAGCGCAGCTTGGTGGATTTGGCCCGGGGATTCCGGAAGCACTCCTCAGCCGACGGTCGGACGGCATCCGCCGACACATCACGGTAAAGCCCCTCCCGCAGATGCTGCCGGAACGCCTGCTTCACCAGCCGGTCTTCTCCGGAATGGAAAGTCAGCACCGCCACTCTGCCGCCGCTTTTCAGCACGCCGGGCAGCTTCTCCAGAAAGGCATACAGCACCTCAAATTCGCTGTTCACATCGATGCGCAGCGCCTGGAAGGTGCGCTGGCAGGATTTCTTCACAGCTTCCTTCCGTTCCTTGGCCGGAAGGAATTCCAGCGCCTTCTCCACCACCGCCGCCAGCTGGCGGGTGGTGTCGATGCTGCCGCCCCGGCGAAACACCTCATGGATCGCCTTGGCGATGCGGTCTGCATAAGGCTCGTCGGAGTTCTCCACCAGCATGGCCTCCAGCTCATCCCTGTCCAGCTCACGGAGCCGCTGAGCCGCCGTGATGCCGGCGGTGGGGTCCAGCCGCAGATCCAGCGGCCCGTCCTGCTTGAAGGTAAAACCCCGCTCCGGGTTGTCGATCTGCATGGAACTAACGCCCAGATCCGCCAGAATGAAGTCGAACTTCTCTCCCGGCGCCACCTGATCCAGCTCCGCGAAATTCATCCGACGGATGGTAAGGATCTCCGGTCCAAACCCCAGTTCCGCCAGCCGCTGCCGGGTCTTTTCCGACTCGATGGGATCTACGTCGGTGGCATACATATGCCCCTGTCCCTCCAGCTTTTCCAGCATCCGGCGGGTATGTCCGCCGTAGCCCAGCGTAGCGTCCAGTCCCACCTGTCCCGGTCGGATCTGCAGGACATCCAGAATCTCATCCACCATGATAGAGATGTGCATACCCGCCGGAGTTTTGCCGCTCCGGATGATCTTCTCCACGTCGGCCTGATATTTCTCCGGCTGCAGCTCCTTGTATTTTTCCTGATAGCTGCGGGGATGGGTTCCCTTATACCGCACCCGGCGCTTGTGTTCCTGCTCCATAGTTTCACGCTCCTGTGTTGGTTTTGCTGTTTGGCACATTATAGCACAGCTGCTCTCACAGGGCAAGAATCCCCGAAATATCAAAACCGGCACCCCCTTTGCGGAGTGCCGGTCCATTTTTATTTCCACTCCGGATCGCCCAGCGGGAAATACGATGTATTCACATGTTTGAAATCAAATACCGTCAGGTCTGCACTCTGGATTCCAGGGGATTCACAGGGAATAATGGTCTTGGCGCGGCCTGTCCACCAACCCTTGAAGTGCTGTGCGGATTTCAGCGCCAGAATGCGCATTTCCTGCCAGTCGATGCCCACGATGCGGAAGGGGCCGTCGTCCAGCGTCTGCTGACGGACAGTGCCCACAACAATGGATACATTGCCCACCTGCAGCAGCACGGTGGCTCCCATGTTTCTGCGTCCGCCGTAACCCATGGGATTCTGGTTGATGTACGTGCCGTCGCTGATGGTCTTCACATAGGCATCCTTCAGCGCAACGGGCTCTCCGTGCAGGTCATCTGTCTTTCCGCCCAGCAGGCAGTCGATACGGCTGCCGACACCGGCAGCAATGGCCTGCTGCACCACCTCAGGATCCAGGATAAATCCGTACGCCGAGCCCGGCAGGTCCCGCTTGAGCATTTCCCGCAGCAGATGTGTGCCGTCGCCGGGTCCACCACCGCCGGGATTGTCGGAGGATTCGTTGATCACCACCGGCAACTCCGCCTGCTCCGCCAGATCCATAGCTTTCTCCGCAGAGTAGATGGGAACGGCAAAGTCTCTGCGGCGGCTCCAGGCATACTCTGCAATACGGTGAGCAGCACGCTCTGCCGTTTCCTTCGTCTCTGCCACCGTCACCACGCTGACGCCTGACTGTTCAAAATCCGCATAGGGGAAGCCGTGGAAGAAGGACGCATCCCGCAGTCCCGGCTCTGTTTTCACCAGTTCCGCCATGAAGTTCTTCACATCACAGGCCGGGCCGGACAGGGTCACGCCGCAGGCAGGCGGCAGATGCCACGGCAGCTGCACCAGTGCCTGATGGAACTGTGTCCCCTGTGTCAGCTGCTCATGCAGCAGCCGGATCACCAGCCGCGCCGCCTCATAGGTATCCGTGTGGGGATATTCCTTGTAGCCCACGATGACCTCGCTGAGCTCCAGCATCTCCGGGGTGATGTTGCCGTGGAGATCCAGCACCATGCCGATGGGCATTTCCCTGCCGAACCGTGCACGCAGCGCCCGCAGCAGCTCCGCCTCCACATCGGGATACCCCTCCGCGATGGCAGCACCGTGGATGTTCAGGGCGATGGCATCCAGCGGCGCTTCGCAGTGTGCCGTCCAGCATTGCTCCACAAATAGATCCCGATACATTTCAAAGGCATCCTGCCTGGTTGCATCGCAGGGTGTGATATTCACATGACTGGCCGCCAGCAGCTGGATTCCCAACTCACGGCACTCATCAATGAATCCACCCATCATGCACCGGACACCTGTGCAGCTGCGGATGTACGCTTCTCCCACCTTCATGATCCGGTTGACCGTTTCAACGTCAGCGGCAATATTGCTGAACGAATTGGTTTCGTGTTCCAGACCTCCCGCAATGATACGCATAGGATCGCCTCCTTTACGCCAAATTAAATATCATTTAATATCCGTTGTCAAGCATAAACCCCAAAAATTTTACAACCGTTTTGCTGCGCTGTCATGGATCTACACGGTGCAGCTTTTCCCTTTGCAGATGGCAATGCTTTTACCGTCACACTGACAGTTGAATCCGCCAAAGCCTTGTAGTATATTAGAAAGCATCACATATATTTTATAATGGAGGATTGTCCCATGAAGGTTCTGGCTATTGGAAACAGCTTTTCCGCGGATGCCACACGGTATCTCCATGACATTGCCAAGGCGGACGACGTCACGCTGGAGGTCGCCAACCTTTACATCGGCGGCTGCCCGCTGGATCGGCATTACCGCAACATGCTCAGCGGTGCAAAGGCCTATGAGCTGCAGTACGACGGACACATGACCGGTTTCTCCGTGTCGCTGGACGACGCTCTGCTGAACCGCAGCTGGGATGTAGTCACGCTGCAGCAGGCCAGCCCGCGCAGCTTTGACAAGGCCAGTTATTTCCCCTACATTCAGGCACTGGCAGAGCATGTCCGCACCTGCCAGCCCACGGCAAAGCTGCTGGTTCACCAGACCTGGGCCTACGAAGCCGGCAGCGACAAGCTGCTCCTGACCGCCGGCTATGAAACCCCCACCGGAATGCTGGCAGACATCTGCGCCGCATACAGTGAGGCTGCCGCGGAGATCCGGGCAGACGGCATCATCCCCTCCGGCGAATTGATGGGAAAGCTGCTGGAGCATGGCATTCCCAAGGTGCACAGAGATACCTTCCATGCCAGTCTGGGTCTGGGCAGATATGCATTGGGTCTGCTTTGGTACCGCATGCTCACAGGCGCCAGTGTCGCGGACAACGCCTTCTGCAGCTTCGACCAGCCTGTTACCGAAGAGGAGCAGCGGATTGCCAAAGCCTGTGTTGACGCATTTGCGCTATTGTCATGACCCATCGCGCCGCTCAAAGGTCCGGCAGCACGATCACGCCGGCACCACCCCGGACCACAGGATCATAAAGCCGCAGAAGGAGTGGTCATATCCATGCACAGGGCGATCATTTTTGATGTAGACGGCACGCTGCTGGATACAGAACGGATCTATATGCACGCATGGCAGAAAGCAGGCGCATCCTTTGGCTATGCCATTCCCCGAGAAGTTCTGCTGCAGACCAGAGCCGTCAGCAGCAGCGTCTCCGAGTCTCTTTTTCGTCGCGCCTGCGGTCCGGATTTCCCCTACAGCAGAATCCGGGCGGAACGGGTAATCATCTCTGAGAAGATCATCGACAGCAGCCCCGCGCACACTCTGCGGATGCCTTATGCGCAAGAGATTCTGGAATGGCTGAAGGAACAGGGATATATTCTGGCGGTAGCTTCCTCCACCGACCTCAGCAAAACCCGCGCTCATCTGGAACACGCCGGTCTTCTGGACTTTTTCTCTGCCATTGTAGGCGGCGACATGGTGGAAAACGGGAAGCCCCAGCCGGACATTTTCCTGGAAGCAGCCGCTTTATGCCGCGTCCTTCCCCGGCACTGTCTGGTGGTGGGAGATACTCCCGCAGATGTGCTCGGCGGCACTGCCGCAGGTATGAAGGTCGTTCTGATCCCGGATCAGGTGCCCCTCGATTCCCAGACCTCATCCCTGAGCTGGAAGGTTCTTTCCGGACTGGAGCAGCTGAAGGACACCGTCGCCCGGTGGGAATGCTGATGATACACAAAAGGTTCTGAATGCGTCAGACGCATTCAGAACCTTTTTTCTGCCCGTTTATTTCAGCCTCTCCCGGATCGTCTGTACACCGCAGGACACCAGATATGCCGCAACGACCACAGAGCCGATCAGATCCAGCCAGTAGGAAACCGCGCTCTCCGGAAGGAGCACCACCGACAGCAGTGCCAGCGTCACGCAGGCATCCACAAGGCTTTTCGCACGATAGAGCCGCGCCTGCACCGCCAGAATGGGATTGGGCTCCACCCGGTTGAGGCGGGCATACTTGCGCCAGAAGATAGTATTTGCGATCACGCCCAGCACGGCGATCACCAGGCCAGGAATCACATTGCCCTTGTCTTCACTGCCGGAGGTCAGCGCCAGAATCAGCATGATGGAACCGCCCAAACACATCATGGCTCCCACAAAGATGTTGGAAAACCGCTCCAGCCGCGCATTTCTCACCGCATTGGTTTCGCCGTCCCTGTTGGTCAGGCGGTATGTCACAAAGGCCATGACAATGGCCAGCAGCTCCGAGCTTCTGCGGACGAAATCTGCCAGCTGGGTGGAGCTTCTCCCCTCCAGCAGGCCGAGGCCTACCACAAGAGGGCCGGGCGCACTCATGATCACCGACCACAGCAGGGTGCGGCCGCCGGATTTTTTGTTGCTCATGCAAAACCTCCAAACAGATGAACCAGCGGCAGAAGGACCACCATAGCCGACAGAGGGCAAATCACCGTGTCATGACCGTCTCTGGAGCAAAGCTCCGCCAATGCGCTGACAAGGGCTGTCACCATCGGAATCACAATATATCCCGCCGATCCGATTCCGCCCCGGAGCAGCAAAACGGTCTCCACGCTGATCAGAGACACAGCAAACATCGCGGCACTGCCTTCCAGACTTTTATGGCTGTCAGCAATGCCGAACCGGATCTTATGCCTGCCCCACCGTTTTCCTACCAGCGCCGCCGCAGCATCACCGAAGCCCCATGCGTAAACCGATGCCAGCACCAGATACCGGTCATGCAGCCAGCCCCAACAAACGGAAATCACCACTGCGAACATGGCAAACACCAGCAGGAGACTCTCCTTCAATTCGCCCTTTTTTCGTTCGGTGGTCAGTTCGGAATACCCCCGGAATCGCTCAAACCATGCCAGAATGGGGTATACCACCGCGGCGAAAGACACCGCTGCCGCAGCAGCACGCCACCATGTATCAAACCCAAACACAAATACCGGCAAAGAACCCAGCAGAATACAGTGCAGGATCTTCCGAAACAGCTCATCCGGTATACGGATCAGGTATCGGCAAAGGAGCGCCGGTGCCGCCGCGCACACAAAATAGATCAGCAGTGCCCGTGCGCCGTATAAAAATTCCTGCATACCTTCACCTCCCGGAAACAGTCTAACGTCACTGTATCAGAATCCACGCGCCGTAACAAGCGGAAATCCGCAATTTCTGACAAGTCCGGTCGAAAAAGGCCGACCGCTTTCTCACGGCAGTCTGCCCCTGTTCAGAAAAGCTCCAGCTCAATGCCCACAACACCGTACCGTGCCTGTTCCTCTGCAGTATAATATGCTTCCATATCCTTCGGTGACGCAGCCGCCGCTTCCTCCGGCAGATATCCGCATTGTTCCAACGGCAGCGCACGGTACAATTCCGCAAAGCTGTCAAACCGATGCAGCTTTACCACCTTCGCGCAAATCTGCTCCGTTTGATCCCTGCTGCGGGAAAAAACGATGGTATCCCCTTCCCGGATGCACCGCCGCTTTTCATCGTAAAGCCGCAGTTCAATGGTCTTGTACCCCTCCGAGATCATGCGGAAGGGCTGGTCGTGCAGTTTCATGTGATGGATCATAAGTTGTTTTCCCCTCTTGTTGTATCAACCGGCGAAAAGGTGTCTCTTCCCTGCTCCGGCAGGCAGTTCCCTCTGCCGTAAAACTTTCGTTAAATGTATAGACAGGCGAACAGTGTTTGTCTATAATGGCGTCTGTACGAACAGTGTTCGTTTCGGAGGTTCTTTATGGCAAACAAAGGAATCACAAAAGAAAGCATCGCAGCTGTAGCGCTCGCTTTGATTGAAGAAAAAGGGCTGGCGGCTTTTTCTCTGCGCGCTTTGGCCGCATCCATGCAAATACAGGTATCTTCCCTGTATAATCACATATCCGGTCAGAATGAGCTGCTGACAGAAGTCGGATTCCGGGCGGTACAAATGATGACAGCGCAGGAAGAACTGGCGATTGCGGATAAAAGTACCGACGAAGCCCTGTATGCCCTTGCGGATGCGTACCGTCTCTTTGCAAAGGAGCATCCCGAAC
This sequence comes from Oscillospiraceae bacterium, assembly GCA_015067995.1. Lineage (GTDB taxonomy): Bacteria > Bacillota > Clostridia > Oscillospirales > Oscillospiraceae > Oscillibacter. The sequence continues at coordinate 27,917 of SVLJ01000011.1, forward strand.
TATATCGCATTATTATGGGCGTACACATTCTCCATCTCTCGGTTCTGGAAACAGAACTAAAGAAAATCGTTGCCCCCATTTTAACGGTTCTCGACAGCTATGGAATTTCACCGGAACGTCAGATGCATTACCAGCGGATCCTGCGGAGTATCATGCACGGCTTTTTCGCTCACGAACGTACCGGCGGCTTTTCTCTTGCCGAGGTGGACAGAGAAACCAGCTATCATCTTGCCATCCAGTGTGTCATCAACGCCTTAAACGCAGAAAAGGAAACATCACAATGAAAAACGAAAAAGCAGAACTTTTTGAACGCATGCCTGTTGGCAAAGCGCTGCTCACCATGGCAGTCCCCACCATCATCAGTCAGTTGGTTACGATGATCTACAACCTTGCCGACACCTTCTTTATCGGTATGAGCAACGATCCATATAAAGTAGCCGCAGCCAGTGTGGTAGGCGTGCTCTTTTTCATGCTCAACGCCCTTGCCAATCTGTTCGGCGTCGGCGGCGGCAGCCTGCTCTCACGTCTGCTGGGCAAGAAGCAGGAGCACGACGCCAGGCGTGTGGGTGCTTTCAGTATTTACGGCTCTCTGGCGGTTGCGGCAGCGTATTCTCTGGTATGCTTCCTGTTCACAGAACCGCTGGCACGGCTTCTGGGTGCATCCGACAACACCATCGGCTATGCCGCCAGCTATCTTTTCTGGGTAGTGGTCATCGGCGGAATCCCCTCCACAGTAGGTCTCACCATGTCCCATCTGCTCAGAAGCGCGGGATATTCCCGAGAATCCGGTCTGGGGCTTGCCATCGGCGGTATCTCCAACATCCTTCTGGATCCTGTCTTCATGTTCGTCCTTCTCCCCGAAGGAAACGAAGTCACCGGTGCAGCCATTGCCACGCTGCTTTCCAACGTGATCACCCTCACCTATTTCCTCTTCACTTATCATAGGCTGAAAGGAATCTCCGTCCTGACGATCTCCCCCAAATATGCACATCTGGAGCGAACGCTCATCAGAGAGGTCTTTTCCATCGGTCTTCCTTCTGCCATCACGGCTCTGCTGGCCAACACCACCAGCATCGTCAAAAACAATCTGACTGCCGGTTACGGAGATATCGAGCTGGCAGCCTACGGCATTGTATTGAAGGCAGACATGATCCCCCTGAATATCGGTATGGGACTCTGCCAGGGCATGATGCCTCTGGTAGCCTACAACTACGCCTGCAAAAACTATCCCCGTATGAAAAGCTTTACCCGCGCAGCACAGCTTGCCGGTATGGCAACCGCCTGCGTGTTCATTGCGATATTCGAGCTCTTTGCCCCGCAGATTATCTGGCTTTTCATTCGGAACGAGGCAACGATTGCCTACGGCACCAATTTCCTGCGCATCGCCTGCCTTGCCACACCGTTTATGATCTCGAATTTCCAAAAGATCTACTGCCTGCAGGCCATGGGAAAAGGAAAGGAGTCTCTGATCCTCGGCATCTGCAGACAGGGACTGTTTGCCATCCCCGTTCTTCTCATCATGAATCATTTCGTTGGTCTGTACGGTGTTGTTTCGGCACAGCTTATTTCGGACGGCTGCACGTTTATCTTCTCCACACTGCTCTATCGCAGGGTTTATAACAGTTTACAAAAAGAAATGGATGCTGTCAAAGCATAATGCAAAAAGTCCAACACCGATTGGTGTTGGACTTTTTGTGTGTTTGCACTACAAAAAAGATCGGGGGCTGATTAGAGGGTAAATTGCCGGGAAATTCCGATTTCGGGATTTTTAGTCGAAATTCAAGAATTTATTCCGATTGCGGGATTTGGTCGGCGAAAAGGCATAAATGTGGATTTTGCATATGACAACAGCAAAAAAGATACTTAAAATGCAAAGACGGTTATGTTTAAGGATTTATAGACCGTTCATATGTTATCCCAATTATCCCACTCGGCTACTAAAGTATAATGGGTATAATTGGGATAACAAGATGGAGCTTGGATTAGAACGGAGAGAAAAGGAAATCCTCCACACCTTCGTGTAGAGGATTTTGTGCTTTTAGTGCCCCAAAAGGCAACGCGATACGGGGATATCAAGATACTCAAAGAAATGTGCTAAGTTGCGGATAATCATCCAAATGTGTGCGGACATAGTTGCGAGTAAATCCAGAAAACTTATATGTCCTACTTAGCATACCTTTTAAGGTTCGAATAGTTTTCTCTTTAGGATCTTTTTTAAATTGCTTTAGTTGCTTATATAGCAAGTTCATAGTTTCACTTAAAGCATCGATACGTGTTTGACATTCCAGTTCTCGAATTCCAGTATTGCTTTTTTCAAAACACTCCGTTAACAAAATTGCTGTCATTTTTGCTTCTATACTACCATCAAGAGGAGTTACAGAAACATGGTTGTTTTGAAAAGTGTGAGATAATGCATCTTCAGGATCTTTTGAACAGCAATCAAGAATTTTCCCACTATATTTTTCTTGATTCTTAACGAGGTTGCAGTGGGGACAGCTCAGAAAAAGGTTGTTCCAATCGTATTTTAACGCAGGATTTCCCTTGTGAGGAGTTAAATGCTCAACATTCACACTTTGCAATTTGTCAATCTCGCACAAATAACATTTTTCGTGAAAATCTTGTCGCAGCTGACGAATCACATCGAACTCTGTATAGCTACCCGAGCCGTTATCTAGCGCTTTGACAAGTGAACCGGGAACAGTGGTTGTTCTCTCTATCTTTACCACACTTATCCCCCTCACTGCTCAAATTCCAGTTTTAGGCGGCTATATTCTGTTGCAAAATCTAACGCAAGAAAATCAGGTACTTCGTCAAGATATTGCTCAAGTTCTGCAATCTTTGCATACTCTGCGTCAGTTAGATTGTCTTTCTTGACTAACTGAGCATATAAGTTGAATTTGTTTCGTAGTTCTTCTGATAATTTGTCAGATTCAAAATAACCTTCAACAATTCCGTCGTATGGTAAGTTGGTGAGTCCATTTTCCACCAATGTATGCTTTTCCAAATCATATACTACCGAATTACTAGCAGAGTTCAAAATAAATGGAGAATGTGTTGTTATGATAAATTGAAGATTGGGGAATAGATCAGTTAATATTGGAAGAATCTTTCGCTGGAGCTCTACATGAAGATGTGTTTCTATTTCATCAATTAATACTATTCCTTCTAAGTTGTAGTTCTTCTGTGCCTCCATTCGTATGACCAAATCACCAATGATGTCAAAAATTGCTGCATAGCCCATAGACATAGTATTGAACTCAAAAGGCTCACGATTAGGCAACTGGATTGAAAAACGATATTTCTCTATATTGAAATCTAATGTTAAAGAATCGTCATCATAAATATTTCGAAGAATCTTTTCGAAATTGTCAAACCATACCTTTATTTGGTTAGCTCGTTCAATATTGCCCTCGGCATTCGCAAATGCTTGAGTCGCTTTAAGATTTACTAAATACTTAGCCAGTTGTTTACTTGGGGTATCATCAAGCGAGTATGCCTGTTTAAGAGTTATCTTTTCAATATTGTCTGATGTGTCAACATGGATAACTCTTGTGTCGCCAAAAGAGGCCAAGACAAATTGACCGTTTTGATACTTTTCTTGGAGAAGAGCAAGAGATGTGCACTCTATTGTTGCTCCATCGACCAGCATTTTTAATCTATTGCTCCAATATTCTATTTGCTTTTGAGCATCCAGTCTTTCGCGCCGGCCTTTTTCCGAATCATCTTGCTTTGCAAAACGATTTTTATGGTATTGCAGTTGGCTTTCACACGTTTCTTGCGTGGGATTTCGAGAGTCGGAAATATACTTCAAATAGGAAACGAGCGCATTTAGCACACTCGTTTTTCCACTGCCGTTTTTTCCGGTAATAAGAAGATTTTTTCGTACCTCATTCGAAAGAGGAATCGTAATATCATTTAAGTGCCGCACTTTGCGAATATGAATCGAAGTTGCAAATGTAGGTTCCATTTATGACCCCCCTCTTTAAGCTAAGGTGTTAATTATAATATACCCGATTCCTCAAGAACTGTCCAGATAATTAAGGTGCTCATTCGGGAAATTTTAACTGGTCTTTCTCACTTGTATCCCCATTTATGTATTATTACGGCTAATAAGCGCAAACAACTCTTTGGAAATTATAGCTGGATGGTTGTTTTGATATAAGTACCGACTTCTTTCACCAGAATTCTTTATTTGTACACCGTCCAACAGATCACTGGCATAGGTTTTCTGCAACAATACATCACCGATATATTTTTCATTATGGAGCAATTTGTTGAGTGTTTCCCGGCTCCAGCGTTCTTTTCCGGTAGGAGATTTGATCCCACATTCGTATAACCACTCGGAGATTTTTGATAGGCTTTGTCCAGCGGCACGGCGCGTAAAGATTTCTTTCACAATGGCCGCTTGGGCTTCATTAATTGCAAGTTCACCGTTGCTATCAAGTTCGTACCCATAGCAGACAAAGTTGGCGTATCCGGAGTTCCCACTTTTGAACCCATAGCGAATGCCTGCTCGAATATTTCGGCTCATACTCTCGCTTTCGGCTTGAGCAAACATAGCGTATGCGGTAAGCATCGTCTCACTGTCTTCACTCAGTAGGTGGATATGTTCTTTCTCAAACCAAACGTCTACACCCAAGGCTTTGAGTTCGCGTGCTGTTATCAAAGTGTTCAATGTGTTGCGTCCGAAGCGACTAATGGATTTCGTCAGTATCAGGTCAATTTTGCCCTGTCTGCATTTCTTCATCATGGCTTGAAGTGCCGTGCGCTCTTCGTCTTTCAGACCGCTTCCGCGATCTGAAAAGATGCCGGCAAAATCCCAGCTCTCACAAGCGGTAATTTACTCTTGATAATACTGTATTTGGGAATCCAAGCTGCTTCGTTGCTCTTCCTTATCCGAACTGACCCGGCAATAGGCAGCTACACGCAATTTGCGTGACATGTTCGCCTGGCAAGAGCGTCTTCTTGATGGTGCCATCACTTTTTTGCGCGTCGAGCGATTTCAGACCGTTCGGGGTCGATTACCAGATGGCCATTTGTATCTGTTACATAGCCAAAGCATTTACGATTGGCGACTTTGGACATGCCTTGCTGATAGGATTTCTCCAAACCTTCGGAGATGCTGGCGCTACGCTGCTTGGAACGTAATTCTTTATATTCGTCAAAGGAAATGTTCATTGGTATACCTCGTTTCCGCTGTTAAATTTTGATTTGAGGTGTTGGAATACTAAATTATACCGCAAAACAAAAAGGCTGACAAGCTTCTCTCGAAACTTGTCAACCTATCTTGGTGGGGGAAGGTGGATTCGAACCACCGAAGTCAGTGACAACAGATTTACAGTCTGCCCCATTTGGCCGCTCTGGAATTCCCCCATATGAAATTGTGGAGCTGGTGGACGGATTCGAACCCCCGACCTGCTGATTACAAATCAGCTGCACTACCACTGTGCTACACCAGCGTACCGGCAGCGAAGATTATATTAGCAGATGTCCCTTCGTTTGTCAACACGTTTTTTTCATTTTTTTGTTTTTTTGAAAGCAACTTTTTCCCGTCTCTTTTGGAACTCCCGGTACGGCGCATCTGCCGCACCGGGAGTCCGAGTCATCATTTCAGAGTCACCACAGTGACGCCGTTCTCGCCCTCGCCGTAAACGCCGAGGCGGAAGGACTTCACCGACCGGTGTTTCTTCAGGAGCTGATGGACGGTGTTCCGCAGAACACCGGTTCCCTTTCCGTGGATGATGGTCACAGTATCCAGTCGGCCCATGACGGCGCTGGAGAGGAAGGTCTCCACTACGCTCTCCGCCTCGATGCTCTCCATGCCGCGGATATCCAGCTCCCGGGGCGTAGCCGCCCGGAGGGTGATCCCGCCGGACCGGGAAGCGGCTTTGGGCATCGGCTTCTTCACCGGCTCCTCGATGAGCCGCACTTCGGCAGCCTTAACGGTCATCTTCATGATACCGGCCTTCAGCAGCAGCGTGCCGTCCTTGTTGACGGAAATGACCTCCGCATTCTGCCGCACGCCGGGAATCTCCACCAGATCCCCGGCCACGATGGGACGGCTGGGTGCCGGGATGGGTTCCTGAGAACCGTCCTGCCGATTCAGGGCATCCTCCGCCTCGTTGAGCTTGCGGCGCAGCTCTGCCCGCGCCTCGTTTGTGTTTTCCATCCGCTGTGCCTTAGCCTGCTGCTTGCGCATCTCCGTCAGCTCGGCAAAGACCTCGTCCGCCGTCTGCCGTGCCTCTCTGAGGATTCGCTTGGCTTCTGCCTCGCCCCGGCTGCGGGCCTTTTCCTTGGCCCGTTCCATCTGCTCCCGGAATTCCCGGGCCTTTCGGGCGTCCTCTTCCCTGCGGACTGCCAGACGATCCAGCTCCAGTTGCCGCTTCTCCAGTGCCTGTCGTTTGGCCTCCAGGCCGGTGAGCACATCCTCAAACCGCAGGCTGTCGCCGCTCATCTGCCGCTTTGCGTCCTCAATGACGTCATCCGCCAGTCCCAGCCGCTTGGAGATGGCAAAGGCGTTGGACTTGCCGGGAATGCCGATCAGGAGCCGGTAGGTAGGCCGCAGCGTCTCCACGTCAAACTCGCAGGAGGCATTTTCCACGCCGGGAGTGGTCATGGCAAAGGTTTTCAGCTCCGCATAGTGGGTGGTGGCCGCCACCTTGGCTCCAGCCTGCCGCACCCGTTCGATGATGGCGATGGCCAGCGCTGCCCCCTCCACGGGATCGGTTCCGGCTCCCAGCTCGTCGAACAGCACCAGACTGTGCTGATCTGCCGCATCCAGAATCCCCACAATGTTCTTCATGTGTGCAGAAAAGGTGGACAAATTCTGCTCGATGCTCTGCTCGTCGCCCACATCTGCCAGCACCTCCCGGAATACGGACACGGCGCTGCGGTCTCCCGCCGGAATCTGCAGACCGCACTGGGCCATCAGGCACAGAAGTCCCAGCGTCTTGAGACTTACGGTTTTGCCGCCGGTATTGGGGCCGGTGATCACCAGCGTGTCGAAGGTTTCCCCCAGCGTCATATCGATGGGCACCGCCTTGGCCTGATCCAGCAGCGGATGACGTGCCTTCCGCAGGGAAACGGAACCGTTGCGCCGGATCTCCGGCCGCACGCCGTTCAGCTTATAAGAGAGCTGACCCCGGGCAAAGATCACATCCAGGTGCACCAGTACATCGTGATCCCACTGAATGTCCTCCCGGTGGTCGGCAGCATTGGCGGAAAGCTCCGCCAGAATGCGTTCAATTTCCTTCTTCTCCCGGGCCTCCAGTTCGATCAGCTCATTGTTGGCCTGTACCACACCCATAGGTTCGATGAACAGCGTAGCGCCGGAGGAGGAAACGTCATGCACCAGACCGGGCATATCGCCCTTGTGCTCCGCCTTTACCGGCACCACGAAACGGCCGTCCCGCTGGGTGATGATGGTCTCCTGCAGAATTTTGGCATAGGTGGGTGAAGAGATGATTTTCTGGAGGATCTGGCGGCTCTTGGCCTGTGCCGCACGCATATGCCGGCGGATATCCGCCAGCTCGGGGCTGGCGTTGTCGGATATGGTATCCTCGTCCAGAATGGCGTTTTTGATCTTGTCCTCCAGAAAGCGATTGCCGTGTATGGAGTGGAACAGATGATCAATGGGTGTAACGCCCAGAGCATCGGTATCCCGGTACTCCCTGGCACGGCGGGCACAGGTCAGCAGTCCCGCGATGGTCAGCAGCTCCCGGGTGTTGAGGCTACCGCCCCGATCCGCGCGATCCAGCGCCTCGATGACGGGACGGACGCCGGAGAAGGACGGTGCGCCCCGCAGTCCGATCATATTCCGGGCAGCCTCGGTCTGATCCTGCAGCCGCAGGACCTCCTCCGCCTCGTCCTCCGGACGCACAACGGCACATTTGGCCTTTGCCTCGGGACTGACGGCCTGCTCGGCCAGCATCTGCAGCACCCTGGGCAGTTCCAGTGTCCGCATGGATTTTTCAAACAATTCGCTCATGTGCTTCTCCTGTCATATGTATGACACTATACTTGCAGACTTTTATAGAATTCCAGCGTCCGGAAGCGGCCTTCCAGCTGGGCGGCGGCGAAGCCCTCTGCCGCGGCAGACAGCCGCTTCAGGGCAGTCCCCTCCAGCGTGAAGGAGTACAGCCGTTTGGGATCGCCGTAGAGAATGTGCCGCAGAGCCGCCAGCGACGCAGGACACAGGGGCAGCGAATGACCGCTCTCCCCCACGCCGCAATCCCGGCAGCGTACCACGCCCTGTACCACATCCAGAAGAGGCTGCTCCGGGTCTGCACAGCCGCAGAAAGCGCAGCTGTCTGCCAGCGGCTCATACCCCGCCAGACAGAGAATGCGGAACTCAAAGGCCGCCTTGGCCAGCGTCTCCGGTTTTTTCAGCTTATCCAGCACATACAGGCCGTTGAGCAGATGACTCACCAGCTCCGGCAGAGCTTCCCCTGCCGCAGCCACCGTCTCCGTCAGCTCCGCAAAGTAAAAACCCAGCGACAGACGGGAAAGATCGCTCTGCAATCCGCTGAATTGCTCTATGGAGGACGCCTCATTGGCGTAATACCAATCGCCCTTCTGATACAGCGTCCATTCCGAATAGGCCAGCGGCTGCGCCGAGGCCGCATACTTGCAGCTGCGACGCCGGACACCCCGGGCAATGACGGGGATCTTTCCCCTGTCGGCAGTCAGAAGGGTGAGGATCTTGTCCGCCTCCTTGGTTTCTGTCTGCCGCAGTACAACACCGCGGGTCACCATATACGGTGCAGCCACGAGCCTCACCTCTCCTTCGTCTTTCAATCCGTTTTGATTTCTCCCTCTGATAAGGAGCGATACATCAGGTAGTGCGCCGGAACGCCGGTGGCGCAAAAAAGCTTCCATGCCGATTCGGCAGTCACTGGTCATCACCTCATGGTATAGGATGACATCAGGCTGTCGAAAAATGTGTGGAAATGATTAGAATGTACGGAATCCATTACCGTTTCGGAAGGGGCGGCATCAGATCTGCCGGGATGGGACTGACGTATTCCCCACCGGTCTGTGCGAAGTGCTCTTCTTTTGCCTGTTTCAGCCGTTCCGGTTCTTCCATCAGGCGGATGATGCTGCCTGCCACCGCCTTGCCTGCATACAGCATGGAGGCGTGGGCATAATGGGACTTCCCCTGTGCCACAGCCTGCCAGCTGTGACCGGGCGTACCGATGCACCAGTTACCGATATGCATCTGCACGGTGGGGCACTGCCAGCTGACGTCGCTGGTATCTGTAGAGCCGCCGTGCGCCTTGGGCGGTGCAGGCGGCAGCACACGATCCGCGTAAACCGGAGCGGCCTGCTCCTCCGGACTCAGGGACATGGTGGCCTGCAGTGCGCGGCCATAAGACAGATCCTTCTCAGTGGGAACCGGCAGCGGGATCTCCTGCATGATTTCATACGCTGTCTGCTGCAGCGTGGGAATGGTGATGAGGTTGGAGCAGGATGCCTGCACAGTGATCTTCACCGTGGTATCCGTCATCATAGCCGCGCCCTGTGCCACACGATCCACACGCTCTTTCAGCTCCCGCACCTCTTTGGGATTGTTGGCGCGGATCATATACAGCACCTCGGCGTGAGCCTGCACCACGTTTGGTGCCGTTCCGCCGGAGTCCGTAATGGCGTAATGGATGCGGCTGGTGGTCTCCATGTGCTCCCGGAGATAGTTGCAGCCCACGTTCATCAGCTCCACCGCGTCCAGTGCACTGCGCCCCTTGTGGGGACTGCCGCCGGCGTGGGCGGCAACGCCGGTGAAGGCGTAGGAGACCTTTGTGTTGGCCAGTGCAGGGCGGGTGCGCACCATGTACATCTTTTCCGGATGCCAGCTGACCACCGCGTCAATGCCGTCAAACACGCCCTCGCGCACCATGAACACTTTGCCGCTGCCGCCCTCTTCTGCGGGACAGCCAAAGAGCGTAACGCTGCCCTTTCCGGTGGTTTCAATATAGGCTTTCACTGCCAGTGCCGCCGCAAAGGAACCACCGGCAAACAGGTTGTGTCCGCAGCCGTGTCCCACATCCGGGCCGGCGATCCGCAAAGGCTCGGCAGTGTCTGCCGCCTGATTCAGGCCCGACAGGGCGTCATACTCTGCCAGAATACCCATGGCAGGCTTACCGCTTCCATAGGTGGCCTTGAACGCCGTGGGCAGCTTGCCGACGCCGCGCTCCACGGCGAATCCCTCTTTTTCCAGCGCACCGGCCAGAATTTCCATGGATTGATACTCCCGGAACGGCAGTTCCGCATGATCCCAGATGCCGTCCGAAACACCAAAGATGGTCTCCGCTTTCTGCTCGATCACATTGAGATACGGTTCATACACCATGTTACAAGCCTCCTCAGGAACAGATCACTGTCTGTCGTCGTAGCCGAAGGAACGGACATAGTTGGCGTTTTCCCGCCAGTTCTCCTTCACCTTCACCCAGGTTTCCAGGAACACCTTGGTGCCCATGAACTTCTCCATATCGTGGCGGGCCATGGTGCTGATCTTTTTCAGCATAGCGCCCTGCTTGCCGATGATGATACCCTTGTGGCTGGCCTTCTCGCAGTAGATGGTGGCTTCCACATCCACCACGCCGGAATCCCGCTCGGAGAACTTGGTGAGCTCCACAGCGGTGCCGTGGGGAATTTCCTTGTCCAGACACAGCAGCAGCTTTTCCCGGAGGATCTCACCCATCACCTGCCGCTCAGGCTGGTCGGAGGTCTCGCCGTCAGGGAACAGCTGGGGGCCTTCCTGTGCATACTTACCCAGCTCCCGCATCAGCTCCTCCAGGCCGTCGTTCTTATGGGCAGAGATAGGGATGATGGCGTCAAAGCCGTCCCACTCCTCGCTGTAAGCGGCGATGACGGGCAGCAGCTCGTCGGGCTTCACAGTGTCGATCTTGTTGATGCACAGAATGCAGGGGATTTTCTCTTCCCGGATCCGCTGGATCAGCGCCTTCTCCGGGCCGCCCACATGGGGAATGGGCTCCACCAGCAGCAGCGCACAGTCCACATCGCTGAGAGATGCGGTGATGATCTTCACCATATAATCACCCAGTGCGGACTTGGGCTTGTGGAGGCCGGGGGTGTCCATCAGGACAAACTGGGTATCGTCACGGTTGACGATGCCGCAGATACGGTTGCGGGTGGTCTGTGCCTTGTTGGAGACGATGGCTACCTTCTCACCCACCAGAGCATTGGTAAGGCTGGATTTTCCCACGTTGGGACGGCCACAGACGGTGACCATGGCGGTTTTGGTGATGTTAGACATAGGTGATCCTCAACTTTCTATCCTTTGAGCGTTGTATTGATGACGCCGCACCTGCGGCGGATTTACGGGTTTTCCAGTACTCTTTTCAGATACTGGCCGGTGTAGCTTGACCCACAGGCGGCCACTTCCTCCGGCGTGCCTGTGCAGACGATGGTGCCGCCCTTGTCGCCTCCCTCGGGGCCGAGGTCGATGATGTGATCGGCACATTTGATGACATCCAGATTGTGCTCGATGACCACCACGGTGTTGCCGCCGTCCACCAGACGCTGCAGCACCTCCAGCAGTCGCCGCACATCGTCGGCGTGGAGACCGGTGGTAGGCTCGTCCAGAATATAGATGGTACGCCCGGTGGCGATTTTACTGAGCTCCGTGGCCAGCTTCACACGCTGAGCCTCTCCGCCGGACAGCTCTGTGGAGGACTGCCCCAGCTTCACATAGCCGAGGCCCACATCACAGAGGGTACGAATTTTATTGGCAATTTTGGGCAGCGGCGCAAAGAACTCCGCCGCCTCATCGGCAGTCATTTCCAGAACCTGCGCGATGTTTTTACCCTTGTAGCGCACCTCCAGCGTCTCCCGGTTGTACCGCTGACCGTGACACACCTCGCAGGGTACGAAGATATCCGGCAGGAAGTGCATTTCGATTTTCAGCAGGCCATCACCGGAGCAGGCCTCGCAGCGTCCTCCGCGGACGTTGAAGCTAAACCGTCCGGGGCCGTAGCCGCGGCTCTTTGCCTCCTGTGTGGCAGCAAACAGGTCGCGGATATCGTTGAACACGCCGGTATAGGTGGCGGGATTGGAGCGGGGCGTTCTGCCGATGGGACTCTGGTCAATGTTCACCACCTTGTCCAGCTCCCGGACGCCGTCGATGCGGGTGCATTTGCCGTGACGGGTCTTCATGCGGTTGAGGTCCGCGCCCAGCTTCTTGAACAGGATCTCGTTTACCAGCGAAGACTTGCCGCTGCCGGACACGCCGGTAACGGCGGTAAAGGTTCCCAGCGGGATCTCCACATCCACGTTTTTCAGGTTGTTCTCCCGGGCACCCACCACGGTCAGGTACTTCCCGTTTCCGGTACGGCGCTGCGCCGGAATGCTGATTTTCTTCGTTCCGGACAGATACTGACCCGTCAGGGAATCGGGATTGGCCATAACCTCCTCCGGCGTACCTGCCGCCACCACCTCGCCGCCGTGGATACCGGCGCCGGGTCCGATGTCGATGAGATAGTCCGCCGCCCGCATGGTGTCCTCGTCATGCTCCACCACCAGCAGAGTATTGCCCAGATCCCGGAGATTCCGCAGCGTCTCCAGCAGCTTGTCATTGTCACGCTGATGGAGACCGATGGACGGCTCATCCAGAATATACAGCACACCCATAAGGCTGGAACCGATCTGGGTGGCCAGCCGGATGCGCTGACTCTCACCGCCGGAGAGGGTTGCCGCGCTGCGGCTGAGGGTCAAATAGCCCAGTCCCACCGACTGCAGGAAGCCCAGCCGTGCCCGAATTTCCTTGAGGATGCGGTCTGCAATGCGCATCTGCTGCTCCGTCAGCTGCAGTCCCTCCACGAAGGCCAGGCCGTCATCCACCGGCAGCTCCGTAAAGGTGTGGATATCCCGCTGCCCCACCGTCACCGCCAGAGATTCCTTCCGCAGCCGCCGTCCGCCGCAGTCCGGGCAGGGACAATCGCTCATGACCTCCGTCAGTTCCTTTTTCACACCGTCGCTCTGGGTTTCCAGATAGCGGCGCTCCAGATTGTTGCACACGCCCTCAAAGGCCTGATACAGCGTTCCCTTTCCTCGGGGCTGATCGTAATGCAGCTCCAGCTTCTCGCCCTTGGTACCGTACAGCACGATATCCTTTGCCGCCTCGCTGAGGGTCTCCCACGGCTCCGTCAGGGAGAAGTGATATTTTTTGGACAGGGCGTCAAAATACATCCGGGAAATACCGTCGCCCCGGACATTGGCCCAGCCGGAGGCCTGCAGGCACCCATCCAGAATGGACAAGCTCTTGTCCGGGATCACCAGCTCAGGATCCACCTTCTGCTGGAAGCCAAGACCCGTACAAGTGGGACACGCACCGAAGGGATTGTTAAAGGAGAACATCCGGGGAGTCAGCTCCTCAATGGAGATGCCGCAGTCCTCGCAGGCGTAATTCTGGGAAAAGGAAATGTCCTGCTCCTCCCGCAGGAGGTTGATGACCACAATGCCGCCGGCCAGAGCAGAGGCCGTCTCCACAGAGTCCGTCAGCCGCTGACGGATATCCTGCCGGATGATGAGCCGGTCCACGATGATCTCAATGTTGTGCTTTTTGTTCTTTTCCAGCTGGATGGTCTCATCCAGCTCGTAGAGATTCCCGTCCACCCGGACACGGACATAGCCGGAACGGCGGGCGTCCTCGAAGATCTTGGCGTGCTCGCCCTTCTTTCCCCGAATCACCGGCGCCATTACCTGAATGCGGGTGCCCTCCGGCAGCGCCAGCACCTGATCGATGATCTGATCGATGGTCTGCTGGTGGATCTCCTTGCCGCACTTGGGACAGTGAGGCGTGCCTACTCTGGCCCACAGCAGGCGCAGATAGTCATAGATCTCCGTCACCGTGCCCACAGTGGAGCGGGGGTTCTTGCTGGTGGTCTTCTGGTCTATGGAGATGGCAGGCGAAAGTCCGTCAATGTAATCTACGTCCGGCTTTTCCATCTGTCCCAGGAACATCCGGGCGTAGGAGCTGAGGCTCTCCACATACCGCCGCTGTCCCTCGGCATAGATGGTATCGAAGGCCAGCGAGGACTTGCCGCTGCCGGAAATACCCGTCAGCACCACCAGCTTGTCCCGGGGGATCTCCACGTCTATATTTTTCAGATTGTTGGTGCGGGCGCCCCGCACGATGATTTTATCCTGCATGGGATTCTCCTTTATCGCGTCACCAGACGCACAATACCGTCCCGGAGGATGCGGATGTTCTCGCCATCCAGCACAGTGTCCTTTCCGGTGTGGATCTTATCCATATAGTAACCAAAAACGCGGTTTTTCTTCAATGCGCATACGCCTGCACCCAGACGGAAGTGCCGCTGATCAGAGGGATAGAATCCAAACCCCCGCACCACCTCCACGGTCTTTTCGCCGTCACCGGCAAAGGCAGCCTTCAGCCGCTGCAACGCCGCCGCGTCCTTTTTCAAACCCGGGGCCGGGAAAAACTGCAGGGAATTGCCGTCACCCACACAGTTGAAATTCAAAAGCAGCGTCCCGTTCTTTGCTTTCCGATGCGTCTTGGCAAAGGCGGCAGAGCCGAACAATCCCTTTTCCTCATTGTCGAAGAAGACGAAGCATACCTTCTCGCTCAGCTCCTCCGGCATAGACAGCGCCGTCTCCACCAGTGTGACGACGCCGCTGGTGTTGTCGTTGGCGGTACGTCTGTTGGCCGGGCCGAACATCAGCCACCACAGGCAAAAGAACACGGCCGCCTCCATGGCCAGCACTGCCACCATGGGCGGTGGATCGAAAGCAAAAATCACCGCCACCTCCACCGCCGCAGCGAAGGCGAAAATCGCTCCCACCAATGCCAGCTGATAGAGGAGATACCACGCCATATTCCGGGGCGTGATGAAGTTGGGCACCGGCATCACGGCGCAGGTGTCGTAATGGGCGGTGCAGATAACCTCTGCCGTCTCCGGATCGCCCACCACAAGGTTGCAGCCGGGAATCAGACCACTATGAGGTTCTTCTTTGGGCACATACCCCGCCTTCCGCAGTTCACCGCTGAGCCAGCCGCGAAACTCTGCCTTCTGGTTCTTACTTTTTCTGATCTGGAAGGACTCCAGAATTTTTCTCGATGCTTCTGTCATGGCATTTCTCTCTTTCTGCCCAGACGCGGTTTCTTTATCGGCGTTCCTCCGACCTACCCACCAGATAATCCAGGCTGACGTCAAACAAATCTGCCAGCTTGATAAGGGTCAGCGCCGGGATGACGCCCTGCGCTCCCTGAAAGAAGCCGTTCCGGAGCTGCGCCACCAGCTTTGGGAGCTGACCGACGCCGAGGATATCCTCGCCTGCAGCCGGGCTGTTCATGCCTTTCGGCTGGGTCTGGGACTGGAGCTTGCCATCGCCCGGGAAACAAAAGATATGTAGCCGCGCTTACCCCACGGTAATGTCCGCGGCTGTGCCGTCCACCAGCTCCATCAGAGCCTGCGGATTCAGCTCCACCTGCGCGCCGATCTTTCCGGCGGACACCATGATGGTGTCGATGATCTCCACCGTTTCATGGAACACTGTGGGATACTGCTTCTTCATCCCCACCGGAGAGCAGCCGCCCCGGATATAGCCGGTAAGGGCGTTGATCTCCTTCACCGCCACCATTTCGATGGACTTTTCCCCCACCGCCTTGGCCGCCTTTTTCAGGTCGAGACTGTCCGCCACGGGAATGACAAACACATAGATGCCCCTGGATGCGCCGCGAGCCACCAGCGTCTTGAACACCTGCTCCGGATCTTGTCCCAGCATCTGCGCCACGGTGACGCCGTCCACCGCCACGCCCTCCTCATGGGCGTATGTGTGGGCCGTGTAGGGGATGTTCCTCTGCTCCAGCGTCCGCATCACATTGGTCTTTTCGTCTTTTGTATTCTTCGCCATACGCTTACCTCAGAATATACACGCCAGTCAGTACGCACACAATGCCCAGCAGAGTCTGGATGCCCATGGGCTCGCTGAACAGCACCACGCCCATCAGCGACGCCACCACCGGCTCCAGACTTGCCATGATGGACGCCTTGCCCGCCTCCACCTTTGCAAGGCCGCCGGTGTAGAAGAGATAGGGCAGCACCGTGGAAAACACCACCAGCGCCGCTGCCAGCAGCCACGCCTTGGGCTGCGCCAGCACCGCGCTCATCTCTGCAGGCTTCACCAGCAGCAGCGACGCAGGCCCGGCAAACAGGAATGTCCACACCGTCACCGTCATGGAATCATAGTGTGCCAGCGCATACCGTCCGAAGATGCTGTACAGGGCGTAGAAGAAGCCCGCCCCCAGTCCCAGCAGAATGCCGGGCAGCGTCACCGTCAGGTCACCGGCAAAGAGGCCGCACACCAGCGCGCAGCCCACCAGCGTCAGCAGCAGCGCCGAGAGCTTTTTCTTCGTCACCGGTTCTTTCCACAGGATGGCGCTCATCACCACCACGAAGGAGGGCGCCGTATACAGCAGAATGGAGGCCACCGCCAGCGAGCACAGCTTCTGGCAGGAGAAATAGCACACGGTGAACAGCACCACGCTGATGATGCCGGTGCCGAAAAAGTATTTCAGATGCGCCCTCCGCACCCGGAACACACTGCGATCCTTCACCGCGAAGATGGCCGCCAGCAGCGCCATGCCGCCGAAGTTCCGTACCGCCACGATGCCGGTGGGGGACAGACCCAGCGCCATCAGCTGCCGGTTCCAGATGCCGATGATGCCCCACAGGGCAGCCGCCGCCAGAATGCTGAGATATGCCGCCCACGGGGCGGTTTTTTCTTTCATCACGCCATCCTCTTCTTTCTGTGCAGCGTCAAACCACCGCCATAGTGGTGGTCGCCGCAAAGATGTAAAACACCAGCAGCAGGATGGGACAGATCACCCAACTCAGATGCTGCATGCTCATATAATCGTCCGTAGGCTCCGGATCTTTCACCCACCGGCGATGCCGCCACCGGAACAGCGTATACGGGAACGCCACATCCGCCATCATCACGATGGTCAGAAATACCGCCAGTCCATATAGCCGCCAGTCGCCCCGGTCCACCAGCTCCGGTCCCAGTGCCAGCTGCACCAAAAAACTTTTGGACGGGGTGTAGTTCTCCCACGGGTCTTCACCCACAACACGGGTGCTCATACTGACATTCAATCCCGACCATTCTCCGTCGGAGGTGAAGAACAGCCCGGATTCTTCCCGATAGCCGCCCTCGTATATGACCTCTCCGTTTTTGGCGATACGGAGGGTCTGAATATCATCCCACAAAGGCGGGGCAGAGCCGGAAACAGGCCCCTGCGGCTGGATCATAGACTCACCCAGATATACACTGTAGTGGTCGAATTTTCGTCCACCCACCTGCAGCATAATACCCGTTGTGTTGGGATCGTTATCATCCCAACCCTGACGCCAGCGAAGGATGGTCACATTCTCCCCCTCCACTTTTCCGGAGAATCCGTCAGCGTCCGACACGCCAACTTTCCGCAGGAAGCTGTCCCGGAACCGGATGCCCTCAATGGTCTGGCAATACGCCGTCACCACGCCGAACACCACGATCATGGCTGCCAGAATCATCAGCACAGCCTTCTGAAATACAGTTCTCTGCTCTTCCATGTCCGCTCCTTTCTCCGGTCAAAATGTCGTCACCAATGCGACGAGCCACAAAATCAGCATATGCACGGGATAAAAACCATAGTTTATCAGCTTCACGGTCTTCCCGTGCGGTCCCTGCCGTCCCCGGTACAGCCAGATGGGGATCAGGGCCAGCAGCGCAAGGCTCTGCAGCAGCAGGTCCATCGTTCCGCCGCCGGGCAGAGGCAGCTCTATCGTAACGCCCTTGAGCATCTCCACATTGATCCAGTACAGACACGCCGCCTGGGCCAGCATCTGCCACCAGCGGCCGCCCCGGAACAACCAAAATACCAGCACCGTCAGCACGCCCTCACCGTGGTAGTCCACAAACAGCACATACCCTGCCAGATACCCCAGCAGTACCACGCCGCAGGCTTTCAGGATGGCGGAAATCGTCTTTTTCTCCTGTGCCTTCTGAACAAAGCCGATGCACACCGATGCCAGCAGGAACGTCCAGATCACGTTCTGGTGAAAGGGATAGAGAATGCTGCCGCTGCACATCAGATTGAAAGGCAGCTCTGTCACCACAGCCAGCAGCAGAAGCCGCTTCCGGTACTGCCGGAGGTCACGGGTACGGGCGTGCCCCTCTGCTATAAGAAAAGCAAAGATAGGGAAGGCGATGCGCCCCAAGGCCGTCAGCACCATGGGCGCATAGGGCAAAGTCGCCCACATATGGTCGCAGAGCATCAGCGCCATGGCCAGCAGATGCAGGCCAAAGGAGGATATATCCGGTATTCTTCTGTGTTTCAAGGTGTTCTCCATGGGCATTTCCTCTCTTATTTCTCGCCCTTCAGCTCCACAATGCGGTCACGCAGAATGGCCGCATACTCAAATTCAAGCATCTTGGCCGCTTCTTTCATTTCCTTTTCCAGCCGTGCGATCTCGGCTTCACGCTCCCGGTCGGTCATCTTGGTTTTGCGCTCCCGCTTTTTCCGGGAGTCCTCTTCCGCTCTGGAAATCTCCAGCACATCCCGGACGCTCTTGATGATGGTCTTGGGCACGATGCCGTTTGCCTCGTTGTACGCACTCTGGATCTCACGGCGGCGGGCGGTTTCGTCCATGGCCGCCCGCATGGAGGGCGTAATGGTGTCGGCGTAGAGGATCACAAGGCCCTCCGCATTTCGTGCGGCACGGCCAATGGTCTGGATCAGGGAAGTCTCGGAGCGAAGGAAACCCTCCTTATCGGCATCCAGCACCGCCACCAGAGACACCTCCGGCAGATCGAGACCCTCACGCAGCAGATTGATGCCCACCAGCACGTCAAACTCACCCAGACGCAGATCCCGGATGATCTCCATGCGTTCAATGGTCTCCACGTCAGAGTGCATATACCGCACCCGGACGCCGGCGCTGCGGAAATACTCCGTCAGATCCTCTGCCATCTTCTTGGTGAGGGTGGTCACCAGTACACGCTCGTTCCGTTCTGCCCGGGTGGTGATCTCCGTCAGCAGATCGTCTATCTGCCCGTCCACCGGGCGCACCTGCACCACAGGGTCCAGCAGCCCCGTGGGGCGGATCACCTGCTCCACGATCTGCCCCGCCCGGCTGCGCTCATACTCCGCCGGGGTGGCGGATACATACACCGCCTGATGGATACGCTTTTCAAATTCCTCGAATTTCAGAGGGCGGTTGTCATAGGCGCAGGGCAGGCGGAAGCCGTACTTCACCAGAGAATCCTTTCGTGCGTGGTCGCCGTTGTACATGGCACGCACCTGAGGCAGCGTCACATGACTCTCGTCCACAAACAGCAGAAAATCCTTGGGGAAGAAGTCCAGCAGCGTCATGGGTGCGCTGCCCTCGGGACGACCGGAGATGACGCGGGAATAGTTTTCGATGCCGGTACAGTAGCCCAGCTCCGTCATCATCTCCATATCGTACTCTGTGCGCTGACGGATGCGCTGCGCCTCCACCAGCTGCTGATTCTCCTGAAAGAACTTCACCTGTTCCTCCAGTTCCCGGCGGATCTCCACCACCGCTCGGTCCATTTTATCCTTGGTGGTAACGTAATGGCTGGCGGGATAGATGGCCACGTGGTTCAGCACTTTATTGGCACGGCCGGTGACGGGATCAAACTCGCTGATACGGTCGATCTCATCGCCGAAAAACTCCACACGGATAGCACGCCCCTTATAATAGGCAGGATATATCTCCACGGTATCGCCCCGGACACGGAACATATTCCGCTCAAAAGCGATATCGTTGCGCTCATAGCGGCACTCCACCAGCTTATGCAGCAGCTCGCTGCGCTCATATTCCGTGCCGGGCCGCAGGGAAATGGCCAGCCTGGCAAAATCGTCCGGCTCGCCCAGACCGTAGATACAGCTGACAGACGCCACCACGATGACATCCCGCCGTTCCAGCAGGGAAAAGGTGGCGCTGAGCCGCAGGCGGTCGATCTCCTCGTTGGTGGAAGCGTCCTTGGCGATATAGGTATCGGTATGGGGGATATAGGCCTCCGGCTGGTAGTAGTCGTAATAGCTTACGAAATACTCCACGGCATTGTTGGGGAAAAACTCCTTGAATTCCGCGCACAGCTGCGCCGCCAGCGTCTTGTTATGTGCCAGCACCAGCGTAGGCCGCTGCACCCGCTCGATGATCTTGGCCATGGTAAAGGTCTTGCCGGAACCGGTGACGCCCAGCAGCACCTGTTCATCCAGCCCGTTCTCGATACCCGCCGCCAGCGCCTCAATGGCCTGCGGCTGATCACCGGAGGGCTGATATTCAGAAACAACTTTGAATTTCGGCATCGTCTTTTCTCCGCAACATGCTGTTACCAGTGCTTCAGTGTTCCGCTGTCCGCCATGGATACGAAATCGTCATCCGCCACGATGATATGATCCACCAGTGTCACGCCCACCATGCTCAGCGCCGCCTGCACCCGTTCGGTGGTGGCATAATCCTCCGAGGATGGAAGTGCAATGCCGCTGGGATGGTTGTGGGCCAGGATCACCGCGCTGGCAGACACCAGCAGCGCATTCTCCACCAGACGGCGGATGTTCAGCTCACTGCTGTCTGCACCGCCCTCATTCAGCCTCCTGCAGGAGAGCAGCTTCCCCTTCCGGTCCAGGCACAGCTGGTAAATAACCTCATTTTTCTCGCCCCGGAACCGTTCCAGCAGAAAATCGCCCGCCTTCTCGGTGCTGTTGACAATGGTCTCCCGACTGGCGGAAAGCCGTGCCTTCTGCACCACCCTCGACACCAGCTTCAGCAGCACGGCGGCGTTTTCGCCGATGCCGTCCATGCGCATCAGTTCCTCCACCGGCGCAGAAAGCACAGCGTCCAAAGATCCGAAATGATCCATCATTTTATGAGCCAGCGCATTGGTATCCCGCCGGGGAATGGCGTAGAACAGCAGAAGCTCCAGAGCCTCGTGCTCCGCGAAGGAATCCAGCCCCGTCTCCAAAAAACGCCTGCGCATTTTCTCCCGATGTCCGTCGTGTACGCCCATGCTCTGTCCTCCAGTTGCCAGTTGATTAGGAATATTGTATTATACCATTTTTCCACCGCCACTACAAGAGCATTTACACCGGTTCTCTCTGCTCTCATGCCGCCCGGAAGGGTTGAATCGTGTCATTTTTTGTGGTAACATAGTGCAAAATATCACCACCCCGGAAAGGCGGAGCATCACCATGACGTTTACCTATCTTGCCATCTTTTTTGCGCTTCTGGCCGCAGGCGCTTTTTTGATCAGCTGGCTGTCCTTTCACGAAAAGGGCGTTCCCTTCCATACCATCTACATCTACGCCTCCAAAGAAGAACGCAAACAAATGAACAAGGCGCCCCTTTTCCGCGTGTCTGCCAGAGTTTTCCTCATCGCAGGAGCCGGTCTTGTAATGCTGGCCGCCGAATGTTTCCTGATGACGGACTGGCTGATGCTGGGCGCACTGATTGTGCTTTTTTTCGACTGTATGTATGCCTACTGGCTCACCCACAAGATTGAATACCCCAATGGTCGAAAATGGCGGAAAAAGAAGAAATAAGCAGCTTTCCCATGAAAACTTTTTTCATTCGGGTTGACAAGGCAAATATTTCGGCATACGATAGTAAAAAATAGAACACCGTCCGGTAGGTAAGGCTACCACAGGGATATGGGTTGCTGCCGCGAAATGATGGAGACATCATGAGTTGGTTTGAACAGGCGATATCGAACGCAAGGTATCATCTAACGCAACTGCACCGCCTTGCGGAGCTAAAGCTTGAACGGAGTCTCACTGCAGCTGTTTTGGCGGCAGTGTTGTCCTCAATCGTACCAGACGGCGCGATTGAGGTTCTTTTTTCTCTTCACCGCATATGGACAGGAAGGAGGTCACAGGCATGTTTGAATTCGAACACGAACGGGAAGAACTGCTGAAAAATATCGAGGATCTGTTTTCGCGAAAACAATACGCCGCACTGCGTGACCTCCTGCTGCCTCTGGAGGCAGCGGATATTGCCTTCCTCTTCGATGATCTGGACGAGCGGGTACCGGTGCTGTTCCGTCTGCTGCCCAAGGAGCTGGCTGCCGAGGTCTTCGTGGAACTGGAATCCGACCAGCAGGAGCTGCTGATGCAGGGATTCTCCAACTCGGAGCTGCGGGAAGTTCTGGAAGAGCTGTATCTGGACGACACAGTGGACATTGTGGAGGAAATGCCCGCCAATGTGGTGCGGCGCATTCTGAGTCAGTGCGATCCGGATATGCGCAAGAGCATCAATGAAATTCTGAAATATCCCGAGGACTCCACCGGCTCCATCATGACCACGGAGTTTGTGGATCTGAAGGCCAACATGACGGTAGAGGATGCCCTGAAGCGCATCCGCCGCACCGGTCCGGACAAAGAGACCATCAATATGTGCTTCGTCATGGATCAGCAGCGCCACCTCATCGGCGTACTCAGTATCCGGACACTGCTGCTGGCAGAGGATGACGACATCATAGGCGACATCATGGAGACAAATCTGGTATCCGTCTCCACACTGGACGACCGCGAGACCACCGCCTTGGCTCTGAGCAAATACGACTTTCTGGCCCTGCCGGTGGTAGACAAGGAAAACCGTCTGGTAGGCATCGTCACCGTTGACGACGCCATCGATGTTCTGGAAGAAGAGACCACCGAGGATATCGAGCTGATGGCGGCCATGCTGCCCAGCGACAAGCCGTATCTCCGCACCGGCATCTTTGAGACCTGGAAGGCACGTACGCCGTGGCTCCTGGTGCTGATGCTCTCCGCCACTTTCACCGGCATCATCCTCACCCATTTCGAGGGCGCGCTGATGAGCTGTGCCATTCTGACCTCCTTTGTACCCATGCTGTCCGGTACCGGCGGCAACAGCGGCACCCAGGCCTCCACCGCCATCATCCGCGCACTGTCCCTGAACGAAGTGCGCTTCAGCGACTGTCTGCGGGTGCTTTGGAAGGAGCTGCGGGTGTCCATCGCCTGCGGCGTGTGTCTGGCAGCTGCCAACTTCGTAAAAATGATGCTTGTGGACAGGATGCTGCTGAATAATCCCGACGTAACGCCCATGGTGGCGCTGGTGGTCTGCATGACGCTGGTGTGCACCGTGATCTGTGCCAAGCTGGTGGGCTGCTCACTGCCCATTCTGGCGCAGAAGATCGGCTTTGACCCGGCGGTCATGGCGTCTCCCTTCATTTCTACCATTGTAGACGCTCTGTCCCTGCTGATCTATTTCCGACTGGCATCCTCCATTCTGGGCATATAGCCAAATACAAGTTTTGAAAGCGGTTGTCTCACATCAGGTGAGACAACCGCTTTTTCGCATATTTTTTTGTTCACGGTGCAGACTATGATCGGCGAAAGCCAAACAACTTTTTGCAGGAGGAACCTCTCATGGAAAACACTCCCAACACCAGCATCCGCTGCACTGTCAACAACTGTGCCAATCACTGCCAGGATCAGAACTACTGCGCTCTGAACACTGTCCAGATCGGCACCCACGAGACCAATCCCACCGAGGTTCAGTGCGTGGACTGCCAGAGCTTCCGGATGAAATAACCCTGTCTTTGCCGTCGGCTGACGGCGCAGGCAAAGCGGGTCGGACGATCATCCGTCCGGCTTTGTCTGTTACATACTGCACGCAGGAGGAATCGCCGTGAATCATATCTGGAAAACCCGGTTGGCCGGCGCTGCGGCCGGTCTTGCCAACGGACTGTTCGGCGGTGGCGGCGGCATGGTATTCATTCCTCTGACGTCCCGTACCGGCATACTGGAAGGCCGTCAGCTCTTTGCCACCTGTGTGGCGGTGATTTTCCCGGTCTGTGCCGTATCTGCCGCCGTTTATTTCTGGAACGGCGGTCTGTCCTTCTCCGCTGCACTGCCCTACCTGCTGGGCGGTTTGGCAGGCGGCTTTCTGGGCGGCCGACTGTATGGCCGGGTCTCCACGGTATGGCTGCGGCGTCTGTTCGCTCTGTTCCTCTTCTATGCGGGGGTGAAATATCTGCTGTGAGCTTTCTGCTTCCCTTTCTCTGCGGTCTGGCTGCCGGAACCGTCTCCGCCTGGGGTGTGGGCGGCGGTACGCTGCTGCTTCTGGCTATGACACTGCTGCTGCAGGTGGATCACCGGACAGCTCAGGGCATCAACCTGCTGTTCTTCCTCCCCACTGCTGCCTCCGCGCTGTTTTGTCATTGGAAGGGCGGCTTCCTTCACAAACCTGTCCTGCGAGCCGCCATACCGCCTGCAGTGCTGCTTTCTCTGGCAGGCGCATGGATTTCCACCTCTCTGAATGTGGAGCTCCTGCGCAAGCCCTTTGGTATTTATCTGCTGGCCTCGGGTACAATGTTGCTCTGGCCGCAGAAAAAGAAAAAATGACCTTCCGGACAAATCCTCCGGAAGGTCATCTGCGCATGTTACAGTTCCTGTGCCGTGACCACATTATCCAGCTTGGAGAGGTTGAACATCATCTCGTCATAGGCCACCTTGCGGTTCACCTGAAGGGAGAAGATGGCACAGTCATGGTGCTCCTTCTCCTGTGAGCGGGTCATCTCCATGTCCGTGATCTTCGCACCGGCGTCCCGCAGGCAGCGGATCACCTCGTCCAGCACGGTACCTCTGGTGTACTCCACATACAGGGTAATTTCTCTGGCGCGGCTTCGGATCATCTGATACTCCACGCGGAAGAACAGCATCTCCGCCATCAGCACCAGCGCGGTGACAATCACCGCACCCTCATAGAATCCTGCGCCGCAGGACAAGCCCACAATAGCCGTGGTCCACATACCGGCAGCAGTGGTGAGTCCCTTAACACGGCGATGGCGGGTAACGATGATGCAGCCCGCGCCGATGAAGCCGATACCGGCCACCACCTGTGCACCCAGACGACCCATGTCAGTATTGTAGTGCATCACCAGCACCAGATACTGACCGGTGAGGGTGGTCATGGCAGCGCCCAGACAGATGAGAATATGGGTACGGAAGCCCGCAGGGCGCCGCTTGTACTCCCGTTCCAGACCCACAAGGCCGCCGCAGAGTACAGCAAGAAGGACTCGTACCGTTACAGAAATCAGATTCATGTCCCGCAGGGGATTCAAAAATTCCAGCATACTACATCCTCCTTGTCAGATTTCTTCAATAGCGCAGATATTTTCCAGTCCGGCAATATGCGCCAGCACCGCGGTGTGAGGCTGTCTGCCGGAAAGGCGCAGCGTCAGAATGGCATTGGGTCTCCGTTGGACGCCTCTGGTCTTCTCCCGGTCAATGTCCACATCCATCACCTGTATTTCCTTTTCCTTGATGTGGCGGACAATGGCGGTGATATCGTCCAGCCGCTCAAACTCCACATAGATATTCATGTTCCGGCCATTGGCCACGGTGAGCTCCTCCAGCGCCGGAAACACCATGATGCACAGCACGATCATGATGAAAGACAGGATCACACCCTCATAAAAACCTGCGCCGATAGCAAGGCCGGTGCAGGCGGAAGCCCACAAACCAGCCGCAGTGGTCAGTCCCTTGACCTCCTGCCGGGCCGTCACGATGATGGTTCCGGCGCCCAGGAAGCCGATGCCGTTGACCACCTGCGCACCAAATCGGGCCACGTCAGCCTTGACGCCCAGATCCCGCAGCATATTGGCCCATTGGGTGTTAATCATCAGCTCCTCATACTGACCCAGCAGCATCGCCAGCGCTGCGCCAAGACACACCAGCATGTATGTACGGAAACCAGCTGCCCGCCGTTTTCTCTCCCGCTCCAGGCCGATCAGGCCACCGAAGATCATGGCCATAGTCAGGCGCAGCAGGGTGGATGCGAAATTCAGTTCCCGGAAATATTCCAGTATGCTTCCCAATTCAGGCATAAACCTCTCTCCTCTCTTTCTGCTCCGTCTGCTTTGGAATATATGGAAAGCAAGACGGTACTTTCGTACCGCCTTGCTCTTCACTTACTTCAGGACATCCGCCGACCGAAATCGGGGATTTTCCTATCGGTTGTAGGTAGAAAAGCGCGTTTCTTTTTATCTTAGCACTTTTCGAAGATAGTTGCAACACCCATGCCGCCGCCGATGCACAGAGTAGCCAGACCCTTCTTGGCATCCTCGCGCTTGGCCAGCTCGTGCAGCAGGGTAACGATGATACGGGCGCCGGAAGCACCAACGGGATGGCCCAGAGCAATGGCGCCGCCGTTGACGTTGACCTTAGCCATGTCGAAGCCCAGCTCGCGGGCAACAGCGATGGACTGAGCGGCGAAAGCCTCGTTGGCCTCGATCAGATCCATATCCTCGATCTTCAGGCCGGCCTTGTCCATAGCCTGACGGGAAGCGGGAACGGGGCCCACACCCATGATCTTGGGATCCACGCCGCCCTGGCCCCAGGAGACCAGCTTGGCCATGGGCTTCAGGCCGTACTTCTCAACAGCTTCCTTGGAAGCCAGAACGATAGCGGCAGCGCCGTCGTTGATGCCGGAAGCGTTTGCAGCGGTAACGCGCTGAACATGCTTGTCAGCGTCCTCGGCGTGAACGCCGGTCAGCTCGAAGGTATGCTCAACAGCAACGGTCTCAGGCAGGACGGGGAAAGCGCCGCGCAGCTTGGCAACGGACTCAGCAGTCACGCCGGCCTTGGGGAACTCGTCGACCTTGAACTCCACCATAGTCTTCTTCTGCTTGACCATGACGGGAACGATCTCGTCGTTGAAGCGGCCGGAAGCCAGAGCGGCCTCAGCCTTGTTCTGGGAAGCAGCTGCGAACTGGTCCAGCTCCTCGCGGGTGATGCCCCAGATGTCACAGATGTTCTCAGCGGTGGTGCCCATGTGATAGTTGTTGTAAGCATCCCACAGGCCGTCGTTGACCATGGTATCGATCATCTTGTTGTTACCCATGCGGGCGCCCCAGCGGGCAGCGGGGATGGAGTAGGGAGCAGCGGACATGTTCTCCATGCCGCCTGCCACAACGATGTCAGCATCGCCGGCAGCGATGGAGCGAGCGCCCTCGATAACGGACTTCATACCGGAGCCGCAGACCATGCCCACGGTGTAAGCGGGAACAGCGATGGGCACACCAGCCTTGATGGCAGCCTGACGTGCGGGGTTCTGACCCAGACCGGCGGTCAGGATGCAGCCGAACATGACCTCATCCACCTGCTCGGGCTTGACGCCTGCGCGGTTCAGTGCTTCCTTGATGACGATGCCGCCCATCTCGGCAGCGGGAGTGTCCTTCAGGGAACCGCCAAAGGAGCCGATGGCGGTGCGGCAGCAGTTGACAACATAGATTTCTTTCATGATGTGCCTCCGTTATTATTCATTCATATTTTTTCCGGCAGAACTTCTCCCTGCCGGGGCGATACTCTGCAAGCTTTCCATCAAGCAGCCATCCGGGAGTGCGCCACGGGATGGAAAAAGGCAGACTTCTTCTTGCCATCTTTCATTATAGGCATACTTTTTTGTTTCGTCAATGAATTTTTTGATTTTTTGCCGTCATTTCGTTAATAAAATATCAATCTTTTCCGTTTTTGCGAACAAAATCGTTTGCTTTCCATTTCCGCTTCTTTTTCCGGCAAATTTCCAAAACTTTCCGAATGTGACGGTGCTCCTTTGCTCCGGTTTTTTCATCCTATTCACAACTGCATATCAGCAGAACCCGATTTATGTCTCCGGCTGCATTGCCAGCTTCAGATCCTCCACAAGCGTCAGAGCCGCATCCAGCACATGGGTTCCGGACAGCAGCGTCAGCGTCAGAGACGGCTTTTCACCGGCATTCAGGATCAGCCTGCGGCGGTATTTTGCCAGACCGCAGACCCGCACCAGCGCCTCTGGCTGAAAATGCTCCAGCGTCAGCTTCAGGCGGTCGCCCCGCTGCACGATCTCCGATACACCGGCCGCCACCGCCGCGGCACGCAGCATCGCCACATCCAGCAACGCCAGCACCGGTCTGGGGGGCTCGCCGTAGCGATCAATGAGTTCATCCAGCACGTCTGCGCTGTCCTCCTGAGAACGGATGGCGGCGATGCGCCGGTAAATGTCCATCCGCTGCTCCGCAGAAGCCACATAGCTCTCCGGGATATTGGCATTGATGGTAAGATCCGCGGAGCATTCCGGCGTCACTGTCCGCCGTTCTCCCTTCTCCTCCAACACAGCCTCCTCCAGCAATTTTAAATAGAGATCGTAGCCCACGCTCATAAGGTAGCCGGACTGCTCAGGGCCCAGCAGATTTCCGGCCCCCCGGATCTCCAGATCCCGCATGGCGATGCGGAAACCCGCGCCGAACTCCACGAATTCCCGAACAGCGGAGAGCCGTTTGGCAGCGTTCTCCTGCAGCACCTTGCCCCGGCGGTAGGTAAGATAGGCATATCCCCGGCGGGCACTGCGTCCCACGCGGCCCCGGATCTGGTGGAGCTGGGCAAGCCCCATACGGTCAGCATCCTCAATGATGAGGGTGTTGACATTGGGAATGTCGATGCCGGTTTCGATGATGGTAGTGCATACCAGCACATCCGCTTCCCCGTCCACCATGGCCTGCATAACAGAGGAAAGCTCCTGCTCATTCATTTTTCCGTGTCCGGTGACGATGCGCGCCTCCGGTCCAAGCAGCTTCCGGATACGCGAGGCGGTAAGGTCGATGGTCTCCACCCGGTTGTGGAGGTAATACACCTGTCCGCCCCGGGCCAGCTCCCGGCGCATGGCGTCCTCCAGAACGGCCCAGTCCTGTTCGATCACATAGGTCTGCACCGGCTGGCGGTCACGGGGCGGCTCCTCGATGGTGGACATGTCCCGCAGACCGGAAAGGGCCATGTTCAGAGTACGGGGAATGGGGGTTGCGGACAGGGTCAGGGTGTCCACCTGCTTTGCCATTTCCCGCAGCCGCTCCTTATGGGTCACGCCGAAACGCTGCTCCTCGTCGATGACCAGCAGACCGAGATCGTGGAACTTTACATTCTTCTGCAGCAGCTTGTGGGTGCCGATGACCAGATCCACCCTCCCCTCCTCCATGGCCTGCAGAATGCGCTTCTGCTCCTTGGCGGCGGTGTAGCGGGACAGCACCTCAATGGTCACAGGGAATGCCCGGAACCGGCTGGCTGCTGTAACAAAGTGCTGCCGCGCCAGTACGGTGGTAGGCACCAGAACTGCCGCCTGCTTACCGTCCAGCACACACTTCATCACCGCCCGGAGAGCCACCTCTGTCTTTCCGTAGCCCACATCGCCGCACAGCAGACGATCCATGGGGCGGGCACGCTCCATGTCCTTTTTGATCTCCTCCACCGCACGGAGCTGATCCTGCGTCTCATCGTACTCAAAGGATTCCTCAAATTCTCTTTGCCACTCCGAGTCCGGCGAGAAGGCAAAGCCCGGCTGCCGGGCACGCTGTGCGTACAGCGCAATCAGTCCTTTGGCAAGATCTTTGACGGCAGCCTTGGCACGGGATTTCTGCTTGACCCATTCCGTACCTCCCAGCTTATTGAGTCGGGTACGCTCCTGCGCATCCTCTCCGCCGCCGATATATTTGCTCACCATATCCAGCTGGGTCACCGGCACATACAGACAGTCACTGCCGGCGTATTCGATGCGGATATAGTCTTTTTCCACGCCGTCCACCGGCATTTTCTGAATGCCGGTAAACCGCCCGATGCCGTGGTGGACATGGACCACCAGGTCACCCGGTGAAAGATCCGTGTAGGACTGGAGTTTTTTCCGGCTGCTGTCTTTCTGCAGTCTCTGCTTTCGCCGGGGCGCAGCCGTCAGCTGTCCCTCTGTCAGAACTGCCAGCCGCAGAGAGGGATATTCGCTGCCGGCGGACAGCGCACCGATGGTGATTCGAACCTCTCCGGCGGCAGGCATTCCCTTCCCCTCCGGGTCCAGCACAGCATAGATGCCCCGCTCCTCCAGCAGACGATGCAGATTCTTCGCTCTGGCTTCACCGCCGCACAGCACCAGCACGGCATTGCCCGTCTCCCGGTAATGGGCCATGTCGGACACCGCCACTTCCAGGCTGCCGCCATAGGAGCTCAGCTGCTTGGCATTCATGGCCAGCAGACCTTTTGGCTTCAGCGGCAGGCGGGATGTGGGCAGCGAATCCATCATAATGACAGGGTAATCCTCCAGCCGGGCATAGAGCTCTCCATCCCCCAACGTAATGTCTGCGCACTCACCGGCCAGCAGACCGGCCTCCATCAGCGCCTCCGTATCCTGCCGGATCTGCAGCAGTGTTCCCTTGACCCGCTCATCCACCCGGCCGCTTTCACACAGGAATACCAGAGCATCCTCCGGCAGATAATCCATGCCGCAGGCCGACTCCGGGTGGATCAGCGTCAGATACCGGTCCATGCCGCCGGGAATCACGCCGTCCCGCAGGCGGGCCGCATCCTCCTGCAAGGTTTTGACAATGCTTTCCGTGCCCTTTCTGCGGACCGCCTTATCCGCCAGTCCGGTCATTGCCTCCGCAAGTCCCGGCAGCCCGCCGGGTGCGTTGTGGGGCAGCACCTCCGCCGCCGGCAGGATCAGCGCCTCCTCCACATTGCGGGTACGCCGCTGAGTAGTCGTATCAAAGGCGCCCAGCGAATCGATCTCATCGTCGAACAGCTCGCAGCGCACCGGTTCCTCCATCAGCGGCGAAAAGACATCCAGAATACCGCCCCGGAGGGCAAACTGTCCTACCCCCTCCACCTGATGGCAGCGGCTGTATCCGGCAGCCACCAGACGGTCTGCCAGCGTCTTCAGATCCACGGTTCCGCCCACGGTCAGCCGCATGGCGCAGCTGCGCAGCAGCTCCGGCGGCATGGTGCGCACCATCAGACTGTCCACGGTGGTCACCACTGCATCTGCTTTTCCCTCCGCCAGAGCGTACAGAGCCGCCAGCCGCGCCTGTTCCCAGCCCCGGGAGGCAACGGCATTGGGTCGGAACTGCCACTCTCTGGTCAGCAGCAGCACAGGCTGCCGCCCGGTCAGCGCTGCGAGATCCGCTGTCAGGGTGTGCGCCTCCCGCTCATCGCCGCAGATAAACACCGCCGGCCGCTGTGCCGCCGCTGTCACCGCCGCGCCGATCTGAGCACGATGCACACCGGCAAGCCCCGTCACGGCCACCGGGCAGCCGCCCTTCTCCACACAGTTGACCAGCTCTGCAGCCTCGGGGATGGTATTTAATATTTTCAGAAAAGCTTCCATAGCGCAACCCCTGTCAAAAAATGGCAATTCTTGCTAACGACACAGCGCCCCCGACGCACTTGTCCGGGGGTGTTGTATCTATGAAACGAAACGCCCCGGAGGGCAAAATCGTCAGTTAAAAAGATTCATGGCCTTCTGGCAGTCGCCGTCATCCCGGATGATACATTCCGCCGCGGCGACAGCTCGCTCAAAGGAATCCTGCAGGATCTTCCGTTCTGCCTGAGAGGGATTCCCGATGACCCAGTCGATCATGTCTCCCTCCTGACCGGGAGCGCCTACCCCCACCTTGACGCGGGGGAATTTGTCGCTTCCCAGATGGGCAATGATGTTTTTGATGCCGTTGTGTCCGCCGGCGCTGCCGGAGGGACGCACCCGGATCTTGCCCACGGGGATGGAAACATCGTCGTAGATCACCAGCACCTTTTCCGGCGGGATCTTGTAAAACTGCGCAGCTTCCCGCACTGCCTCACCGGAGAGGTTCATGAAGGTCTGGGGCTTCATCAGCAGGCAGCGGGCTCCGCCAAAGGTAAGCTGGGCAGTAACGGCCTTGAATTTCAGCCGGTCGATGCGGATTTTCTCCTTCTCTGCCAGCAGATCCAACGTCAGAAATCCCATGTTGTGCCGGGTCTTTGCGTACTTTTCGCCCGGATTGCCCAGTCCCACCACCAGCCACTCCACGCCGGTGTTCTTCTTTTCAAACAGCATATGCCCGCTCCTTGTCCGTTGATTCTTTCCGCGTTGATTTGGGTGTTTTGCGGAGAAATGCCACAAGGGCGGGAAAGTCGCCTTCCCCGCCTTTGCGTGATGTACTCAAAATGCCAATGTCCAGGTGCTCAGCGGAACAGCTTGGAAATGGAGACTTCCTGATAGATGCGCTCGATGGCCTCGGAGAACATGGGTGCCACGGACAGATACTTGATCTTCTCGCTGGTGGTGGGACCGGCGGGAATGGTATCCAGCAGAGCCAGCTCAGTGATGACGCTGTTGTCAATGCGCTCGATGGCGGGGCCGGACAGGACGCCGTGAGAAGCACAGGCGTGGACGCTCTTGGCGCCGCCGACCTCAACAAGAGCCTTGGCGGCGTTGCACAGGGAACCGGCGGTATCCACCATGTCGTCGAAGAGGATGCAGTCTCTGCCTTCCACGTTGCCGATGATGTTCATGACCTCACAGGAGTTGGCCTTCTGGCGGCGCTTATCCACGATGGCCATATCCATATGCAGCTTCTGGGCAAAGATGCGGGCGCGTGCCACGCTGCCCACGTCGGGAGAGACCACCATCATGTTCTCGCACTCTGTGCCGAACTTCTTGGCATAGTAGTCAACAAAGATGGGGTTGCCGGCCAGGTGATCCACAGGGATATCGAAGAAGCCCTGGATCTGAGCGGCGTGAAGGTCCATGGTCAGAACGCGGTCAGCGCCTGCCTCGGTGATGAGGTTGGCCACCAGCTTGGCAGTGATGGGATCGCGTGCCTTGGCCTTGCGGTCCTGACGGGCATAGCCGTAATAGGGCATGACGGCGGTGATGCGGCCCGCAGAAGCGCGCTTCAGAGCATCGATCATGATCAGGAGCTCCATCAGGCTCTTGTTGACCAGGCCGCAGGTGGGCTGAACCACGAACACGTCGCTGCCGCGAACGGTTTCATACAGGGAAACAAAGATCTCGCCATCAGAGAAGATGCCGACCTCAGCCTCGCCCAGCTTCGCACCCATCTGCTTGCAGATCTCCTCTGCCAGGGGTCTGTTTGCGTTACCAGTGAAAATCTTGATATCTTTACCATGAGAAAACATATGCGAACTCCCTCTTTCTTTTGTGTTTTCGTATATGAATTGTTAATGGAACTACTTTGTTATTTTTTCCCGTACAGCCGTCTGCGTCGGGCTGCCCAGCCCTCCTTGACGGTCTGGGGTGTTCTGGCCACTGCCAGCGCGTCCGCCGGTACATCCTTGGTAATGGTACTGCCGGCCGCTGTATAGGCGCCCTCACCCACTGTCACCGGTGCCACCAGGTTGGTGTTGCAGCCCAGGAATGCATCATTCCCTATGGTGCAGCGGAATTTCCGGTGTCCGTCATAGTTGGTGGTAACGGTACCGCAGCCGAAATTCACTCTCTCTCCCACGTCACTGTCACCCACGTAGGTCAGGTGAGAAATCTTGGTGCCGCTGCCGATGACGGAATTTTTCACTTCCACGAAGTCTCCCACCTTGACATGGTCACCCACACGGGAATTGGGGCGCAGATATGCGAAGGGACCTACTGTGGTATGAGAACCCACCACGCTCTCTGTCATCTGAGATGCGTTGACCTCCGTATCGTCACCCACAATACAGTCCCGGATCATGGTGTTCGGCCCGATCAGGCAGTTTCTGCCGATGCAGGTCTCTCCCTGCAGGATGGTACCGGGCAGAACCAGAGTTCCCCGTCCGATGGTCACTCTGGGATCCACATAGACCGCGCCGGGATCCAGAATACGCACACCGTTTTCCATGTGCCGTTTCACCAGAACATCACGGCAGGCCAGTTCAAGCTCTGAAAGATTGTGACGGTATACCGCCGTCCAGCCGTTCAGTTTCTCTGCTCCGGAAACAGCATTGCCTGTTTCACTGCTCCAGCTCTCCCGCAGCGAGGCCGCCTCAGCGGTATAGCTGTACCCGCTGCCGCCCGCCAGCTCCATCGGAACCTGTGCGCAGGGGAACACGGCAACCGCACCGTCCTCCTGCAGAAATTTCAGCAATTCGGTCTTTTCACCGGAGATGATGACATCATCCTCCCGGTCGAAGCATTCGGCGACCTCTTCCGCATACTCCTGCGGACAGAAAACAAAAAACCGGCTGGCGCCATCGGCCTTCATCTGCCGACCCATCCATCGCAGAACAGGGCAAAACAGAACGGTCTCCAGCATCAGCGGTCGTTCTTCCGGGGAAAAATAATCCTCAGCATCGAAACAAAAGATTGCTCTCGTCTGATCCATGGGAATCATCCTCCTTCCCGCAGGCGCTCAAAGCGCCCCAAATTACAGATACACCATCATTATAACAGAGTTCTTGTAAAAATCCAGTATGCACCTGTGACGAAAGCATAGAAAATTCCCTCCTGTTTTTGGCAGTTTGGCCGGACTTTCCTCTATTCTGCCCATTTTTCCGTCATTTCTTCCTTTGCTCAAGGTTTCTGCCGCATCATTTCTGCACGACCCGTCCGTTTTTGTACTTCTTTTTTTGAAAAAAAGCATTATTTTCTTGATTTTATAGTTGAATTTGTGTTCGTAATGGATTACAATGAACTTCGCGCCTGGAAAGGGAGTGTTTTTTTGCTGAATATCGTCCTTGTGGAGCCAGAGATTCCGCAGAACTGCGGCAACGTTGCCCGCACCTGTGCGGCAACCGGCAGCCGCCTGCATCTGGTACGCCCTCTTGGCTTTGATATTTCTGACCGCGCCGTCAAGCGCGCCGGTCTGGACTACTGGCATCTGGTGGAGATTTCCGACTATCAGAATCTGGACGACCTGTTCACCCGCCATCCGGAGGCTCTTTCGGATCTGTGGCTCACCACAACCAAAGCCCCCCGCTCCTATCAGGAGGCTCATTTTACAGCTGACAGCTGGCTTTTCTTCGGCAAGGAGACCGCCGGTCTGCCGCAGACCTTCCGGGAAGCACATGCCAACCGGTGCATTCGACTCCCCATGGTTTCGGAGGCCAGAAGTCTGAATCTGTCCAACACGGTTGCAGTCTGCGTTTACGAGGCGCTGCGTCAGACCGGCTTTGCCGGGCTGCAGGGCGTCGGTGAGATGACACAGCCGTGATCATATGTATGGTTACATACGGCAGCGGAATACGCTGTCGTATCCACTCGTTTTGATCAGGAGGAATTGATCGATGAATTACAACAAGAAAACCGTTCTGGATGTTGACGTTAAGGGCAAGAAGGTTCTGCTGCGCTGCGACTTCAACGTTCCCATGTCCAAGGACGGCAGCTGCGCCATCACCGATGACAAGCGCATCGTGGCCGCACTGCCCACCATCCGCTATCTGCTGGAAAACGGCGCTGCCGTCATCGCCTGCTCTCATCTGGGCAAGCCGGTTCCCTCCTTCGACAAGTTTGTGAAGAAGGGTCTGGAAAAGGGCAAGGCCCTTGAAAAACTCACCGAGTCCGCATGGAAAAAGTCTCTGGCCGAGCTGAGCCTGAAGCCCGTGGCTGAGCGTCTGAGCCAGCTGCTGGGTCAGGATGTCATCATGGCCGCCGATGTAGTGGGCGAGGATGCCCAGACAAAGGCTGCCGCCCTGCAGCCCGGTCAGATCATGCTGCTGGAAAACACCCGTTACGAAAACGGCGAAACCAAAAACGATCCCGATTTCGTAAAGTCCATGGCCGCTCTGGCCGACCTTTACGTTTCCGACGCTTTCGGCGCTGTACACCGCGCCCACGCCTCCACCTGCGGCGTGGCCGATCTGCTGCCCGCCGTGTCCGGCTTCCTGATTCAGAAGGAGCTGGAGATCATCGGCGGTGCACTGGCTGCTCCCAAGCGTCCTCTGGTGGCCATTCTGGGCGGCTCCAAGGTCTCTTCCAAAATCGGCGTCATCAACAATCTGCTGGAGCTGGCAGACACCATCATTATCGGCGGCGGCATGGCCTACACCTTCTCCGCCGCACAGGGCGGCAAGGTAGGCGACAGCCTGCTGGAGTCCGACTGGATGGAATATTCCAGAGAAATGATGGCCAAGGCTGAGGCCAAGGGCGTAAAGCTGCTGCTGCCTGTGGACACCGTCATTGCTGACAAGTTCGCTCCCGACGCCAACAGCCGGATCGTCGCCGCCGGCGAGATTCCCGACGGCTGGCAGGGTCTGGACATTGGCCCCAAGACTGTGGAGCTGTACTGCAGCGCCGTGGCCGACGCCGGTACCGTCATCTGGAACGGTCCCATGGGCGTTTTCGAATTCCCCGCCTTTGCCAAGGGCACCGAGGCTGTGGCCGAGGCCCTCAGCAAGACCGACGCCATCACCATCATCGGCGGCGGCGACAGCGCTGCCGCTGTGCAGCAGCTGGGCTATGCCGACCGGATGACCCATATCTCCACGGGCGGCGGTGCCTCTCTGGAGTTTATGGAGGGCAAGGAACTTCCTGGTGTTTCCTGCCTGCTGGATAAGTAAATTCTCTTTCATCAACCGGTAAACACGCCTGTGTTCTGCCGGTTGATGAAAGTCGTGCGCTGTCCTGCGGGCAGCGCAAACATACACACCGTCAAACACCTATATACTTGATATAAGCAACTACACATAAGGAGAACATTGCCATGAATCGCAGATACCGCAAAACCGTCATCGCCGGCAACTGGAAGATGAACATGACCGCATCCGAAACCAAGCAGTTTGCCGAGGAACTGAAGAAAATCATGCCCCGCGCCAAGTGGTGCGATACTCTGCTCTGCGTCCCCTCCTGCAACATTACCACCGCCATGAAGGCCTTCAAGGATCTGCGCTTGTCCGTAGGTGCCGAGAACCTGCACTATGAGAAGAGCGGCGCATACACCGGTGAGGTGTCTGCCAGCATGCTGAAGGATCTGGGCGTCAAGTACGTCATCGTAGGCCATTCCGAGCGCCGTCAGTACTTCTGCGAAACCGACCAGATCGTCAACAAAAAGGTTCACGCCGCACTGAACGCCGACATCTCTCCCATCATCTGCGTGGGTGAGAGTCTGGAGCAGCGCGAGTCCGGTGTCACAGAGGATCTCATCGCACTGCAGGTGAAGAGCGCTCTCTATGGTGTTCCCGCCGACAAGCTGCGCCGCTGCATCATCGCCTACGAGCCCATCTGGGCCATCGGCACCGGCAAGACCGCCACTGCAGAGCAGGCCGGCGAGGTGTGCAGTCTGATCCGCGCCATCATCCGCAACCTGTACGGTGCCCGCGTAGCCCGCAGCGTCACCATCCAGTACGGCGGTTCCATGAATCCCTCCAATGCAGCAGAGCTGCTGGCCCAGCCCGACATTGACGGCGGTCTCATCGGCGGCGCTTCCCTGAAGCCCGAGCAGTTTGTGGCCATCATCAACGCCGCCAATCAGGAATGATCCTTCCCGCCCCGACACCACTGTGCTGGCACAGTCTGCCGGGATCATCGAGAAAATGAGGTTTGTATGAACAAAACACCCACTACACTAATTATTATGGATGGCTTCGGCATGTCCTCCGGCACTGTGGGCAATGCGGTTGCTGCCGCTGCCACCCCTCAGCTGGACCGTCTCTTTGCAGAGTATGTCCACACCACGCTGGATGCTTCCGGTCTCAGTGTGGGCCTGCCTGCCGGTCAGATGGGCAACAGTGAGGTTGGTCACACCAATATCGGCGGCGGCCGCGTGGTCTTCCAGGATCTGCCCCGCATCACCAACGCCATCGAGGACGGCAGCTTCTTTGAAAACGAAGCCTACCTCCACGCCATGGAGTCCTGTCGCGAAACGGGCACCGCCCTGCATCTGATGGGTCTGCTCAGCGACGGCGGCGTACATTCCCACACCCAGCACCTCTGGGCCCTGCTGGAAATGGCCAAGCGTCAGGGTCTGGAGAAGGTTTATATCCACGCCTTTCTGGACGGCCGCGATGTTTCCCCTACCTCCGGTGCCGATTTTGTGGCAGAGACTGTGGAAAAGTGCCGTGAGATTGGTGTGGGCAAAATCGCCACCGTCATGGGCCGCTACTACGCCATGGATCGCGACAAGCGCTGGGATCGTGTGGAACAGGCTTATGACGCCATGGTCTACGGCGAAAGCGCTGTTTACAATCCTGTTCCCGTGGCAGCCGTGAAGGCCTCCTATGACAAGGGAATCACCGACGAGTTTGTGGAGCCCGTGGTCTGCGACCGCGACGGCTGCATCTCCGATAATGACAGCGTGATCTTCTTCAACTTCCGCCCTGACCGTGCCCGCGAGATTACCCGTACTCTGGTGGATCCCGGCTTTGACGGCTTTACACGTCAGTACTTCCCCGTGCACTTTGTGTGCAACACCGAGTATGACGCTTCCATGCCCAATGTAGAGGTTGCCTTCCCCCGTATTTTCGTGGAAAACGGACTGGGTGAGTTCCTCAGCAGTGTTGGCATGACTCAGCTGCGCATTGCCGAAACGGAGAAATATGCCCATGTAACCTTTTTCTTCAACGGCGGCAGCGAGACGGTCTTTCCCGGCGAGGATCGTGTGCTGATCCCCTCTCCCAAGGTAGCTACTTATGACCTCCAGCCGGAGATGAGTGCCTTCGAGGTTTGTGACCAGTGCGTGGAGCGCATTGAGTCCGGTCTGTATGATGTCATCATTCTGAACTTTGCCAACTGCGACATGGTAGGTCACACCGGCGTGTTTGATGCCGCCGTGAAGGCGGTGGAAACCGTGGATACCTGCGTGGGCCGCGTAGTGGAAGCCACTCTGAAGATGGGCGGCATCGCCATGGTCACCGCTGACCACGGCAACGCTGAGCAGATGGCCGAGACAGACGGCTCTCCCATGACCGCCCACACCACCAATCTGGTGCCCTTCATCCTCTGCGGCGCAGGCACCCAGCTGCGTCGGAACGGCAAGCTGGCAGACATCGCACCCACTATTCTGGATGTGATGGGCCTGCAGAAGCCCGATGAGATGACAGGCTCCACCCTGATCATCAAGTAAACAGCACAGCTGCTCCTGCCGAGAGATCGACAGGAGCAGCTTTTGTTTTTCCATCTTTCGGTATAAATCTCTCTCTTCCGGGAAACACTCTGGATAAAGGAGGGATCACACCATGTCCAACAAACGAAATACCATCGTCACCAACATTGCTTTCTATGCCATTCTTCTGTTCTGTCTGGCCGGGGTGGGCGCAGGCGCCTATCTGATCCTCTTCCCCGGCAGCGCAGAACCCCAGCAGCCCGAACAACCCCAGTTGACCGGTAGACAGGAGACGGAGACGCCGCTCACCGAGGTCATCCAGCCTGTCACCATTCCGGTTACCCCTGAAGTCACAGATCCTGATCCCGTGGACATCACACCGATAGAACCCGTTCAGCCAGAGCCCCCTGTCACAGAATCAACCCCCATCGTCTCCGTGATTGAGGAGCCCAAACCGGTGGTAGTCCCGGAACCGGAACCTGTCCAGCCGGCAGCGGCAGTGCTGCCCGATCCGGTAGTGATGCCTCTGGACGGGGAAATCGTCACCGCTTTCTCCATGGATACACTGGTCTATAACGCCACTCTGGCAGACTGGCGCACCCACGACGGCATTGACATTTCCGCTGATGCCGGCACCGGTGTGCTGGCCGCCGCCGCAGGCACTGTGGCAGATGTCCGTGAGGACGGCCTGCTGGGCATCACCGTTGTCCTGCAGCACAGTGACGGCTGTCGTACCACCTATGCCAGTCTGGCGCCGGAGCTGTCTGTAAAATTCGGTCAGCGGGTGGACGCCGGTCAGCTCATCGGTGCCGTGGGTACCAGCGCCGCAGGCGAGGCCGCTTCCGGTCCCCATCTGCATTTTTCCGTTTCACAAAATGGCATTGCTGTGGATCCCACAGAGTATCTGGCATCCTGACAGAAACAGGAGGCAGCACCCAAAGGTACTGCCTCCTGTTTCTTATTCATCGTTGTCCGGGAAATCCTCCGGAGTAAACGCATGCTCCAGAATCAACAGACGGGCAATGCGGTGATTGTCATCCACATGCTTCACCAGAATGGTGAACCGCTTGTAATCGAAGGAGTCGAAGGGCACCGGCATAGCGCCGATGTTCTCCACAGCCCAGCCGCCAACCGTGGCGCAGTCGCTGTCCATCTCCTCATCATCCAGATCCAGATTGTCGCAGAAATCCGTCAGATTCATATCTCCGGAGCACTCATAGCGGTGCTTGTCCAGCTGCTGCCAGTCATTGACGATATCATCGTTTTCGTCCCAGATCTCACCCACCAGCTGCTCCAGCACATCCTCCATGGTAACAATACCCATGATGCCGCCGTACTCGTCGGCAACAATGGCCATATGGGTCTGATGGGCGCGGAACTCGTCCATGATGTCATGCAGATGCATGGTCTTGGGGATATACGCAGGCTCCAGCAGCAGTTCCTTCAGCTGCACATCCTTCCGGCTCACCAGCTCACGGAGCAAGTGCTTGACATACAGGATACCCACCACATGGTCGATGGTACGCTCATATACCGGGTAGCGGGAGAACTGAGTCTCCTCCACCACCTTCAGGATCTCCTCGATGCTGTCGTTGATCTCAAAGCCAATCACATCGATACGGGGTGTGAGGATATCGGCAGCATCCATGTCCGTGAATTCCAGCGCAGACTGCAGCAGCTCCGTCTCGCTTTCATCCATGACGCCCTCATCTTCTGCGGTGTCCAGCAGATTTTCCAGTTCCTCTTCGGTAATGGTGATCTCCTGGTCCTCCGGCCTCTTCCAGAGCTTGCTGAACAGGTTGACAATGCAGGTGGTCAGCCATACCACCGGGAAAAACAGGATCATCATCACCAGCAGCGGATATGCCGCGAACCGGGCAATGCTCTCGCTGCAGCGTCTGGCAATCATCTTGGGCGTAATTTCACCCACAATGAGGATAACGACCGTCATGATCACCGTAACAACGGTGGAGGCCATATCATCCGACAGATCCATGGAGGCCGCCAGCTTCACTGCCAGCACCGTAGCCACGGAGGTGGCACCGATGTTCACCAGATTGTTGCCCACCAGCACGGTGGACAAGGCGTAGTCGTAGCGGTTGTAGATAAATCCGACCAGCTTCTGTGCGCGGTCGGGATTCTCGTTATCCCGCTTCATTTTCAGCTTGTTCAGGGAGGTATACGCGATCTCCGTACCGGAGAAAAACGCAGAACCCGTCAGCAGCAGTACGATCAGTATGTATTCCATTCTGCCGCCCCCTTACATCAGCTGCAGGCCTTCGCCTGCGTCGCTTTCGTCCTGAATATCGCCCACCAGCTCCTCCAGCAGGTCTTCCATAGTGATGATGCCGACCTTTTTGCGGTTTTCATCGATGACAAAGACCATATGGAGCTTATTCAGGCGCATTCTCTGCAGCAGAACAGAAATCTCCGTCTTTTTGTCAAACACGTAGGGCTTGAGCAAAATTTTCCGCAGCAGAATAGGCTTTCCGGCAACGTAGCTGCTCAAAAACGCATTGACCGGCAGAATACCGACAATATTCTCTTCATTTCTTTCATAGACCGGCAGACGAGACCAGGGCAGTTCCCTGACCATTTCCGCCAGTTCCGGCAGCGGCGTAGCGCTGGACACACGAACCACCTGCTCAATGGGGATCATGATGTCCTCGGCCAGCTTATCACGGAATTCCATGGCGGAATTCACCAGCGCCTGCTTTTCCGGTTCCAGAACACCTTCATCCTCGATGGTCTCGATGATGCTGATAAGCTCCTCCTCAGTGACAGTCTTTTCTTCACCGACAGAAAAAAATCTGGAAAGGAATCCGGAAATACCTGAGAATAGGGCGGAAACAGGCGTCAGCAGCCGAACCAGCAGCGCCATACTGGAAGAAAATGCCAAAGTGATTTCCTCCGCCCGGGACTTTGCCAGACTCTTGGGGAGCATCTCGGCGAACAGATACACGATCAGCGTGGTAAGCAGCGTTCCGTAGAGCACGTACTCCTCCGCAAATTCCCGCATCACGATCAACGCGGAAAGGGATGCGCAGCTGGCGTGAAAAATGTTGTTGCCGATGAGGATGGTGGTCAGGGTCTTGTCAAACCTGTCACAGATCCAAAGGGCTTTTTTTGCCCGCTTGTTGCCCTTGTCCGCCATGGTGCGAAGACGCACTTTGCTGACAGCGGTGTAAGCCGTTTCACAGCAGGCAAAATACGCAGAGCACAAAAGGAAGAAAACATACAGTATACAACTGGCCGGGTCCACGAAAAAACCAACTCCTTATAAAAATATTGTAAAAATTATTATATCATCGTCACGACGGATATGCAAGTATTCCGTCATTTTCACAGTATGGTTTTGGAAAATTCTTGCTTTTACGCTTCAATTTCCACGTCTTCGAAGACGCCGCGGCGCAGCACCGCCGTGCCGCGGAAGCCCGCCTCCCTCAGCAGCGCCACTCCATCGGCAAACCGGAAGCCCACATTCTCCCGGCAGTGCGCGTCACTGGACAGGAGAATCCTGCCGCCATGGCTCAGAAGCTCCCGCAGCAAAAAGAGATGCGGATACGGCGTGTTCCGCAGCCCTCGTGCCATTGCGCCGGTGTTCAGCTCCACGATGGGCGTCACCTCCAGACAGGCCAGCAGAGCGTCCGCTGCCATTCGGCGATAGGCCGGGTCCTCTTCGTTCACCAGCCCGAACTTCACCGGAAGGTCAAAATGCCCCAGCACATCAGGACGGTGACGATATGTACACTCCACAACGGTATCGAAATACGCCCGGCAATAGGCCAGCGGATCGCCGCCGAACCACTCGTCTATGGTTCGTTTCTGCTCATCCGCGGCGTGATCCACGGAAAAATAATGCTCTCCCACCCGAATATAATGGCAATCACCGATGAGATAGTCATAGAGCTGTCGGTCTTCCAGCTCCGAATATCCGTCATATTCCAGTCCCGCATAGACTTCGATCCGGTCTGCGTACGCTCTCTTCAGGCGGCGCAGCTCCGCATGGTAGTCCGGCAGACGCTCGTTCCGGATGCAGTAACGCAGGTCAAAGGGTGTATAGCTGTGATCAGAGATGCCCACGGAGGCAAATCCCCGCTCCGCGGCAGCGCGCACCATGTCCTCCATGGTGTGAACACCATCCGAAAACACCGTATGGGTGTGCAGGTCAGAATATTGCATGGGGTGCCCCCCTTCCTTTTCTACGGTACAGATTAGCACAAATCCGTCCAAACCGCAATCTCCCTCTTTTTGAAGTTACGCAACCGATTGCATTGATTTTTCTTGGCTGATGCGCAATTTTACACAGGTTGGCACACAATTATGGTTGATTCTTTTGTGCGTTTGTCGTATACTAAATGGTGGAAATCCGTGCGCCTCCCGCGCAAAAATAAATCTACATTTGGAGGAAAACAGCTATGAAATACGGACGTACCTACAACTTCTCCGCCGGCCCCGCTATGATGCCTGAAGAGGTCCTGGAGGAGATCGCAGCCGAAATGATGAACTACCGCGGCAGCGGCATGTGCGTCATGGAGATGAGCCATCGTTCCAAGGTCTTTATGGACATCGCAGCTGAGGCTGAGGCCGATCTGCGCAAGCTGATGGGCATTCCCGACAACTACAAGGTCCTGTTCGTTCAGGGCGGCGGCACCGTGCAGTTCGCCATGGTGGCCATGAACCTGCTGAAGGGCGGCGTCGCCTGCTACGTGGAGACCGGTGCCTGGTCCAAGAAGGCCATCGCCGAGGCCAAGAAGTATGGCGAAGTGAAGATCGTTGCCTCCTCCAAGGACAAGAACTTCACCTATATCCCCGACTGCTCCGATCTGGACATTCCCGAGAATGCAGACTATGTCTACATCTGCGAGAATGAAACCATCAACGGCACTACTTTCTTCGAGCTGCCCAACACCAAGGGCAAGATTCTGGTGTCCGACCAGTCCTCCATGTTCCTGTCCCGTCCCTGCGACGTCAGCAAGTACGGTCTGATCTGGGCAGGCGTCCAGAAGAACGTCGGCCCCGCCGGCATGGCCGTGGTCATCGTCCGCGAGGATCTGATCCGCGAGGATCTGGCCGAGTACGTTCCCACCTACATGAGCTACAAGACTCACGCCGACAACGACTCCATGTACAACACTCCCAACTGCTGGGCCATCTACTGCTGCGGCAAGGTGTTCAAGTATCTGCAGAAGACCGGCGGTCTGGAAGCCATGCATCAGCGTAATGTGGAGAAGGCTGCCATCCTGTACGACTTCCTGGATCAGAGCAAGTTCTTCTCTGCTCCCGTCGAGAAAGCCAGCCGCTCTCTGATGAACGTTCCCTTCGTGTCTCCCTCCAAGGAGCAGGACGCCGAGGTGGTGGCCGCTACCAAGGCCGCAGGCTTCGACAACCTGAAGGGCCACAAGAGCGTTGGCGGTCTGCGTGCCTCCATCTACAACGCCATGCCCAAGGAAGGCGTTGAGGCTCTGGTTGAGTTCCTGAAGAAATACGAGGCCGAGCACGCCTGATTACGACTGAATACAGAAAAGGAGAACAAAACTATGTCACTTCGTGTTCTGGTTACCGACGGCATGGACGCCGGCGCCGTTGCACAGCTGCGTGCAGACGGTTTTGAGATCGTTGAGAAGTTCTATGAGCCTGACGAGCTGGGTACCGCTCTGAAAGAGTTTGACGTTGTCATTATCCGCTCCGCCACCAAGATCAAGAAGCAG
This sequence comes from Oscillospiraceae bacterium, assembly GCA_015067995.1. Taxonomy (GTDB): domain Bacteria; phylum Bacillota; class Clostridia; order Oscillospirales; family Oscillospiraceae; genus Oscillibacter. The sequence goes on from SVLJ01000011.1 coordinate 72,439, forward strand.
CAGATCGACGACGCCAAGGGCGGCAATCTGAAACTGATCATCCGTGCCGGCGTTGGCATGGACAACATCGACATCCCCTATGCTGAGGCTGCCGGCATTCAGGTGAAGAACACACCCCGTTCTTCCTCCAACGCCGTGGCCGAGCTGGCCATTGCCCTGCTGTTCTCCTGCGCCCGCTTCGTGTCTGCCGCCGGTTACTCCGCACGTCAGCAGAAGTGGGAGAAGAAGGCCTACTCCAAGGGCTTCGAAGTCACCGGCAAGACCATGGGCGTCATCGGCTACGGCCGTATCGGCCAGATGGTGGGCGCCAAGGCTCAGGCTCTGGGCATGAACGTTCTGTCCTACGTCAACCGCAACAAGCCCGAGGGCTGTGAGTGTGAGACCATGAAGTTCGTCACTCCCGACGAGCTGTTTGCCCAGTCTGACGTCATCGTTCTGTGCGCTCCCGGCAGCGGCAAGCCCATTGTGGATGCCGAGTCCATCGCCAAGATGAAGGACGGCGTCGTGATCATCAACGTGTCCCGTGGCGCAAACGTGGACGAGGCCGCTCTGCTGGACGCTCTGAACTCCGGCAAGGTTCGCGCCGCCGGTATCGACGTTCTGGTGGACGAGAAGAACCCCAACTGGGAGCTGGCTTCTCACCCCGCCGTTTCCTGCACTCCTCACGTGGGCGCAGGCACCAAAGAAGCGCAGAAGCGCATCGGCGCAGAGCTGGTGGACATCATCCGCAACTTCTGATTTTTCCCCATATCATACAATTATCCCGCCGGCGCTTGCCGGCGGGATAATTTTTTCCAGCGGAGACCGCCGCGGGATGCACGGGCACCCCCATGCCATGCACCCGCGCGGCAGTCCGGGCAGCAGACACTTGCACAAAACCACTGCCCAATATAGGAGAGAAGCTTGTTAAATCAGAGCATCAAACGGTAACGCTCCAGCTCAGGAGTATTGGAATAAACAAAATGCTCCGGCAGGATCTCATGCATCATGCGGGCCTCGTCGCACTGGATGTGATCCACCTTGGGATCGTAATGCATCCGCTGACGCTGCTTCTCAAAGATGGGGTCAGGCTGCGGAACAGCACTCAGCAGTGCGCGGGTGTAGGGATGCAGAGGATGACGGTACAGCTCATCGGAGGGCGCCATCTCCACAATCTTGCCGTAGTACATCACCGCCACGCGGGTGGAGAAGTACTTCACGACAGACAGGTCGTGGGCGATGAAGATGATGGTCAGGCCCAGCTCTTCCTTCAGATCGTTCAGCAGGTTGATGACCTGTGCCTGCACGGAAACGTCCAGCGCGGAAACGGGCTCGTCCGCGATGATCAGCTTCGGCTTCACCACCAGCGCGCGGGCAATGCCGATGCGCTGACGCTGACCGCCGGAGAACTCATGAGGATAGCGGCTGGCATGCTCGTGGGTGAGGCCCACCTTGTTCAGCATATCCAGCACCAGCGCCTTACGCTGGGAAGCGTCCGTCATACCGTGGTACTTCAGGCCCTCCGCCACGATCTCCTCCACCGTCATACGGGGGTTCAGAGAGTCGATGGGGTCCTGGAAGATCATAGCCACATTGTCCGTCAGGAAGTGGCGCAGCTCCTTATTCATGGGGCCGGAGATGTCGCGGCCCATGAGGGTCATCTTACCGGCGGTGGGGTTATACAGTCGGATGATGGTACGGCCGGTGGTGGTCTTGCCGCAGCCGGACTCGCCCACCAGACCGAAGGTCTCGCCCTCGTACACCTTGAAGGAGTTGTCATCGATGGCGTTCACCGTTACCTTGCGTCCACGCTTACCGGACACGAAGGTCATCTTCAGGTTCTCTACCTCAAGGATCGGCGTACGTTCGTCTTTCATTTGTGTGCCTCCTTCATGCGTTCAATTCTGGCACGCAGCACCTCAGGCATAGGCAGCTCCGGCGCGTTGGGATGCAGCGCCCAGGTGGCCGCGTAATGGGTATCGCTGAGCTTGAAGAAGGGCGGCTCCTGCTGGAAGTCGATCTTCATGGCATACTGGTTGCGGGCCGCAAAGGCGTCGCCCTTGGGGGGATAGATCATGTTGGGCGGCACGCCGGGAATGCTCATCAGCTTCTCGGAAGTCTCGAGGTCAGGCATGGAGGCCAGCAGTGCCCGGGTATAGGGATGGGCAGGCTCGAAGAAGACTTCTTCCGCAGTGCCCTTCTCCACGATCTTACCGGCGTACATGACGTTGATGCGGTCTGCCATGTTGGCCACCACGCCCATGTCATGGGTGATGAAGATCACAGACAGGTTGCGCTCCCGCTTGATCTCGTTGATGAGGTCCAGGATCTTGGCCTGCACCGTCACGTCCAGCGCGGTGGTGGGCTCGTCACAGATCAGCACGTCCGGGTCACGGGCCAGTGCGATGGCGATAACGATGCGCTGGCGCATACCGCCGGAGAACTGGAAGGGATACTGGTCGAAGCGGCGCTCGGCGTCGGGGATGCCAACGGATTCCATCAACTCCACGGCACGCTTTTTCGCGTCCTTCTTGCTCATATGGGGATCGTTGAGCTTCAGGGTCTCGGTGATCTGCTTGCCGATCTTCATGATGGGGTTCAGAGCGGACAGGGGGTCCTGGAAGATGAGGCCGATCTTGCAGCCTCTGATCTTGTGGTAATCCTTCTCGCCGATCTCCAGCAGGTTCTGGCCCTCGTACATGATCTTGCCGCTTTCCACCACGGCGTTGCCTGCCAGAATGCCCATGATGGCCTTGATGCTGACAGACTTGCCGGAGCCGGACTCGCCCACGATGGCCACCGTCTCGCCCCGCTTCAGGTCGAAGCTGATGCCCCGGACGGCCTTGACCATGCCGTTGATGGTGCGGAAATTGATGGTCAGGTCCTCTACAGAGAGGACGGTTTCACGATTCATCATTTCACTCATGTCGTTCCCTCCTTACTCCTGACCGCGCTGTGTGGGATCCAGTGCGTCACGCAGGCCGTTGCCGAACAGGTTGAAGGCGATCATCAGGACAGAGATGACGATAGCCGGGAACAGGGTCTGGTGCGGGAACTCCATGAGCACCTTCTGGCCGGCGGACAGCATGGTACCGATGGAAGGCTCCGGGGGCGCAAGGCCCAGACCGATATAAGCCAGGAAGGACTCTGTGAAGATGGCGCCGGGGATGGCCACCATGGTGCGGGTGATGATGGGGCCCACAGAGTTGGGCAGGATGTGGCGGAAGATCAACGCGCGATCCGGCACGCCCATGGTCTGGGCCGCCATGACATACTCACGGCCGCGGAAACGCAGGAACTGGGCGCGGACGATGCGGGCGCAGCCGACCCAGCCGCGTACCGTCAGGGCCAGGATCATGGACGTCATGCCGGAGCCGAAGACCATGATGAACATGGTACAGACGATGACGTTGGGGAAGGCGTTCAGCAGCTCGCAGAAGCGCATCATGATCATATCCAGCGTGCCGCCGTAGTAGCCGGCGATGGCGCCGTACACCACGCCGATGACCACGTCCGTCAGCACCGCCACCACGGCAATGATGAGGGAGACACGGGCGCCGCGCCACAGGCGGGTCCAGATGTCACGGCCAAGATCGTCGGTGCCGAACCAGTAATAGGTATCATCGGCACCAACATACTTGTAGTAATTGACCTCCACATCCACCATCTTGACCTTGCGGATCTCGTGCTCGTTGAAGGTGCGGAGGATGCAGCCCTCGGGGTAGCGCTCCGTGTCGTCCAGACGGTCCAGACGGCGGCTGGGCAGCACCCGGCTGCCGTTGAAGATGCCCAGGTCCTCCAGCACAGGGATGCGGGGAGGCATGTTGGCATGATCCAGATTCTGCGCGGTGAAGGTGTGCTCGTTCATGCCGGGCCCGAAGATGGCCATGAAGACGATGAAGCACAGGAGGAAGAAGGCAGCGACGGCAGCCTTGTTCTTCCGCAGGCGGAACAGCGCGTCACGGAAGAAGCCGCGGGAGACGGTCTGCATCTCCTCGTCCATGAGCTTTTCTCCCACGCTGGTAAAGGCAAAGGCGTCAGGCGTCAGCTTTGCCACCTCTTCCGGCAGGGCGTCGGGCGTCACAAATTTTTCTTTAGCCATTTTTCTTGCCCCCCAATCTGATGCGAGGATCGATGATGCCGTAGGAAATGTCCACAACGAAGATGGTTGCCACGGAAATGAAGGAGTAGAACAGCATGGCGCCCAGAGCCAGAGAATAGTCGCTGGCGTTGATGGAGTCCTTGATGATGCCGCCGATGCCGGGAACGGCAAAGATGGTCTCCACCACCAGGGAGCCGCCCATGATGTTGGTGAACATGGGGATGATGATGTTGGCCAGAGGCACCATGGAGTTGCGGAAGGCGTGGCGCACCACGGCCTGAGACTTCTTCAGGCCCTTGGTGCGGGCCAGAAGCATATACTCCGAGGACAATGTCTCGATGAGCTCGCCCCGGAGATAGCGGGTGATGGTGGCGATGGGGCTGAAGGCCAGGGCCAGAATGGGCAGCACCATGGAGTACAGCTTTGCTCCCAGCGCTCCCTTCACATCATAGATGGCGGGGAACCAGGCCAGCTTGCCGGAGAGAAAATACTGCAGGCCGGTGGCAAAGACAAAGGAGGGCACGGAGATGCAGATGATGACCATGACGGAAATAATATAGTCCGGCCACTTGTTCTTGAACATGGCCGCCAAGGTACCGGAGAGGATGCCCAGAGGGATGGAAATGACCAGAGAAGCGATGTTCAGGAGCATGGAGTGGGGGATGCGCTCTTTCAATACCGTCAGGGCGTCCAGACCGGGACGCAGCTTGACGGACACGCCCCAGTTGCCGTCCAGAATGATGCCCTTGAGGAACAGGAAGTACTGCTCCGGAATGGACTTGTCCAGATTCAGCTTGGCCTCCAGCATCTCGATCTGCTCAGGGGTAAGCTCCGGATCGTCATCATAGGGGCCGCCGGGCATGGCGCGCATCATGCAGAAGCCGATGGTCATGATGAAAAACAGGGTGAGGAGCATCATGCCAAGGCGTTTGAGGATATATTTACCCATTATGTATTACCTCGTTTTCTTCCAAAGGAGGGCGGACGGATAGCTCCGCCCGCCCTCCGGGTTGCTGAAGGAATGATGTTTGGTAAGGATCACTTTACGATGTCAGCGTAGTTCTTCAGCCAGCCGCTGCCGGTGGTGTAGGTCTCGGGATCGATGGCCATGACATAGTGATCCGCATAGACGACCAGGCTGGAGCCGTTGACCACGGGGATGGCGGTCATGGTCTTCTGCAGTGCCTTCTCCAGCTGCATGGTCAGTTCATAGCGCTCCTCGGGAGTGGCGGCATTGATGGCCTTGGTGTAGAGCTCGTCGGCCTCTGCGTTTTCATGAGGTGCGTTGCGCTGGGGATAGTGACTCGTGTAATACCGTGCGCCGTAGGCGGGGGTGTGGTCCGTGGTGCTGGGAGCGAAGCCGGAGAAGGCCAGCTCATAGCCGTTGGGATTGGTGGGCCAGGAACTGCGGCGCTCGGAGATAACACCGGTGGTCTGGATGTCGATGTTGACCTTGATCTTGCCCTCGCCGAAGATCTTGGGCCAGGCCTCCTGCAGGTATTCGGCGGATTTGGAATAGCCGCCCTCGGTGACCAGGAAGGTGACCTCGGCGCTGGTCTGGTTCATCTCGGTCAGAGCCTTGTCGAAGTACTCCTTGGCCAGCTTGGGATCATAGCCATAGGTATCCTGAGCCAGATAGGTGTTGTTGGCATAAGCCACGGTCTGGTACAGGGTGCCGTCCTCCATGCCGCCGGCGCCGGTGGTGATGACGGACAGGTTGGGGATGTAGTTGGCAACCTTGGTCAGCGCCTGACGGTCGATGGCGTAGTACATGGCCATGCGGAAGTTATAGTTGCCCAGAATGGGATTTTCGGTGTTGGCGGTGTTGACCTCCAGGGTGGAGGAGGTACGGGAGGGATAGGCGATGAGACGGGGATCGTCGATGAACTTTTCCTTGGAGGCAGTGGAAACGCCGTAGCGGTCCAGCTGGCCGGACTCAAACATCTGCAAAATGGTGTTGTCGTCCTTGAGGATATGCTCGTTGACGGTGTCAATGTTCACCAGGTCGGCCAGAACATAGGTGGGGTTCTTCTGATACACATGGAGGGACTCATTGACCCATTCCTCCAGCGTGTAGGCGCCGCAGGCCAGAACGGTGTCCGCGGAGGAGCCGTAGGTGGTGGTGCCGTCAGCGGCGGTGAGCTTGGTGAACAGGCCCTCATGGAGGGGCATGGTCTGCTTGGTGGCGAAGTGCTTCATGACATCCGCAGCCTTCACGGCGGCCACGGTCTGGATCTGGATGGTGTTCTCATCGACCTTCTTGATGCCCACATCCTCCCAGGCCACGGGGGACTTGCCCTCCTGGGCCTGCTGGTAGTAGGCAGCGGCATTGACGATCTCAATGTTGTTCTTGGCCACGGTGGTGGTGTTCAGCACCAGCTTGGGATCCAGAGCGGTCTTGAGGGTGAACAGGAAGGTATCGGCATTGATGGGGTCGCCGTTCTGCCACTGGGCATCCTTCTTGATCTTGATGTTCCAGGTCTTGCCGTCGCCGTTGACATCCACAGGCTCGCCGTCGGCCAGCTCGGGACCCATGACAGCCTTGCCGTCCACAGGCAGGTAATTGTACAGGTTGGCGATGATACGGTCGAGAATGTAGTCGTCATAGGCGGACTTGGAGCCCTGCGGGAAGAGGGAGAAGGACTCATTCTTCTGGTACTCGTTGACTACCTTGGGCTCGGCAGGCTTTTCAGGCTCGGCGGGCTTGCTGGGTTCGGTGGGTTTGCTGGAATCAGCAGGCTTGCTGGGTTCGGTGGGCGTAGAAGTGGTTGCGGACTTGTCGGGTGTGCTGCCGGTGGGCTTGTCGCCGCCGCAGGCCACCAGTGCCATGACCATGGTCAGGGCAAGGATCAGTGCGAGCATTCTTTTCATAACTGTTCCTCCATTGTTTTATAGTTTGTGTGGAGTCGTTGAGGCCGTTGTCTCCGCAAACAGAAACAACTGTCCCTTGTCAGAGAACAGGCAGGCTGCCCTCCAACAAAATCATCATACCCGAAAGGGGCGGTTTCTTGGAATGCACTTTTGTTCGCGGTTCGTGCAAAAAGAAACGCAAATATCACCTTTAAAATCATCCCTGCACAAATCACACAAATTTCAACAGCAGGATTTAGTTATTTTTCCGATAGTGCTCGGCGTACTGGGTGGGCGAGCAGCCGTGGGCGGCAAAAAATTTACGGGAAAAATACTGAGGCGAGGAGAAGCCCACCTGCTCGGCGATCTGTGAAACGGTGCTGCTGCCCTCCTCCAGCAGCTGTCTGGCACGCTCCAGACGCTGGGCGGCAATATAGGCGTTGATGCCCATGCCCATGGCTTTTTTATAGGTGGTGGAGAGCTTGGTGCGGCCATAGTGGAATTCCCGGCAGAGGAGCTCCACAGTGATGGGTTCAGAAAGATGCTTGTCGATATAGCGGTTGACACGGTTCACAAGATCACTTTCCACCGCCTCGGCAAAGTCCTCGCCGGTGACGGTGCGGCCGTTCTGCATGGTGAGTTCCCGGAGAATACCGATGAGCAGCTGCTCCAGATAGCAGCAGATCATCTGCTCCGCTCCCAGAGGGCAATCCTGACCGGGGACGAAATTCCAGATGCGCAAGCGGTCATCGCTCAGCTCGAAGGCAGCGTACAGTTCCTCCACCAGACGCTCCAGCAGGCGCTCCTGAGCGCGGCTGATGCGCACCATGCGCTGGCGAAGGAGCTGAATATAGGTGTCGGTGCAGGTGAAGGCAATAAAAAAGCTCAGCGCTTCCGGGTCGTCGATAATGGCATCGTGGACGACGCCGGGGGCGGTGAACACCACCTGGCCGGGCCGGAGGCGGCGCTCACGGTCCTCCTGTATATAGATCACCTCGCCCTCCAGACAGAAGCAAAGCTCCCATGCCTCCGGATGGGAATGGGAAACATATATGTTCTTTACGCCCCGGATATAATCCGCCGAGACGATCTCCCGGACGGAGACGATGCGGGACAGGGGGTATTTTTTATACGGGGGAACGGTTTTTTTGTTGATGCACTGATCCATATGCGCTCCTTGCCTCTCTTCGGGTTGATTCGTGTCGTTGGTTTCATTATGACGCATTCTGTTGTCCACTTCTACCGCTGTTTGCCATTCGCGCCGTTTTTTATACGAGTTGCGAACAAAAGTGCATTCCTTTATCCCGTCGATTCCAGTAACATAGACACTGAGCGATAACCCCCGTTCCCAATACTATCCTGCAAGGAGGCTCATTTGTCTTATGGGATTGATCAATCAGTTTACATTCGCCCCGGCGCCGTGGCTGCCGCAGTGGGATCTGGAGCTTCTGGACAAGCTGGCTCTTGCGGATCTCAACGATCACAAGGGCTTTGTCTATGAAAACCCCGAATTCTCTGTTCAGGTGTGCGGCGACGTGCACAATTATTTCGCAACCGATCTGTTCCAGCGTATCCGCATGTCCGATATCGAGGACAAGAAGCTGGTGCTGATCCTGCCCTCTCCGGAGAATGCCGTGTACATCAGCCTCACTGAGGCTCTGAACAAGCTGAATGTCAGCTGCCGCAACGTGCATGTTTTCTTCCTGAATGAATACGCCAACGAGAAGGGCGAGGTGGCGCCCTGGCAGAGTGCCTACAGCCGCTCCGGCCACTTCATGCGGTATTTCTATCAGCGGCTGAAGGCCGAGCTGCGGATGCCCATGGAGCAGATCCATTTCTGGACGAAGGACAACGCAGAGAACTACTCCGACCTCATCGCCGCAGAGGGCGGCGCGGATGTGGCCTACACCTCTATCAGCTGGTCCGGCGGCATCGGCGCCATCGATTTTGAAAGCTTCCCCGCCGAAACCATGGAGGAATTCCTGCAGATGGGTTCCCGCTATGTGACCCCTGCCCCCGAAATGATCGCACATGACTCCCTGCGAGGCATGTTCGGCTGCTCCGGCGATATCGGCAATGTGCCGCCCTGCGCCGTCACCGTGGGTCCCCGTGATCTGGCCGCCGCACGTGACCGTGTGGATGTGGAGTTCCTGATGAGTGTGGGCAGCACCGTCCGGCAGCAGGCATTCCCCCTGCGTCTGTGTCTGCTGGGGCCCGTGGAGCCCCGGAATCCCGGTTCCATGCTGCGTCTGTTCCCCGGCACCTGCTATGTGGCCGAGCCCATCGCCGCCGCACAACCCCAGAGAGGGGACAATCTCTGGCTGGATGAAGTTGTCGCCAAGGCCCGCAAGGAGGAGGAGTAAGCTATGAATCGTAATCTGTTTGATTTCGCGCCTCCGGCGTGGTTCCCCATTCAGGATAAGAACGTTCTGGAGCACTGCCGCAACATCCGCCGCGAGGAAATGGAGTACACCAACGAGAACGGTTATTCCATCCGCGTTGTGCCCCATCCCTGCAGCGCCATCACCATTGAGCTGTTCAACTGGATCTGGCGCTCCGATGTGGAAAATAAGAAGACCGTCATTATCTTCCCCAACAGCTGGCGCACCGTATACACCGCTGCCGTTGAGATGTGCAACAAGTACAATGTCAGCGGACGCAATATCCATGCCTTCTGCATGGACGAGTACGCCGACGAGAACGGCAACGTGGCTCCCATCACCTACGGCCGCTCTCTGGGCGGCTCCTTCCTGCGGGAGTTCTGGCTGGCCTTCCGGGAAGATCTCCGTCCCCCGCTGAGCCAGATCCACTATTACACCAACGAGAACATCGACCACTACTCCGATCTCATCGATGAGACCGGTGACGGCGGCGCAGATCTGATCATTTCCGCTACCGGCTGGGTTGGCCACACCGCCTTTATTGATCCCGGCACCCGAAAGTTCGCTGCTGATACACTGGAGGAGTTCATGCAGCTGCCTGCCGGCTTTGTGGATAACCATCGTCTCACCGTCATCCAGAACTGCGGTACTGCGGGTGACCTGTATCACTGCCCCCGCTACTCCGTGTCCATCGGTCCCCGTGATGTGATGCACGCCCGCGACCATCTGGAACGCCATGATCTGGGCTATCTGGGCGGCTACAGCTCCTGGGAGCGTATGGTCTCCCGCCTGCAGCTGTACGGTCCCGTGTGCAAGGAAGTCCCCGCTTCCCTGTATCAGCTGACCAAGGGCACCATCTATGTCAGCGAGGAAATGGCACAGCCCATCCAGCCTCTGGACCTCATCGCATACTAAGACATTTGACAAGAACCGCCCCGGATTTTTTCCGGGGCGGTTCTTGTTTGCGTTTATAGATGCGGGGAGCGGGGCAACCCCTCCGGCTGCCGGGAGGGCAGCCACCTCCCCTCGCTCAAGTGAGGCGAAGGCGGCAGGGTCATACCAGTTTGCCGTTTTCCACCATCAGGTCGCCCTGCAGGATGACCTTCTTCACCCGCACTGCGTCGTCAATGATGATGAGGTTGGCTTTCTTGCCCGCTTCCAGACTGCCCACTTCATCGTCAATGCCCAGCATGCGGGCAGGATTGATGGTAGCCATACGGATGGAGTGGCACAGGCCGTAGCCGGTGTGGGTCATCATGTTCCGGCAGCCATTCTCCAGCGTCATGCGGCTGCCGCATAGGTAGCCGCGATAGTCGTAGTTCAGGTCGGGGCCGAACCAGATGCCGTCCTCCATGTTGTTGGGGAAGCGCTCCTTGCTGGCCATGGAGTCGGTGATGAGGATCATCTTCTCCACGCCCTTGTTCCGAACGATGGTCTTGATCAGGTCAGGCGTTACATGGACGCCGGTCTGGTCGCAGATCAGTTCCAGATACATCTCCGGGGTGTACATGCCGAACTCGTCGCAGCCAGCACCCAGAGAACCCTGACAGCGCCCCTGGGCCTTGCCACCGTTGGTGTAGTGGGTGCGGACCTTCACACCGTACTTGTACACCTTGCGGCACTGGTCCATGGTGGCTCTGGAGTGGCCCAAAGCAAACACAGCGTTGGGATTGACCTTCTTGGCGTCCTGCATGAAAGGGATGATGCCGGGGCGGTTGGGGTCGA